>NZ_JAQGNX010000074.1 GCF_028293835.1 Pseudomonas sp.
GCCACTTGCCAGGTGTGGCCCATGTGCAACACAACGGTGTAGGTGAAGAAGGCGTTGAGGCCCATGCCGGGTGCCAGGGCAATCGGGTAGTTGGCGATCAGCCCCATAACGGCTGAGCCGATGGCCGCCGCCAGGCAGGTCGCGACGAACACGGCGCCTTTGTCCATGCCGGTATCGCCGAGGATGCTCGGGTTGACGAACAGGATGTAGGCCATGGCCAGGAAGGTGGTAACGCCCGCGAGAATCTCGGTGCGCACATTCGTATTGTGTGCGTTTAGTTGAAATAGCTTTTCCAGCATGATGCTCCCCCGTGGCGCGTTCAGCACCGAAGTTAGGTTCAAGGTGGCTCGTTATCAGGTATTAGAAGTGCACTTTGACCAACAGACTTGCGGTGTTTTGATCAGTGTCAAAGTTGGAGGTATTTTCGATGCCGTACTTGTTCTTCCAGTAGTCGTACTCAATACCGACGTAGAGCTGCTTCTCACCCCAATGCAGCGCTTTGCCCAGGTCATACTTGATTTGCGGGTTGACGTGAAGGTTAGCGTGATAAACACCGCGTGAGTTCTTGTCGTTATCAACAACCCAATCGATATACCCGTCGATCAGGATGTCTGAGTGGCCCACCGGCAAGGTATAGCCCCACACAGGTGTGATCTGCCAAATGTTATCGCCTGGACGGCCGCCTTCGGTTTGGCGCTGGTAGAAGTTCAACTGGAAGTAGTCGAAGCCGGGAACCGCCAAATCAAAGCCTGGGCCGATCAGGTACGACTCGTTATCGCCTTCGCCAAACTCATAGGTCAGGGCAAGCAAGACGTCTTTGATCGGACCGAATTCCAGTTTCTTGTCGAGGATTTTACCGAACGACAGGCGCGGGCTGAATTCACCGTAATAAGAGCTGTTGCCAGCGCTGCTGTCTTTTTTGCCGTTGTAGAAAATAGTGTCTACGAAGAAAAAGTTATCGCCGTACTTCCAGCTGTCCGCGTGTTCGAAAGTGAAGGTCTGTTGCAGCTCCGGATTGACCGCAAAATTCCCACCATACAGGTACGTCAGGCTGTTGTTTTGCCACTGAAGAAGGTCCCCGGCTACAGCTTGACCCCCAGCAATAAGCCCGCCCGCAAGCAATAAACCAGAGCAAATACGTGTCATCAACTACTTCCCAATAAGGCTTCAAGTCCAGAAAAAAAGCCGACCAAATAGTCAGCTTTTCCGGATAAAGCACGAATTGCGCCAACTTTTTAGGTGCATGGTAAAGGCCATCCAGAAAACAGGCAGAAAACATCGAAAATAACCCTGGAGGCCAGACGATACCTAACCACTCGGTCAAGAAAAAATAAACACCAAATTGAAACTGATGTTTGTTTTTTTCGCAGGTTTTCTCCATGGCTGAGAGCATGCAGCCATCAAATGCCTTAAAACGGAGCGCTGTGCGCCATGAAGACGCCTGGCCAGCGAGTCAGGTTGGCAATGGCCGCTGCTATACAACAGGTTTGAACTGATGGTAGGGAGGCGATGCTTTCAATGATATCGTTATGACATCGCACCCCCCGTGGGTGTCCAAGGAGGATTCATGAAAAAGATCGCAATGCTTAGCCTGCTCGTCGTACTCATGATCAGTTCGACATTCGTCCTGGCGTGTCCGAAAGGAACCCACCCTGTTGGGGGAACGGGATCGCACCACAAAGGCGGAACCTGCAAATAAGCCCCATCCATATCAAGGGTGCTAATCGGCCCTTAACTGGCGCACTGCGGTTATTTCCGGTAAATCCAACCGTCGCACATAGACCCGCAATGGCTCGGTTACATTCAGACGGTCATCGATGTTCTGTTCCAATAACAGTTGGACCGACTCGCGCTTGAGTGTCATCAGCCGGCCATGACCGGCGTTCCAGACGAATTCGTTAGCGGGGGTGATGCTGTCGTCCGCGACGTCCATGCCAAAAGCGTCTTCGCTGAAACGAACGATGTAACGGTCGGCTTTGTGGTGATAGCCAACAAAGCCTTTAAGCAAGTCGGCGGCGTCGCAAATGGTGCTGGAAGTAATGCTCATGAACGGTCCTCTGCCCACTGACCCAACCGGTGCATCCGGCTCGGCGATGCGGGCAGCATCTGCCCATTGTGCATGGCCGATATTGATCTGGCGCAACAGTGGCCATCGGTCTAGAGCCGTCGGCGTGATAAAGTCCCGCCGCTGAACTTTCCCGACTTAATGGCGACGAACAGAAACTATGGAAAACACGGATTTTGACGCTGAGCTTGCAGACTGGAATCAACTGCGAGCCACCACCCCGTTTTCCGATCTGCTGGTCGGCAACGGCGCGAGCCTGGCTGTCTGGAAGAATTTCTCGTACTTCTCGCTGTTTGAAGAGTCCGAGACCACCCGCAATAAACCCCTGAGCCAAACCGAACTTGCGGTGTTCAAAAGCCTGGGAACGACCAACTTTGAGCCGATTCTCAGCGCTTTGAAAACCGCCATGCGGGTCAATGCGGCGCTTACTATCAGTTCGTCATCGCCGCGCAACCGCTACTTCGCCATCAAGGAAGCGTTGATTCATGCGGTGCGCTCGGTACACATTCCATGGCGTTTGGTGGAGCAGAAATCGCTGCTGCAGATTAGCCAGGAACTCAGCCAATACCGTAACGTGTTTTCGACCAACTACGATTTGCTCTGTTATTGGGCGGTAATGCAGGCGCCGGAGAAATTTAACGACCTGTTCGGCGATGACGCGACTTTCGACCCCAACCAGTCATTCGCTAACACCACGCGCATGCTTTATCTGCACGGCGGCCTGCACCTGGTGAAGAATCTGGATGGCAGTGTGCGAAAGTTGCTGTCGTCGGAAAGCACCCTGCTCGGCAGTTTCGCCATCAATGCGCTGGACGACGTACCGATTTTCATCAGCGAAGACACCAGCGCGAACAAAGTGAAGATGATTCGCCACACCGATTACCTGGGTTACTGCAACGCACAACTGGCCAGCCCCAAAGATGCGTTGTGCGTGTTCGGCCATGCCCTCGGCAAGCAAGACGCGCACATTGTCGAGGCTATTAAGCGGGCCAATATCAAAACCATCGCGTTCTCCATCGCTCGGCGCAGTGACGGCTTTATCCAGCAACAAAAGCGCTATTTCAGCAGTCTGTTCGCCGGGCAAGATGTGACCCTGAAGTTCTATGACGCAAAGACCCACCCATTGGGCGACCCTGCACTGTCAGTGTCGATCAAAGGCTTAAATACCCCGCTGCCCTCGCCGAAACAGTCAGGCTCCAAGCCCTGATTTCAATTTTCACGGAAAGAATAATTTTGCCAACTGTACTGATAAATCTGTCGGTAGCTGTGAGAGCGTTTGCGTGGGGTTTGTGGCTAGATGAATGCTTCTTTGTGTACATCTAATAACAAGGTCCGTATCCATCATGTCCTCTCGCGAAAACACCGGTATGGCCCTGGGCCTGATCGGGGTGATTATTTTTAGCCTGACACTGCCCATGACCCGCATCGTGGTCCAGGAAGTTCATCCTCTACTCAATGGCTTGGGCCGCGCCCTGTTGGCGGCCATTCCGGCTGCGTTGTTGCTACTGATCCGCCGGGAAAAATGGCCGACCTGGACGCAAGTCAAAGGCCTGTGCCTGGTGATTCTGGGGGTAATCATCGGTTTCCCGGTGCTCTCCGCGTGGGCCATGAAAACCCTGCCGGCTTCACACGGCGCCTTGGTCAACGGCCTACAACCGTTGTGCGTAGCCATCTATGCAGCATGGCTGTCCCACGAACGCCCTTCCAGATCGTTTTGGGCCTGCGCCGCGTTGGGCAGTGCGTTGGTGCTGGGTTATGCGTTGATCAGCGGCGCCGGAAGCATTCAAATCGGCGACTTATGGATGCTGGCAGCCATCGCCGTGGGCGGGTTGGGTTATGCCGAAGGCGGCCGCCTGGCCAAGGAAATGGGCGGTTGGCAGGTGATTTGTTGGGCGCTGGTTTTATCGGCGCCGTTACTGGCAGGACCGGTGATTTATCTGGCGCTGCAACACCAGGGCCCGATATCGACTGGCGCTTGGTGGGCATTTGGCTACGTGACTATTTTCTCGCAATTCATTGGCTTTTTCGCGTGGTACTCCGGCCTCGCCATGGGCGGCATTTCCCGGGTCAGCCAGGTTCAGCTGTTGCAGATATTCTTCACCATCGCTTTTTCCGCGCTGTTCTTTGGCGAGCATATCGAGCCCATTACCTGGCTGTTCGCGGTTGGCGTAATCGCCACCGTCGTACTCGGGCGCAAGACCACGGTGGTTGCGCCCAAAGCGATACGCGTCTGATCAGTTGATGTAGCCGTCTGCCTGGAGCAGGGTTTCCAGGCAGTGTTCCTGAATACCGTAAAACGTCTTCAGCTCCTGAATCCTCGCCAGCAACTCTGGCTGCTTGAGCGGCTCCGCGCGTTTGACAGCGAGGATCATCTTGTTTTTGTTAGTGTGCTCAAGCGAAATGAATTCGAACACTTTGGTCTCATAACCGCAGGCTTCAAGGAGCAAGGCGCGCAGGCTGTCGGTGACCATTTCCGCCTGCTGCCCCATGTGCAAACCGTATTGCAGCATCGGCCGCAGCAACGTCGGGCTCTGGATTTGCAAGCGAATCTGCTTGTGGCAGCACGGTGAACACATAATGATCGAAGCGCCAGAACGAATGCCCATGTGGATGGCGTAGTCGGTGGCGATGTCGCAGGCGTGCAAGGCGATCATTACATCCAGCGCACTGGGCGCCACGCTGCGCACGTCACCATGCTCAAACACCAGGCCCGGATGCTCCAGACGCTGGGCAGCGGCGTTGCACAACATCACCATGTCTTCGCGCAATTCAACGCCAGTCACATTGCCTTCGGCTTGCAACGTGTTGCGCAGGTAATCGTGAATGGCGAAGGTCAAATAGCCCTTGCCCGAACCAAAGTCCGCCACCTTGATCGGCTGATCAAGCGCCAGCGGGGATGAACTCAAGGCGTGGGAAAATACCTCGATAAATTTGTTGATCTGCTTCCATTTGCGCGACATGGCCGGGATCAGCTCATGCTGTTTGTTGGTCACGCCCAAGTCCGTCAAAAACGGACGGCTCAACTCCAAATAACGTTTCTTTTCCCGGTCATGCTCGACTGAAGGCGCTTCACGCTCTTGCTGGGCCTTGCTTTTGAACAGCGTGCTTTTGCCTTTTTTGCTGTATTCCAACTGCACTTCGTCGGTAAGCGACAGCAAGTGAGCGTTTTTGAAGGCATCAGGCAGTAAACCTGCGATCACCTCGATGCCTTCGGTCAGCAAGAAATTCTTGGTAATGTCACGGGTTTTGTAGCGGTAAACAAATGACAGGTGCGGTTGCTCTTTGATGGTCGTGAGCTTAATGATGATCCGCTGCAACTCCGCCTCGGCACCAACGTACTTGGCCAGCACCAGCTTGATAAAAGAGTTCTGCGACAGGCTGGTGTCGAGCAGGCTCAAAAACTGCCCATGGTGATCCGGCGCGGGCTGGGTGGAAGTTGCAGTCACTGACATCGGAAGCGCCTCGGGCGGGCTGAAAATAACGAGGCGGGTATTTTAGGCGGGTTGTGTGGGATTGGTTGATTTAATTAGGGGTGGGCGATTGGCGGTGTACATCAGAGCCCCTACAGCATCACCAACCGATTCGGCAATTCATTACGCTTTTGGGTCAGGGGCACGTGGGCAGCCAGCAACTCACCGCACGACTCAATGCACCCTAGAAAGCCTTTCAGCGTTTCGCCGTCCCTGACCTGCTGGGTAAACACATCGACAATGGCTTTCCACGCGACATCGTCCAGTCGGCTGCTGATGCCTCGGTCTACCAGAATTTCCACATAACGCTCGGCTTCGGAAACGAAGATCAGCACGCCGGTTTCGCCAGCTGTGCGGTGCAGATTTTGCTCAAGGAACTGGCGCCGCGCCAGATTGCTTGCGCGCCAATGGCGTACTGATTCAGGGATCAATTGAGTGGTTATCGACGGCAAGCGCATGATTAGTGCCGCGATGATAAACGTCGCGAATTGGGCCAGTAACAGCTGATTGGCACTGAACCAACCGGTGACATAGCTGATCACGCCAGGCACCAATAACGCCAGTAAACCGGCCCATATCAACGGCACGTACGCATAGTCGTCAGACCGTGCGGCCAACACCGTGACCAACTCAGCGTCAGTCTTCAGTTCAACCCGGCTAACCGCTTCAGACACCTGCCGTTGTTCATCATTATTTAATAAAGCCATGATCATTTATCACTCGCCGGTGCATGGATGACGCCTGTTGTTCTAAGGGCTACCAACTGCCGGACGCCCCGCCTCCGCCAAAGCCGCCACCGCCGCCACTGAAACCTCCCCCGCCGCCACTGGACCGCGAGCCGCCAGAACCCAATCCTGCACCGCCAATGCCCCCAATAAAACCGCCACCCCCACCAAACCGACCACCTCCGCCCCAGCGCATATTGATGAAGATAAACACCAAAAACAGCCCCACGTACAAAAAGTCCTGGGGCAAATCGCTGGAGTCAGTGTCATCTTGCGGTTCTGCGGCAGGCTCGGCCAGCGGATTGCCGCCCAGCACCTGAATCATCGCCTGGGTGCCTTGGCTGATCCCGCCCGAGAAATTCCCGGCCTTGAACGCTGGGGTGATGACCTGATTGATAATCACCGAAGACTGGGCATCGGTCAGCCGGTCCTCGAGCCCGTAACCGACCTCGATCCGAACCTTATGGTCATCCCGCGCGACAATCAGCAACGCGCCGTTATCCTTTTCCTTTTGCCCTATGCCCCACGCTCTTCCCAACTGATAACCGTAGTCTTCGATGCTGGTTCCCTGCAGATTAGGCAACGTGACCACCACCACTTGTTCGCCGGTGGCCTGTTCATGGGCTTCGAGCATTTGCGTGAGTTGCGCCTTGGTCTGGCCGTCGATTAATTGCGCGGTGTCCACCACGCGTCCGGTCAACGGCGGAAACACCAGGGCCGCCAACGCGACCGAGGCACAGGCCAATAACAGCCCAAGCGCGCCAAGCCGCAGGGCACGCATCAGAATTTCACTTCAGGAGCTTTGTCGGCGCCTTCGGTGGTGGCTTCGAAGTTCGGTCGGATTGGCAAATCGCTGTACATCATGGTGTGCCACAGGCGACCGGGAAACGTACGAATTTCAGTGTTGTAGCGCTCGACCGAGGCAATGAAATCTTTGCGGGCCACACTGATTCTGTTCTCAGTGCCTTCCAGCTGTGATTGCAACGCCAGGAAGTTCTGGTTGGATTTAAGGTCCGGATAGCGTTCGGACACCACCATCAAACGGCTCAAGGCACCGGTCAGCTGGCCTTGGGCTTGCTGGAACTGCTTGAGCTTTTCCGGATCGTTCAAGGTGCTGGCGTCAACCTGAATCGACGTGGCCTTGGCCCGCGCCTCAATCACGGCGGTCAACGTAGCCTGTTCCTGCTTGGCATAACCCCTTACGGTTTCCACCAGGTTAGGAATCAAGTCGGCGCGCCGCTGATATTGGTTCTGCACCTGTGCCCACGCGGCCTTTACTTGCTCGTCGTAGGTGGGAATGTTGTTGATGCCACAACCCGCCAGCAATGTGCTCATTAGCATCAACGCCGTCATGGACCAACTGAAGCGGTAGCCCCGTGGTGTTTGCATGATATTTCTCCCTGTCGAAAATCTTTTTTAGTTCCAACCCGCAGACTGACTTTAGCCAAAATGCACGATCCCCGGCATAATCCGCCACCAACGCTGGATTGCTGACGCGCAATACGCTAAAACTCGCTGCGCTAAAGATGCTCTGCGTGACAAAGAGTTCAGTGGCTGCCCTTCGCCCTGATCGACAATATGCGCAACAGACTCAATTCCCAAATTTGGCTGACCAGTACTTAACGTGAGTTGCTGAAGAAAGCCCTGAGAAAATATTCATGAATAAGCTGTGTTTGCTGGGCCTCGTTATCGGTCTGGCCAGTCATTCGGTCATGGCCGAGACTACAACTAGCCCGCTGGCTAACAAAAACGCGTTCATCTCCAACCTGATGAAGCAAATGACCCTCGCTGAAAAGATTGGGCAACTGCGCCTTATCAGCATCGGGCCTGAAATGCCGCAGCCACAAATTCTCAAAGAAATTGCCGCGGGTAGAATTGGCGGCACGTTCAATTCGATTACACGTCCAGAAAACCGTCCGTTGCAGCAGGCCGCTGTGGTCAATAGTCGCCTGAAGATCCCGATGTTTTTCGCTTACGACGTGGTCCACGGTCACCGTACGGCCTTTCCTATCAGCCTCGGCCTGGCCGCCAGTTGGGACATGGACGCCATCGCGCTGAGCGGTCGGGTATCGGCCCGCGAAGCAGCCGCCGATGGCTTGGACATGACCTTTGCGCCGATGGTCGATATCTCCCGCGATCCGCGCTGGGGCCGCAGCTCCGAAGGCTTCGGTGAAGACACCTATCTGGTATCGCGCATCGCCAAAGTAATGGTCAACGCTTATCGGGGCGAGCACCCGGGCGGCGCGGACAGCCTAATGGCCAGCGTCAAACACTTCGCCCTGTATGGCGCCGTCGAAGGCGGCAAGGACTACAACACGGTCGACATGAGTCCGACGCGTATGTATCAGGATTACTTGCCCCCTTACCGCGCGGCCATCGACGCCGGCGCTGGCGGGGTGATGATCGCGCTTAACTCGATCAACGGTGTGCCGGCCACGTCCAACACTTGGCTGTTGAAAGATTTGCTGCGTAAAGACTGGGGCTTCAAAGGCGTCACCATCAGCGACCACGGCGCCATCAAGGAGTTGATCCGCCACGGCGTAGCCCGGGACGACCGTGAGGCCGCCAAGCTGGCGATCAAGGCCGGGGTCGACATGAGCATGAACGACTCGGTGTACGGCGAGCAATTGCCGGGGCTGTTGAAGGACGGCGAGATAACCCAGAACGATATCGACAGCGCGGTCCGCGAGGTATTGGGCGCCAAGTACGACATGGGGCTATTTGCCGACCCGTATCGCCGCATCGGCGATGCCGCTACCGACCCCATCGACACCAACGGTGAAAGTCGCTTACACCGCGCAGAAGCGCGTGACGTTGCACGCAAAACTCTGGTTTTGCTGAAAAATGATAACGAAACGTTGCCACTGAAGAAGCAAGGCACCATCGCGGTCATCGGTGCGTTGGCGAAAAGCCAACTCGACATGCTCGGCAGTTGGTCAGCGGCCGGTGTTCCGCACCAGTCAGTGACCGTGTTTGACGGTCTGGCCAACGCGGTCGGCGACAAAGCCAGGCTGGTTTACGCCCGAGGCGCCAACGTTGCTGATGATCCGGCGATTATCAAATACTTGAATTTCATGGTTACCGAGGTTGAAATCGACCCACGTCCAGCCGAAGAAATGATCGCCGAGGCGGTCAAGGTCGCGCAGCAGTCTGACGTCGTGGTGGCAGTGGTCGGTGAGTCCAGGGGCATGTCCCACGAATCGGCAAGCCGCACCAGCCTCAACCTCCCAGGCCGTCAGCAGGACCTGATCGCAGCGCTCAAAGCCACGGGCAAACCGTTGGTGTTGGTGCTGATGAACGGTCGGCCACTGGCTTTGGTTAAAGAGCAGGAACAAGCTGATGCGATGCTGGAAACCTGGTTCCCCGGCACCGAAGGCGGAAATGCGGTGGCCGATGTACTGTTCGGCGACTACAACCCTTCCGGTAAGCTGGCCATGACTTTCCCGCGCTCAATCGGTCAATTGCCGGTGTATTACGCGCATTTGAACACCGGTCGCCCGTTGATGCCGGGCAAACCTGGCAACTACACCTCGCAGTATTTTGAAGAACACAACGGCCCGCTATTCCCGTTCGGTTATGGCCTGAGCTACACCCAATTCAGCCTGTCCGACATTACGCTGTCCGCCAAAGACATGAAGCGCGGCGGCACGCTGAATGCCAGCGTTACGTTGAAAAACACTGGAAAAGTCGAGGGTGCAACGGTGGTGCAGCTTTACCTGCATGACGTCGCCGCCTCCATCAGCCGTCCGGTCAAAGAGCTGAAAAATTTCCAGAAAGTCACGTTGAAAGCGGGTGAAGAGAAAGTCATTATTTTCACCCTCAGCGAGGAGGACCTTAAGTTCTTCAATCCTGCGCTGAAATTCGCCGCTGAACCGGGCGCGTTTGACGTAATGATCGGTCTCGATTCTTCGGACGTAAAACAGCAGAGTTTTAACTTACTGTAACAATTGCTGCCGAACGCGCGGTTCCTATCTGGAACTGCGCTGCGGCAAGCCCATGCTAAGGTGCCGATCGGTTCCCTTCATTTCGTCCCTATGCCCCTTATTCCTCGCCGTATTCGCCTGTTTATCTATGTGCTGCTGATTATTGCGGGCGCATTAGTTGCCGCTGGGCTGGCGGCTCGTCAAGCTGAGCGACATGCCTTGGCCGATGACGCCTCCCGGGCAGGTGGGCAGTTGGTGCTGTACGGCAACACACTGCATACGCTCATTGACCGTTATCGAGCATTGCCCGCAGTGCTGGCGCTGGACCCTGAATTACGCTCGGCGTTGCTTGGCCCCCTGAGCCCGGACGCTCAAGACGCGTTGAATCACCGGCTGGAAAAGATCAACAGCGCAGCGCAATCATCGACCCTGGAGTTATTGGACCGCAACGGCCTTGCAGTAGGCGCCAGCAATTGGCGCTTACCGAGCAGCTATGTGGGACATAACTACGGTTTTCGGCCGTACTTCCTACAGACCAAGGCGCAAGGCGTCGGACGTTTCTACGCGGTCGGCGTGACCAGTGGAATTCCCGGCTATTTTCTATCCAACGCAGTGATCAGCGACACCGGGGAATTTCTCGGCGCCGTCGTGGTGAAACTGGAATTTCCCGATCTGCAACGTGAATGGGGCCAGGGAGACGATCTGCTGTTGCTCAGCGACGCTAAAGGCATCGTTTTTATTGCCAATCAAAGCGGTTGGCGTTACCGCGAGTTACTGCCGATATCCGCCAGTGACCGCGCTGAATTGGCCGCGACTCGGCAGTACGACAAACAGCCTCTTTCCCCGCTGCACAGCCAGGTGATCCGTGAGTTCAGCGGCACCAGTCATTTAACCCGCGTCCAGGGTCCTGGCGGTTTGGAAGACTACTTGTGGGAATCATTGCCGCTGGCCGATGAAGGCTGGACGCTGCACCTGCTGCGCAAACCGCAAGCGCTGGCCGAAGACTCACGCAACGCGGCACTGGCGGCCGCCGGAATCTGGTTGACGCTGGTATTCCTGAGCTTATTCCTGCATCAACGTTGGCGTTTGGCGCGAGTGCGCCAACGCGGTCGTGAAGAGCTGGAACAACTGGTCGAAGAACGCACCCGCGACCTGCGCACCGCCCAGGACGGTTTGGTTCAGTCGGCAAAACTGGCAGCGCTGGGGCAGATGTCCGCAGCCCTGGCCCATGAGATCAATCAACCACTGACCACCCAGCGCATGCAGCTGGCCAGCTTGCGTCTGCTGCTTGATCACGGGCGAATTGACGATGCGTACAAAGCGCTGGTTCCGTTGGATCAGCAATTAACGCGTATGGCCGCGCTGACCGGGCATTTAAAAACCTTCGCCCGTAAAAGCCCCAGTGGCTTGAGGGAGCGGCTGGATTTGGCCGCAGTAGTCGATCAGGCACTTCTGTTAATGGAGCCCCGTTTACGCGACGAGGCCGTCAATTGCGTGCTGCACCTGACCCGCCCCGCCCACGTACGCGGTGATGCAATCCGACTGGAGCAAGTGCTGATCAACCTGTTGCGTAATGCCCTGGACGCCATGCGCGACAGGCCCATCAAGCGCCTGGAAGTATGGATTGAACCCGACGCTAACCCGGACCGATGGCGTCTTACGGTTGGCGACACCGGCGGCGGTATCGCGGAAGAACACTTGGCCAGTCTCTTTGATCCTTTTTTCACCACCAAACCGGTAGGCGATGGTTTGGGGTTGGGTTTGGCGGTTTCTTACGCCATCGTCCATGAAGCGGGCGGTACGCTCAGTGCCGAAAACCAAGGCGAAGGCGCACACTTCACGCTTATTTTGCCCACAGAGCCAGAGGCCTGATCCCACATGTTAAATGCAGTCATTGTGGTCGATGATGAGGCCAGCATCCGTGAAGCCGTTCAGCAATGGCTGACGCTGTCCGGATTTTGTGTGCAGGTGTATTGCTGTGCCGAAGATTGCATGGCCGTGTTGCCCGAGCATTTTCCGGGAGTAATCCTCAGTGACGTACGTATGGCAGGCATGGGCGGTTTGGCATTCCTCGACCGTTTGCAACGTCTCGATCCAGACTTGCCGGTTATTTTGCTGACTGGCCATGGCGACGTACCGATGGCGGTGGATGCCATGCGTGATGGAGCTTACGATTTTCTGGAAAAACCCTTCAGCCCGGAAATACTGCTGAGAATCTTGCAAAGGGCGTTAGAGAAGCGCCACTTGGTGTTGGAAAACCGCCGATTGCATGAGCAGGCGGATGCGAAAGCCAGGCTGGACGCCACCTTGCTCGGCGGTGCCATGAGTGTGCAAATGTTACGCAAGCAAGTGCTGGAGTTATCGCAACTGCCGGTCAATGTGGTGATTCGCGGCGAGACAGGCAGCGGCAAAGAGTTAGTTGCGCGCTGCCTGCATGATTTCGGTCCTCGCGCAGGCAAGCCGTTCGTTGCACTCAACTGCGCCGCGATCCCCGAGCACTTGTTCGAAGCCGAGCTGTTCGGCCACGAAAGCGGAGCCTTCACCGGCGCTCAGGGTAAACGTATTGGCAAACTCGAGTACGCCGACGGCGGCACATTGTTTCTCGATGAAATTGAAAGCATGCCACTGGGGCAGCAGGTCAAGCTGTTAAGGGTTTTGCAGGAACAGCGCCTCGAACGGTTAGGCTCGAACCACAGCATAGCGATTGATATTCGGATCATTGCCGCGACCAAGCCAGACCTGCTGGACGAAGCGCGGGCCGGGCGCTTTCGTGAGGATTTGGCGTATCGCCTGAACGTCGCCGAATTGCGTTTACCTGCGCTGCGTGAACGCCGTGAAGACATCCTGCTGCTGTTTAACCATTTCGCCCGCGCTGCGGCTGAACGTCTGGGGCGCAAAGCCCCGACAGTGAGCGGCGCCGAGCTGAACCATCTGTTGAGCCACGACTGGCTGGGCAACGTGCGTGAACTGGCCAATGCAGCCGAGCGTCACGTGTTGGGATTGAGCCAGGCGCAACCGCTGGCCGTTGAGTCGGGACAATCATTGGCGGCGCAACAAGAAGCTTTCGAAGCGCATTGTCTGCGCGCGGCATTGATCCGGCACAAGGGCGATATCAAAGCGGTACTGAACGAGCTGCAATTACCGCGCAGAACCCTCAACGAAAAGATGCAGCGCCACGGCCTGCAACGGGAAACGTTTCTCCAGCCTTCGGAATAAGCGATCCGACAGGCAATTTTCCGCTTACTGAAGTCATGGCAGTAAGCGGATATTCGCCGAACAAATCCGGCAAACCTCTCTAAGTCGGCCTTCTACGGTCTGGCACAGCTCCTGCTATAGCTCAGGCCAAGCTGCACTTCTGTGCGCTCTACTAAAAACAATGACTTAAGGATCCTTGATGGATACCCCAAACGCTGTGCCTGCCGGGGCGACCGTTGCGCCCGCCAAAGAAAAGACCACCAGCAGCCGTCTGAAATCGATATTCAGCGGCTCCGTCGGCAACATGGTCGAGTGGTATGACTGGTACGTTTATGCGGCGTTCTCGTTGTACTTCGCTAAATCATTTTTCCCAAAAGGCGACACCACCGCTCAACTACTCAACACCGCTGCGATCTTCGCCGTCGGCTTTCTGATGCGTCCAATCGGTGGCTGGCTGATGGGCCTGTACGCCGACCGCAAGGGCCGAAAAGCCGCGCTAATGGCATCGGTGCTGTTGATGTGTTTCGGTTCGTTGATCATCGCCTTGACCCCAAGCTATGAAATCATCGGCGTCGGCGCACCGGTGCTCCTGGTGTTTGCCCGCTTGCTGCAAGGGCTCTCCGTGGGCGGCGAATACGGTACATCCGCCACGTACTTGAGCGAAATGGCGACCAAGGAACGTCGCGGTTTCTTCTCCAGCTTCCAATATGTCACCTTGATATCTGGCCAGCTCATAGCGTTGGCAGTATTGATCATATTGCAGCAAACCCTGACCACTGAGCAGCTGTATGCCTGGGGCTGGCGAATTCCGTTCGTCATCGGCGCCTTGTGTGCCGTGGTCGCACTGTATCTGCGTCGTGGCATGGAAGAAACCGAGTCGTTCACGAAGAAGAAAGTGCAGAAAGAAAGTGCGATGCGCACCTTGATGCGCCATCCAAAAGAGTTGATGACCGTGGTCGGCCTGACCATGGGCGGCACCCTGGCTTTCTATACCTACACCACTTATATGCAGAAGTACCTGGTAAATACGGTCGGCATGAGCATCACCGACTCCACTACCATTTCAGCGGCGACACTATTTCTGTTTATGTGCTTGCAGCCGTTGGTGGGTGGACTGTCGGACAAGATTGGGCGACGTCCAATCCTGATCGCATTTGGTGTACTCGGTACTCTGTTCACCGTGCCGATTCTGACGACTTTGCATACGGTACAAAGCTGGTGGGGCGCGTTTTTCCTGATCATGGCAGCACTGATTATTGTCAGCGGCTACACCTCGATCAATGCCGTGGTGAAAGCCGAGCTGTTCCCGACCGAAATTCGTGCCTTGGGTGTAGGCCTGCCTTATGCGTTGACCGTATCGATCTTCGGCGGCACCGCTGAGTACATCGCTTTGTGGTTCAAAAGCATCGGCATGGAAACGGGCTACTACTGGTACGTCACTGCCTGCATCGCCGTATCGCTGCTGGTTTATGTGTTTATGAAAGACACCCGCAAGCATTCGCGGATCGAAAGCGACTGAGGGTTTCGATCATTTTTTAATCAAAATCTTGCGTAAAGAAAAGAGGCGACCACTGCTCAGTGTGTCGCCTTTTTTACGTTGCGGCCACGGAGGTTCAAGCGGCCAAGGGGTTTAGAACTATTAATTTCAGCAATATGCGGTAACACGCTGAATGAGTTCTCAAAAAAATCGAGCGGCGTAGCATCCATCCCATACCCACTCACACCCGTTCACAACAACCCGGAACCCCCACCAGAAGGTGCTGACCGAATTGCTGCTGATGGCTCTGACTAGATAGGTGCATATCATGTTGCTGCTAATAGCTTTAATCACATCGGTGCAAACCACATTGTTGCTGATGGTCTTGACCACATTTCTGCTAACCGGGCTGTTGTTGACCGTGCTGATTACCTGGGCCTTCAAGGCCTAGATTCTATGCCCGTCTAGCCGCAGGCTACGCGAGCGACAGCACATAGCCATCGAGCCCAGCGTTTTGTCGGAATAATACCGCCAGTTGAAAAGTTCAGCGCCAAAACGCCTCTGGTTGCTGAATCGGTTCTCTCCCTTATAAAGAACAGCCTTAAACTGTTGATGTGTAAAGCAATTATCGAACTATCAATTGCAACGATAATCGTTAGCACGCTTATTAACTTCTTATGAAAATCCAGCGGCGTAACATTCACTCCATCGCAACACAGAATACCCCCGACATCGGAGTAACCAAAATGAAAACCTCAAAACTGATTTTCGGCATCGCTTTCTCGGTAATGGCTAGCACCACCTTCGCCCTTCCAGCTTTCGCAGAAGGCGGTTCGGCACACACCAATGCTGCAGCGGCACGTGTAACGTCTGACGGCGCTGACCATGTCGGTGCAAACCGATTGGCTTCAGATGGTGCTGACCACGTAGGTGCTAACCGTCAGGCTGCAGATGGCGCTGATCATGTCGGTGCAAACCGCCTGGCTTCGGACGGTGCCGACCACGTAGGTGCTAACCGTCAGGCTTCAGACGGCGCTGATCACGTCGGTGCGAACCGCACTAGCTGATCATTCCAACTATTCCTCCCAGCCCGGCTTTTGCCGGGCTTAATTTTGCGCGATGAAAAAGTACGGGCGCATGAAAATGTGGAAAATACGGCCGTTGACTTGCACTATGACAACCTTAATCTTTAGCAGCCGTGGTCATCAGGAAGCCCTCATGTCAGACGATATTCATTTCTACGAACCGACCAAGGGCCATGGCCTGCCCCATGATCCGTTCAACGCCATCATTGGCCCACGGCCTATCGGTTGGATTTCTTCGCAAGATGCCCAGGGCCGTTTGAATCTTGCCCCGTACAGTTTTTTCAACGGTTTTAACTACGTGCCACCGATCATTGGTTTCAGCAGTATCGGCCGTAAGGACAGCTTGAGAAACATTGAAGAGACTGGCGAGTTTGTCTGGAACCTGGCGACGCGTTCGTTGGCCGAAGCGATGAATCAAAGCTGCGCCCCTGTTAGCCCGGAAGTCGATGAGTTCCAATTGGCGAACCTGACTCCGGCCGCGTCGCGCATCGTCAAGGCACCGCGTGTGTTGGAGACACCGGTTTCGTTTGAATGCAAGGTCACGCAGATTGTGCAATTGCAGCGCGTCGATAAAGAGTTGATACCGACGTGGTTGGTGCTAGGGGAAGTCGTGGCGGTTCACATTGCCAAGTCAATGCTCAAAGACGGTATCTACGACACCGCGTCGGCCGAGCATATTTTGCGCGGGGGCGGCCCGGCTGATTACTTCAAGATCGACCCAAATTCTCTGTTCAAGATGTACCGCCCAAAAAGCTGACCAATTTAAAACACCAATTCGCCATCAGCATCGACATCGACCAGTCGCGCCAGTTCTTCAACTGCGGCCTGGTCAGCTTCATGCGCGGTCTTGAATTTCTGGGCGTCGAGCATACGGTGAAAACGCGGCGGGCCTCCAGCGTTGGCTTTCACAGCGATCGCTGCGCTGTAACCGCCCTCGCCCGGCATAACTGCGGAAACGGCCTCGACGTCTTTGAATTCTTTACGTGCCATGCAACTCATCCTGCCTATTGATCAAGTGCGGCAATTCTAACCAGTTTTGAGGGTGATGCTTCTATCGGTGATCAACCGGCCAACTGTTGCAGGGGTGGCTGATAGTTGGCCTTCGCTTGATGAGAGGTCACTTGTTTGAAGGTCTGAAAATCCAGGCTGCTGATTATCAGCTGCTGAACCAGCTCGGCAAACACATTCAACTCGGGAGTCGCGAACCACGCACTCATCGTGTCTTCACTGGCCCACACGCCAGATATAACCCACATATCCGGTTCGTGCAGTGACTGCTGTAAAGAAAACTGCAGGCAGCCTGGTGCCTTCAGTGCGGGGTCGATCAAGCTGCTCAAGCGCACGCCCAACTGCGCGCTGCAACCGCTGGAAGCACGGGCAAAGGCAAGGTGGCTGACGGGATTTGGCTTCTGCATGAGTCTGCACTCCTGAGGTGCGAACGCTTTTATACGGAATGTGGGGCGGCGTTCTACAAGAGCAGAGATTAAAGTGCAGGGTTATCTGCCGTTAGCCAATTACTGCCAGCTTATTGCCTATTACTGCGCCTGGGTGTTTGCTGCCGCGCTATGGTGCATTATCGGACACACACCTAGTGGCATAGCATCAAGCAAGTTCGCTGCGCTTTAATGCTCATTTCTTCGCCATTCAATCAGTTGCCAACAGAATCAGGCAAGCATCAGGCAGGATTCAGATAACGCACTTCGTTGCACAAAAATAAACTGTGCTTCATCGCTAGATCACAGAGGAGTCGCGGCATGTCGCAAAGTGAGAGCGTTTACGCTCAGGATGATATGGAGAAGCAACGCACTGAGCTGGTCTCTATCATCAGACGCTTCGCACCCGGAGACGGTGTGTTTGCGACAACCATCCCGCAGTTGCACATGGTCTGCCACGACCGCCCTATTCAGTCCATACCGACCCTGGCGCAACCGGCTTTGTGCATCCTGGCTCAAGGAAGCAAGGACGTGCAGTTGGGCGAAGAAAGCTACACCTATGACCCGCTGAATTATTTGGTAATCTCGGTGGCGATGCCGGTCAGTGGCTGCATTCAACACGCGACACCGGAAAAACCGAACCTTGCCCTGCGCATCGACATCGATCCGGCGCAGATCAATGCGCTGATCGCCGAAGCCGGCCCGATGAGTGTGCCCACCCGCCCCTCCGGTCGAGGTCTGTACATTGAAAAAATAGACACGCAGCTGCTGGACGCGGTGTTGCGCCTGACACGCTTACTGTCCACGCCCAAAGATATCGCCATGCTTGCACCGCTGATCCAGCGTGAAATCATTTATCGGTTATTGCGCAGTCAGCAAGGGCATCGGCTGTACGAAATTGCTATTGCCGACAGTCAGACCCATCGCGTGACGCAAGCGATCAAGTGGCTCAACAGTCATTACGAACAGCCCATGCGGATCGAAGACCTGGCGCGGGAAGTGAATCTCAGTGTCTCGACCCTGCACCATCGGTTCAAATCGGTGACAGCCATGAGTCCACTGCAATACCAGAAACAATTGCGCTTGCAGGAAGCCCGACGGTTGATGCTGGCCGACGGTCTGGATGCGTCGGCGGCAGGCTATCGAGTTGGCTACGAAAGCCCTTCACAGTTCAGTCGGGAATACAGCCGCCAATTTGGCGCGCCGCCCTCTCGCGATCTGGCGCGTCTGCGCCAGAGCGTTTGATTCAACCCGCCGTCAGGCCGCCAATACCCGGCACGCTTCAGCCGGAATGGTGACGGAAACCGGGTGGCCTATGGCCAGACCGAAGCTTTGGCTTGGGGTACTCAGCGCGGTCAACGATACCCCCGCACAGTCCACTGTGGTTTCGATGGTGGCGCCGATATCACGGACAAAGGTCACCGTGCCGAGCAAGCGATTTCCTGACGTCGGCAACGGTGATGACAACTGCAAGTCCTCGGGTCGCACCAACATCTTGACCGTGGCACCCACCTCGATACCGCTGCTGATCGGCACATCCAGTGCTTCGCCGCCGGGCAAGCCAACCTGGCCATTTCCCAGCGCGGTGGCCGGAAAGATATTTCCGGAGCCGATAAAGTCAGCGACAAATTCATTAGCCGGATTGCGATAGATTTCAATCGGCGTACCCACTTGCTGCACTCGATTGTGCCCCAGCACCACCACGATATCGGCCATGGTCATGGCTTCACGCTGATCGTGAGTCACCAGGATCGTGGTGATGTTCAGCCGTTGTTGCAACTGACGAATTTCCACCTGCATCGATTCGCGCAGCTTGGCATCAAGTGCTGAAAGTGGTTCGTCCAGCAACAGTAATTTAGGACGCGATGCGATGGCCCGAGCGATGGCAACCCGCTGGCGTTGACCACCGGAAAGCTTGGCTACAGGCCGATCGATCATCGCCTGCAATTGAATCAGCTCCAGCAGTTCCTTGACCCGCGCTTGCTGGTCCGCCTTGCTTACGCCTCGCAGCTTCAGCGGGTAAGCGATGTTTTCACCTACGGTCATGTGCGGAAACAGCGCTAAGGACTGAAAGACCATGCCGAAATTACGTTGGTGCGCCGGGGTATGGCTAACGTCTTCACCGTCGAGGCGAATCTCGCCGCTGGTGAGGGTTTCCAACCCGGCGATCATGCGTAACAACGTCGTTTTGCCACAGCCCGACGGGCCGAGAAAACACACCAATTTACCTTCAGGCAAGTGCAGATTGACGTCGGTCACCGCGCAGGCCGAGCCGTAATATTTCTCGACGTTTTCCAGAATTAATCCGGTCATTTACTCAAACCTCAAAAATATCAAAACGAAACGCCACCTTCACCGACCAGCTTCTCCAACGCCCAAATCAGGACGAAGTCGATCAGCACGATCAGCACGGCAAACGAGAACACGGTGGGGTCCAGCGATGACACCGTACGGCTGTACATCCAGATCGGCACGGTCATGACGTCGATGTTGTACAAAAAGTAGGTGACGGTGAATTCGTTGAACGAGACGATAAACGCCAGCAACATGCCGGCGAGGATTCCGGACTTCATTAACGGAACAACCACGTCAATGATTGCCCGCAGCGGTGACGCGCCAAGCATCTGTGCCGCCTCCTCGACTTCGCTGCCAATGGACATCATGGCTGCCGTGCAATTCTTAACCACAAATGGCAGGGCCAGAATCACGTGGGCGATGACCAGCCGCGAGGTGCTCATCTGGAACGGCAAGCTGTCGAAGATCAGCAACAATGCCAGGCCGAGAACCACCATCGGGAACACCAGCGGCAGCGACATCAATTGCAGCGCCACGCCTTTGCCGCGAAATTCGCAACGGGTCAATGCGTAGGAAGCCGGCACCGCCACCAGGGTCGCCAGGATCATGGTCAAGCATGCCACCCATAAACTGGTGGCCATGGCCTTACCAAGACTCAGGACATCACTGGCATCTGGCGAAACGAACGTCTGCCACGCCGCTCTGTACCACTGCAAGCTGTAGCTGCTGGGCGGAAAGTCGAGGTTCGCTGCGCCGCTGAACGACATGACGATCATGGTCAGAATCGGCAGCACCGCCAGCAATAAAATGAACCCGGAGAGGAAGCCGGCAAAGCGGCCGGTATC
The DNA here is from genome assembly GCF_028293835.1 of Pseudomonas sp. GTDB lineage: Bacteria > Pseudomonadota > Gammaproteobacteria > Pseudomonadales > Pseudomonadaceae > Aquipseudomonas. The sequence goes on from NZ_JAQGNX010000074.1 coordinate 20,514, forward strand.
GCCGGGCAGCAGCGGCTGGAAACGAAAACGGGATGTCGAAGAACGGTTCATTGCGAAGCCTCCAGCAGACGACGGCGGCGACCGGCAAAGTATTCAGACAGGGTCATGATCGCCAAGGTGGTGACGATCAACACCACACCGGCAGCCGAGGCCGCGGGCCAGTTCATCAGGGGTGCGATTTGGTCATGGACCATCACCGCGAGCATCGGCACCCGTCGACCACCCAGTAGCAGCGGTACGACAAAGCTGCTGGCGTTGTAGGCAAACACCAGCGTGGCGCCGGTAATAATCCCGGGCAGGCTCATTGGCAGAACCACCTGGCGAAACACTTGAAAGCGGCTGGCGCCCAAGGTCGCGGCCGCTTCTTCGTAACTGCGGGACACACCACGCATGGCGCTGGCAATCGGCAACACGGCCAATGGGAAAGCGGTTTGCACCAAGCCCATCAGCACGCCGTTCTGGTTGTACAGCAGCATGACCGGACGGGTGATGACGCCGAGCCCGATCAACGCTTTATTGAGCATCCCACCCGGCCCGAGAATCACCAGCCAACCGTAACTTTGCAATAACAAGTTGACCAGTAATGGCAGCAGCACCGCAGCCAAAAACACCCGACGCAAGAAGGGCGATTGCAGGCGAGACATGGTGTATGCCACCGGGATCGCCAACGCCACTGCAATCACTGCACTGAACAAGGCCAGTCGCAGGGTCAGCAGCAGTGATTTCAAATAATAGGGTTCAGCAAGCTGTACATAGCTGGCAAGGCTGAAGCCAGTCCATTCGGCGCCTTTGGTGCCGAAACTCATGCGCAATACCAGTAGGCTGGCAGCAATCAATACAGCAAGAAACAGCATCGACGGCGTAAGAAAAAGCCACGCACGTGCGGTGGGAGAAATCGGTTTGGCCCGGCGTGCCGAAGCGGCGGCGACCGAGCGGATCAGGGGTTGGTGTTCCATGGCAATGATCTCGTGGGAGATTGATTCTGAATGGCGGGTGTTGTAAACCCGATCACAGCCATCGGCACCCTTCTAGTAGGTGCTGCCGAAGGCTGCGATAAGGTCCGAAGGACCTTCCGGTTCACGCAATCAGGAAGAGAAAATTTCCGTATAACGACGAATCCACTGGTCATGCACCGTTGCCAGGAAGACGTTGTCATGCATGATCGCCTTGTCGGCAATCTGCTCAGGCGTAAGGATGTACGGGCTTTTGCGCGCTTCGGCGGAAATGATTGCCTTGGCGTTGACCGGGCCGTTGTAAATGTCTTCTGCCATCTTGCCCTGCACCAATGGGTCCAGAGAATGGTTGATGAAGGCGTAGGCCAAATCTGTATCGCCCGGGCGATTTTTCGGCATAACTGTCTGCATCAAGTCCGTGTAGAAACCCTCTTTCATCCCGAATGTAGCGCCCAGGCCGTAGGCCGGGTCGCGCAGCTGTTTCGGAAAGAACGCCGGGGCGTACAAGCCACCCATGTCCAGCGAGCCGGTGCGGAACAGCTCGGCGATCTGGTTCGGGTTCTCGCCCAGGGTCACTACGCGGTCTTTGAGTTCAGCCAGCTTTTTAAAGCCGGGCTCGATGTTGTGTTCGTCGCCACCGGCCAGTTTGGCGGCGATAATGATCAGGTCCATGGCCTCGGTCCAGTTAGGCGGCGGCAGAAAAATGCTCGGCGCCAGGTCCTTGTCCCACAGTGCGGCGTAGCTGGTGGGTGCTTCTTTAACGGTGCGGGTGCTGTAGACCAGGCTGTTACACCACAACAGATAACCGACGCCATGACCGTTGGCGCCCGTGCGGTATTTTTCCGGCACGTCCACGATGTTGGGAATACGGTTAAGGTCTGGTTTTTCCAGCAGACCGGCTGCGGCCAAGCCCTCGGCACCGACACCGGCGAGGGTGATGATGTCGTATTGAGGACGATCGCCACCGGCCTTGAGCTTGGCCACCATTTCCGAGGTGCTGCCGGTACGGTCGGCAATGACCTTGGCCCCGGTTTTCGCTTCGAACGTCGCGGCGATGTTGCGCAGTGCGGCCAGCCCAGTGTCATCTGACCAGGTCAACAAGCGTAGGGTTTTGCCCTGAAACTGGTTTTCGCTGGCACTCGCCCGGATAAACGGCATGGACATCGCTGCAGCGGCAACCGATGCAACACCAACCGTCTTGATGAATTGCCTTCTGTTCAGATCATGCTCGCCCATGACGGACTCCGTTTGCTTTTATAGTTGAGGTGGTCGCGTTTTGGCCACAGGCTGACTGCGCGCGTCAATCCGCTACAGCCCCCGTAAACCGAGGGCTAGATTAAGTTGACGGGGTCAATCCTGAGGCGACCGGAATGGTGCAACAATCGAAAGTTTGTCATTGAAGCCATGTGTCAAACGCATGCCTCGAAAGGAGGCATGCATGAGCCATTCTCGGGCCTTGGAACGGCTTTCAGACGCTGCGGATAACGTGCTTTATTTCCTGGAAAGCCTGCAATCCCCACGGCCCTAACTCACGACCGATACTGCTTTGTTTGTAGCCACCCCACGCCGTCTGCGGGAAGATCACTTGCGGCGCGTTGACCCACACCAGGCCCGCATGCAGGGCGTTTGCGACCCGGTCGGCGGTGTCGGCATCGGCGCTGACAACGCTGGCTACCAGACCGAATTCGCTGTCATTGGCCAGCGCAATTGCCTCGGCTTCAGTGGCGAAGCTGCGCACGCACAGCACGGGGCCAAAAATCTCTTCGCGCCATAGCGCACTGTCCAGGGGCACGGCGGTGAACACCGTAGGCCGCAAAAAATATCCGCGCGGTAAGTCTGCCGGCCGCTCACCGCCACAGACCAACCTCGCACCCACCTGTATGCCGCGAGCGATATGACCGACTACCCGTTGGTATTGCGCCTGATTAACCAGCGCGCCCATTTCCACATCGGGATCGAAAGGATCGGCAACACGAATGGCTTCGGCTCGCGCCTTGAGCTTTTGCAGAAATGCGTCGGCCAGTTCGTCGGCGACCAGTACTCGACTCGTGGCGGAACACATCTGCCCGGCGTTGAAGAAGCCGCCGCCCATGGCAAGTTCAACAGCCAGGTCCAGATCAGCGTCGGCAAGCACCAGCAACGACGATTTACCGCCCAATTCCAGGCTGACGCCCTTCACCGTTTCGGCCGCACGCTGCATGACCTGTACGCCGACGGCATTGCTGCCGGTGAAGGATATTTTTGCTACGTCTGGGTGCGCGGCCAACGGTGCGCCCACCGCCAACCCGGTGCCGCAAACCAAATTAAACACGCCATCGGGTAAGCCGCATTGGGCGATGACCTCGGCCAGTTCCAGCTCAGGAAGCGGTGTCACTTCCGACGGCTTCAACACCACGCAACACCCGGCTGCCAACGCGGGCGCGAGCTTCCAGGCGGTGGTGACCATGGGGAAATTCCACGGCACGATGAGGGCGACGACACCGCACGGTTCACGGCGCAAACGCGCGACGAAGTCATCGCTGGGCAACGGCACAGCGCTGTCTTGTTTAGCGTCGAGCGCCTCGGCCAGTCCGGCGTAATAATCGAAGGTGGCAATTACGTCATCCACATCAATGGCCGCTTCGAACAGCGGTTTGCCGTTGTTGCGTGATTGCAATTCGATCAAGCGTTCGCGATGCCCTTGCACTGCGCTGACAATCTTGCGCAGCAACGCGCCACGTTCCGCGCCAGACGTTTGGGACCAGGCCGGGAACGCTGATTTTGCTGACTGTACGGCGTGTTCAACCGAGCTTTCATCGCCGCCTGCCACGGTAGCCAAAGGCGCCTCAGTGGCCGGATTGATGACTGACAGCAGCTCACTGCCAGACAACCAGTGACCGTCTATATATAAACCTGGTTGAGGATTCAGCATGATTTCAAGCCATTCATCCACAGCGCTTGATCGATTTCGATCAAGGTCGGGCCTTGATAGTCGACGGCCTCGCGCAAGGCTTTTTTCAGTCCATCGACGTCCGAAGCCGCTTGCGCCGCGCACCCCAAGGCTTTGGCAACCGCAATGAAGTCGGGCGTATAAATGTCTACACCCACCGGTTCGATGGCGCGGTTGACCATGTATTTTTTGATTTCTTCGTAGCCTTGGTTATTCCACAGCAGCACGATGATCGGCGTGCGGGCTTCGACGGCGCTGGCCAGCTCTGCAAGGGTGAACTGCAAACCGCCATCGCCGATCAGACACACCACGGCGCCACGGCTACTCGCTTCGGCTGCACGCCCCAGCCACGCACCGATGGCCGCAGGTAGCCCATAGCCCAGGGTGCCGTAGCCGGTGGACGAATTGAACCAACGACGCGGCTGCTCCAGGTTCAGGGTCAGGTTGCCGGTGTAAACCGGCTGGGTCGAATCGCCCACCAGTACCGCGTCCGGCAGCACATCGAGCACCGCTTGCAGGAATACAGTCTGCCCGCGCATGGACTCGTCCCACGTCGTCTCGAGGGTTTCGCGCAGGGCAGCGGCGCGATTGTGTCCCCAACTTGTGCTGCGGGGGATCAGCTTTTCAACCGACAACCCGTTTAGCAATGCCTGGGCGGCACTATTGGCGTCGGACACCAACGCCACGTGCGGCAAGTAGTTGCGCACGGTCTGGTCGGGGTCGATGTCGACCCGCAGTAACGTACCCGGAATTTCAAAACCACCGGCAAAGGTGATGTCGTAATCGGTTTCCGCCAGCTCAGTACCGATGGCCAGCACCACATCGGCTTCCGCCACCAGCGCTCGCGTCGCCACCAGGGACTGAGTCGAGCCGATCAACAATGGATGGCGTGACGGCAGCATGCCCTTGGCATTGATAGTCAGTGCGACGGGGGCATCCAGCAATTCGGCAAGCTGCGTCAGTGCTGGCGCGGCATCAATGGCACCGCCGCCGGCGAGGATCAGCGGGCGTTTAGCCGCAGCCAACAGGCTGACCATCCGGGCAATCGCTCGGGGTGACGCGCCGGCACGATCAACGGTAACCGGTTGGCTGGCGAGCAAGGCGTCGGCATTTTCCACCAGCACATCGAGTGGAATCTCGATATGAACCGGACGTGGACGACCCGCCTGAAACAACGCAAATGCCCGAGCCAAAACCGCTGGCAGCTCCGCCGCAGACATCAAGGTGTGGGAAAACGCCGCGACGCCAGCCACCAGATTGCTTTGGGAGGGCAGCTCATGCAGCTTTCCACGCCCGCCACCCAGCTGGCTGCGCGATTGCACGCTGGAGATGACCAGCATCGGAATCGAGTCCGCATACGCCTGGCCCATGGCCGTGGTGATGTTGGTCATGCCTGGACCGGTAATGATAAAACACACGCCCGGCTTGCCGCTGGTGCGTGCATATCCGTCGGCCATAAAACCAGCGCCCTGTTCATGACGCGGCGTGACATGGTTGATCGACGAGCCCGCGAGCCCGCGATACAGCTCGACGGTATGCACGCCGGGAATGCCAAAGACCTGATCTACGCCGTAGCCTTCGAGCAATTTGACCAATACTTCGCCGCACGTTGCCATGTTTGTCCGCTTCCTTCTGTTGAAACTGCATAAACATCCCGACACTCACGGCTGCGGGACACGCTACAGATGAAGGACAATTGGACCGTGCGGCCATATCTGTGACAAGGCAAAAAATGTCATGCTAGGCATGTCCTCACTTCATGCCTGAGCACCGATGAAACGTCTTCCGCCCTTGCCAGCCCTGCATACCTTCCTGATTACAGCTCAATGCTGCAATTTCACACGGGCCGCTGAACTGCTGCACATCACCCAAGGCGCGGTGAGTCGGCAGATTTCCGGGCTGGAAAGTCATCTCGGTTACCCGCTATTTCAACGTCAGGCGCGCGGCTTGAGCTTGACGACCCAAGGCAGTGAGCTGTTTCCGAGAATTCAGAAAGTGTTTTCGCTGATCGACGAAGCTGTGGAACACGTCGGCGCAAAACGCGAAACCCTGAAACTCAAGGCTCCGACGTGCATGATGCGCTGGCTGTTGCCGAGGTTGTTGGAATGGCAAAAAGAGCGCCCGGACGTGCCGGTGGAGTTGACTACCACCATCCAGCACGCAGTGGATTTTCGACGAGAAGAGTTCGACGCCGCCGTGGTGTACGGCGCGCCACCCGCCAATTCAGTAGCCGCGCACCATTTGTTCGACGAACAACTGACGCCAGTCTGCTCCCAGCAATTACTGAGTGGACCGATTCCGCTCAAGACCTTGGCGGATCTGGAACAACACATGTTGCTGCACCCGACCCGTGACCAACGCGACTGGGAGGCGTGGCTCAAAGTCGCTGGCACTAGCGTGAGTAACATCGGCAAAGGACAACACTTCGACACGCTAGACCTGGCCATGTCGGTCGCGTCCCAAGGCACCGGCGTCGCGATCGGCGATTGGGCCTTGATCGGCGAAGACCTTAGCGCCGGTCGGCTGGTGGCACCTTTCGACCTCAGGGTACGAACCGGCGCTGCGTATTACCTGGTCTATCCGGAGCGGTCAGACCCTTCGCCGCAGCTGCGCGAGCTCATTGACTGGCTGATCACACAAGCGGCGGAGCGGGCTGATTAAAATTTAAAGTCGATGTCCTGTAGCGCTGAATTCATTCGGGGTCAATTTCCTCTGGGGCTGCGATCTGGACTACCGACGCCAACACATATTCTTATAGCGCTCGCACATCTAATAACTGTCCTACACTCAGTTCAATCCTTTTAAAACACGTTTTTAAAGTCGGATAGAGGTGGGCAACATGATTATTACAACAAGAAGATGCATGGCAGCACTCGCCGTCGCCGTTGTCGTAGGCATTTATGCAGCAGGTGCGTACCGAATCGAGATGGTAAGGCAAACGCCGCGCTCCGCACTGATTTGCACCGCGACCCATTGCGCACCTCAAGACGCGACCTTCGCCGGGTTGAGTCTGAAATAAGCGGCGCTGTCTCAGGGCGAAGCTGATTTTGTAGGAGGTTCCGCCACGTCTCCGACGCCGCGCTGTCGCCCGGCAAACACAAAAAACGTGTTCGCGATCGGCTGCGCAGCAGTCGTGATTCATTTAGTAGAGTTCTTCCGGTTAAAACCTGGTATGGCATTTTGGATCGCTTCGCGCTCCATCGCGAGCAAGCCCGCGCCAACAAAAAAATCCATTCACTCGCCAAGACCCTTATGAATACGAGCCTATCGAATAGCGTGCTATCGGATTAGACTAAGCAGCTTCTTCCTGCCGACCTTTGCGGCAGGCTTTCATTGCTAGTTGGGCTCTATCTTGACCAGTCTGAACCAACCCAAACCCGCGATCCGCAGCGTGTTATTTGCGCTGATGATGGCAGTCTTTCTCAGTGCTCTCGATCAGACCATTGTTGCGGTCTCGATGCCGGCAATCTCCGCCCAATTCCACGATTTCGATCTCCTCGCCTGGGTGATTTCCGCCTACATGGTGGCGATGACGGTTGCCGTGCCGATCTACGGCAAACTGGGCGACCTGTACGGTCGGCGTAAGTTGATGCTGTTCGGACTGGGCCTGTTTACCTTGGCCTCGCTGTTTTGCGGCATGGCACAGAGCATGGAACAGCTGGTCTTGGCGCGAATCATTCAAGGCATCGGCGCCGGGGGGATGGTGTCAGTCAGCCAGGCGATCATCGGCGACATCGTGCCGCCGCGCGAGCGCGGGCGTTACCAGGGCTATTTCAGTGGCATGTATGCCGTGGCCAGTGTTGCCGGACCAGTATTGGGCGGTGTAATGACGGAATACATGTCATGGCGCTGGGTGTTCTTGATCAACTTGCCGTTGGGCCTGAGCGCATGGTGGATAGCACACCGTACGCTGGCGGGTCTGCCTGTCCCGCAACGCAAGCCGATCATCGACTATCTAGGCACCCTCCTAATGATCATTGGGTTAAGCGCCCTTTTGCTCGGCGTCACCGAAATTGGTCAAGGCCACGGATGGCACGATCCCGATGTACTGGTGCTGCTCGGCGTCGCGCTGCTAGCCTTGGCAGCGTTCGTTTGGTACGAGCGCAGCGCACGTGAGCCATTGCTGCCAATGCACTTGTTTGCCAACCGCAACGCGGTGCTGTGCTGGTGCACGATTTTCTTCACCAGCTTTCAGTCAATCTCGTTGATTGTATTGATGCCGCTGCGGTTTCAGACCGTGACAGGTGGCGGCGCCGATGCGGCGGCGTTGCATCTGCTGCCACTGGCGATCGGTATGCCCATGGGCGCTTTTTTTGGCGGACGCAGAACCTCGCTGACAGGCCGTTACAAACCATTGATTCTTACCGGCGCGTTGATGATGCCATTTGTCGTCCTGGGTATGGCGTTCACCCCGCCGCAGTCGGTGTTGATCACCAGCCTATTAATGGTGCTGACGGGGTTCGCCTGTGGGATGCAATTTCCTACATCACTGGTCGGTACGCAAAACTCGGTGGCCCAGGCTGATATGGGAGTGGCTACCAGCACCACCAACCTTTTCCGTTCACTGGGCGGCGCGGTGGGCATTGCGTTAATGTCGGCGCTGCTGCTGGCGATGCTGCAAAGCTCAGGGATTGGTCAATTGAGTGGCGGACCAGGGGCGGAAGCGAGTTCGGGTAACCTCCTGATGGACAGCCTGAATGCAGCCAGTGGCCCAGCGCTGGAAATTTTACGAGGCCAGTTATCGCTGACGTTCCGTCATCTGTTAATCATCAGTGCCGGCATCTCGCTGTTGGGTTTGGCCGCTGCCATCGCGATGCCGAACAACCTGCTGCGGGGGCGCGCTCACGGCGACAAGAGCGCCGCTTGAGCCTACTTCATCAGAGCGCCTGGCGATGGCGATCTGATGATTATCGTCAGTTGAATCAGCGGCTGTAATAACCCACCGCAACCAGGAAGTGTCCGACCTTGCGCACATAGGCGTGTTTGTTTTCTATTTTGCTGGTCACCGGGTTACGCCAGCGATAATCGTATTCAGCGTCGTTCTGCTTATTAATCAACGCTAGTATTGGCTCGCCGACAGGCTTGCCTTCCGGGTCCTTGACCTTGCTGAAGTCTGTGTTGACCATCCGCAAATTGGTGCCATGAGCGACGTAATGTTCGTCGTTCAGATCGACCACAAACACATACAGGTCATCCTGAAGGAAACCACCTTTCAAGCTGTTGATCGCGTTGATGGTGCCGTTCTCATCGTTGATGAGGGCTGCGGAAGCTTTGTCCAGCAGGGCTTTAGCTTGTTCAGCGGACGCCCGAGGCAGGTAATAACCCACCGCCAAGACTCGATCACCTACTCGCTTGTAGTAGACGCGCTTGCGCTCCACTTTGCCGTCGTTTTGGTTCTGCCAGCGGTATTCTGCTTCTTGAATACCATTGACTGGAGTGGTGAGAACGTCCTTGAACGCTTTCTGCAGGTCCGGGCTCAGTGTGGGCAACACGTCCCGCCCAATCAGTACGGCCGAAGGTCCACCGCTGGCCAGCATCACGCCATTTATATCCACAACGAAAACATACAATTCACCACTGACAAACTCACCTTGCCGGCTGAACTCGGCGAACGCGCTGTCGCCTTTCTTTTGATACTCCGCCAGCGCCTTAAGTAATAAATCCTTGGCCGCCTGTCCGTCGTCGACTGCTTCAGCTGCTGCCCATACCTGACTGCTCAAGCACAAACATAACAACCAACCGAACAACGCATGCTTTCGTAGTCCCCTCATACCGCATCCCCATTTCTTATTTTGAAGTCGCCAGAGCTTAGACGGTCGACCGTATTTACGCTCGCCGGCACCACAAGAAACGTCCCACACCCAATGCGGAAACCTCCGTATTAAGGGTTTTTCATCGCTGCCGATTGATGAGAGGTAGGGATTTACACAGTGATGGAACAACCGATTTTGGTCGCAATGGATGAACCAGAGATAGGGATTGGACCGTTATGAGATGCGTAAAAAAAATGGCACTTGCTGGATTCTCGGGGTGGGTGGCGAGCGCTGGCAGTGTGGTGGCAAGTGCTAATACGGTGACGACGATTGTTGTAAATAATCGGACGGCCGTACCGGCGGTTTTCGCAAGTGAGTATTTTTCTGGAAGCGTACGCCCAGCTCCTACCCAAGTATTTGGAAACAGCAGCACAAGCTTTACTTTGTCCAGCTTCGGCTATCAAGCGTCGGGCATGCGCTTCACTTACACCGCAGGTGCTAGAAAATGTCGGTTTACGGCGTCGCACTTTGCAATGCCAACAATGCGTGTGCATCTACCCACGTGGAAAAAAGCAGGGAATTCCATCGGAACATCCCGCGCCACCTGCACAGCCTCAATTACCAGCCCGACACCGGGAATCCCTTTTAACTACACCATGAACTTCACTATTCAATAACCCGCACCCAGGGCACTTGCATGCAGGTGCCCTGCTAGCGAGCAGGGAGCTTACTCATGGCCATTTCCGCCAGCATGAATATGAATGTTGCGACCTACTGTTCTCCGCCAGCGTTTAACCCTTTGGACCAAGCGGGGAACGCATCTCTTAAACTAACGGTACCGGCGCCAGACACCAAAAGCGAAAGTACGTCGTCAGTAACGATTTCCACAGAAGCACAAGGATTGTGTCGCCAAGAACAAACGGCAGAAAAAACCCATTATCAAAAATCGAACTGCTCGCTATTTTTCAACGTGTTAACAGCCCAACGAGCTTCTCAGTCAAGCTCTCCATGCAAATGAACGGTCAGGGAAAGGCGTCACCACTACTTATGCAACAGCCTTTGGACACCTCTCCTGAGAGGTTGGCCCAAGCGGAAAAAATAGCCTCATTTGTATTCATTCAACACACCACGCTAAATAAAACTGGCAACCCTTACGATGCGTTATCGAGGGATGAATTGAGCGACATTTACTATGACGAGACAGGCAATCACACTCCCGCCGAGCGCTACTTGGCCGGCTTCACGCGGCAAGGTAAAGACTTTGAATTCATGACCAGAAATACCGGCAACTCCGGCACTTCATATCGAGCGTTAATCGCGTTTTATGACGCCACATCACCGGTCGAGCGCTCCATGATCCCCGAAGGTGATAGAGAGCAGTTACTCAGCTTCTTAAAAGATGCCGAAGACAACAGATACCCCAATACCGGTGAAACAATCTTGGACCCATGGATGACTAAATACTTTCGCAAGCCGAACACCAACGCCCCAATCGCCCAGCGAACACTCATTCAACCCCTTCCAGCCAAAACCATTGAGTCCGTCCCTTCAAATGCGAAAAAGCAGGCATGATCTGGCCCTTGCGAACCAGGCATCGCGAACGAGCCATGCCGTTGCTTGACCAATAGCCCGTGTGTGTACAGCAGTCGCCGGCATTCAACGGACCTGGGAGTTTTTCGTCGAAGCGGGCGTACCACGCCGCAGAAGCGGTGTCTCCAAACGTTTTGCCCGGCATTGAATAAGCATGAAGGCTACCCGTGGCCTTCACTCGCACCGGCTTAATGGCGTTATTGACTTGTATATAAGCAGCCGGCGGGTCTTCGGCAGGTCCGCCCAGGTACGGTAAACGCCCCGCGCGAATGATCAACCCGTGGTCGTACCGCTGGAAAACAATATCGCTGCGCACGCTAAGTTTTCGGCGCAGTGCGTCATTGCCGCCCAACTGGTTGACGAAACGAGATCCCAATACCGTGAACCAACTCACGCCTTTGATGTGATCTGTCATCCTCAAGCTTTCTATATGAGGCAAGGGATCGACCATCAAGCCGATGTACTGGCGTGCCAGTTGATACTCCAAAGGAAAGTGCTGCTGGCCGTCATAAGGAAGCGTACACGCCAGCCCACCATAACCATGTTCAGCACTTACCTGGTCACACAGAAATTTAAGCCACTGCTCATAGCGTTCCGCGCCGCCCGGCTCAAGCAAAATCGTCCACGGCAACACCATCTTCAAGCAGGAGCGATCAAACGCCGCCTGACTCTGGGGGGTGTTCATGACAAACAGTCGGTATTCAGACACCTGTTGCAACGTGCCGCTGCCAATCGACCAGATGAACTGTTCATCCGCTGCACTGGCGAGCATCCTGCGACGGCAGCTGGCAAAACTGCTGGCTGTCATTTTTCGCAGCGTGTTGTAAAACTGCCATTTAAGCTGAGTTTTGAACGCCTTATGAAACTCGGTAAAGCATTCAGCCACCCGCTGCTTGATCTGCGCAGTCTCCCCGTGTTTAAAAAACAATGTGACCGTCAACCCAAGGCGCACGATGGGTTCGCCTTTAACGGAGTCTATTGTCAGGTTCGTGGCTTGATCCGTAAGCCTATTCGTAGGATCCACATCATCAGAGGCGTTTTCTGACATGCCCCGTCTCCCTCAATCTGTAGTTTCTGACTGCGGAGACTGAACGGTCTTCCAAGGAGGGGCAATACGCGGTAGTTAGTTTGGGAAATCAGCCACATAGATCGAGAAGTGCCCTACAAGCGTCCTACAAATTATACGTAGTTCAGCGCTTGCGTTGGCCCCAGGCCACCGCAAGGCCACTTAAACAAACCACTGAAATACCGTCTACGCCGTAAGTGTCCGGCATGTGATCAAAGACCAAATAGCCATACATCCCTGCGAACAGAATTTGGCCATAACTGAATGGCGCCAGCATCGCCGGGGGCGCATGACGGAACGCTTGCGTCAACAACAAATGCCCGAGCATGCCGCAGGTGCCCAGGCCCAACATGAGCAACCCATGGCCGAATGTGGGCGTGCTCCAGAAGAACGGCACCAGTGCGCTCATGATCAGGCTGTTAAAGATCCCAGTGAGAAAATTACTGGTGGTGGGGCTGTCGATACCGCTGAGTTTGCGGGTCAGCAATTGATAGAAGCCGAAGCACAATGCCGATCCCAAAGGCAACAGGATCGCAGGCGTGAACAGAGCGCCGCCCGGCCGGACCACAATCATCACGCCGACAAATCCAGCCAGCACTGCCGCCCATTGGCTACGGCTCACATGTTCCTTGAGCAGCGGAACCGAAAGCGCAGTCACCAGTAGCGGTGCGAGGAAGTTCACCGCAGTCGCTTCGGCCAAAGGAATGTAGCGCAGGCCAGTAGTGAAAAAGAGGCTGGTGCCGATCAGGCAAATCGCGCGCAGCAATTGCAGCCCCGGCCGCTTGGTGCGGATGACGGCGATACCGCTTCGTGGAATAAAGATCACCAGCATCAGCAAGGTGTGAACGACGTAGCGCACCCACACCACCATGACGATGGGATAAAAAGCAGAGAGGTATTTGGACAGTGTGTCGTGGGTGGAAAACAACAGTACCGCCAAACAGATGAGTGCTATAGCCTTGACCGGTTGATCAGTTCCCTTGACAAGCGAGTTGTGAACACTCATGTATACCTTCAAACTCCAGAGTAAATGCTTAGTAAACTACCTATTCAAGCGGTCCGGATGAAGATATAAATGCAGGCGAAGCGCCATCCGTTTATATTCGGCTGGAGTATAAGTCAGGACGGCTCACCCGCGTAGCGCTAGACTCAGGCGTAACATATCCAAACCAATGTCGACCAGTTGCTCGGCATCTGCGCTGAGGGGGTAGCTATCGGGGATCAGTAACCACTGACCTAGAATGCCATCAATATAAGCATGCAGACAGATAGACGCGCGAACCGTGTTCAAAGTAGCTGGCAGTTGGCCCTTTCGCACGGCGTTAGCCAACGAAATGCCAATCCGATCGTTACACTCACGTGCGGCCGCTTGCCGCTGAAGTCGTAAATCGCACATTTCATCGGTAAATTCGCACTTATGAAACAGAATTTCATTTATGCGACGGATTTTCGGGTCAAGTACCACTTGATGAAACAAATTGATAAGCAACTCTCGCATGCAGCCCAGCGGGTCGAGTTCGTCTTCGCTTTCGCTCGCCTTCGCCAGCTCCTCAAGGGGCTCATGCAAGCTGTCGAGCATGGCCTGAACCAGGTCCGCCTTATTGCTGAAATGCCAATAAATGGCACCTCGGGTGACTCCAGCGAGAGCCGCAACCTCGGCAAGAGTGGTGCGCGCCACGCCACGTTCATAAAAAGCTTTCTCGGCAGCCTCGAGAATCTGGCTTCGGGTTTCCTGAGCTTCTTCTTTGGTGCGACGAACCATGGCACTAACACCTCAATAAAAATGTCTTCAGCTTTCGCTACATTCAGCCAGAGACCGTACCGGGCAGCCTTTGTATTGCCTTGTCCCGGACCTACACTTTCTACCCCGCCGTGCTGGACTGTCGCAGGCTGGGGTATTTACAAACAACCGTGAACGTAAGTATATTCATTAGCATCCTACTTATCTAGCTGAAACCTTTTTGGCCTTTTCACTTTCTCGAGCATCTCACGCTCCTGACCCGAGGATTTTCATGCATTTCAAGCCAGCTGTTTCCGTTCTGGTTACCGCCGTTGCCTTGGCTTCATTGCTGAGCGGATGTAATCAAAAGCAAGAGGCGGCGCCTGCCCCACCCCCTCCTCAGGTCGGTGTAGTCACCGTCAAAACCCAAGCCTATGCCCAGACAACCGACTTGCCAGGGCGCACTACGTCGTTCCGCATTGCCGAGGTTCGTCCTCAGGTCAACGGTATTATTCTCAAGCGATTATTCACCGAAGGCGCCGACGTCAAGGCAGGCGATCAGCTTTATCAGATAGATCCAGCTATCTATGAAGCTACGGCCAACAGCGCCAAGGCGACCCTGCAGTCGGCCAAGTCACTGGCTGATCGCTATAAGCAGCTGGTCAACGAACAAGCCGTCAGCCGTCAGGAATACGACACCGCTATGGCCAGCAGCCTGGAAGCACAGGCCGCGCTACAAACCGCTCAGATTAATCTGCGCTACACCAAGGTACTGGCCCCGATTTCTGGTCGTATTGGTCGCTCGGCGGTGACTGAAGGTGCGTTGGTCAACAATGCCCAGACCGATGCCATGGCAGTGATCCAGCAACTTGACCCGATTTACGTCGACGTCACCCAGTCCTCCGCAGAGCTTTTGAGGTTGCGTCATCAGCTGGAAAGCGGCCAATTGCAAAAAGCCGGTGACAACGCCGCCAAGGTCAAATTGACCCTGGAAGACAACAGCGCGTACCCGCTTGAAGGCAAGCTGGAATTCGCGGAAGTCTCGGTAGACCAAACCACCGGTTCCGTGACCCTTCGCGCCAAGTTCCCTAACCCCAACCACACGTTGCTACCGGGCATGTTCGTCCACGCGCAGTTGCAAGCGGGGATAAACTCGGCCGCCATCCTGGTGCCGCAACAAGGCATCACCCGCGATCTGAAAGGCGCTCCCACTGCGCTGATCGTGAACGCGGACAACAAGGTTGAGCTACGTCAGCTCACTGCCTCGACCACTGCTGGCAGCCAATGGCTGGTGGACAGCGGCCTGAAACCAGGTGATCGGGTGATTACGGAAGGTCTGCAGTACGTCAAACCGGGCGCGGAAGTGAAAGCGACCGAGGCGACTAACGTCAACCCGGCTAACCCGGCGCCTGCACCGGCTGCTACTGATACGGCCGCGAGCAGTAAAGGGGAGTAATTCATGTCGAAATTTTTTATCGACCGCCCGATCTTCGCGTGGGTAATCGCCCTGATGATCATGTTGGTCGGGGCATTGGCAATCAAGCAACTGCCGATCAACCAATACCCTGCCATTGCGCCACCGGCGATTGCTATTTCCGTTACCTACCCAGGCGCCTCTGCACAGACCGTGCAGGACACCGTGGTTCAGGTCATTGAACAGCAACTCAACGGTATCGATAACCTGCGTTACGTCAGCTCGGAAAGTGACTCCGACGGCAGCATGACCATCACCGCGACGTTCAACCAGGGCACCAGCCCGGACATCGCGCAGGTTCAGGTGCAGAACAAACTGAACCTGGCGACGCCTCTGTTGCCGCAAGAAGTACAGCAACAGGGTATTCGCGTAACAAAGGCAGTGAAAAACTTCCTGCTGGTTATTGGCTTGGTGTCCGAAGACGGCAGCATGTCCAAGGATGACTTGGCCAACTACATCGTTTCGAACATGCAAGACCCGATCTCGCGGACCTCTGGGGTAGGTGACTTTCAGGTGTTCGGTGCCCAGTACGCCATGCGTATCTGGCTCGACCCGGCCAAACTGAACAACTTCCAGTTGACGCCGGTAGACGTGTCAGCAGCCGTTGCTGCGCAGAACGTGCAGGTTTCTTCCGGTCAGATTGGCGGCCTTCCATCACTGCCTGGCCAACAACTGAATGCTACGATTATCGGCAAAACCCGTCTGCAAACCGCTGAGCAGTTCAAAAACATTCTGCTTAAAGTGAACCTGGATGGTTCGCAGGTCCGCTTGGGCGATGTCGCCGATGTCGCGCTGGGCGGTGAGAACTACAGCGTCAGCGCACAGTTCAACGGTAAACCTGCTTCTGGTCTGGCCATCAAACTGGCTACCGGCGCCAACGCACTGGACACGTCTAAAGCGATTCGCGCCACTGTCGCACAGCTCGAACCGTTCTTTCCGCCAGGCATGAAAGCGGTTTACCCGTATGACACGACGCCGGTGATCACCGAATCGATCAGCGGGGTTGTTCACACGCTGATCGAAGCGATCGTGCTGGTGTTCCTGGTGATGTTCCTGTTCCTGCAGAACTTGCGCGCCACTCTGATTACCACCATGACCATTCCGGTCGTGCTGCTGGGTACCTTCGGTATTCTTGCGGCTGCGGGATTCACCATCAACACCCTGACCATGTTCGGCGTGGTGTTGGCCATCGGCTTGCTGGTGGACGATGCGATTGTGGTGGTGGAGAACGTTGAACGGGTAATGGCCGAGGAACATCTCTCGCCCAGAGACGCCACGGTAAAATCCATGGGTCAGATCCAGGGTGCGTTGGTCGGTATTGCGATGGTTCTGTCGGCGGTTCTACTGCCAATGGCGTTCTTCGGTGGATCCACCGGTGTGATCTATCGGCAGTTCTCGATCACTATTGTGTCGGCCATGGCGCTCTCGGTACTGGTCGCATTGATCTTCACCCCGGCACTTTGCGCAACCATGTTGAAGCCGATCGACCAGGAAAAACATGGTCAGCCCAAGCGCGGTTTCTTCGGTTGGTTCAACCGCACCTTCGACCGTAGCGTGATCAGTTACGAGCGCGGTGTTGGCAACATGATCAAACACAAGATCCCGGCGTTTCTGCTTTATGCGCTGATCTTCGCTGGCATGATCTGGATGTTCACTCGTATCCCTAGTGCATTCCTTCCGGAAGAAGACCAAGGGGTTATTTTCGCCCAGGTCCAGACCCCGGCAGGCTCGACAGCAGAACGGACTCAGGTCGTTCTGGATAAAATGCGCGCCTACCTGCTCGACTCAGAATCCTCGTCGGTGCAGTCGGTGTTCACCGTAAACGGCTTCAACTTTGCCGGCCGCGGTCAAAGCTCTGGTTTGGCATTTATCCTGTTGAAACCGTGGGGTGACCGTTCAGGCTCTTCAAACAGCGTGTTCGAACTGGCCAAGCGTGCTCAAGCGCACTTCTTCAGCTTCCGTGACTCGCTAACCTTCGCCGTGGTTCCACCCTCTGTACTTGAACTGGGTAACGCCACCGGCTTCGACTTTTACCTGCAAGATCAGGGCGGTGTCGGCCACACCAAGTTGATGGAAGCGCGCGGACAGTTCCTCGGTCTGGCGGCTCAAAGCAAGATTCTGGCGGGCGTGCGGCCTAACGGCCTGAACGATGAACCGCAGTACCAGCTGGTGATTGATGACGAGCGCGCCAACGCCTTGGGTGTGACGATGACCAACATCAACACCACGTTGTCAGTTGCATTGGGCGGTAGCTACGTCAACGACTTCATCGACCGCGGTCGAGTCAAGAAGGTGTTCATTCAAGGTATAGCCGGCGCACGGATGACGCCTGAAGACTTGAAGAAGTGGTACGTGCGCAGCGCGACCGGCACGATGGTTCCCTTCGCCTCTTTTGCCTCTGGCACATGGGTTTATGGCTCACCAAAACTCTCCCGTTACAACGGCGTAGCGGCGGAAGAAGTCCTGGGTACGCCGGCACCGGGTTACAGCACCGGCCAAGCCATGGATGAAGTCGAAAGGATCGCCAAGCAACTTCCGGCGGGTATCGGCTATTCCTGGACGGGCTTGTCGTACGAAGAGCGTCTGTCTGGTTCGCAAGCGCCAACGCTGTACGCCATTTCCCTACTGATCGTGTTCCTCTGTCTCGCGGCCCTGTATGAAAGCTGGTCGATTCCGATCGCGGTCATGCTCGTGGTGCCACTAGGGGTAATCGGTGCGTTGATGGCCACCAGCTTACGAGGGTTGTCCAACGACGTATTCTTCCAGGTGGGCTTGTTGGTAACGGTCGGTCTGTCGGCGAAAAACGCCATTTTGATCGTCGAGTTTGCCAAAGAGCTGCACGAACAGGGCAAGAGCTATACCGAGGCCGCAATCGAAGCGTGTCGTATGCGTCTGCGACCGATTGTGATGACATCGGCGGCGTTTATCCTCGGCGTGGTTCCATTGGCAATCTCTACAGGCGCGGGCTCCGGCAGTCAGCACTCGATCGGTACAGGCGTAATCGGCGGTATGATCACCGCGACGGTTCTGGCAATCTTCTGGGTGCCGTTGTTCTTCGTTTCGGTGTCCTCGCTGTTCAAGACCAAACAGAAAAAAATTCCACACGATGAGGCTGGCCAATGAGCAAGTCCCTGATCTCACTGGCAGTCACCGCGTTTATTCTTAGCGGCTGCTCGTTGATCCCCGATTACATGCAGCCCGCCGCGCCGGTTCCGGCGCAATATCCCCAGGGTCCTGCCTATTCGCCGACTGAATCGGCCAATGTCGCAGCGGCCGAACAGGGCTGGCGTCAGTTCTTTAAGGATCAGGCTTTGCAGCAGCTGATCCAGACCTCGCTGGTCAACAACCGCGACCTGCGTGTCGCAGCCCTGAACATCGACGCCTACCGTGCGCAATACCGCATCCAGCGTGCAGATCTGTACCCGGCCATTTCAGCCAACGGCACCGGTTCCCGCGGGCGAACCCCAGCCGATTTGTCACAGACTGGGACAGCGACCGTCGGCGGTCAATATTCGGCAACACTGGGCCTCAGCGCCTATGAGCTGGATCTGTTCGGTCGCGTTCGCAGCCTAAGCCAACAAGCGCTGGAGACTTATTTCTCCAGCGAAGAAGCACGCCGCAGCACGCAGATCAGTCTGGTGGCCAACGTGGCCAATGCTTACCTGACCTGGGTGTCCGACCAAGAGCAACTCAAGCTGACCCAAGACACACTTAAAGCGTTTGAGGAGAGCTACAAGCTTACTCAGCGCACCAGTGAAGTCGGTGTGTCTTCGGCTCTCGATCTGGCGCAGTCGCGCACCTCGGTCGAAAATGCTCGTGTCAAGCTGGCGCAGTATCAACGCTTGGTTGCTCAAGACTTAAACAGCCTGACGCTGCTATTGGGTACGGGTCTTCCCGCTAATCTGCCTGCAAGCCAGCCACTGAGCAACGACATCCTGGCCGACGTGCCGGAGGGTGCACCTTCGGACTTGCTGCAACGGCGCCCTGACATCCTTGAAGCGGAATATCAGCTCAAGGCTGCCAACGCCAACATCGGTGCGGCCCGTGCCGCATTCTTCCCTAGCATCAGTCTGACTGCCAGTGCTGGTACCGGCAGTTCAGACTTGTCCGGCCTGTTCAAAGGTGGCTCGGGGACGTGGTTGTTCGAGCCGCAAATCAACTTGCCAATCTTCAACGCCGGCAGCCTGCGCGCGAGCCTGGATTACTCGAAAATCCAGAAAGACATCGGCGTCGCCAACTACGAGAGAACCATTCAGACCGCGTTTCAGGAAGTGTCCGATGGCTTGGCTTCGCGCCAGACCTACAACGAACAACTCCAGGCGCAACGTGATTTGGTGAGTGCCAACCAGGACTACTACCGCCTGGCTGAACGTCGTTATCGCATCGGTATCGACAGCAACCTGACGTTCCTTGATGCACAGCGCCAGTTGTTCGCCGCGCAGCAATCGTTGATCAGTGACCGTCTTTCGCAGCTGACCAGCGAAGTGAATCTGTACAAGGCCCTGGGTGGCGGTTGGTACGAACAAACCGCTGAACAAAACAAACCTGTCACGGGCGACGTTCCTGAAACCAGACTGTTCTAGTTTCGGCGTTGCATAAAAAAACCCACCGCCTGGTGGGTTTTTTTATGGGGCCATGAACAGTCAGGCCTGCCCACTGACCAATGGCAACATGCTGACAAGTAACGGAGCAGGATCAACCGTCAGCGCTGACAGGACGCCAACCGACGAGTCAAGAGCACTCGGATCAACATTGCGTCGCTGTGCCCACTCCATTAGATTCTTCGGGCGATAGTTTGCATCTTTCTGCCAGCGCTGGAATACGGAAGCGTCGATGGTCTCGTTAATAGTAGTGGTGACTGAAGTAGGCGTATCAATGGGTTCAGCACCGATCGTTCGAAAAAAGGGTTTATTCAAGGTTAATACCTTGTAAGCGCCCCTTGCCATTTCAGCGTAAGAATCGCGAATGGAGCAAGTATTTGCGTCACCATCTATGACAACGTCATCGGTAAAAACAAGCCCGTGAAGCCTGGCCTTGTCCATCAGCCAACTCAAGGGAATTTGCGCCAGCAGATCGTTTTCGTACCCTCCCCCGACATTGGCATGCGCGCCGACAAACCAACGTTGCTCGACCCTCTCCACTGAACGCGGCTCGGGGCCTATGCCGTCTTTAGAGCTGACCTTAGTCCACAGCGTTGGAGCGAAGGCTTTGCGATGCTCATCAATTGCTAGTGCGTGGTAGGCATGCGTGTCGTTGATTCGTAAATCGGTTTCGAGAAAGGCGAAATCCTTGGTGCTCGCATTAGGCAACCAAGGCAAAGGCACGCCCAGCGCCCCGACTGTGTCCCATACGCCTTGGAACCACAACGGAATCGAGCGTGAGTATTTCTTGATCCAACGATCCTCCGGCAATAACTCGCTATCGATTACATGGGCTAACGTGAGAATGGAGGGTGCGTCGCCTCGGCGATAACGTGCGTAAAGTTGCGTCATTGATATAGGCGAGCCTTGTTTTAGAAGCCCGCATTTCGAAATAAAACCAGCAAGACTGCGCGCGGTGAACGCCCCGCGACTAAATCCAAAAATAAATATCTGCGCGCCGGGCTCAAAGTGTTCAACCAACCACTGATAGGCACGCTCCACCTCGTCGTTAAGGCCAATACCGAACAAGCCACCCGTAAGCCGTTGGCCCATTTGAGTGCCGACTCCTGCGCTGTAATAGCAAAGTTGTTCGGGGGATTTTGCACACAGGGATTTCAAGCGAAAGACATTGGTATTGTCATCGACATTATTCCAGGTACCGTCGAGAAACAGGGCGATGCGTTTGACACCAGACATGACGTGATTCCTTTCAACGTGATTGAGCATGCGGCCGCCTTTAAAAAGCTTAGGCATTAGATGCTCAACCCAATCTTACGTCTATATGTCATGCGGTCGTTGAGAACGAAACCCGGCAAGCGAACACCCCGTGGAATCGAATTCGGGAAGAAGCCCGTCAGGCACTTTACTCTACCCTTCCAGAATCATTAGCCAATTCCGGTGTGCTCGGATTCGCCAACAGGGTTAAGGAATCGTCGGTTCCGTGCTTCTGCGATTTGAAGGATCCTTCCAACAACTTTGTAGGGCTTTTCTGATTGTACTTTTCGCCGGTTTTTTGGAAGTGCTTGGCTGGTAGGGTGCGTCGATTCCAGCAGGGAGCGAGCCCCATGACCCAGTGCTTCAAAGAACACGAATGCGACAAGCAGTTGTTGAACCACAACACCAAACCATTCTCCGAATGTGAAACGCATACGGTGAGCGCGTACGACAGCACGTTCGAATGCACCGACGTACCGGTGCTGACCTGCTCGGGAATCTGGCGGGTTTTCCAGCGCGAAGCCGAAGAAATTGTCGCCCCCGGTATCCTGCAACCGACCATCTACAAAGACCCACAACTCAAACTGCTATTTCGCGGCAATCATGCGTCCTATGTCACTGGCTTTCCTTCGGGGATGGCCCAGGCCATTGAACTGACCCTGGCGAGCCAATGCCAGCCGGTTGAGGACGGACGGACCCTCGAATTCAGCAGCAACCCGTTTGCAGACTTGTCGGATTACAAGCAGCGCATGGCTTTCGTCTTGCGAGCAGCGGCGCGTTTCGACGAGATGCTGGGCGACGGAAATCGACGCTTGCTGGAGCAGTCAATAAAAGATATTGCCGAAGGGGCGGGTGTCCGATGAAACGGCGATACTGGTTCTGCCTGGCGCTTCTGACGGTATGGGCAGCATTCGCCGCGCGGTCGTGGTACGAGCGGGAGATCGCCTTGGTGGTAGGTGGAACCTACGAGGAGATGATCAAGCATTCGTCAGCCCGCTTTTCTTCACCTTATCCCGGTGGGGGCCTATGGCCAGGCGAGCCAAAGTCCAACGTGCAATTACGGTTCACCGACCCGCAATATGGCTTTATCACGCCAAAGAGCGGTGACGTTTTTGTTGTATTCAAGGGCAACGTTATCCAAACCATCCAAGTGTCTCCGCAGATGGAACCCTTGTTGCTCGATGATGCGTTGAAGGTCGTGCTGGATCTTCAGGACCAATGGCGTCGCGGCGGATGGATCAATAAGTTAGAGAAAAGATTTCCATCCTTTGCTGATACGCCTGAGTGGCGTGCTCGGTTGCGAGATGCTAACGGAGGCA
>NZ_JAQGNX010000149.1 GCF_028293835.1 Pseudomonas sp.
GATATCGATCAGGGACTAAATGCCATCAAGGCATCTCTCTGAACCGATGCCGGGCATCCCGAAACATCACTTTGAATAGCCATTTTGACTATGTCGAAACAGCGCTCGGCTGGGCACTCGCCCTTGGGAGTAAACAATGGCAGCGTTGATCGGGATCGATTTTTCCCTGGACGGGAAACAGTGCGGCCATCTGGCAATCCCGCATTCCACTAATGTTTCGGCTTACGGCAAGATCATCGTTCCCGTCGTCTATATCCGCAACGGCGAGGGTCCCCGGGCGCTTCTTAGCGCGGGAGTGCACGGTGACGAATTTGAAGGTCAGATCGCTTTAAGAAAACTGTGCCTGGACCTCGCTCGCGATGACATCAGCGGCAGTCTGCTAATTCTGCCAATGGTAAACGCACCTGCGGTCATTTCATCTTCACGTGTTTCGCCAATCGACCAGTTGAATTTAAATCGCGTGTTCCCGGGAGACCCCCTGGGTTCGCCTACGGTTGCAATAGCAAGCGCGATAGAAAACCAACTGCTGGAACATTGCAGTTTTGCCTACGATATTCACAGCGGTGGAAGCTCGCTGCTCTATGAAACTGTCGCGCTGACGACGTCGACAGGGTCGGAACCGGACGACAAAAAAAGGCTTGATCTCCTGCATGCGCTCGGTCTTGAGGCCGGCATGCTGTTGCCCGCCGAAAGCAATATGGGGCTCGAATCCTCACTTGACGGGGCGATGCTTCGCAAAAACGTCATTGGGGTCAGCGCTGAGTTTGGCGGCGGCGGTGCCCTGCTGTCCGAAACGATTTTGCAAGCATGTGAACTGAGCATCAGACGTTTTCTCGCTCACGTCGGATTGACACCGGAATCCCAGCTCCCGCCTGCGGATCGGCGTTGCCACATTTACGATGTGGACGAACCTGATGCGTTCGTTTTTTCCACATGTACCGGGCTGTTCAAAGCCGACGTTGCTGTCGGTGCAATGATCGGTCCCGGGGATCTCATCGGGCACATTTTTGATTTTTATGACCTGACGGCCCCGCCAAAACCGGTGATCAACAAACTGCCTGGAAAAGTGCTCGCCCTGAGAACCCGTCCTTGTATCGAGGTTGGGGATTGTTTGGCTCAGGTTGGCAAGTTGTGCGGCGCCCATGAGGAGGTGGCCCATGCAAGCTGATCCTCAGGACGGGTCAATCCGACCGCAGCTCTCGGCGACAGACATTCACAAATCCTTTGGTGAATTTGAGGTTCTGAAAGGTATCTCGCTGACCGCGAACAAGCACGATGTCATCTCAATCCTCGGAGCAAGCGGATCAGGTAAAAGCACTTTTTTAAGGTGTCTGAATTTTCTTGAATTTCCCAGCGAGGGCATCGTATCGGTAAGCGGGGAGGTGATTAAGACCCGGCGCAATCGCGATCAGCAGTTGGAGCCGTCAGATAGAAAACAGATTGAGCGACTTCGAACCCGCGTGTCCATGGTATTTCAGAGTTTCAATCTTTGGTCACATATGACGGCGCTGGAAAACGTAATGGAAGCATCGGTTCACGTGTTGGGCATGCCTCCTGACAAAGCCAAAGACATCGCCGAGCGATTGCTTGAGCGTGTCGGTTTGGTTGACCGTAGACATTTCTATCCGACCCATATGTCGGGTGGTCAGCAGCAGCGCGTAGCCATAGCGAGGGCTCTGGCGGTTAATCCTGACGTCATCCTGTTCGACGAACCCACCTCTGCCCTGGACCCGGAACTCGTCGGCGAGGTTCTGAAGGTGATGAAAGATTTGGCTGAGGAAGGCAGAACCATGATCGTGGTGACCCATGAAATGGGGTTCGCCCAGGACGTTTCCAATCGTGTGGTTTTTTTGGACCAGGGCCGGACAGAAGCTGAAGGCTCCCCCGACGAAGTAATGCTTAGGCCTGAGTCTGCCCGCCTTCGCCAATTCCTGGCCCGGACACAACGCTAGTCACGCTAAGAACAGATTTGCACACTGGAAAATGGGGATTCAAATGATCGCATCTGTAAGAAAAGTAGCCTTGATGAGCGTGATGATCTTCGCCTCTTTCAGCGTCGTCGCAGCCGACGATGTCATTCGATTCGCCACTGAGGCGGCCTACCCTCCCTTCAATGAGAGAGCCCCGGACGGCACCATTATCGGGTGGGAAATTGATTTGGGCATGGCGATGTGCGAAAAAATCCATCGCAAATGCGAGTTCGTGGCGCAGGACTGGGATGGGATGATTCCCGGACTACTGAGCAAGCGCTTCGATGGCATTTTTGCTTCAATGACCATCACTGAAGAGCGAAAGAAGCGTATAGATTTTACCAATAAGTATTACCAATCACCCGCTCGCTTTGTTGCAAAAAAGGATTTCAAGATTGACCGCTCTGCCTCAAATCTGGGTGGCGTCAGGCTTGGGACTTTGGCGGGCGTTGCGCAGTGCTATCTTCAGAAGCATTACCCGGACGCAAAAGTCTCCATCTATCCTTCCGCTGAAGATATGTACCTTGATCTGCACGCTGGACGATTGGATTCGATCCTCAGTGAGACCGTACAGGCAGACTTTGGGTTAATTCGCAAAAACCCCGACGCTGGCTACGCGTTCATCGGTGAACCCGTGCTGGACAAGGAATGTTTTGGCGAAGGCATTGGCATTGGCGTGCGCAAAGATGATGTCGAGCTTAAGACGCTTCTCAATAAAGCGATCGCGGAAGTTCGAGCGGATGGGACGTACGACAAGATCGAAGCAAAGTACTTCGGTTATGACATCTACGGCCAGTAAGCCACTCGAACGGGATTGAGCGTTGTCGTCCCGTTGTGGCACTCAGAAAAACAAACCTGCCTGAAATCTCAAAAATTGATGGTCAAGTGGGCGGCAGGCTTTGGAGGTGCACCGTGGATCACATTGTTGCGTACGGCCCGTTCCTGCTAAAGGGAATATTGGTCACGATCACACTGAGCATATGCTCGGTAATAGTCGCAGTATCCCTCGGTTTGGCAGGTGCGCTAGCCAGCAAGTCGAAGAGTGCGTTAGCGAAGAAAACTGCATCCGGTTATACGACCATCGTCAGGGGGATCCCGGACCTGGTAGTTATGCTGTTGTTGTATAACGGTGGCCAAATGGCCCTGAATTACTTTGGAAGCGTAACGGGTCTTTGGTCTTACGTAGAGTTAAACCGGTTCGTCGCTGGTGTCACCGCCATCGGGTTTGTGTACGGCGCCTATATGAGCGAAACCTTTCGTGGGGCTTATATGGCGATTCCAGTCGGGATGATCGAGGCTGGCGTTTCTTTTGGAATGAGCAGAAGTGTTTTGTTCCGGCGTATCATTTGGCCGCATCTTGTTCGACTCGCCCTTCCCGGTTTCACAAACAACTGGTTGACGTTGATGAAGTCAACTGCCCTGGTGTCAGTCATCGGACTGGAGGACATTGTTTACAATGGTTTTGCCGCAGGTCGCGCGACCCGGGAACCCTTCACCTTTATGCTGGTAGCGCTGGCCGTCTACCTTATCTTGACGGTTATTTCTGATGTCGGACTACGGGTCCTGGAGCGTCGTAATAACCGCGGTGTCGTTAGGGGAATTTGGCGGTGACAGACGTGCTTGAAATAATCCGAAAATTCTCTTCAGACGTATCGCCGTTGGACTTTTACCTTGTTCTAGCGAACTGGCACCTGTTCTGGGAGGGTTTAACAAACACACTTATATTGCTGATCGTTTCGCTAGTGGCGGGTGGATTACTGGCTGTTCCATTAGCAATCATCCGTGCTGTACGTATTCCGGCTTTGAATCCCCTTGTGTTTGGCTTTATCTATCTGGTGCGGGGCACACCGTTGTTGGTTCAACTGTACGTCATCTATTATGGCCTCTCGCAGTTTGAGTATGTCAGAGACTCCATCGCTTGGTCGATACTGAGAGAGCCGTGGTGGTGCGCGCTGATCGCTTTCACCATCAGCACATCTGCCTACACGGCGGAGATATTGCGCGGTGCGATCGAAGCAACACCGCGTGGAGAGATAGAGGCTGCGACGGCGGCTGGAATGAACAAGGTACTGACGTTACGCCGCGTTATCCTACCGAGCGCGTTCCGTCGAGCATTGCCCGCCTATGGCAACGAGGTGATATTCGATCTGCACTCAACCGTGCTTGCAAGTACCGTCACAGTCATCGATGTGCTAGGGGCGGCGCGAAGCTTTAACAGTAAGTACTATCTGGCCTACGAAGGTTTCATCACCGCAGCGCTTATTTTTATGACGATAGTCTTTATCATTACGCACGTTTTTCGCTTTTTGGAAACTCGTATGCTTAAACACCTGAGATAAAATATCAGTTTTTGCTGGAACCGTTAACTATCCGAACAAACGATGCGTTTACTCGTGTTGTTTTTAACACACCATTACTTTATTTTGCGGAGGTCATTCCATGACACATATTTATACGCGTGCAGAAATCGACACTGTTTTACCACGTGTGAATGTTATCGATGAAATCGCCCAAGGATTCATTGCATTCTCCCGCGGTGACGTCGAAGTCCCCCCTATTGGTGAACTTCTGTTTCCTGAGAACGCCGGAGAACTTCATATCAAGTACGGTGCCATTAAAAACGACGATGTCTGCGTGGTGAAGCTAGCCACTGGTTTCTTCAAGAATCCAACTATTGGTCTGCCGCCTTTCGGCGGATGCATGATAGTGCTCAGTCAAAAAACGGGTGTAATTGATGCCGTCTTGCTTGAAGAGGGGGAGCTGACAAACCATCGTACCGCCGCCGCCGGTGCAGTAGCCGCCATGGCACTGGCTCCGAAAAAACTCAAGACGATTGGGATCATTGGTTCAGGGGTACAGGCTCGCATGCAAGCGGACTACCTGCGTCGGGTGACTGAGTGCCGGAATCTGCTTATCTGGGGGCGCGACGCTGAAGCCACCAAAAGTGCAGCCTCGGACATTGAGGCTATGGGGTTCCGGGTCGCCATCTCCGATTCCATTGACGAATTATGTGAGCGCGCCAGGTTAATTGTCACGACTACGGCAGCTGAAGCGCCGCTTCTCACGCTGTCCATGATTCGACCCGGAACGCATATAACCGCGATGGGATCAGACACGGCCGAGAAAAATGAGATCGCACCCGAGATCCTCGAATTTGCAAATGTAGTAGTGGCTGACAGTCTCGCGCAAAGTGCGCACCGGGGCGAAATATATCAAGCCTGCAAAGCCGGTTATTTGCACAGAAATAATGTGGTTGAGCTGGGCGCGGTTCTTTCCGGGACAGCGCTGGGGCGCACATCCGATGAACAGATTACGCTGGTTGATCTAACGGGAGTGGCCGTCCAGGACATTGCTATCGCCAAAGCAGTCCTCCAAGAGCTGACGTCGAAAAGGGAGTGAGCTCTCCATCTTAGTCTGAACAACTAAGTCCAAGGCAGGCCGCTCCGTTTCATGCCTGCGATGCCTTATGGCGATCTAACTACGAGAAAGATAAAATGAAAATCAGAGAGTTCGGTGTAGAAATCTGGATGAACTACTACGAGACCAAATGCGTTTATAACTTGGCGGAAACGTGCGTTGAGTCCATCACCCTTGAGCAATTGCTCGAGTTCGCGGACAAGAAGGACACCATCCTGTCGGAACTGCTACCGATGAAAATGACTTACGGCGCTATCGAAGGCTCCGACCGCCTGCGCAATGTGGTCGCCTCGCTGTACGAAACACAGAAACGCGAGAACGTCGTCATCACCCACGGTGCCATCGGCGCCAACGCCTTAGTGTATGAGACCCTGGTCGAGCGAGGTGATCACGTGATTTCCGTGGGGCCGACCTACCAGCAGCACCACTCAATTCCAGAGAGCTACGGCGCCGAAGTATCGATTCTGCAGCTGCGGGAACAAAATGCGTTCCTGCCAGACCTGCAAGAACTACGCGAATTGATCCGCCCCGGGACCCGGGTGATAGCCCTGAACAACCCGAACAACCCGACCGGCTCGCTAATGGACCGCGGCCTGTTGGAGCAGATTGTCGAAATCGCACGTTCCGTCGATGCCTGGCTGCTGTGCGACGAGGTCTATCGCGGCACCAACCAGACCGGCGACGGCTTCAGCGTGTCCATCGCCGACCTGTACGAGAAAGGCATCAGTACCGGTAGCATGTCCAAGACCTACTCGTTGGCTGGGCTGCGCCTGGGCTGGATCGTCGGGCCGATTGAGCTGCTGCAGGCGGTGTCGATACACCGCGACTACAACACCATTAGCGTCGGCATGCTCGACGATCACTTCGCCAGCATCGCGCTGGAAAACCGCGACAAGATTCTGGCCCGCGCCCATGGGTTGCTGCGTTCCAACCTGGCAACGCTGGATGTGTGGGTAGCGCAAGAACCACGAGTGTCCTACATCAAGCCGAAAGCGGGCACCACTGCCCTGCTGAAAATCGATACCGAGCTGTCCTCACGGGACCTCTGCATCCAGTTGCTCGAGGCCAAGGGGGTAATGTTCACCCCCGGCAGCGCAATGGACATCGAAGGCTATGTGCGCATCGGCTACGCCAACAACCCGGACGTGCTAAAAGTTGGTTTGGTCAAAGTTTCCGAGTTCCTGCGCGAAGTCCGGTAAAAGATTGGCGGGCTGGACCGGATGACAAGCTTTCATCCAGGTCCGTTGACCAAGGCTGCGCGCTTGCTTGTAGACTTTCAGTAGCATAACAATTCCACTGTTGCTTTCTTTCAGGAGTGCTCCATGACCCTTCCGGCTCGTCTGTTCTGGGGGCAGATTTCCGACTTCGATCTTAAGCTCGTCCGCACATTTCGCGCAGTAGCGGATTGCAACGGTTTTTCCTTGGCTGAAATCGAACTCAACATGACCAAGTCAGCCATCAGTAAGCAAATCGCCGACTTGGAAATTCGCCTTGGAGTGCAGCTTTGCCACCGTGGGCGCTCCGGGTTTTCGCTGACGGCTGAGGGACAGCTCGTCTACGATGCCAGCGGCAAGATGTTCAGCGCATTGGAGGGATTTCGCACAGAACTGAACGCCCTGCAAACGCACCCAGCGGGAACGTTGCATATCGGAAGTATAGATACACTGATCACCAGTCGAAAATCGCTAATAATGGAGATACTTACTCGCTTTTCAACGGATTTTCCCGAGGTCAAAATTAAGATGATCACGACCTCGTCCGCAGAAATTGACCAATGTGTTGCAGACCGGCGAATGCAGGTTGGTTTTTCCACAGACAGGGGAATTATAAAGGGTGCGAAAAGCCTGCCTCTATTTTCCGAGCACAGTTACCTCTACTGCGGGAAAAACCATTTTTTGTTTGATCGCGACGAAAGCGACATCACACTTGAATTATTGAATGATCAGCGATTTGCTCAGCATGCTTATTCCGAAGCTGAGTTGCGCAATGAAAACCGGATCGGTTTCACCCCGGCGGCAAGCGGGCAATTCTCCGAAGGGATCGCCATGCTGATCCTGACCGGAAACTTCATTGGGTTTTTGCCCCAGCACTATGCAATCAGCTGGGTCGCCGCTGGCGAAATGCGGCCCCTACTCCCGGCTAACATCCGCAAAGTGTCAAAGATTCGTCTTCTTTATCATGACGATGGGGTCGTCATGCCATTAGTAGCAGCGTTTGTCAAAACAGCCGAGACCATTAGACAGGAAGAACACGACGTCGGCACTTGATGTGGAGCGATACATGCACCTCGATACTATCGAGCTATTGGCCTTGAAGCAGCTGTTTGACGCGAGTGATGTGTCGGATGAAGTGACGCAAGGATTTCATTACAGAGTAAAAGAGCGAAGCATCACAGCACATGGTTTCTTCTCTATCATTGAATGCGTTCGTCCGTCTGAACTAATTCAATCTCAGAAAGAAATAAGCATATCGTTCACCCACCCGCAGTTAAAGAAAGGAGGCATGTTCGTTTGTTGGGTTGAACAGGATTTAACATTATGCCTTGAGGGTTTCGCGGCGAAACGAAACTGGCCTCTAGAGCTGCTTCCACATTCTTTGCAAAAATCCGCACCCATACGTCGCGCGGCCAAGGACTCCAGCGTCAGTCGACTGCGTCAGCGCGTTCCACGCCTGTTGTGTTCCTGGGTAGCGCAGGGTTACATTTAACTCGCGACAGACGGCTGCATAGACGGTCATTCCATTGATCAGATTCATTGGTGAGCCCAGGCTCGGACCCAAGATGGCGTCGGGTCTTAGCACCGTCCACGGCAATGTGCTGTTGGGGGCGAATCTGGCTGAAACTCAGCGAGTTGTGTATTGGCAACTGTTCGGCCAAAAGCAGCCTTGACGAATATGTAGGAGCTGCCGGAGGCTGCGATGGCCTGCGAAGCGGGCCCGAGCTTTTGCAGGATACGGACTTGATCGCAGTCGTCGGCAGCTCCTACAGACGGTTCTTTTAAGGTCAGCTATGGGGTCATTGCCCGCCATTTCGAGCAGTTCAAGCAGCAAGCACCTGCGCGAGCGCCACGCTGGCCAGCCGTGCGGTAGCCAAGAGGCGGTCCAGGCTTTGTCCATGGCGCGCACTGGCCGAGAGACCGGCCATGGTGGTGCAGACAAAATCCGCTAGCCGATCTGCCTCCAGCGGATGACGCTCGGCGATGCTGTCTCGAATGACATTTTGCGCAGCAACATGGAAGCCGCAGGCGGCAACACGCGCCTGCGGGTCGTTGCACCGTGTGCCCTCCAATACCATACAGCCCGTGGCGGTGGAATCGGCGGCGTAGCTGCGCGCGGCCTGCTCCAACAACTCCGCAAGCGACACAGCCAAAGGCCGGTCTGCCTTCAGAATTTGCAATAGAGGGACGGCTCCGGTTACAGCGTAACGATCGAGAATGCGTGCGTACAACTCGGCCTTGCTGCCAAAGGCTGCGTAGAAGCTGGGCGGATTGATGCCAAGTGCTTTGGTCACGTCGGCAACGCTTACGCCGTCGTAGCCCTTCGCATGGAACAGGCGCTGAGCAGTCGCTACCGCCTCATCTGGATCGAACTGGCGAGGCCGGCCGCGCGCTGGCAGACTATTTGTAGTCACGATTACAAAATCCTTGACAGCTCAAAGGGGGGATATTGTAGCATGAGCTACATTAATCAAAAGGAGTGATCATGTCGGATTTTAAAAACAAGTCGGTACTGGTGCTTGGCGGGAGCCGGGGTATTGGCGCCGCGATCGTAAGGCGCTTTGCGGCTGACGGCGCGAAGACGGCGTTTACGTACTCGGGCTCGCCGGAGGCGGCGCAGCTTCTTGCCATCGAAACAGGCAGCAGCGCGTACTCAACGGATAGCGCTGACCGGGATGCAGTCATCGCCCGGGTTCGAGATAGCGGTCCATTGGACGTGCTGGTGATAAATTCCGGCATAGCCATCTTCGGCGACGCGCTGGAGCAGGACCCAGATGCGATCGATCGCCTGTTCCGCATCAACGTGCACGCTCCATACCACGCATCGGTGGAAGCGGCGCGGCAGATGCCGGAAGGTGGGCGGATCATCGTGATCGGATCAGTAAACGGTGACCGCATGCCCTTGCCCGGTATGGCGTCCTATGCATTAAGCAAATCAGCACTGCAGGGGATGGCACGAGGACTGGCACGGGATTTCGGCCCGCGTGGAATCACGATCAACATCGTGCAGCCGGGACCGATCGACACTGACGCGAATCCCGCGAACGGCCCGATGAAGGACCTGATGCATAGTTTCATGGCGATCAAGCGCCACGGTCGTTCTGAGGAGGTGGCGGGAATGGTAGCTTGGTTGGCCGGGCCGGAAGCGGGCTTTGTAACGGGGGCAATGCACACGATCGACGGTGCGTTCGGCGCCTGACCGATCCCACGCAGCCGGAGAACAGGTAGCGAGCAACATGAGGTAAACGGTCAGGTGCCGTCAACGTGAGCGAAAGCACCGAATTGACCGAGGTGCTACTGAGCGGCATCGGCGTGGGTCAAATCTTCCGCTTCAGTGCTCGCGCGCATATCGTTGCGGGCCATCTGGTCAGTATTCAGGCATCGAAGGCAGCGGCGTTTGCCGGTTATTCGTACATCCTTTCTAGGAGCCAACTTGTCGGCGAGGCGGTGTACCCGTTGCACCGCAAGGTATGCCTCGCCAACAAGTTGTCCTCCTTCAGATTGCCCGTGGATCCAGGTAGACCGCAGCCCCTGCTTCCCGAATTGATTCGGTCATTGGACGTGCTGCCATTTCTTGTAGACCCATTCCAGACTGTAGCCATCCCGGTCCAGCACATTGGCGGCGTAGTAGTCCGGGTCGTAGTGCAAGCGTGCCCCAGGCGCGCCGTTGTCTACCGCATTCAGCTGCATGGCCGCAGCATAGGCAGCATCAACTTCAGCCTTGCTGTTCGCGACAAAACCTATGTGCACAACGCACCCTTCAACAACGCCCTCACGCAACCAGAAAAACATCCGGCCGTTGGCGCCAAAGCCCTTGAGGTCTGGATGCCCGGTCGGGCCGTTCTTGCCGTCGTAATCCAGGCGCGCAGTGATGCCCAGCGGAGCCAGTACAGCCGTGTAAAAATCGACGGAGCGTGCAATATCGCTTACAGACAGAAAAATATGATCGAGCATGGTGTAGCCCTCGCTTGTTCAGATGGTGTAGCCGCCGGCAACTTCGATGGTCTGAGCATTGATCCATGCGCCCTCCTCAGACAGCAGCATGGCAATGACCCGCCCGACGTCTTCGGGCTCCCCCACCCTGCCGAGCGCTGTCTGCGCCGCCAGCATCACCTCGAACTCATCATTCAAGCCGCCACCTAACTCGGTACGAATCGCACCAGGTGACACGGCATTAGCCCGTATGCGCCGCTCGCCAAACTCTTTTGCCATGTAACGGCTAAGCACTTCGAGCCCGCCCTTGAACGCTGCGTACGGCGCAACGCCTGCGGTAGCTACGCGGGTTGTGGCACTGGTCAGATTGACGATACTGGCGCCTTCGGCCAGCAGCGGCAGCAAGGTCTGAGTGAGGAAAAACGGGCCTTTGAGATGCACTTTGAACAGGTCATCGAACTGCGCCTCGCTGACAGTGACCAACGGGTTGAACAGGCCATAGCCAGCGTTGTTGACCAGGCCGCTCAGCGTGGTCGTATCCCACGTCTCCCGTAAGGCCACCACCACTGATTCTCGAAATGTCTCGAAACTGCCAACGTCCGACACATCCAACTTGAGCGCGGCGGCCGTGCCACCTGCTTTTTCGATGCGGTCCACAACCGAAGCAGCCGCCTGGGGGTTGGCGTTATAGGTCAAGATGACACCCATACCCTTTTGGGCAATATGCTCGGCGGCACTGGCACCGATTCCGCGGCTGCCGCCTGTGATCACGATTACACCCATGTTCAGTTCCTCTGTGGTTTGAATGTGACTCCACAGTAACCATCCATGCCAGGAGGGTCGTACCCGTTCCTACTCGAAACCTGCCTGTTTCTGCTTTTCCCTTGCACCGGGTACGCTCTGCCTTCAGCATGCGAGACATGGACAATCAACTCAAAGAACTTAGATCACTTTCCGCCGGCGCTGAAAATCGCCGGACCGAAACGGGCATCCCACGCGTAGCCATGGTTCAGGGCAAGATCCCCGAGCACATGCTGGCGGCCGTAT
>NZ_JAQGNX010000174.1 GCF_028293835.1 Pseudomonas sp.
TCACACCCAAGAATCGTTGCGGCCATCAGATAACAAGCAGGCTTTCTGCTGCACACATCGAACCTTTAATCCATCGATTGGCAGCAGCGTTTGGCGCAACGGCTGACACTGTTGTCTGGACTCGATCAGGCGTTCTTCAACAATTCCGGAGCCGAAGCCAACGAAACCGCCCTGAAATTGGCCCGTTTACATGGCTGGAAAAAAGGTATTGAGCGGCCACTGATCGTGGTTATGGACAACGCGTTTCATGGCAGGACATTGGGCACATTGTCGGCCAGCGACGGACCTGCCGTGCGCCTGAGCTTTCACACGCTGCCAGGGGATTTTATCAAAGTCACATTTGGCGACAGTGCCGCGCTGGACAAGGTTGCCGAGACCTATGGCGCTCGGATTGCCGCCGTGTTGGTGGAGCCGATTCAAGGTGAAGCGGGCGTCCAGGTCGCCCCCGCCGGTTACCTGCAAGCGCTACGCGACCTTTGCAGCCGTCGTGGCTGGTTACTGATGCTCGATGAAATTCAAACCGGCATTGGCCGCACCGGCCTGATGTTTGCCTTCGAGCACGAACGCATCGTCCCGGACGTGCTGACCTTGGCCAAAGGCCTGGGCAATGGCATCCCCATTGGCGCCTGCCTGGCTCGGAAAAAAGTCGCACAGTTATTCACCCCCGGCAGCCATGGCAGTACCTTTGGCGGCAATCCTCTGGCTTGCCGAGTCGGTTGCACCGTGCTGGATATCATCGAAGACCAGGCACTGCTGAACAATGCCGAACGCCAGGGCCAACGGCTACTCACCGCCTTGCGCGCTGAATTGGGCGATCACCCGAACGTGCTCGCAATTCGCGGGTTGGGATTGATGATAGGCATTGAACTCGTCAGCCCCTGCCGGGATTTGACGTTAATCGCCGCGCGGGATTTCGGGCTGTTGATCAACGTTACTCGCGGACAGACCATCCGGCTGCTGCCGCCGTTGACCGTTAACGATGAAGAGGTGCGCATGATTGTGGATGGGCTTGTTCGGGTGTTGAGTGCGGTTAACTCCTCCTATATCGCCATCGCCCAACTGAGCGCGCCACCCATCTAGAAGTCGGTGGGGTTTATGGAGCGCTTACGGTATTTCGGTTGGGACGCAGTGTCGCTGCTCGGCAGGGCTTGAACCCGCGCGAGGCTGACGCCCAAGATCAGGTTCAGCGCGTCCTTGCTGGCGATGGCGTTATCCATCAGGTGCTTCAGCTGCGCCTCGTTGGAGGTCTGGCCATCGATGAAAACCTAGCCAGTGCGGGCGACGATTGCCTGATCCACCAAGCGTTGTTCGTAGAGGCCATCGCCGGGCATCGCCGCCGGCGAACAAAACAATCCGATGACGTCAGGGTGCCAGTGCAAAAAAGGGGACAGTCCTCTTTTCTCTTTTGCGCCAACTATTAAAATTCGCGGTACGTTTTAACTGTCTAACAGATCCCCATCAGGTGGCGAAAGCTGATGTCTACTCCACCAAGGCCCCCCTTTAGCAACCCATTTTTTACGCAATTCTGAGTGCACCATTGAAGAGTCATCATAACCAAACTCTGTTCCGCAGATAGCGTTTGCAATCGGCGTCAATCCCTCCGCCACGCCACCTGCGATGGCACCACTGGCGAAATTTTCCCCTCTAGCAGCCCTCAAAAGTGATCGCACCACCACTATTGATCAGCAGGAAAACAGCTACCGAAATTGTTCCGGATAGGATGGCCGGATTTAATCGTTAGCCGTCCATATCCCCGAGTGTGAAACCGTGAGTGGCCTTCCCTGCATCTTTTGCTGAAACACCAAACGCCTTATCGAGCACACCGGTTGCAAAACCCGCCACCAGCCCGCTGACTAAATATCCTTTGAGATTCTCAGGGGAGGTAACGTCCTTGAGAGTGGCGCCTAAATTACCTTTGTTGTTGATCGCACTGATTGCGGTTTGAGACAGCGCCGCTGACATGCCAGCGACAGCAGCCGCGCCGGCGGCGGTTGCAATACCTGCTGCTGCCGCGTCCGAAAAACCTACGGCTATAGCTGCGCTGTACGCACTAGAGGAAGCGGAAGCGGAAAGAGCTGCGGCGGTGCCTGACCCAGCGGTAAGTACCGTGATGATGATGATAATTGCCAGCATCGCCCCAACACCTAACCCCGAGTGACTGTACTCGTAAGACTCATGCACCTCTTTAATGAGTTGCCAATCGACGTCGCCGCGCTGTTCGGCATATTTCAACCAAGCCATTTGTGGATCGGCCGCAACCATGGCATCAATGGCTTGACTCACGGTTTGCTGATTCACCTGCTTAATGTCGATGTGCAGGCCGTCCACCGCATTGATCGCTACGTTCCCCTGAGCGATCAGTTCACTCTGACGCAAGGTTTCATTAGTCACACCACTGCCTGCCATAGACGTCCATGCAAGGCTGTTGTCTGTTTTTTCGTGGTTCTCTTGGTGCAAGTCCTTCACACCCTCAAAGGTAATTTTCCCGCCGCTATAAATCGTCAGGTCATTACCGCTGTCGAGCTTGGCAACCTGATAACGCTGATCTCCCCCACTGACCAAAGTCAGATCACCCCCGGTAGTGATTTCGCTCCCGATATTGGTGACTTGGGTAACCTCATCCTTCCGGCTCTTTTTACTACCGAAGCTACCCTTCCTCTTCATGTCATAGAGCGAGTAATCGCTGTCTTGTGCGGCCAGCAAATCAAGTTGTCCGCCAGCGACCAGATAGGCCTCTTTGCCCGCCGTCACATTGCTGGAGACCAGGGTCATGTCCTGCCCGGAGCTCAGCGTGACATCGCCGCCGGCCGTTACCGTGGTCGAGACTTGTTCGGCGTGGTCTTTTTGCTCTGTGACGTGGTGGGTCTTAGAGTAGAAGTGGTCTTCGTCGGCAGCCGAGCTTAGGGTGAGGTTTTCAGTGGCCGCCATGGACACGTCGTTTTTTGCCGCGATCTGGCTGGCGGCTGCAGTGATGTCGCGACCGGCCTGGACTGACAGGTCGCCACCGGCGGTGACGCTACCGCTCAACTGAGTGATGTGGTCGTCGGTGTATTTGGTTCCAATGGTGTAGTTGTTTTCGGTTTGCGCAGACACGAGGTTAACGTCTCGGCCAGCACTGATCGTGGTGTCGTGACCGCTCTGCAAAACGCTGCCGACGTTGTTGACGTCGCGGCCCGCTTGGATAGTCAGGTCGTTGGCGGCTTCGATACGCGCAGCGCTGTCGGCGTAATCGTTGCTGGTGCTGCGGTAACCATCGGACGCTTGCGCCGTGGTGACGGTGCGTTCGTTAACCACATCACCACTGACAGTGGTCAGGCTGACGTCACGACCGGCGATGATGCCTCCAGCGTTGTTGGTCAGGTCGTTGCCCGCCAGCAGGTCAAGGCGACCGCCGGCCTGGAGCAGACCGCTGTTGACCATGTCGTTACCCGCCATGGCGGACAGGTTGTTGGTGACTTTGAGGGTACCGGCGTTATCCAGATTTTGGCCGGCGATAAGGGTGACATCGCTGCCTTGGATCAGCGCGCCGTTGGGAGCGAGATTGTTATCGGCTTGGGCCAGATAGACGACCGGCACCAATAGATGCTGACCATCCACCACCTGGTCTTCCATCCACACGATGTCGTGGGTCAACGCGGCGACTTGCTCGGAGGTGAGGCTGACACCTACGATCAGGTCCAACGCGTCCTTGCTGGCGATGGCGTTGTCCATCAGGTATTTGAGCTGCGCCTCGTTGGAGGTCTGACCATCAATGAAGGCTTGGCCGGTGCGGGCAACGACTGCCCATTGAACCAGGGTCTCTTAGTACAGGCCGTCGCCCAAGCGTTCGGCGCTGTCGTCAAGATCGTAACCGAGGCCGGCCAACAGGTAGTCCGAACTCATGAATTGCTTGAGGCCGGTAATTGCCGGACTGGTTTCGATATCGCTGTTGGTAAAGTTATTAAGCATGAAGGTCAGAAGGTTACCATTATCTATGTTCAGGAGTTGTCCAGATTCGGCATCAGCCAAACACTCCTGAACCACCTTACTTCTTTCCTCCCGCTTACTGACACGCTTGAAACTCTCACAGATGTTAGCTCAGTTCATTTTAAAAATCTGTAATGGGGATCATAAACAGACAATGGTTTTACTGGAAGCCACTCAGCAGGAATATAGGGACTGTCCACCTTCACTTCATAACCATGACGCCAAGCGATTTTTGAAAAAATAACACCAAAGGTCGAAATTAAACCTTCAGAATAGCCACCTTCGGCACTCGCCCTCGCACGAATCTGTTTGGGTGAAATGAGTTCAGCTAAAACGCCTTCCATTAACCTTATATCACCCTTTGCTAGCGCTGCGAAGAACTCATTGTCTAGCAAAAATCGGGCAGTTTTCCCCTTGGGTGGCTTGGCGCTCATTTGTAAGCATCGTTCGGACAACAGTTCCCACTCGCCCTTAACCGCCAACACTATCTGGTAACCGGTATAATCGGGGGTGGTCACAGATTCAATTCTTTTAACATCTCGTATTTCGGAAAACTGGCAAAACCAGTCAATCAATTGCTGATTATCAGAAACTAATGGCCTCATGAACTCAAGCATTTTATAAAGGAAATTCATTTTATCGCTTCTAACCTGAGAAGCATATTGATTTAAACGCCCCGATATATAGAACCACTCTTTCATTGCATATAAATCTTCCATTCTAAACCAAGCGTGCATTCCTTTAGCATATGCGTGCGACGCAAGTCGCTCTGAGCAAGCAGCCGGATCGCCTTGACCAGTCTCAACATTATTAGCGAGTCGATAAATATCAAACCCACCATCAAGGTGCGAGTCTATATGTTCTAATCTAGATCGAGCCATATCAGGGATTATATTCATATCCAAATCCTTATTAATATTATTTAACCTTAACAATAATCAGCTGTCCGGTGCTTCGATCAACACCGGCCACTCCTTTGATCAAACTACCATTTTCAATACTTTTTGAGACGGCGTTGTACGCATCGGAACCTTTGTCTAAACTATCCAAAACCTTATAGATCCATTTATCAGACATCTGAACAATTCCATCAGCCGCAGTACTCAACGAAAACCCACCATCGATCTGCTTCGAATCAAGCACAATCACGCTTCCATCCGGGCCAACATATACATGGTCAAAACCGTTATTACTCCCATATTTTCCGCCATCAAGGGCCTGTAGACCTTGCCTCTGCGCTACTGACTCCACTAGGTCTTCCGTCAATGCACCAGTTTTGTCCACGCCTGTAGCTATCGTCGCAGCTATAGACTTTTCAGCATCTGTCAAGTCGGTAATAGCATAACTGCTTTGACTGAGTTTGCCCCCGCTGACATAACCTCCCGCAGTAGGCTCGACTGCGGGAAGCTCATCAATGGCGGGTAAACCTGATTTTATAGTAACCGGGGGCTTGGATATAATAGGAGGATCAGCGACGACAACCCCTTCCGGATTTTTGGGAAGAGTAACGGAATTCAAGTTTTTGCTAGTGGACGCTTCCAAACGCGCAAGGTCATCACTGATTTCCAAGCTGCTTTTGCCGGCAAATGCCCCCAGTGCCTTGCTGGAAACCTCAATTCCTACTTTTCCAAGCGTTACGCCCGCCTTGGCAGCGCCACCAATCCCAGTAACAATACTCCCTACTGTATAAATCAACTGACCCAGATCACGCCCAAGTTGCACAGCCTCAGCATCGCCACCCGTTTCGAGCGAAACCTTCATTCTATCAATGCTGGCCAGCAAGCTATTTACTGCCGTGTCTCCGAGTGAAGCTCGAACCTTCGGATCGCTTACAACGGATGCTAGGCCTTGCAGACCATCGATGGGATGAATTAAGAATTGAGACAGCCCTTCTACGTCCTGCCAACCGCCTTGAGCGATACCTGCCCCAATGCCGGATGTGGTCAATATGTCTTGCTTGCTCGAAACCAAACTCCACTTGGCAACGACGCCTAACTTTTCCACCAAACCGGTGGCTGCATCGTATTCCTTCTGAGCTTGTACAATTTGCTGGGTAGCCAACCAGTTGTTATCAACATTCGCCGTTGCCGCATTCGTTGCCGTTGCTGCACCGCTTGGATCGGCCATTGCCGCGATCCCAGCTACCAAGCTAGTGATCAAATTACTCTTAGCTTCGCGCTCAGCTTGGGTTTCGTCTGGATTAGTGTTGGCAAAAAGATTGGTCAGAATACTGCTCGCAGCCCCGCCCAACGCACCGGCGGAACAACTCTGGCTGCTGGCAGCCGCTCCAGCGCAGCCCATAATGGCATGCAAGGCCGCATGGATCGGATCGCCTTCCTGAATTTCGCCAGCAACCACCAGCTTGCCAATGTAATCACTGCCCTGTTGCTGGATGTAGCTAACAAGCATGTTTTGCGCAAACTCGCTACTTACGCCGGTGACGTTTCCGGAAATACCGGCCACCAGTGCAGTAGCAATTTGTCGATAAGTGCCGCCAGCGCCCCAGTCATTGGATATTTGTTTTATGTCTGCTTTTAACGCGACCGTGTCATCAATCAGCTTCTGGCGGTCGTCATCACTTAAATCGGCGTTTTGTACGCTTGCCTCATTCTTTTTGATTTGCGCAGTTTTGTCGTCAATTTCTTTGGCGCGCGATTCCAGAT
Source organism: Pseudomonas sp. (assembly GCF_028293835.1). Classification (GTDB taxonomy): domain Bacteria; phylum Pseudomonadota; class Gammaproteobacteria; order Pseudomonadales; family Pseudomonadaceae; genus Aquipseudomonas. The sequence continues at coordinate 6,630 of NZ_JAQGNX010000174.1, forward strand.
AGACGCCAACGTTCTGTACGAACTTGCCAGCAATATAGAAATCGCCCTGAATTTCATCAGCATTGAAGATTGGTTTAAGTTTGTTGCTGCCGTCCTTGTCACTAGAGACATCAGTGTTAATTGCAGCGACGGTCTGTGCAGCTGTTTGCCCAGTTAGCGCTTGCTGTTTGGCCTCGTCGTTGATTTTGACCGTGGCACCACTAATACCGCTCTGCGTAATACTGCTAGCACTGCCGCTGGCGGATAAAATGACGGGGATGTTGGCACCCAAATGATCGACCGTAGAGACTTGCGGTCCGGGCGCGCCAGCTTTTACGTTGCCATCTCCGTCCCGACCGAGAGTGCCACCGATGCCACCACTCAGGCCAATGCTGGTGGCGTCATAATCTGCTTTGTTTTTGATGTCCGAAGAGGTCAAAGACCCCGTCGACAGTGTGTTTTTCCCATCTTTTACAGCCTGATCGGTACTTGCGATTACAGCACCAACCAGATTGGTGTTGCCTTTCACATCGACCTGAAAACCACCATCGCCCGCTTTTATGCCCGATTGCTCGGAGACGCTGGCGTAGTCGCTGTCCATTTTTTGCTGGCTAAAAGAACCACTGCCGCTGCTGGCACCAAAACAAAAAGGTGGGATGCAGAGGCTTACGCCAACGCTCGCATTCGTTTGTTTCGATGTGAAGGTGCTGGTGTCCTGGACACTTTCGAGCGTTAGATTACCGCCAACAGTGGCCTGAACCTGGTTTGCAGCTACGACAGCGCCTTTTATTGTAGTGTCACCAGCACTGTCCAGATGGACTGCATTTCCAGCCTTCACTTGTGTGTTGGTTTGCGTTACATCGTCGCCGTTGGCATTCCCCTTACCCGCATTTGCAGCTAGGTCCAATGTAAAACCGTTTTTTTGTCCCAGATTGAAGCCAACCCCAACACTCCAACCGCTGTTAGCGTTAGTGCTGTTCTGAGTCGCAGTATTTTGTGCAGACAGCAGGTTGATATCGCCGTCTGCTTTAAGATCAACGTCATGTCCGGCGTTGATGCTGCTACCAATTACGTTGAGCGTGCTGGCTTGGCCTGCGCCGGTCGCAATGATGCTGACATCGCCGCCCGCGGCAACAGTGCTGGGTACGACATTGAGGCCAGATTCACTGCTTTCACTGTGACTTTGGCTGTTACTTAGGTTAACGCTGACTTTAATACCGGTCTGATTGCCGCTCATCAGCGTTTGAGCGGCATCGTAGGCTTGCTTTGCACTCATCGCGGCATTGGCTGCGGCCAAAGCCTGAAAGCGTACGTCGGACGTTTTGTCTGCCGATTGCGCGGCGTCTTGAATCCCGCGTACGGCGTTCACCAGCGGTATATCGATGCTTCCGCCAATGGCTGTTCGGTTAGCACTCTGTGTATGGTCGGTGCCCAGGCTATCGAAACCCGCCTCGATATCTACCTGTTTGGCTTTGATCGAGATATCGCCAGCGGGTGCAATAACGCTGCTCGCAATTTGGTTGTATTGGTCACCAGCGGTCAGGCCAACGTTGCCACCCAAAGAGGCAATCTGACTTCCTGACTGCTGAGTGGTGTCGTTCTGATTGCCGTCCTTTAACTTGACGACGCCCATTGCGTCCTGCCACCAAGAGCCGATTTCTCCGGCTTTTTTACTGCTTGAACTGGCATCAGAAGTCGAGGTGTTTTCAGCGCTGACGACATTGAAATTCCTACCGGCATCAATCTGAATGTTGCTGTCGGCTACTAACGTACTGCCTTGTACGGTCGTATCCCGGCCGCTCTTGATATCAAGGGTTCCGGCACTAATGCTGCTGCCGATGCTTTGAGTTGAACCCTGTTGGTTATCTTGAGCTTTTTGGGTTAGCGAAGGTGCCCCTACAATATTAAATCCAAACTTGCTTGATTGACTGGACTGCCCGGATTGCTCGCCCTGTTGAACTGTACTGATTACAACGTCTCTACCAGCAGAGAGCTGAACGTTCTGTTGTGCCGTGAGCGCAGCGGCCTTTAAGACGATGTCATTGTCCGCTTGCAGGTCGATATTTTGACCATGCAACTCAGTGCTGGTAACCGTGGTCTGGCTAGAAGAACTGCTATCAGACTTACTGGAAAAGAACCCTTTTTTCGAATTAGCGCTGGCTTCACTACTAGAGTTTTCGGCTGCGTCCAAGTTGATGTCGCGGCCCGCGCTGGCTTGCAGCGCCCCTATTGCACTCAGCGTCGCGCCCTGCGCGTTAATATCCTGAGCAGCAGAAATGACTAGTTTTGTTCCTGCCTGAATTACAGAACCAATCGCCGTATCGCTCTCACTCTCGCTCATCTTCGAGCTTTTCTTGCCCCACGATCCCTTCTTGGTTTTCGACAGATACGAGTAGTCCGTATCCTCAGCCGCCAGCAAGTTCAGGTCCTTTCCAGCATACAAATACGCTTCGTCTGTCGCGCTGACCTTACTGGCAATCACATCCAGATCTTTGCCCGCACTCAACGCGACGCTTCCCCCCGCCGTCACCACCGTCGACACCTGACTGACGTGATCCTCCTGACTGGTGTACTTCTTGGTCTTGCTGTAGCTGTGTTCTTCATCCGCTGCCGAAGCGAGAATCAAATTCCCTGCAGCTGCAACAGACACGTCATTTTTTGCACTGATCTGACTGGCGACTGCCGTCACATCACGCCCGGCCTGAACTGTCAGGTCATGACCCGTTGTGACGCTGGAACCGTTTTGAACAATGGTTTCGCTGTTGTTGTTAGTGCCATGAGCGTCGCTGTTGAGCACTTGCGCCGAGGTGATATTGACGTCGCGGCCAGCGGTGAGGCTGAGGTCGCTGCCGGCTTGCAGTACGCCGCCGGTATTGCTGATGTCGCGGCCTGCCTGGATGGTCAGGCTGTTGGCCGCTTCGACGCGAGCCGCGCTGTCGGCGAATTGCCGCTCTTGGGTGTAATAACCATTGCTGCTGTCGTGGGTGGTGACAGTACGTTCGTTGATTACATCGCCGCTGATGGCGATAAGACTCACATCACGCCCCGCGATTACGCCGCCCGCCTTGTTGGTCAGGTCATTACCAGCCAGCAAGTCAAGCCGACTGCCCGCACTCACCAGACCGCTGTTAACCAAATCATTACCGGCCGTAGCGGCGAGGTTATTGGTGGCCTTCAGCGTGCCTGCGTTGTCGAGGTTTTTACCCGCAATCAACGTGACGTCAGAGCCTTGAATCAACGCCCCATTAGGCGCCAACCGATTATCCGCCTGAGCCAAATACAGCACCGGCACCAACACGTGCTGACCGTCCACCACCTGGTCTTCCATCCACACGATGTCGTGGGTCAGTGCCGCGACCTGTTCGGCGGTGAGGGTGACTCCGACGGTCAGGTTCAGCTCGTTTTTGCTGGCGATGGCGTTGTCCATCAGGTATTTGAGTTGCGCCTCGTTGGAGGTTTGGCCGTCGATGAACGCCTGACCAGTACGAGCGACGATGGCTTGTTCAATCAGCTTTTGTTCGTAGAGGCCATCGCCCAGACGTTTGGCGCTGTCGTCAGGGTCATAGCCGAGGCCAGCGAGCAAATAATCCGAACTCATGAATTGCTTGAGGTCGGTGAGTGCCGGGTTGGTTTCGATCAGGTATTTCTGTGGCTGGGAGGTGCTGGCGCTGGTGGGCACGCCTTGCACTCTCGTCAGGCCTTGCGCTGTGGAACCGGACTGCGCCTGGTGTTGAGCGGTGCTGACACTGGCGCCACCGAGTGACCAGTTTTGCGTGCCGTTGTTGGTGGTGCTGGTGTCTTGGCCGCTCAGGCGGAACAGGCCGTTTTGCCCGGTGGGCAGGTCGAAGCCGGGCAAGGTTGTGGGGTTGACCTGCTGTTGAGCGAGGTCAGGTGGCAATTGTTGATTGAGGGTCACGAGGGTGGAGAACGCAGTACCCGGCGTGTCAGTGTTGGTGCGCGGGCCGCTGCCGATGTAGTTGTAGCCAGCGCGCACGACGCTGTTGTCGAAGTTGTTTTGGGTGCTGATGTTGACTGCGCCCGCTGCCTGAATCACCGCCGAGTAGGTTTGGTCGCCGGTGGCCAGTTGCGTGGTGCTGGTGTGCTCGGTGATTTGGGTTTCTGTGGTGCCGATGAAGCTGGCGATAGCGGCTTCCAGACCACTTAGGTTGTTCGGATTGTAGTTGGCGCTCTGGTACCAGTATTGATTGGTCAGCGCGGCCGCGGCGGCGGTCCAGCCGCTGGCGTTGTTGGTCCGTTCGCTGCGAAACGCACGTGCGTATTCAATGTCACTGGTTTCCACGCCGCTGTTGGTCAGGTTGTTAAGCACGGCGGTCAAACTGCCGCTGGTGGCGATGTTGCTGCTCTGATTGACCAGGTCGCCGCCCTTGATGCTCAGGTTGCCACCGGCGGTGATGGTGGAGGCGGCGCTGGCGGCAGTCACTTCCAGTTTTTCACGCTCCACTAGTTGCCAAACGTGGTTCTGCTTACCGCTGCAGTCGCCCACGTCGTGACTTTCGACGCAGGGTAGTTCGTAGATTTCAGCGGTATAAATCCCGGCATCATTAACGGTCAACACCGCCCGAATATTCTGAATCGTACTGGCCGCCAAACTCATGTTGCCGTCGCTTTGAATCGACGACGAACTGTTGACGATGCTGTTGGCGAACCCGCCGGCACCGTCACGGTCGATGCTCAGCGTTGAGAGGCTGTAGACGTCGGCGTAGCTGTTGGTGAAGTCCGCAACCCGCAGCGACATCGCGCCGCCGCTGAAGATCAGGCCGTGGTCGTTGACCAGTGAGCCGGTGGTGACGGTCAGTGCCTGCGCACTGCCGAGGGTGCCGTAGTTGCCGACGCTGCCCGCGTTGAGCAGCATGCCGGCGCTGGAGGTCACGCGACCGTAGTTGGTGAGCTGGCCGCTCGCGTTCAGCGTGGTGTCACTACCGCCCGCGATGCTGCCGACGCTGCCGATGTTGACTTGGCCTGCGCCGAGGCCGAGGGTGCCGGCGCTGCTCAGGCGTCCGTTGCCGCCATAGGCGCCGCTTACATTCAGGCTGAGAGTGCCATCGCTGGCGATCAGCCCATCGTTACTCCAATTGCCACCGCTGCCGCTGAACACGCTGGACGCCAACAACTGCCCAGTCGCCGTCTGACTCAAGTTATTAACATTAACCGTCAAGCGCCCCGCCTGAATCACCGCATCGTTGGCCCAAGTATCGGCATTCAGCGTCAAACCACCCCGAGTCACCATGCTGCCGCCCCCCGCGCCCATCACGTTCGCAGTGGAGATGCCAAGGGTGCCGGTGCCGACGTGCAGCACACTACCACCGGCGTTGAGGAAGCTGCCGGCGCCGAGGTTGAGGTCGGTGTTGGCGCTTTCGAGGGTGCCGTTGCGGTTGTCGAGCAGGCCGCCGATGGTGAATTGGGTAACGCCGCTGGTGCCAAGGGCGCGCAGTTTTCCGCTCTGGTTGTTGACGCTGGCCGCAGTGATATTAAGGATGCTGTCGCTTTCGATGATGCCCAGTTGGTTATTCAGCGCTCCGCTCAGACTGAGGTCGATCTGGCTGCCGGCGATCTGGCCGTCGTTGCTGCCGCTGTTGTCGAAGTTGTTGCCGGTGACGTTGATTTTGCCTTTGGCGTACAGGCCGCCGTTGCGGTTGTCGAAGTCGGCGGTGGTGATCAGGGCGTCGCCGGTTTGCGCGGAGATGCGGCCACCGTCGTTATCGATGCCGCCCAGTGCGCTGATGGTCAGGTTTTGCGCCTGGGTGATGCCGCCCTGGCTGTTGTTATTCAGGTCGTAGCCGTTTTTCAGCACACCGGTGAGGTGCGCGCTGAAGGCCGCTTGCAGGCTCGAGAGCACGCCGCCGCGACTGTCGAGGTTGTTGGCGCTGAGGGTCAGGTCGCCGGTTTGGGCGATGATTTTGCCGCTCTGGTTGTCGATGTCGCCGGTGGTTGTGACGCCCAGTGCGCCCTGGCTTTGCAGGGTGCCTTTGCCGTTGGCCAGGCTGGCGGCGTTCAGGTGCAGGTCGGCGTTTTGGCTGTAGATCAGGCCGTCGGCGTTGTTCTGCACGGCGCCGGTGGCGGTTAGCAGCAGTTGCCCGCTGGCGGCGACGGTGCCGTGGTTGCTGTTGTCGAGGCCGCCGGTGAACAGGGTCAGCAGGCTTTGGCTGGCGAGTTGGCCGCCCTGGTTGTTGATCTGGTTGGCGTGTTGAATCAGCAGTGGGCCGGCGCTGGCGAGCTTGCCGTTGGTGTTAGTCAGGCTGCCCAGCAGGTCGAGGGTGACGGCGGCGTTGCCGACCAGGCTGCCGCTGGTGTTATCAAGATCGGTGCCGCTGATATTCAAGGCTTGTTGCGCGTTGATGGTCCCGGCGATATTGCTCAGGGTCAGCGCTTGGACAGTCAGCCCTGCACCGCTGTCAATCAGGCCGTTGGCGCCGTTGTTCAGCAGCCCGCCGACGGTCAGGGTCTGGCCGCTGCCGCTGGACAGAATGCCGCCGCTGTTATCCAGGCTGTCGGCGTTGACCGTCAGGGCATTTTGGCTGACCAGCGCGCCGTTGGCGCTGTTGAGCAAGGCGCCGCTGAGACTAACGCTGACATCGCCACTGCGGCTGGAGAGCGTGCCATTGTTGTGGTTGTCGAGACTACCGCCGCTGACGCTCAGGCCTAACCAGCCGGAGATCAAGCCGGTGGGGTTCAGCAGGCTGACGGCGTTGAGGCTCAGTTGCTCGCTGCTGATCAGTTTGCCGGCGGTGTTGTCGAGGGTGCGGCCGGTGAGGCTGAAGCTTTGGCTACTGGAGAGCTCGCCGTTCTGGTTGTTCAGGTCACGCAGGTGGTTGACGGTCAGTTGGCCGCTGGTGGTGATCAGGCCGGCGCTGTTGTTCAGGTCGCCGCCAATGGCCGCGAAATCCAGGGCGATGCCGCTGCCGAGCAGGGAGCCGCCCTGGTTGTTGAGGTTGCCGCTACTGATGGTCAGTTGGGTCGTGGCGTTGATCAGGCCCTGAGTTTGGTTGTTCAACAGCCCGTCGACAGTCAGGCCGAGCGTGCTTTGGCTGGTGACCGTACCGCTGCCGCTGTTGTCCAGACTGCCGGCGTGGGCGTCCAGCGCTGCGGCGGCGATCAGGCCTTTGAGGTTGGTCAGCGTCTGGTTGATGCGCAGGGTCAGGGCCTGGTTGCTGAGCAGTTTGCCGTTGCTGTTGTCGAGGCTATCGGCGGCCAGGGTAAAAGCGCTGGCGCTGGAGATTTCTCCGTTCTGGTTGGCGACGCCGTTGAGGTTGTTCAGTACCAGAATCGGCGCGTTGATCAGGCCGTTCTGATTGTTCAGTTGGCCGTGGTTGAGGTCGAGGGAGAGCGCTGTGTTGCTGAACAGTTGGCCACCGAGCATGTCCAGACCAGTGACGCTGGCGGACAAGGCCCCGGCGCTGGCGATGCGGCCGTTGTCCTGGTTGGTGACTTGGCCGGCGGTGAGCGCCAGGGTGCTGCCACCGCTGAGGCTGCCGTTGTGGCTGTTGTCGAAGGCGCCGGTGCTGAGGCTGAGCGCGCCTTTGCCGCTGAGGCTGCCGGCGTGGCTGTTGTCGAGGCTGGCGCTGTGCAGGTCGAGGCCGCCGTCGGTGACCAGTTGCCCGCCCTGGTTATCCACCAAACCGCTGCTGTTGACGCTCAATTGCCCGGCGCTGGACAGGCTGCCCAGACGGTTGAGCAGACTGGCGGCGCTGACACTGAGCAAGCCTTCGCTGCTGAGCAGGCCTTGGGTGTTGTTAAGGTCGCCGGTCAGTTGGACAGTCAGGTTTTTCTGGCTGCGTAAGGTGCCGGTGCTGTTGTTCAGCGTGGTGCCGCTGACGGTCAATGCGGCTTGGGAGGTCAAACTGCCGTTCTGGTTATTCAGGGTGGTGGCGTGAATCGTTTGATCGCCGTTGCTGCTGATCAGGCCTTGGGTATTGAGCAATTGGTCAGCTGTCACGGCGAGGCTGCCGTTGCTCAACACCCGACCGTTATTCTGGTTATCCAGCGTGCCCGCGCTGATCTGCGCACTGCCCTGCCCGCTGATGGTCCCGCCCTGATTGAACAAGGTTTGCGCGACGGTAGCTTGCAGGGTACGGCTGGCGATCAAGCTGCCGCTGTTGGTGAAGTTCTGCGCCGTGACACTGACATCACCCGTGCTGTTGCGGCTGTTGTCGGCGTTGACCCCGGCTTCAATGATCCCGCTGTTGGTCAACTGACCGCCGCTGGACAGGCTGATGCTGTCCCGCGCCGCGAGGTTTTGCTGGGCGTTGAGGTCGCCCGTGGTGCTGATCGCGAGGCTGCTGCCGGCGTACACCGGGCCGTTGACCTCGGCGCTGGCGGCGTTGATTTTGACCGCGCCACTGGCGGCAGTTTGGGCCAGGCTCAGGTGGCCGTTGACGTCGAGTTCAATATCACCGGCGCTGGCCGCCAGGTTGCCGGCCAGTTTCACGCCGACACCGGCTTCGGTGCCCACCAGTTTGATCGCCCCGGCGTACATCCCGCCCAAAGCACTGGAGTCGATGGCCAGTGCTGGCGCGTCGGCCGGGCTGGCGCTACGTGGAGTCGCGGCCAGCGTTTGCGCGTCGACGTCGTTGCGACCGGTGACGATGGTCAACTGATTGGCGTGCAGTTCGGCGTTGAGTTTGGCCGAGCGGGTAACAATCTCGAAACGGTCAATGTTGGTCGCGTTCAAACCCGCACCATCGAGGCTGACGCTGCCGCCATCGACCTGGTAGTGATCGAGCTTTCCGCTGCCGTCGAGGATCGGTTTGCCGGTGCTGAGGGTGACTTGTGGGCTGTTGATGAAGCCGCAGCCATTGCAACTGACGCCGTAGGGGTTGGCAACGATGACGTGCGCAGCCTGCCCCGCGACTTCGGTGTAGCCATTGAGCTGGCTTGGGTTACCGCCGTTGACTTCGTTGAGAATGATGCTGGCGGCGCTGCCGTGAAAGTTCGGGTTGCCGAGAATGATCCCGCCCAGTTGCGTGGATTGAGTGCTATTGGTGGCGTTGTTGAGGATCAGGCCCTGGCTGCCGACGTTGTAGTCCTGATACTGGTTGTGCGACAGACCGGCGCTGTTGGGCGCCGCGATGTTGACGATCGGCACACCGTTCGCCGCTTGGCCGAGACTGGTCGCTGGATTACTGGTTACCACGCCGCCCGCCTGGGCCAGCAGCGGTTGCCAAAACATGGCGTTGGCCAGAATCAGCGCAATCCCGCGCTTGGATATTCCCCAAAAACGCTCGCGCGGGGCTATCTCAGCTGAGGGCTGGCGAGCAAGGAAAGCGAGTTGGCGAACGTCCATGTCAGTATCTCGATGCGGCAAGCGTTAAAAGGGCTTAGAGGAAAAAATCCATCTGGAAATAAATCGGCGTCTCGTGCTCGTTCAAGGCGCCGGGGCGCTCCAGTGAATGGGCGAACGTGACGCTGGCTGACAGGTGCTGACCACGGGCGAATAACTCCACCGAGTCGCTGGAGACCCGGCCGTGTTCAGCACCGTTGTAGCGGTCACGGCTGATCACGCCTTGGTCGTAGCCGAGGCTGGTGCCGTATTCGGCAAGCACCGGGCGCAGCCAGCTCCAGCTCACCGGGCGACTCCAGCGCAGATCGTTGCGCCAGTAACCGCCGCTGTCGCCGGACAGGGTTTGGTCCTTGTAGCCACGGATCGACGACAACCCGCCCAAGCTCATGCGTTGCGGGCTGAACAGCACGTCTTCGCTGTGCTGGCCGGTCATCAGGCTGCTGAAATTCAGGGATTGGTCCCACAGCTTGAATGGTTGCAGGTAACTCAAGGTGCCGGTGTATTTTTGATAACGAGCGTCGGGTTGACTGGCACTGGTGCGGTCGTCGCTTTGAGAACCGAACGCGCCGATGCCGTCTTGCATGCCAAGGTCGATGTTGATGAACGCGCTGCCGATACGACGGCCGTGGTTGAGGCCAAACTGGGCTTCGCTGAGACGATTGCTGCTGACGTCGATGCGGCTGTCTTCGATGTAGTTGTTGCTGCGCAAATACGCGAGCCCGACGTTGAGCGAAGTTTTGCTGACCGCGTCACGGTAGATCACTCGCTCGGCGCGCAACTGATGATTTTCGCTGTCGCCGGTTTGTTTGAAACTGAAGGTATTGGCTTGCGCTTCGGAGCGGTAATCGCTCTGGCTGTAGCTGTAGCTGAAGTTCCACCAGCCCCACGGCAGGTTGTAATACAGGAAGGCGTTTTTCGAGGTACTGGTGTGATCGCTGACCAGATCATGGCCGCCGCGCAACATCAACTGGTCGGAGAGGCCCAATGGGCTGTCCCATTCCAGGCCGACTGATGCCTGTTGTTCGCCAGTGCTTTTCTGACCGTTGTTGTTGCGCGACAACGACGCTTGCCACGGCGCTGCGGGCGCGTTTTTCACCAGCACCTGGCTGCCACCGACTGCTTTGCCGGGAGTCAGCTCCATTTGCGCGTGATTGTTTGGCAGGCGGTTGAGCTGATCGACCATCTGTTCGATCTCGCGCAGGTTGAGCATCGCGCCCTCGCTGCCGGGGAAACTCATGGCCAATTCGCGAGGGGTCAAGCCGCTGCCGTCTTCGGCCTTGAGCCCTTCAAGCTTGCCTTCAACCACCAGAATGCTCAGGTTGCCGTGGGACAAATCCTGCTGCGGCAAGTAAGCGCGGGTGGTGACCATGCCTCGGTCGAGGTACAGGTCGGTGATGACTTTTAGCAGTTCGTTGAGCTGGCCGACGCCCAGGCATTGGCCAAGGAATGGACGCGTCAGTTGTTGGCGGTCCGCGTCGGAAAGATGCTCGGCGCCTTTGATCTCGATGTGCTGGATGCTGAAGCAGCGGGTCTCGGCTGGGGCCGGCGGCGCGCTGGGCAGGCTTTGTTTGCCTGGGAGTTCTTGTAGGTCATCAAGGCGCTTGCGTTGGTCTTCGAGTAGGCGATCCTGGCGATCGCGAATCAGGTCTTGTTCGCCGGGAGTCGGTCCGGGAGCAGCCAGGCTTGGCTCAGCGCACAAAAACTTAACAGCAACGCAATAAAACATAACCTCATCCCGAGGATGATGACCCACATATTCTCGTTCCTTCGATGGCACAATCAATATCAATATGCCATCAATGGTAATGCGATGTTTTTATGACGTCAATTTATTGCTACATAATATTTCAACAAAGTACGACTTTGTAACGAGCCTGACATTCTTTCTTAGACGGCTAGGCAGCATCGCGATGCGCTGCTTGGTTTTTCTATATCCGCGCGACAATTACTTAAACCGCCCCAAATACTGCCCGACCGGCTTTTCATAAAGCCGATAAACCCCAATCCCAACCAAACTCGACAACACCAGGCAAAGCACCACAAACGCACATTGAGTCAGCAGCGAACCCGACTGAGTAAGACGGGTGAATATCAGCCGACACAGGACCAAGGTAAAAACGTGGGTCAGGTACAGGCTGTAGGACGCGTCACCAATGGCTTTGAGCAGGCGCAGGTGTCTGGCCCCGGTGGTTAACTCCAGGCAGCAGGCGCTGTAAACGATCAGCGCCGACGGCAGGCCAAAAACGATAAATCGACCGGACGGGACTTCGGTCACGTTGTCGAAGATCAGCACGGCCAGCGCTACACTCAATAACGCAACAGCCAACGGCGGGCGCAGCAGCGCGTTTCGTTGTACCAGCACGGCGATGATGATGCCGAAAACGAATTCGAAGATGATCGGATTGGAGTAGAAACTCAGCGCGCTGTAACCGAAGCCACCAACGGCCCCCACCAGGCACAGCAATGCGAACAAGGTAGGCACCAGCACCAGTCGTAGCGGCGCTTTCAACGAAACAAAGCAGGCAAACACCACGTAAAAAAACATCTCGTAATTAAGCGTCCAGCCGGGGATCAACACGGGAGCAAGTCGCGTGCTCAGGTCTGGGTTATCGAGGTAGCCTGGGTTCTGAACAGGGAAAAACAACAACGACGAAATGAAGTGCGTCGTCTCGATGACCGTATGTTTCAGTAATTGCGGGGCAATCAACGCCAAGGCGCCCGCAGCGAGGGTCAAACCCCAGTACAACGGCACGATACGGATCAAGCGTCGGCGAATGAAACCGGCAGGGGTGACGTTCGAACGGGAGGTGGTCACCCACATCAAAAACCCGCTCAATACGAAAAACAGATCAACGCCAGATTCGCCAAACTGAGGCAAAACAGCGGTTATCCCAAGGTTTTTCATCTGCACCACGGAGTGGAAGTAAACCACCATCAACGCCGCCGCGCCGCGCAGGTATTGCAGGTACACAAACGTCGGGGCTGGCGTGTGGGCCGCAGCCTCAGCGAGAACAACCTGCTCGCTGGCGCCGTTTCTCACGTAGTTTTCCATTCCGCCGACACTGGGATAAAGCTGGCGAATCACATGCATGATGTTCATGGCTGAGGCCTTTTTATACAGAGGGCAACCCCCGCTACGTCGGCGGAGTGCTGCGACTGGACATGAAACCGAATAACAGCCAAAGCGGCGTCGCTACTGCTGGATAGAAAAGCTGGCGACATCGCCCGTCAATACGTAAACGGAAGTGTGACCGAAGGCCAAACGCACATCGGCGATGGATCGGTGGTTTGCAGCACGATAGATGAAACAAAAGCTCATGAAGAGGCAAACCGACCAGCGTGCTCTGGCAGCCAAAGACCTGACGGCTATTATTTCCTCAATACCGGGCTTTGCCAGAACGTCGGGTCAGCGCTTTTCAGCCGTTCTACCGCGTTGTTAATGTGCTTGAGCGCGGCATTACGCGCGGCATCCGGGTCTTTGGCGGCGATGGCGGCGTACACCGCGAAGTGCTCGATATGCACCGATTTCGCCAAGTCCCGACGACGCTCTTCGTTGGATCGGGTGATGCGAATCGCTTCCTTGATGAACTGCGCAATAAACTCATGCAACGACGGGTACAACGGATTGCCAGTAGCCTGAGAAATCGAGCGGTGAAATAACAGGTCTTCTTCAACGCCGTCATGGCCCGCGCGCTCGGCGACGTTAATGGCCTCAAGCGCCTGTTCGATGGCCTGCAACTGTTGTGGCGTGTGCCGTTGCGCAGCCAGCGCTGCTGCCTCGCCTTCGATACCACGGCGCAACTCAGTCACGCGCAGTACCGCCTCAATCGATCCGGACACATCGAAATCAATGGTGAATGCCTTGATATGCGCGCCCTCACACACCACCGTCCCGCTGCCTTGGCGCACCTCGACCAGGCCGGCCGACTTGAGCCGTGAAATGGCTTCGCGAATTACCGTCCTGCTCACTCCAAAACGCTCGGCCAATACCGGTTCGGTGGGCAGCCGCGCACCCGGAAGCGCTTCGCCGCTGGCAATGTGTGCCTTGAGTGCGGTGGTCACCTGGTCGGCCAGCGTGCCTTTGGCGGTATCTTTCAAAACAGCCAGTGGGTTGCCGGGACGGGGTGTAATTTCAAGACTGCGCATAAAGTTCTCTGGAGCAAATAGGTAAACGGTACTGCATTTTAGCCACCGCGTCCGCTTTGGTTGTCGCCCTTGAATTCGTATGACGTATTATGATATTCAGTCAGTTCAGGCAGTCCAATAAAAACAGAATCACCCTATAAAAAAATAAGGATGGGGAAGAAATGACTGAATCGTTGACTCAAACCGCCGTCGGCGTGCCCGCTGATCGCTTCGAGGATATGGCTTACCGCAAAGTTGCGTGGCGTATCTTGCCGCTGTTGTTGCTGTGTTACCTCGTCGCTTACCTGGACCGGGTCAACGTCGGGTTCGCCAAACTCCAGATGTCTGACGATCTGCATTTCTCCGAAGCGGTCTACGGCCTCGGCGCCGGGATATTCTTCATTGCGTACTTCCTTGTGGAAATCCCCAGCAACCTTATCCTGCACCGGGTTGGCGCCCGGCTGTGGATTGCACGGATCATGATCAGCTGGGGCATCATCTCTTCTGGAATGGCCTTGGTCAGCACTCCGATGTCGTTCTACGTCATGCGCTTTCTGCTGGGCCTCGCTGAAGCCGGGTTTTATCCGGGCGTAATCCTTTATTTGTCTTACTGGTTCCCGACCCACCGCCGAGGCAAGATGTTTGCCCTGTTCGCCACCGCCGTGCCGCTGTCCGGGCTCATCGGTGCGCCACTGTCTGGCTGGATCATGACCGCATTCAACGGCGTTCACGGCTACGCAGGCTGGAAATGGCTGTTTTTCCTTGAAGGATTGCCTTCAATTGCAGTCGGTATTTTGGTGATTTTTTGCCTCAGTGACCGTATTTCCCAGGCCGGCTGGCTGACCACTGAACAAAAATCTCTGCTGCAGAGACGTATTGACGCTGAAACCGACGCTCATCAGGTCAGCAGTGTCAGGCAGGTGTTCCGTCAGCCGCGCATCTGGTTACTGACCGGCATCTACTTTTGCATGATTGCCGGTTTCTACACCGTGGGCTTCTGGTTGCCGACGCTGATCCGCCAGGCCGGGGTCAGCGATGTCTTGCACGTTGGTCTGCTGACGGCGATTCCGTATGCCGCTGCCGCAGTGACCATGCTTTTGGTATCCCGCAGCGCAGATAAACTTCGCGAGCGCCGCTGGCACTTGGCTCTGACCGCCGTGGTGGGTGGCATTGGCTTGCTGATATCCGCCACCTGGAGTGACAACTTCACCATCTCCATGATCGGCCTGACCCTCGGTGCCATGGGCGCCTTGAGCACCCTTCCGCTGTTTTGGAGCCTGCCCACCGCGTTCCTCGGCGGCACCGCAGCGGCCGCCGGTATTGCGCTGATCAACTCATGCGGCAACCTCGCCGGGTTCGTCTCGCCCTACCTCATGGGTTTCCTCAAAGACATGACCCAGAGCACCACCATTGGCATGTACGTCATGGCCAGCGCCTTATTTCTCGGCGCGCTATTGATCTTCAGAATTCCCGGAAAACTCGTCAACCACTGACGTTTGGAGCATTAATGAATATTCTCGTCACTGGCGCGGCTGGTTTCCTCGGCCGACGCCTGATAGAAGCCCTGCTGTTGCGTGGCTCGCTGACCAACCGCAACGGCCAGACCGCGGCGATTACGCAAATCACCGCGTTCGACATGCTGCCCCTGGAAGGCATTAATGATCCGCGGATTAAAGTGGTCTGTGGCGATATCTCAGACCGCGCCACGCTGGACAGCCTCCTCGACGCCCATACCGACAGCGTATTTCACTTGGCAGCGGTGGTTTCCAGCCAGGCCGAAGCGGATTTCGAACTGGGCATGCGGATCAATTTCAGCGCAACGCAAAACCTGCTTGAGCGGATTCGCCAGATCGGCACCTGCCCTAAATGGGTCATGACCAGTTCGGTGGCGGTGTTCGGCGGCGCGCTGCCGCAGACGGTGCCGGACGACCATGTCTGGGCGCCACAAAGTTCGTACGGCACGCAAAAAGCCATGAACGATTTGCTGCTGGCTGACTATAGCCGCCGTGAGTTCGTCGATGGCCGCAGCCTGCGCATGCCCACCATCGTGGTGCGACCGGGCAAACCGAACCTGGCCGCCTCTAGCTTTGCCAGCGGCATCATCCGCGAACCGCTCAATGGCCAAGACAGTGTTTGCCCAGTGCCGGTGGAAACGCGTCTATGGTTGATGTCGCCGGCACTGGCGATTCGAAACCTGATCCACGGGCACGAGTTATCGAAAGAGCAACTGACCCGGGGCCGAGTAATCAATATGCCCGGCCTGTCGATAACCGTCGAAGGAATGATCGAAGCGCTGCGCCAGACAGCAGGCGAGGCGGTTACCGGGCGGATTCGCATGGAACGCAACCCGGCCATCGAGCGTATCGTCGGTTCGTGGCCTGGGGCGTTTTCTGCCGATTACGCGAAGGATATCGGGTTTACCGCAGACGCTGATTTTGCTGAGGTGATCACGCAGTTCATGAGCGAGTATCTGCCGCAATAAGGGCGGGTACCGCTGCACGCTTCCATAGGGCAACGCATAACTTATTGCTTATTGGGGAAATTTGTAGGAGCGGGCTCTATGCGTGCTGCGCGACAGCGGTCCTGCAGAATTTTGATCGAGGAACCGAACATGACGACATTCCCTGACCGCCCTTTGCTGGGCTGTATTGCAGACGATTTTACCGGTGCCACTGACCTCGCCAACATGCTGGTTCGCGGAGGCATGCGCACGGTACAAAGCATTGGTATTCCCAGCGCTGACATCGCCGATCAACTCGATGCTGACGCCATCGTTATCGCCCTTAAATCGCGTACAGTTTCTGCCGCCGATGCGGTGAAGGAATCCCTCGACGCCCTGCGCTGGCTGCGTGAGCGTGGCTGCGAACAAATATTCTTCAAATACTGCTCGACGTTCGATTCCACCGCTGCCGGCAACATCGGCCAGGTCAGCGAAGCCTTGCTGGAAGCACTGGACAGTGACTTCACCCTCGCCTGCCCAGCCTTTCCGGAAAACGGTCGAACGATTTTTCGCGGTCACTTGTTCGTACATGATCAACTGCTCAGCGAGTCCGGCATGCAACATCACCCCCTGACACCCATGACCGACGCAAACCTGGTGCGCGTGCTGCAATCGCAAACCCAGGCCAACGTCGGCTTGTTGCGTTACGACACTGTATCCAAAGGTGTCGACAGCGTTCGGGCGCGCATCGCTGAGTTGCGTGCCGACGGCGTGCGCATGGCGGTTGCCGATGCACTGTCCGACGCCGACTTGTACGTACTCGGTGAAGCGTGCGCAGACCTGCCTTTGCTCACCGGCGGTTCCGGTCTGGCGCTGGGCTTGCCAGGCAACTTTCGTCGCGCCGGCAAATTGAAAGAAATAGACGCTGCCCATGTGCCCACTGTCGGGGGCGGCGAAGCGGTGCTCGCGGGCAGCGCATCCCAGGCCACCAACGGCCAGGTTGCTGCCTGGATCGAGGCGGGTCGCCCAGCCTTTCGAATCGACCCCCTGGGGTTAGCCAAGGGCCAACCGGTGGTGGAAAGCGCATTGGCCTTCGCCCGTAATAACCCCCAAACGGTATTGATCTATGCCACCAGTAGCCCCGACGAAGTCAAAGCCGTACAAACGCAGTTGGGAGTCGAACGCGCTGGCAGCCTGGTTGAGCAAGCCCTGGGCGCCATTGCCGTCGGCCTGCGCGAAGCTGGGGTTCGGCGGTTTGTGGTTGCGGGCGGAGAAACCTCGGGGGCAGTGGTTCAGGCATTGGGTATTCAACTATTGCAAATAGGTGCACAGATTGACCCCGGCGTGCCAGCCACCGTCAGTCTCACTGGACAACCCCTTGCGCTGGCACTGAAGTCGGGGAATTTTGGGGGCCGAGACTTTTTCGCCAAGGCGCTTCATCAACTGGCCGGAGGCTTGTCATGATCGACGAAAATGCATTGCGCCAAGAGATCTGCGAGGTTGGCCGCCTGTTGTATGGTCGGGGCTACACGGTTGGCAGCGCGGGCAATATCAGTGCCCGCCTGGATGACGGCTGGCTGATTACGCCGACTGACGCTTGCCTGGGTCGCTTACACCCCGAGTCAATCGCCAAGGTCAATCTTGCTGGAGAGTGGGTGTCAGGCGACAAACCCTCAAAAACCCTGGCACTTCATCGTCAGGTCTACGACCGCAACCCTGGCGTCGGCGGTGTGGTCCACACCCACTCGACCCATTTGGTCGCGTTGACCCTGGCGGGCGTTTGGCATGAAGACGACATTTTACCGCCGCTGACCCCTTACCAAGTGATGAAGGTCGGGCACATTCCGTTAATTGCGTATGAACGCCCCGGATCACCGAACGTGGCTGACCGCGTAGCACAACTGGCCAACAGCGTACGCGGCGTGATGTTGGAACGACTGGGGCCGGTGGTGTGGGAAAGCTCTGTGTCCAAGGCCAGTTACGCCCTGGAAGAGCTGGAAGAAACCGCCCGTCTCTGGTTAATGAGCCATCCAAAACCGGCGCCCCTTGACCAGGCTGCATTGGATGAGCTGCGGGACGTATTTGGCGCTCAGTGGTAACACACCATCTGCTGTGGTGTAGTTGACATCGGCCATTGGATTAATTGGTTATTTCAGGAGTCACCATGCCCCGTTTTGCTGCCAACCTCAGCATGCTCTATCCCGAGCATGAGTTTCTTGACCGCTTCGCCGCTGCCGCCGCCGATGGTTTCCGGGCCGTGGAATTTATGTTTCCGTATGACTACACCGCGCAAGAACTGAAGCAACGGCTGGACGATAACGGCCTGGTTCAAGCCATGTTCAACGCCCCGCCCGGCAGCTGGGCGGCGGGCGAAAAAGGCATCGTGTCCCTGCCCGGTCGAGAAGCCGAATTTCGCAGTGGCTTCCGTCAGGCTCTGGAATATGCAGCGGTATTGGGCAACGACCGAATTCATGTCATGGCCGGCCTGCTGCCGTCCGAATCCCATCGCGCCAGTCACCATAGGACCTACCTGGAAAACCTCGACCACGCGGCAACCGAGGCGGCCAAGGTCGGGATAACCGTGCTCCTCGAGCCAATCAATACCCGAGACATTCCGGGCTTTTTTCTGAACTATCAGCACCAGGCCCAAGCCGTCTGCACAGAAATCGGCAAGCCCAATCTTAAGGTCCAGTTCGACATCTACCATTGCCAGATCGTCGAAGGGGACGTAGCGACCACGCTTCGCCGCGACTTCGACGGCATCGGTCATATCCAAATTGCCGGTGTACCTGATCGCCACGAACCGGACATGAGCAACGAAGTGAATTACCCGTACCTGTTCAACCTCATCGATCAATTGGGCTACAGCGGCTGGGTGGGCTGCGAGTACCGCCCCCGGGGTAATACATCCGAGGGCTTGCAGTGGCTGCGCGATTGGCGAGCGCAGTCGGTTTAGCGTTTATCTGTAGCCAACTTGTTGGCGAAGCGGTTCGCCCGATAAACCGCGTTGCCCGCCTCGCCAACAAGTTAGCTCCAACAGGAGATCGTCGGAATGGTCCGGAACAGATTTGTGTTTGCTGCGCGACAGCGAGGCGTCTGGACGACCTGCTACAGAGTGCAGATTATCAATACCCCTGAGCCGCGACTTTGCCGCCGCTGACGATGGCGATCCCGGAGCTGGTGCCTAAGCGCGTGGCGCCAGCGTCGAGCATGGCTTGAGCGGTCACGGCATCCCGTACGCCACCTGACGCTTTGACGCCGATGTCGGGACCCACCACCCTGCGCATCAACAGCACATCATCAACCGTTGCGCCGCCATGGCCAAACCCGGTGGACGTTTTAACAAAACCAACGTTCAACTCGCGGCATATTTCGCAAGCGTGGATTTTCTGAGCCTCGTTGAGCAGGCCGGTTTCCAGAATCACCTTAAGCGTCACCCCATCACAAGCGCTCAGCACCTCAGCAATGTCAGCGCGCACCTGATCCAGCAAACCGTCCTTGAGCCATCCAATATTCAGCACCATGTCAATTTCGCCCGCACCGGCCTCAATCGCCGCGCGGGCTTCAAATGCCTTGGCCGCGCTCAAACCGGCGCCCAACGGAAAGCCAACCACTGCACACACCAGTGGCGATGCGCCACGCAAGCACTCTGCGGCCAGTGGGACGTTGGCACTGTTGACACACACCGATTTGAAACCGTGTTCGATGGCCTCGTCACACAGCTTTCGAATGGCGGCTTGCGAAGCGTCAGCAGCGAGTAGGGTGTGGTCGATGTGGGCGGCGAATTGAGTTGCAGTGGCTGGCATGGCGATGTCCTTTCCGAGGAATGCAGCGAGGTAGCTGCCGGATGTTAATTTTAAATCATTAAATGTGAATATTCTTACATTGTAAAATATTTTTTGCGACCGCCCTTGTTACTCCTTTCCAGGCCCTGGACCGAAGAAACTTCCGCTGCGGTAATTTTTACCCTTTTTGTTAAAAATTTAACAAGCCGTCTTGACACATCCCAAGATGAGGTCCAGATTTTCAAATGTGATTTGCACTCACATTTGTGATCGCCGCCCACGATGCACGAGGT
>NZ_JAQGNX010000178.1 GCF_028293835.1 Pseudomonas sp.
GTTGCGTGGCGATGTGGGGTTACTTGCTGTACCAAGGCGTGATCGACCCGTTGGGCGGGATCAATACCTTGTGGCCGTTGTTTGGTATCTCCAACCAGATGCTCGCCGGTATCGCGCTGATGCTTGCCACCGTGGTTCTGATCAAAATGAAGCGCCAACGCTACATTTGGGTGCCGTTGTTGCCCGCCGTCTGGTTGCTGATTTGCACCACTACAGCCGGTTACATCAAGCTGTTCGACCCAAGCCCAGCGGTGGGTTTCCTGGCCTTGGCCAATAAATACCGCACGGCGCTGGACGCTGGTCAGGTATTGGCACCGGCGAAAACCATCGATCAGATGCAGCACGTGATTTTCAACGCGTACACCAACGCCACGTTGACCGCACTGTTTTTGTTCGTGGTGTTCAGCATCATGTTCTACGCCATCAAAGTGGGGATAGCGGCGTGGAGCAGTAAAGAACGTACCGACAAAGAAGCGCCGTTCCAGGCGATGCCAGAAGCTCGGTAATCTTTTGTGGGACCCACTTGTTGGCGATGTAAGCAGCAACGCAGTCGTTCAGATGAACTGCGTCGCTTGCC
This sequence comes from Pseudomonas sp., assembly GCF_028293835.1. Lineage (GTDB taxonomy): Bacteria > Pseudomonadota > Gammaproteobacteria > Pseudomonadales > Pseudomonadaceae > Aquipseudomonas. Next base: position 578 of record NZ_JAQGNX010000178.1, read on the forward strand.
TCGCTAACAAGTTGGCATCTATTGATGGATTGCGATCTGTCAAAAAAGGCCCGGCCTTGGCATAGGCGCGGACGGTGGCGGGGCGCCCCTCAATGGCCTCTAACCAGCGACGCAGGTCCGGGAAGTCATCGAGGTTTTGCTGTTGGTCTTTCCATCGTGCGACCCAGGGATAGGCCGCCATGTCAGCGATGCTGTAGTCATCGCCGCCGATAAAATCACGCCCGACAAGACGCTGATTGAGCACGCCGTACAAACGGTTGGTTTCGCTGACGTAACGCGTGATCGCGTATGGAAGCGTCTCCGGTGCGTACAGTGCGAAATGATGGTTTTGCCCGGCCATTGGCCCCAAACCGCCCATCTGCCAGAACAGCCACTCCGTCACGGTCTTGCGTCCACGCACGTCATTGGGTAGAAATTGCCCAGTCTTCTCCGCCAGGTACAACAAAATCGCCCCAGACTCGAACACGCTGATCGGCTCGCCACCGTCGGCGGGTTCGGTGTCGATGATGGCGGGCATTCTGTTGTTGGGTGAAAAGGCCAAAAACTCCGGCTTGAACTGTTCACCGGCGCTGATATTGACTGGGTGAACGCTATACGCCAGGCCGGCTTCTTCGAGAAATAGCGTGATTTTGTGGCCGTTGGGTGTCGGCCAGTAATAGAGTTCAATCATGGGGGATTTTTTCCTGTCCACTAATATGGCAATCAAGCAATGCAAAGGCCGGGCGCAACATACCTTCCAGCAGGTCTCGCTCTGGACGCGCCCGGGCAAGCACCCGGATGCCCAGTAACAGGCCCAATAACAGACGGGCCAGGTCGTCGGCGGACTGTGCAATGGAAATGCTGCCGTCACGCTGGCCGGCAGTAACGCAACGGCGGAAGAAACCTTCAATCTGGATCAGAACATCGGCAACTATTTTCTGAAAACCGGAATCATGCGGTGCAACTTCAACCGCTGCGTTCACCAGTAAACAGCCCTTGCGCTGGGGGTCACCCAGCGAACGCTCGATGATTTCATCAAAGAAAGCGGCAATCGCCTGACGGGGCGCCATGTCGGCTTCGAGTCGCGAAACCCGCTCTACAGAGCCGTGCTCGACATAGTGATCCAGCGCGCGCTGATAGAGTGATCGCTTATCGCCAAACGCGTTGTACAGGCTGGCGCCGGTAATGCCCATGTGTCGGGTAAGGTCACGAATTGATGTCGCCTCGTAGCCACGCGCCCAGAAACACAAGATTGCTGCGTCCAGAGCCGCTGCCTCATCAAATTCTCTTGGCCGAGCCATTGCATGCTTCCTCGTGGGGGAGAACCAACCGTTGCCCCTTTTTTCATTACCCATTATTCTAAATCAATCGTTCTAAAATACAAAGGGCACGCCATGATCCGTTTCTATTTTCACCCGACACCCAACCCGGCCAAAGTTGCACTGCTGTTAGAAGAAACGGGGCTTACCTACGAGGTAGTGCCCGTTGATACCAGCAAAGGCGAGCAGCACACGGCGGAGTTTCGAGCCATCAATCCCAACGGCAAAGTGCCGGTCATTGTCGATACCGACGGTCCTGGCGGTGTGGAGGCGACGGTCTTCGACTCAAATGCGATTTTGCTGTATTTGGGCGAAAAAACCGGGCAGTTCATGGGCACGCCAGTCGACAGGCCCGAGTTGCTGTCCTGGCTGTTTTTTATCGGCAGCGGTTTGGGACCTTTTTCGGGCCAGGCGGTGCATTTCCAATACGCGGCGCCTGAAGGAAATGCCTACGCGGTAAATCGCTACCGTCGTGAGATCGAACGGCACTATCAGGTGTTGAACGATCGTCTGGCAGGCCGGGACTATATCGTCGGTGACAGCTACTCGATCGTTGATATCTGCGCCTGGGGTTGGCTGGACAAAGCGCCGCGTGTATTGAAAGGCGAAGCCGATCCGTTAGCACCGTTTCCCAACCTTAAGCGCTGGTTCCAGGCCATCGATGCACGTCCCGCAATAAAGCGCGCCCGCGCAGTCGGGCAAGACCATCCATTTAAAAAAGTCATGGATGATCAAGCGCGGCAGGCGTTGTTTCCGTCGAACTATCCGCTAAACGCGGAGTAAGCCAGCGACTGCGCAAGTCCGCCGTCTCTGGCGCGTGGCTCTCGCCGCGGCTTCTCGCCGCGGCTGTTAAGGATTTCGGTTTGAACCCACGGAGCCGCGATTTCCTGTACGTTGACGACCGTGGCCGATTCTTGTTGCTTGAGATGCTCGATCAAGCCGACGTCAGACGGATAGAACCCATGACGTTGGTGATCAGGGTCGACACCAGCATCGCGTCATCGATTACCCTGGCGGCGAATGCAATTGATTAGAACCAAAAAGTTTTTTTCGGAGTTTGCAACGTGGGAAGACCCAGAAAATTCAGCCGCGAAAGTGTTTTGGAGAAAGCCTTGCCAGTGTTTTGGCAACATGGCTACGCCGGAACCAGCGTGCAGGACCTGGAACAAGCAACTGGCGTTAATAAATCCGGGCTGTATGCGGAATTCAAGGGCAAAGAAGATTTGTTCCTGGAAAGCCTGCGTTTTTATTTTCAAACCCGTGGTGGTCTCGACATCATGGTCAGCGAGCCCTTGGGTTGGGGCAATATTGAAGCGTTTATCCGCTTGGGGGAAGGTCACTCGAGCGGACAGAAGGGCTGTTTTTCGGTGAATTCCATGCGTGAGTTCAGTGACCTGTCAGCGGACGTACACGAGCTGGTCACCGGCGTCCGGACTCAGCTTCTGCCTTTGTTGGTCAAAAACATAGAAGCTGAACAGCCGAAGATGGACCCTCGTGCAATTGCCGAACTGGTGATGGTGTTTTTTTCGGGGATTTGCATTGAGCAGAATCTAGCCTGTTGCGCCCTTGCGACTGACGCCAGGATTACCAGCTTGATGCAGGTGCTTTGCGGGCTTTGATCGTTCGCAGACGTTCAAGACGCTTGTCGATGGGCGTGCTTGGGCTACAGTTGCAGCAACCTCTTTGCTGATGACTGCTCAAGGAAGATTCAATGCGCGTGATCTGTATCGCCATACCGCTATTGTCGCTGGCTGGTTGCTCTTCATTCACTGCCGATCCTGACAGGGTGACCCAGGTTGCGCCTGAACGTTTGTTGGCCTTTCAGCAGCCTGTGGCTAACGGCGGACAGATTGTCGTGAACCGCGATATTGGCATGCTAGGCGGCGGCTGCTACGTTGCATTCTCTATTGATCGCAAGGTTGCTGCCCGCATCGGCGTTGGCGAAGAGGCGCATTTTCAAGTGCCAGCAGGCGCGCGCATTGTGGGAATCGGTCTCGACGAACAGGATGGATCATTGTGCAGCAAAGGCCGGCTGCACCGTGAGTTGGCTGTCCAGCTGCAAAGCGGCTCCAGCCAACGTTTCCGGATTGTCAGTGACTCGGCAACGGGTTTCGGAATCCTGCCTGTGGCGCAATAAGTTTGCTAAAAAACCCCGGTCTTTGCGGCACTGGCGTTCTGGTGAAAAATATCCGGGTCGGTATAATCATCGCCCGGAGCTGTTTAACGACAGGCCCCAACGAAAGCAGGTATGCCCTTGAACTAGCCGGCGGTGCCCGGCTCCAAAAGGATTGGATTTGCATCACGATCAGTCGAGCCTATGACATCGTCACCAGCATGGATTATCTGCGAACACTGCGACTCGGTTTATCAGTCCACCGCGTTGGTCAAAGGCCAAACCGCTCGGTGTGTGCGCTGCGCGGCGATTCTCGGGCGTGGCGGTCAACTGAGCATTCAACAATTACTGGCGTTGTCCATCAGCGCCGCCGTGTTGTTTATCTTCGCCAACGCGTTTCCGGTTATCTCCATCAGCCTGCAAGGCTTGAGTAATCAGGCCACCCTGTGGCAATCGGTGCAAGCGCTGGCCCAGGGACAGATCAGCCCGATGGCAGCGGTGGCAGGGCTGACGATTATTCTCGCGCCGTTCCTGCAAATCGTCCTGCTCTGCTGGGTACTCAGTTTCGCTTTGGTTGGGCGCGCGGCCCCGGGCTTTAAAACCTGCATGCGCACCCTTGAACACCTGCGGCCCTGGAGCATGCTTGAGGTCTGTCTGCTGGGTATCCTGGTGGCAATCGTGAAACTGGCCGGCATGCTCGACGTGCATCCTGGCCTCGGTTTATGGGCGCTGGGCATGCTGACCGTTCTGATCATCCTGATCTCGGGCAAAGGCATCCGCCGACTGTGGGATGATCTTGCAGGCGTTATCCCTTGAACCTCCCTCCCTACGCCAGCGAAATGAACCTGGTCTTGTGCCACACCTGCGGTTGCGCCTGCTCGCTAAACGACGCGCAATGCCCTCGTTGTAACGCTACGGTGCATCGGCGCAAGCCCAATAGTTTGACGCGCACCTGGGCGTTTTTACTGGCCAGTCTGATTTGCTATATCCCGGCCAACCTGCTGCCGGTGATGTACACCAACATGTTTGGCGCCGGCAGTGAAAACACCATATTGAGCGGCATCATGGAGTTTTGGAACGATGGCTCCTGGGACCTGGCGCTACTGATATTCATTGCCAGCGTTGCGGTGCCCTGCATGAAGTTCCTGGTGCTGGGAACGTTGCTGATTACCTGCCAGCGCCGCAGCCGCTGGGCCCAACGGGAGCGCGCGAAGCTTTATCGGCTGATCGAAGTGGTTGGCTACTGGTCGATGCTTGATGTGTTGGTGGTGGCGCTGATCGCAGCGCTGGTGCAGTTCCGCTCGTTAAGCACGGTCGACCCGCGCATGGGCATTTTGTTTTTTGGTTTGGTAGTGGTCCTGACTATGTTAGCCGCCATCAGTTTTGATCCCCGGCTTATCTGGGACACAGAGGTTGAAGATGTCTGACCACCCACGTTCCACCGTTGACCCGACTTCGGGTTCACCCTCTCCAGGCGCCCCGTTGATCAAGCACCGTCGTTTCAATGTTTCTCTGGTGTGGATCGTGCCCATCGTGGCAGCGTTGGTCGGGCTGTCCATGGTGGCGCATAACATTATCTCGGCGGGGCCTGAAATCAAGGTCAGCTTTCAGACCGCCGAAGGGCTTGAAGTCAACAAGACCCAAGTCAAATACAAAAACGTAATAATCGGCAAGGTCACGGCGATTGCCTTGAGCGGTGACCGTAACCGCGTCGACGCCACTATTGATCTGGACGCCTCGGCCAAATCGTTCGCTACCGAAGGATCGCGTTTCTGGGTGGTACGCCCACGGATCGGCGCCAACGGGATCTCGGGCGTCGATACCTTGCTTTCCGGTGCCTTCATAGGTTCGGATGCCGGCGAGTCCGAAGAGGCAAAAAAGGAGTTCGTCGGCCTTGAGACACCGCCGCCGGTGACCTATGGCGAGAAGGGCAAGCGCTATACCTTGCACACCGATACCCTTGGCTCCCTGGACATTGGTTCGGATGTTTATTACCGGCGTATTGCGGTGGGCCAAGTGGTTGCCTATCAACTGTCCGAAGACGGCAAAGGCGTCGACGTGCAGATTTTCGTTCATTCGCCCAACGACCAGTTCGTCACCAAGGACACCCGCTTCTGGAACGCCAGCGGCGTGAACGTTAGTCTGGACGCCAACGGGCTGAAGGTTGACACCGAATCGGTGTCTTCGATTCTCGCCGGTGGCATTGCGTTCGTCGAACCCAAGTACAGCCCCAATTCAGTGGTAGCCGACGAGGACGCGGCGTTCTCGCTGTTCCCCGACCAGCAAACTGCCATGGCCCCCGCCGACGGTGATCCGCACTACATTCGCATGCGCTTCGACCAACCGTTACGTGGCCTGTCGGTCAATGCTCCGGTCGAATTTCACGGGGTCAATATTGGTCGCGTGGTGTCAGTTGACCTCGACTACGACGCGCAGAAAAAAGACTTTCCAACCATGATCGGTGCTGTGATCTACCCTAACCGTCTAGGCAAGGCCCACGAGACGCTGCTAAAACAAACGGGTTCGGACAAAACCGATGATCTGCGTACCCAGGCGTTGCTGGCTGAATTCGTCAAGCAAGGACTGCGCGCCCAGGCCCGTAGCGGCAATTTATTAACCGGCCAGTTGTACATTGCGCTGGATTTTGTTCCGAACGCCCGACCGGTTGCCTTTGATTCCACCGCACAGCCGCTGGATATACCGACCATTCCAGGCAGCCTGGACAAACTGCAAGAACAACTGCAGCAAGTCGTCGACAAGATTGCCAAACTTCCAATTGATCAGATCGCCAATAACCTCAACGGTAGCCTGACTGAGCTGCAAAAAACCTTGAAGCAGGTCAATGGCGACGTACTGCCGCAAATGCGCGACACGCTGGTGCAGACCAAAAAAACCCTGGCCTCGGCCAACAGCAGTTTCTCTGAAGATTCTCCGCAACGTCAGGAATTGGGGCAGGCCATGCAGGAGGTGAAACGTACCGCCCGCTCGGTCCGGGTATTGACCGATTTCCTCGGGCGGCATCCTGAAGCGTTAATTCGCGGACGGGTGCAAACCGCCCAGCCCGACGGCAATAAGTCGTCGCCTGCATCTTCTCGTGAGGTTGTACCGGAATGAGTTCCATGACATGTCGCTTTCTCGCGCTGTTTGCCACACTGGGTCTGGCCGCCTGTGTCTCGGCGCCCACCCATTATTACACCCTGGTGCCGACCGCCAACGGCGCTCGGGCCACGGGCGCCGTAGCCCCGTTCCAGTTCGAAATGCAGCCCGTGCTTATTCCGGTCCAGGTCGACCAGCCACAGGTCGTTGTAAGGCTCAACAGCGGGGCATTGTCGATCCTGGAAACTGAACGCTGGAGCGCACCGCTTGCCGATGAGTTCCATGACGCCTTGGCCAACCAGCTTGAGCTACGGTTAGGCACACGAAACCTCGAGGGCTTGCCCAAGGTATCCGACCGCCCCGTTGTTTCGCTGCAAACCGATGTTCGGCGCTTCGATTCAGTGCCAGGCCAGTACGCGCTGATCGATGTAGTGTGGAGTCTTAGTCGTCGGGTTAGTACCGAGCCACGTCGTAGCCTGACGTGCAGTTCAACCCTTCGCCAACCAGCAGGCGCGCAGGTGCAAGACGTGATCATGGCTCATCAACAAGTCATCGCACAGTTGGCCGCGGTAATTGCAGGTACGGCACGTACCTGGGCGCAGGATCCCGGCGTGGGTTGCCCTTGATCGATGCGGTCAGCAACCGCTGGCCGCAAACGCCCCCGGCGTGTAGAGGTTAAAGATGCCCGACTCTCAAAACTTTGCCGCCGCCCCGGTACCGGGTGCTCCCAACGTTAAACATCGACGTTTCAACGTCTCGTTGGTGTGGATCGTGCCCATCGTGGCTGCCTTGGTCGGTTTATCGATGATGGTGCACAACGCGATATCAGCGGGTCCGGAAATAACGCTTACCTTTCAGACCGCCGAAGGCCTGGAGGCGAACAAGACTCAGGTTAAATACAAAAACGTCGTAATTGGCAAAGTCACCGCGATTGCCCTCAGTAAAGACCGCAATCACGTCGATGCAAACATCGCTCTGGACGCCTCGGCAAAAACCTTCGCCACCCAGGGTTCTCGTTTTTGGGTGGTGCGACCGCGAATAGGGGCTAACGGTATTTCGGGCATTGATACCTTGTTGTCGGGCGCATTCATCGGCGCGGACCCCGGTGACTCGGACAAGGTCCAGAAAGATTTCGTGGGACTCGAAACGCCGCCGCCGGTCACCTATGGAGAGAAGGGCACGCGTTTCACTCTGCGAACCGATTCGCTAGGATCGCTGGACATCGGCTCGGCGGTTTACTATCGCCGAATCACCGTGGGCCAAGTGGTGTCTTACCAACTTTCCCCTGACGGTAAGGGCGTCGATGTGCAGATATTTGTGAATGCGCCCAATGACCAGTTTGTCACCCGTGATTCACGTTTCTGGAACGCCAGTGGTGTCGATATAAGCTTGAGTGCCGAAGGACTGAAGGTGAACACTCAATCGGTGTCGTCGATTTTGGCTGGGGGGATAGCTTTCGTCGAACCCAAATACAGCCCGGATAAAGAATTAGCTGAAGAAAATACCCAATTTCCATTGTTCGCCGATCAGGACGCTGCCATGGCGCCGCCGGACGGTCCGCAACGCTATATCCGCATGCGTTTCGATCAACCGTTGCGTGGCCTGGCGGTGAATGCACCGATTGATTTCCATGGTGTCACGCTGGGTCGCGTGGTGTCGGTTGACCTTGACTACGACGCTGATAAAAAAGACTTTCCGACCATAGTCGGTGCGGTGATTTACCCCAGCAGGTTGGGCGAGGCCCACCAAAAACTGTTGCAGCAGCCGGGTAAGGACGATGAGTCCCGTGCGATTGCAGTCATTGGCCAGTTGATCGGCCGAGGACTACGCGCCCAGGCGCGAAATGGCAACCTGCTGACTGGACAGCTCTACATTGCGCTGGATTTCGTCCCCGGTGCGACTCCGGTGACGTTCGACATTAACGCCTGGCCTGCCCAGGTGCCTACTGTGCCAGCCAGCCTGGACAAGCTTCAGGAACAATTGCAGCAGGTGGTGGACAAGATCAGCAAACTGCCCATCGAGCAGATCGCCAACAACCTCAACGGTAGCCTGGGCGAACTGCAGAAAACCTTGAAGCAAGTTAATGGCAATGTGCTGCCCCAAATGCGCGATACGTTGATACAGACGCGCAAGACCTTAGCATCGGCTGACGAGAGTTTTGCCGAAAATTCTCCCCAGCGTCAGGAGTTGGGTCAGGCCATGCAGGAGGTGAAACGTACCGCTCGTTCAGTCCGCGTGCTCACCGATTTCATTGGCCGGCACCCTGAAGCATTGATTCGTGGACGCATGCAAGCCGCCCAACCCGACGCTTACAAGTCTTCGCCGTCGTCTTCTCGGGACGTTGAGCCAGACTGAACAAAACGCTAACCCCGTAGGGGCCAACGTGTTGGCGAGGCGTCAGACCTGGCACGCTGCATCAAGGCCCTTCGCCAACACGTTGGCTGCTACAGATTCTGTTTATGGCGTGAAATTTACGCCAGTCCACAGTGCCGACGAGCGTGTTCGCAAAGGGCGGGCACTGCGTCAGGATCTGACACACCGTGTCGCCTGCTTCCTAAGCAGCTTCGGTCCTGCATCCCTCGCTACGATTTATTTCCTACTACGAATGACCCTTGATCCAAATCAATGGTCGAAAAAATGCGTCCTGCTATAACTGACTGCCATGGTCGCTTAAAAGCCGCCACAGTAATTCTGTCTCAAGAGGGTTTGTGCGACGACCGGGGAGATCGAATGATTCAGCAGGTAGTTGAAACAAATCGGACTCGCGCCGGGCTGCTACTGGTGGTGAACGCGGGGTCGTCAAGCATCAAGTTCTCGGTGTACAGCGCCGATTCTGACGACCAGGGACAGCCCGTGGCCATGGGCAATGGCAGCCTTGAAAAGCATGGGGATCATTATCGACTCAGCTTTCGCGAGGCCAGCAATGATACTGACGTTGAACAGCGGTGGCCTCAGTTTGAGGAGTCCATCAGCGATGAGACGCTGGGAAAACTGATCCAGTGGATTGAGCAGCATACCGGTGAGCGCCTGTTTGCCGCCGGCCATCGAATTGTCCACGGTGGCACCCGCACACACGTCGCAGCCCTGATTGACTCGTCGGTGATGGATGAAATGGAAGCATTGATACCCATTGCTCCGCTGCATCAGCCGGCCTGCCTGGCACCGGTCCGTTTTCTTGCACGGGAACACCCGCACTTACCCCAGGTGGCGTGTTTTGACACCGCTTTTCATCATTCCCTCGGCCGCCTGGAAACGTTGTACGGACTGCCTCGTGGGTTAAGTGAGGAGGGCATCCGTCGCTATGGCTTTCACGGCCTGTCTTACGAATACATCGCCAGCGTCCTGCCCGCTTATGACCGGCGGGCGGCGGCAGGTCGGACTATCGTCGCCCACCTCGGCAACGGCGCGAGCCTGTGTGCGCTGCGCGCCGGCCGCAGCTGCGCGACCAGCATGGGTTTCACTGCGCTGGACGGCATCTTGATGGGCACTCGGCCCGGACACCTTGACCCCGGAATACTGCTGTATTTACTTCGTGAACGTGGCATGACTGCCGAAGCGCTAGAGCACCTGCTGTATCACGAATGCGGACTGCTCGGCGTTTCCGGCGGCATATCCAGCGACATGCGCGAGTTGTCGGCCAGCCAGGAACCGGCGGCGAAAGAAGCAATCGATCTGTATGTGCACACCATCGTGCGCGAAATCGGCGCTTTCGCTGCGGTGTTGGGTGGTCTGGATGCGCTGGTGTTTACCGGCGGCATCGGCGAACACTCAGCCAGCGTGCGCGCCCGAATTATCGAAGGTTGCGCCTGGCTCGGGATGAAAGTCGACGAGCAGGCGAATCAGGTGGATGGCCCGTTTCTGTCTCAGTCCAGCAGCCGTGTTGCCGCCTGGATGATCCCCACCGACGAAGACCACGTGATCGCCCGTCATACCTTACAGCTGCTGAATACCTAGTCAGTCTCGAGCCACTGCTCGAGGGTTTTACATCGCTTATCCATTGGAGTCGCCATGTATATCTTCAACCCGCAGCTGTCCAGCGCCGACAACCCAGCCACCGCGCCCCTGACTGAACTGCCCGTCATCAACAGCGGCCCGCTGTCGCCCCCGCTATTGGCGCAGATGCAGCGCTATTGGGACGCCGCCAATTACCTGTGCGTCGGCCAGATCTACCTCAAGGGCAATGCGTTATTGCGTGAGCCGTTGACCGTCGACCATATCAAGCCTCGGTTGTTGGGGCATTGGGGCACATCAGCCGGTCAAAACTTTATCTATGTGCACCTGAACCGGCTGATCAGCGAGCAACATGTGGAAATGATCTACATTTCCGGTCCCGGCCACGGCGGACCAACGTTGAATGCGTGCGCCTGGCTAGAAGGCACGTACAGCGACGTTCACCCTGAGATCACCGCCGATGAACCGGGGATGCTGCGCTTTTTTCGCAGCTTTTCGACGCCGGGCGGTGTGCCCAGCCATTGCGGGCCGCACACCCCGAATTCACTGCACGAAGGCGGTGAGCTGGGCTATTCGCTGGTCCACGCCTTTGGAGCCGCATTCGATAATCCGCATCTGGTGGTGGCATGTGTCATCGGCGACGGCGAAGCGGAAACCTGCCCGCTGGAAGGCAGCTGGAAGAGTATCCGTTTCCTTAATCCAGTGTACGACGGCGCTGTGCTACCGATTCTGCACCTCAACGGCTATAAGATTTCCGGCCCTACGGTGGAAGCGCGCACTGACGACGCCGACTTGATTGCCTTGTACCAGGGGCGCGGTTATGAGCCCATTATTGTCGCCGGGGACGACCTGCCCGGTATGCACCAACGCTTCGCAGCAGCGCTCGATAGCTGCTATGCGGGAATTCGCGCCATTCAGCAGCGTGCGCGGGGAGAGACCTTGGCCGAGCGATCCCGCTGGCCGATGATCATTTTGCGCAGTCCCAAGGGCTGGACCGGACCAAAGGTCGTCGACGGTATGCCAGTCGAAGGCACGTTTCGTGCGCATCAGGTGCCGTTGGCCAATGTCATCCAAAACCCTGAACACCTGGCACAGCTTGAAAGCTGGATGCGCAGCTATTCACCGCAAACACTGTTTGATGAAAATGGCGCATTGGTGCCGGAACTGCGGGCATTGACGCCGCCGTCAGCCTTGCGCTTGGGTGCCGTTCCCCACGTCAACGGTGGCCGCAAGCTGGTGGCGTTGGACCTGCCCGATTTTGCCGATTATGGGCTGGAGGTGCCGGGGCCTGGAGAAGTCATTGCCGAAGCCCCACGCAAGTTGGGGGAATACCTGCGGGACATCATTCGCAGCAACCCCGACAATTTTCGAGTGTTCGGTCCGGATGAAACCAATTCCAACCGTCTGAATGCCGTCTTCGAGGCCACCAACCGCACGGCGGCCGGGCCGATCCTGGAGATCGATGACCATTTGGCCGTCGATGGCCGGGTCATGGAAGTGCTCAGTGAACATTTGTGCGAAGGCTGGCTGGAGGGCTATCTGCTCACCGGCCGCCACGGCATGTGGTCAACCTATGAAGCGTTTGCCCAAGTAGTCGATTCCATGGTCACCCAGCACGCCAAATGGCTACAGCAAACCCGTGAGTTCGCCTGGCGGCGGCCGCTGGCTTCGCTCAACATTCTGCTCACCAGCCACGCCTGGCGTAATGACCACAACGGGTTTAGCCACCAATCCACCGGTTTCGTCGACAACGTGCTGCAACGCCGGTCGGACGTGGTTCGGGTGTATTACCCGCCCGACTCGAACTGCCTGGTTAACGTTTTCGATCATTGCCTGCGCAGCCGCAATTACGTAAACGTGGTCACCTGTGGCAAGCAACCGGACTTTCAGTGGCTGGATTTCGACGCTGCGCTCAAGCACTGCTCCCAAGGCGCATCGATCTGGAATTTCGCCAGTAACGATGGCGGCGACGACCCTGATGTGGTGCTGGCGTGCGCTGGGGATGTGCCGACCACTGAAGCCGTGGCGGCGGCCTGGCTCCTGCAAAAGCACGTGCCGGGAATTCGCGTGCGCTTGGTCAATGTGGTGGACCTGGGCATACTCAGCAGCCCGCAAACCCGCCCACACGGCATAGATCAGGTGTCGTTCGAAGCGCTGTTCACCCGTGAGGCGCCGGTGATGTTCGCCTTTCATGGCTCGACTTGGGTCATTCACTCCATGGTGCATGGTCGTGCCAACGAAGCGCGGTTTCATGTCCGCGGCTTCTCCGATCGCGGCACCACGACCACGCCGTTCGACATGGTAGTGCTCAATGACATGAGCCGTTATCAGCTCGCCATCGATGCCTTGAGCCATGTGCCGCGCTTGCGCTCCCACAGCCTGGACGCCATGAGCTATTTCGAAAGCCAGCTACGTCGGCACCACACGTATATTCGCGAGCATTTCGAGGACATGCCGGAAATTCGCAACTGGCATTGGACGGCTGATTTCAGTCAACCGGACAGTCCACCGCCATTGGCCAAGGGGCACACACGCGGTCAGACCTTCACCGACGCCTGACTTACGCTGAGCGGTGATCAGGCTGGGGCTTGGTCACTGCGTCTGTTTGCCACTCCACCCAGGGTCAATCCATGCCTGCTCGCCGATCTTCGCTAGAGACAAACATCGACACCTTGCGTCAATTGGCGTTTGATCAAACTGTCCGCTGGTCCGGTTTGAACGACGATATTTGGCGCAGCCTGGACGCTGAGTTGTGGGAACTGACCCATAACCCGTGCCTGGTATTGAATGCAGTTTCCGAGCAAAAAATCGGCCTGATGCTCGCCGACAGCCACTTTCATACGCGGGTTACCGAGGTGGCCGAGGCCCATCGTGAAATCCTGGCGCAGCCCACCTGGTTCGAGCGTGAACACGCTGATACGGCCTTGCATCAAGTCGCCTATTTTTCCATGGAGTATATGCTCAGCGAGGCGCTGCCCATCTATTCAGGCGGGCTGGGTAATGTGGCGGGCGACCAACTGAAAGCCGCCAGTGATCTGGGGGTGCCAGTGGTGGCCGTCGGGATGCTCTGGCAACACGGTTATTTCCGTCAGGAAATCGGTGCCGAGGGTGATCAGCAAGCGCTGTATCCGGTCAACGACACGCGGCAGTTGCCCATAGAGCCGCTGTTGCGGCCCGACGGCAGTCTGTTGCGCCTGGCGATTCAAATGCCCGGCTTGACCGTGTGGTTGCGCGGCTGGCAAGCCACCGTCGGTCACAATCGATTGCTATTGCTCGACAGCAACGACCCGGCCAATCCGCCGCCGGTGCGCTTGCTGACTGGAGAGTTGTACGGCGGCGATGTGGAAATGCGCTTGCGCCAAGAAATGGTCTTGGGTATTGGTGGTTGGCGCCTACTGGAAGCGGCGGGCTACGTGCCGGAGGTGCTCCACTTGAATGACGGGCATGCCGCCTTTGCGGTACTTGAACGCGCTCGCAGTTACATGCAGGTCAATAAGGTCAGTTTTGATGTGGCTCTGACGGCGACCCGTGCCGGTAACCTGTTTACCACGCACACGCCGGTGGAAGCCGGATTCGATCGTTTTCCCGCGACACTGATTAGCAAATACCTCGGACGTTACGTCGAACATGAGCTTGTCCAACCGTTGTCGGCCATATTGGCCTTGGGCCGACAACGGGGCGATGATGCGGGCGAACTGTTCAATATGGCCTTCCTTGCAACCCATTGTGCCGGTGCGGTGAGTGCCGTGAGTCGCTTGCACGGCGAAACCAGTCGGCACATTTTTCAGCCACTGTTTCCGCGCTGGCCAAACGCGGCGGTGCCCATTGGGCATGTCACCAACGGTGTGCACTTGCCGACCTGGGTGTCGCTGGAGGCCGAAGCCCATTGGCAAGCCTTGCATGGCGACGACCTACCGTGGCGCGGCACCAGCGAGTCGCGGGTCAGCGACTTGGTGGAACAGGTCGATGACGGGCAACTGTGGCAGTTACGCGAACAGGCGAGGGCGCTGCTATTCGAATTCGTGCGTACCCATCTCGCGCGCAGTGAAGCGGTTCACGGCGCGTCGCTGGAGGTCATCGAGTCGGCGGGCCAGGCATTTGATCCGCATATTCTGACCCTCGGCTTTGCCCGTCGATTTGCTACTTACAAACGGCCCAACCTGCTGCTGCTAGACCCCGAGCGTTTACTGCGAATACTCAATCACCCAACCCGGCCGGTGCAGTTGCTCATCGCTGGCAAGGCGCACCCGGCTGATCGCATTGGGCAGCAGATGATTCGCGATTGGCAGCAGTTCATTCTTCGTCCGCAAACCAATGGGCGCGTGGCGTTTCTCGAAGACTATGACATGCGTGTCGCTCGGCACCTGGTGCAGGGAGTTGATGTGTGGGTCAACACCCCGCGTCGTCCGTGGGAAGCCAGCGGCACCAGCGGCATGAAGGTCTTGGCCAATGGTGGGTTGAACCTGTCCCAGCTCGATGGCTGGTGGGCCGAAGCGTGCACTAACGAGGTGGGTTGGGGCATTGGTGACGGTGCTGAGCACGGTGAAGACTATGATGGCGTCGATGCCGCTCAGCTCTACGCCCTGCTGGAAAGCCAAGTGGTGCCGGCCTTTTATGAGCGCGACGCCAACGGCATTCCGGGGCAATGGATACGCCGTATGCGGGCGAGCATGGCCGCCCTGGTGACCCAATTCTCAGCGGACCGCGCGGTGCGTGAATATACCGAACGGTACTATCTGCCCGCCGCGTGTGCTTACCGCCTTCGGGCGGGCAACGGCAGTCAGTTGGCACTGCAACTGACACAGGATCATGAACAATTACGTGCGCACTGGAGTGGCATTCGCTTTCTGCAGCTGGAAATGCAACCCCACGCGGGGCGTTATGCCGTGACGCTGCATATGGACCTCCCTGGATTGTCCCCGTCCTGGGTGCGTGTGCAACTGTACACGGAAGGGTTGAATGGCGAGGAAGCAGGCATTTTCGACTTGAAACTCGACCAGGCGGCGCAGGCCGACGGACTATTGCTGTATCGAGCCGAAGTGCCCGATGACCGTCCCGCTCAGGCGTACACGGCTCGGGTAATCGCCAGTGACGGCGCTGGATTGGCGGTGCCGCTGGAGGTTGGACTGATTGCCTGGCGAGACTGAGTTGAGGGCTGAATCAGCGGCTTAACTGCCGCTGACGGATAACGCTGCCAAGGCGCCGATCAAGGCCGGGGGCATCACCACAATTCCGACCTTGAGGAAGTCCATAGGGCCGACGTGTTCTCCCTCGCGCCGTACCGCGATCAACCATAACAACGTCGCCAGCGAGCCGGTAATGGACAGGTTAGGCCCAAGGTCGACACCTATCAGCAGCGCGCTAGTGACGTGGGTCGGCAATTGGGCAATATGCCCCACGGAGCCTGCTATTAATCCCATGGGCAGGTTGTTGATCAGGTTACTGGCGACTGCCACTAACATTCCGGCACCCCATGTCGCTTGCTCGGAAGAGCGCTCGGCAACGGTCGCCAGATGCTGCGCCAGGGAGTCGATTGCCCCAGTTTGCGTCAGCCCTTGGACCAGCACGAATAAACCACCTACCAGCGGCAACACGGACCACGAGACGCCTTTTAGCACTGGCATCGGGTTCATGCGCTGTCGCAGGTGAATCAGGCTGGCGGTTGTGATGCCGGCACAAAACGTTGGCAGTCCCAGTGGCAAGTCAAACGCCGATGCCAGCAGTAACACGACGGCGGTGAGCAGAATGCCGAATGCTGTCAGGCGTGCGCCGCTGGACAGGGGTTGCAGCGTAATGACTGTTTCCAATGGTTGACCAAGGTATTTACGCTGGCTCAAGCGCAGCGCGACATACGTCAGGCTAATCGCCGCTATCGACGGCAGCGTAAAGTGCCACAACCAAGTCGATAACGGCGGCATATGGCTGCCGAAAACAACCAGGTTGGCAGGGTTGGAAATCGGCAAAACGAAGCTCGCCGCGTTGGCGATAAAGGCGCACACAAACAGGTAAGGCAGCGGCTTGGCCTTGGCGGCCTTGGCAGCGGCATACACCGCTGGCGTGAGAACGACGGCGGTGGCGTCGTTGGAGAGAAACACCGTGACCAGCGTGCCGACCAGGAACACCAGGTCAAACAACCGCTGCCCGGAGCCCTTGGCATGCTGCGCGGCGTACATGGCCAGCCAGTCGAACAAACCTTCCTGACGCGCCAATTCGGCGAGCACCATCATGCCAATCAGGAACAGGTAAACGTCGATACCTTGGGCAATCGCCCCCAGCGCAGAATGCCAGGGTATAAAGTCCAGGCCCGTCAATAACACCGCGGCAGTCAAGGCCCAGACATACTCAGGCACCCGCCACGGTCGAAAAATAATCCCGGCAGTAGCCACTGCGGCGACGATCCAGATGACGGAGTTTGGATCGAGTCCAGGCATGCCTATCCTTAAATTGCGCGCAAAACATCGAACCGGGAAACCAACAGCGTTGCCAGGTTCCGTTTGCCTGACGTTGTATCACGTTGCGTCGTGAAAAATGATCCCTAGGGTATGGCGTTGACCAGAGCGCAGGCGACTGACGCCATGGCGCATGTTAACTCGGTAGTAGCCCCGCGTGCCTTGTACCGGTCGATTCGACACTGGAAATAGCACAGCATCGCCTTGAGTGAGCGGCACAACATGGGGGCGCGATTGCATGCGGGGTCGCTGTTCGGTCAAGACCAACTCGCCGCCGGTGAAATCGGTATTGGGCGCGGATAACAATACCGCTACCTGTAGGGGGAAAACCTGTTCGCCGTACAGATCCTGATGCAGGCAGTTGTAATCATCGGTGGCGTACTGCAAAAGCAGCGGAGTAGGGCGCCGTTGGTCGGCGGCATGGCAGCGATCAATAAAGGCTTCATGGGTCGGCGGGTAATGCACGGGAATTTGCATTCGCTCGTTCCAGTCATTGGCAATTGACGCCAGGTACGGGTAGAAACCGCTGCGCATGTTCTGGACCAAACTGGGCAGTGGGTAACTGAAGTATTTGTACTCGCCTTTGCCAAAGCCATGCCTTGCCATTATTACCCGGGAGCGAAAAAGTGCCTCCTGCGCATAGAGTGACGCCAAATGCTCGCACGTTTCGGCAAGTAACAGTTTGGAAACAATGGCATACCCGTTAAGCTCAAGCTCGAGACGTATCGACGTCCAGTTCAATGACGATATCCGCTGAATCGATGAAGTAGACGCTACATTCAGCGCAGTTTCGGCACTTGTTTTAAACGAGAGAAGGTCAATGCTCATGGTGATATTCACTGAATAATGGGCTGTGCCGATCATATGAAAGCAACGGCTGGATAACACTCCGGCAGTTGCGGTCGAATTAATCGCCAATTTGCACAGATATTGCATAGCGCAAGAACATGCGGTTATAAGGACGGCTTTTAAAACGAGCTGGCCTGATTACTCCGCTCTCAATGGATAGACACTTCGCACTCCAACGGTGCATCAGCGCGCTGGCCCTGACCTGAAACTCTTTATGCAGTGAGACAAGAGCACGATGCCCACCATTCCCCTGCTGATATGCGACGACTCCAATATGGCGCGTAAGCAGCTATTGAGGGCATTACCCACCGATTGGGATGTGTCGGTAACGTTGGCGACCAACGGCAAGGAAGGCATTGCTGCCATCCGCCAAGGGGTGGCAACTGTGGTTCTGCTCGACCTGACAATGCCCGAGATGGACGGTTATCAGGTGCTGGCGGCTATCCGTGACGAGCAATTGCAGGCCAAGGTCATTGTCATTTCCGGCGATGTTCAAACTGAGGCGGTACGCCGGGTCATGGAGTTGGGGGCGTTGGCCTTCCTGAAAAAGCCGGTTGAACCGCTACAGTTGAAAAACCTGCTGACGGATCTGGGAATACTTGGCGAGTCGAAAAGAGTAGGCGCCGTGCTCCAGCCAAGCGCTGTGCCCGCGACCAGCTTTCAGGATGCATTTCGGGAAGTGATTAACGTCGCCATGGGCCGCGCGGCTGCGTTGTTGGCGCGGGTGCTCGGGGTGTTCGTGCATTTGCCGCTGCCGAACGTGAATATGCTCGAGGTCGGCGAATTGCACATGGCGTTGGCCGATGCGCAGAGCGGCGAGCAATTGACGGCGGTTTGCCAGGGGTATATCGGCGGCGGCATCGCCGGTGAGGCGCTGTTGATTTTCCATGGCTCTGAAATCGCCGACATGGCGAATCTGATGCAGCGGGACTCCGTTGATTATTCCGACATGGAAATGCTCCTGGACTTGTCAACCATCCTGATTGGCGCCTGCTTGACGGGTATTGCCGAGCAAATTGACGTGGTGTTTTCCCAAGGCCATCCACAAGTACTGGGTACCCAGGGTGGCATTGAAGAGCTGATCCGGGTTAACCAGCGGCGCTGGAAGAGAACGCTGGCGGTAGAGCTCAGCTATAGCCTGGAAGGTCACAATGTTCATTTTGATCTATTGCTGTTGTTCACCGAAGACTCGGTAGATCGGCTCACCAAAAAACTTGCTTACGTGATGAGCTGACCATGAACGACCGCATCGATATGAAAGAGCTGCATTGGCTATTGACCATTGCCCAAAGCATCGACGTAGGTATCGTCGTATTTGACCGAGACTATAAGGTCCAGGTCTGGAACACCTTCATGGAAAATCGTTCTGGCGTTGTGCCCAGCGAGGCCCATGACAAATCCTTTTTTGACTTGTTTCCGGAGGTCAATCAGGCCTGGTTCAGCAAGAAAATCGAGAGCGTGCTGACCCTTGGCACGCCGGCCTTCACCATTTGGGAACAACGTCCGTACCTGGTGCATTTCAAGAACTACCAGCCGATTACCGGCCAGGAAGATTTCATGTACCAGAACACCACGCTGTTCCCGTTACGCTCGATCACGGGTGATATCAGCCATATTTGCCTGGTGATCTACGACGTGACGGGCGTCGCCACCCATGCCCACCAACTGCAGGCTGCCAACCGCCAGCTACAAGTGCTGTCGAGTACCGATCGACTTACCGGGCTGTACAACCGGGGTCATTGGGAAGAGTCGGTCAAACTTGAATACGCTCGCCATTGCCGCTACGACACGCCTACCACTTTGGTGATGTTCGACATTGATCACTTCAAACGCGTCAACGACACCCATGGACACCAAGCGGGCGACAAGGTGATCCGGTGCGTGTCCGATACCATACGTGAACATATCCGCGACCTCGATATTGCCGGACGTTATGGCGGAGAAGAATTTGCGGTGTTATTGCCGGCCACTTCGTTGGCCGGTGGGGTCACCTTCGCAGAACGTCTGCGCAAAGCCGTGGAAGCCCAGGAAGTGATACATGACGGCAAGTCTATCCGCTGTACCATCAGCCTCGGCGTGGCTGATTTGAGTCAGCCGGTTCCAGACTACAAACACTTGATCGAACGGGCCGACCAGGCGCTGTATGTGTCGAAGGAAAACGGCCGCAACCGGGTTTCGGCCTGGGAGCGCGAACCCCAGCGCGTTCTGTAAGCGCTAGCTTGTTGGCGAGGCGATGTGTTGCGCTTCTTCGTCAGTCAGTTGCGGTGTCTACGCATTAATACGGGATGACCCAATGGCGGCGAGGGCGAATGCCAGTTCGGTACGTTTGAGTGTGCGCTCATAATGCGCTCGTAATTCAGCGTCCCAACTAATGACCTCCGACAGTACTGCCGCCGCTTGATCGGCCTTCAAAGCAAAGTGCGCGCTATGACTCAGCAGGTTGGCGCGGCTCACTGCGCGGCCCTGGCGGCCGACAGCCATCGCCAGATTAGGCGGGGATGAGCCCGGGAATTCCCTTGCTGATCGGACCAAATGTCTCTGCGCAGCGGGTAACGAATTGGGTCGGGTACCCAGTTGCCGCTGGCAACGTAATCGGGATCGTAAGTGAACTCGCCTTGCCCATTGACCACGACCAAGCGGCCCGACGTAATGATTTGGCCGGTTTCGGGGTGCTCCATGTAGATATAGCCCTGGACATCAGAAGTCGTCACTCCGTGGTTTGGTCAGGCGAACCCGAGGGGAACCGTGGGGATCGTTGGCTTGAAGTTGTGACGATGACTCGACGTCGGTAAGGTTCTGAAAGATCGCTTGGGTAAGTCCCAGATGCCAGCTGTTCATTGACGGCATGTCTGGATCGCGCTTCAAGGTCCTTCCTGGCGATGTGAGCAGCACTGCGTGTAACAGGCACCTCGCGTCCACTGTCTCGCCAACGTCTACAGGCGATCTAGAATTTTGGCGCACAAAACAGCGGGAACGACGTAAGTTAGAAGTTCTACAAGTGATTGCCTACTGTTTTTTGCTATACGGCGAGCATCGGTAGGCCTCGGATTACTTGCTTGCAGGACGCATCCTACGTCTTGTGTTGGCTCCCCCCGATAGCCGTTAAAGGCACAGTCCCGCAGAGTTGCCGCATCTTTTTGATGTGGAGATTCCGCCCATGCCTCAGGCCACTACCCCGACGTTTACGCTGAGTATCAAGGGCATTGAAAACCCTGGCTTGCAGGTGCTCACGTTTAGGGGGTACGAGGCGGTCAGCACGCCGTACGCCATCACCGTCGAGTTGGTTAGCCGTGGTCGGAACATTGACTTGGGGGACTTGCTGCACAAAGAAGCCTTTCTCCGTTTTGGCCCTGGCGG
>NZ_JAQGNX010000183.1 GCF_028293835.1 Pseudomonas sp.
GGTCGCCTTGGTCGTACGCAGTAGGCGAACGAGCATTTTACAGGTTCCCGGACGAATCGCGCGCAACCCTCAGGATCGTTAACAGGCCAGCTCACGACAAACTGTCTATGACAGCACGGCACGTCAATTTTAATCGTGGGATCGGCACACCTTTGGGCGTTCGGCTCTAACGTCAAAGTAATGAAAGCTAGCAGGTTTTTACCGCCCAGGTCGCGGTAAAGCGGTATCCATTTGCGCATCAGATTGGCGTTGATGCCGTCGCCCAGCGCAACGCTTGCTATGGGTGCACCAGGCTGCCAACATTTTGGACGACCTGGACTTTGAAGGATTTGGGACAGGAGTGTCGTTGTCGCATGGCGATCCGCTTAATGGGCGAGAAGTGGTGTCCACCACCGCCCTAAGCGTAGGGGGCAGGAAGGTGTGTTGGCCGGACAAGTTAAAACCAATAATCAAACCGGTGTCAAATTGGTTTTCAAAATAAAACCAATTTCGTTTATACTGCGCACCATCAGAAATATGGAACTCAGTCTATGACCCACGCCCAAACATTTTCGAACCTGCAGGCGTATATCCGGGAAGAGGATTTCTCCCCCGGAGATCGGTTGCCGCCGGAAAGGGATCTGGCGTTGCGCTTGGGGATCGCCCGAACAGCGCTACGTCGTCAGTTATCGCAGTTGGAAAACCAAGGCATATTGATCCGCCAGGTCGGTCGAGGGACCTTCATCGCCTACGGCGCCAGCGCTGCGCTCTGCGCCGATACCCCGCTCATCTCACATATGGCCACGACTTATCCGGGCGAGGTACTTGAGACCCGCCTGATATTGGAGCCTCAGATCGCTCGACTGGCGGCTCAACGTGCTAACGCCAGCGACATCGAATCTTTGCAGCAGGCGATTCAAAAGGGACGCGATGCCGATTCTTACGAGACGTTCGAAAAATGGGACGCCACCTTTCACCGCGTGCTGGTGCAGGCCGCTCGTAACGGGCTACTGACCGCTCTCTATCAGAGCATTGACGCGGTACGCGCTGGTAAAATCTGGGGCCGATTGAAGGAGTCATCGTTGAGCCCTGAGAGCATGCAGGTTTACATTCGCGGGCATGAAGCAATTGTCGAAGCCATTATCGACCGCGACTCGGCACGGGCTGAGCGGGAAATGCGCAGCCATATCAACGTAGCCACGTACAATCTTCTGGGGTCGTCTGGCTAACGGTTGCGCTGATGTTGACGAGCGTCAGTTGTACCGCCGTTGACATTCCTGCAAAGAATAAATGCTATGCCCGTGGCCTCCCTACCGACGGCACAGACGGCCTGTGATTATTACCTGGCAATTGAACTTACTTCATTCACTCATCCAGGTAACGATCATGACTCTTCAAGCAAAGCTCGACGCATTCAAAGCCGACTTCGTAGGCGGCAAACCTCCTTACAACGCACCGCCTGAAGTTCACGTGGTGATGAAACGCGCTACCGAGGAGTTGATCGCCACCGGCCAAGCCGAGCGTGCTTTGAAAGTTGGCGACAAAGCTCCCGTTTTTACGTTGAACGATCCAGACGGCAACCCAGTGTCCTCTGCTGAACTGTTGACCAAAGGTCCACTGGTTGTAAGTTTCTACCGTGGCGTGTGGTGTCCATACTGCAACATGGAGCTGCAAGCGCTTGAAGAAGCCCTGCCTATGTTCGTTGCGCTGGGCGCCAGCCTGGTTGCGATCTCGCCGCAGATCAAAGCCAATAGCCGAAAATCGGTTCGTCAAAACCACCTGACTTTCCCGATCCTCAGCGACACCAGAAATGAGGTCGCCGCTGCATTCGGCCTGCGTTTTGAGCTGCCGGACTACCTGGTCGATTTGTACAAAGCGTTCGGTAACGACCTGCCAGCGTTCAATGATGACCCAAGCTGGACCTTGCCAATGCCAGGCCGCTTCGTGATCGGTCAAGACGGCATCATCACTTACGCAGAAGTAAACCCGGATTACACCTCGCGTCCAGACCCTTCAGAGCTGTTGCCAGCGCTGCGTGGCTAAGGCCAGTCGGGTCAAGCCGCTGCGGCAGTAGCGGCTTTTTGGAAGCGCGTCAGTTAATTCAGACGCCTGGAGATCCATTTTTTGCTAGCAATAACTCTACATACGACACAAAAGCTCGGGCTTTGGCGCTAGCCATACGCCCGGTCGGAAAGACTGCCCACAAGTCCATACCTGGGAGCTGCCAGTCCTGGAGTACCTGTTGGACTTCGCCGCTAGCGAGTTCCGGTGCAAACATCCATTCTGAAGACAGCGTCAGACCAAGGTTCGTCAGCACCGCGATGCGTACGCCTTCTGCCGCGGTGACGCGAACTCGTCCCGATACCGTTATCGACTGCTCGGCGCTGCCTTGTTTGAACAGCCAGTGGGTTCCCCCGCCATTTTGCGAGTAGATCACCGCCTGGTGGTTCATCAACTCCACGGGTGACATTGGCTCCCCAAAGCGTTCGAAGTAGGCAGGCGTGCCCAAAACCATGCGACGACATTCGGCGATTTTACGCGCTGTCAAACCTGAATCAGTCATTGTGCCCATTCGCAACGCAACATCTATTCCCTCTTCAACAAGGTTGACGTTGTGATCGTCCAGAACCACGTCGACGGCCAGGCCAGGGTGCATGTCCAGGAACTCGCCCAGGCGAGGGAGAATGTGCAGCCGAGCGAAGGTGACGGCTGCGCAGATACGTAAAGTACCTGTGAGTCCGGTTCCCGCTCCACGGGCCGCAAGGTCTGCTTCGTTGGCTTCTTCGATGGCTCTTTTGGCCCGTTCAAAAAACGCTGCACCTGCCTCGGTTGGCGTGAGGCCACGGGTGGATCGCAGCAGGAGTCGTACAGCCAAGCGGTCTTCAAGCTGAGCGATGATTTTAGAAACCGCAGGCTGACCGATCTTCAGGCGTCTGGCCGCCGCTGAGAACGACCCTGACTCTACTACATACACGAAGGTTTCCATCGCCGACAGCCGGTCCATCCTGTTCCTCCTCGGAACGATTTATATCTCTGGTGGTTGGGTTGCCATTATTTTTACTCTGGGTGCACGATTGGTAAGGCGTCCTTAGGCAGATCGCCTTCGCAAACCGGCGGCACTACGTGCAATTCGCGGCCTTCAGCGCGCCATTGCTCTGTCCAACAAACCGCGCTATCAACCAGTCGGCCGCTGGCCCAGGCGGCGAGTCGGTGCGGTAAATCACATCGAAATTGTATGGGCCGCTACGGTACTCAGGCAGGTCGAGCTGAACCAGACGACCGCTGGCGAGGTCTTCTTCGACCATGTGGGTCGGCATGTTGCCCCAGCCTATGCCCTCGCGCAGCAACATATGTTTTGCGCCCAGATCCGCCAGTCTCCACGTGCGAGGACTGACAACCGCGAACTCTTTATCCCGGGTCAGCGGTGAACGGTCCGACAACACGAGTTGTACATGCTCACGTGCAGCACCGGGTGGATTTGGGTTGCCCAGTGCCAGAGGATGGCCGGGAGCTGCGACCGGGATCAACTCAACTCCGCCAATGCCAATACGTTCGATGCCGCCAAAACCCATGTGCAAGGGGCCACTAACGCCCAAGGTCGAATCATGGTCGAGTACCAGTTGAGTCACCGCCCCCAAGGCCTCGATCCGTAAATGCAAGGACACGGTGGGAAACTCGCTGCGAAACGCTTTGAGCGCATCCACTACCCGGTAAGCTGGCAGCATCACGTCCAGCGCCAGATGCACTTCGGCCTCCAGTCCTTGCACCAGTCCCTTGACCTTGGCCCGCAACCCATCGATGCCATTGAACACTGTACGGGCTTCGATCAGTACCGTACGACCGGCCACAGTGAGCTGCGGCTTGCGCGTGGTCTTGCGGTCAAACAACTGCACGCCCAATTGCGATTCCAGGTTGGCAATTGAATAGCTGATCACCGACGTGGCGCGATACAGCTTGCGCGCAGCCCCCGCAAAACTGCCTGCTTCGACCACCGTCAGAAAAACCCGTAGTTGGTCAAGGGTCGGTGTGCCTGGGGCGGAACTCATGCTTGTTCCTTAAACGTGGTTTCTTCGAACGTAGGCGCCACTCTACCTCGATCAAAACCCTATGTTCCAAAATTTAGAATATAAACGTCGAAATTAACCGGCTATTGCGATTAGTTATGGAGTGCCAGAATCCGCCCCATCGCAGCAAGCCATGCCGGTTGTGCTGACTCAATCAGGTGATAAAACTCATGTCGCAATCCGCCGTTACTACCTCGAACTCGACTGGTTTCGATGCATCCACTACCCAAGCCAGTGTGGCGTTGGTAGGGCGGATCTTCCTCGCCGCCATCTTTCTGCTCTCGGGCTTCTCGAAAATTACCGCCCCAGCGATGATGATCGGATACATCCAGTCGGTCGGCTTGCCGCTGCCAGCGGTGGCACTGGGTCTGGCGATTCTGGTTGAAGTGGGTGGCGGCATTGCGCTGGTCCTTGGTTACCGCACCAAAGTTGTCGCAACCATCATGGCCCTGTTCACTCTGGCTACTGCGTTTGCCTTCCACAACAACCTGGCTGACCAGAACCAATTCATTCATTTCTTCAAGAACATCGCCATGACCGGTGGCTTGCTGCAAGTAATCGCCTTCGGTGCTGGCCGTTTTAGCTTGGACGGTCGTCGCGGTTGATCGAGTGATGTGCCTCTCTGGATACGATACAAACGACAAGGCCGACGTAGTGATACGTTGGCCTTGTCGTTTTTCTGCTGCCTTCAAGTTGCATAGATCATCAGTTGGGACGGGGGTTGCGTCGGAGACGACCATTTGTCCAGGCAAGCATCATTGCGCTGAATTTTTTGAAACTCATCAAATCATTATTTTACGTTTGCAATAAAGACGCTATTTATCCGCGCACCGTACAGGTTGAAAACCATCGGCATGACTCACTCTCGAATTGGCTTTGCGTGCCAGTACCGCCATTCTTTCCGCGACCTTTCAATTGGTGAGTTGAAGCTGATCGAAAGCGCATTCAATCCTCGTACTACCACGTTACGCTGGATGGAAGGTGTGGCCCCGCAGTTGGCTCGGGACAAGCTGGTCGAAGTCGTCACACACAATCTTGAGGCTCAGCTGCGCTTGATTGCGTATGTTGCCGAGCTACCACCCACATTACGTATGCTGCGGCTTAGCAGCGATTTATTGCCGTTCTATAGCCACTCGAAGGTAAGCGCGTTTTACCAGGAGCCTAATATTCAAAGTTGGTTAGGTGAGCGCTTTTGCGCCATCGGCACGCTGGCGCGGGGGGCTGATATTCGCTTGTCATTTCATCCAGGGCAATATTGCGTGTTGGGTTCAGACAAGCCTACGGTGGTTGAAAACAGTATTGCCGAATTTGAATACCACGCCGACATGATTCGAATGATGGGCTACGGCGCCCGTTTTCAGGATTTCAAATGCAATGTGCATATAGCGGGTCGGCTGGGCGGGGAGGGTATCCGGTCAATCTGGCCGCGGTTATCCTCGGTATCGCATAACTGCATCACGTTTGAAAATGAGGAAAAGATTTACGGCGTCGACGCTTGTCTGCAACTCTCTGACTTGGCGCCGGTTGTACTGGATGTCCATCACTGCTGGATCAACGAGGAAGATTACATTGCACCTGATGACCCGCGCGTGCAGCGAATCATCGAAAGTTGGCGAGGGGTTCGGCCAACCATGCACTACTCACAGCCACAGGAGCGTCTGCAGCAATTAGGTTTTAGTGCCGACCAGAAATTAGAAATGAATAGGCTGCTTGGTTTGATGCCCAAACGAGATTTATACGGTCACAGCGCACAAATGTGGAATCGTTGGACCAACGAATACGTGCTGAAGTTTTTGGACCGCTTCGACGTCATGATTGAAGCGAAGGATAAGAACCTGGCCGCATGGGCTTTCTACGACGAGTTTGTCGCTAGCCGTTAGTCTCCTGAATGTCCAGGATGGCCGGGGCAGCAGCACCGCAATGCTGACGTCTTTTGCCTCGGCCCTGGCGACAAGCCTGCGCGACACCTCTTCTGCAGTTTAGCCTCTCAAATCATAGGCTTTTAAACGCCTCGAATTCAGGCTGGGTCAGCGCGATGTTGATCTCGCTGATCTGATACTCCCCAATGTCTTGCAACAGGTAAGGGTCTTCAGCCAAAAGCTCCCGCAGGTGCTTTTTCTCGATGCTCCTGACAACAATCATGCCGCCCAAACCACTGGTCTTGGCGCCCGCCATGAGGAAAATTCCCTCATCCAGGTACTTCTTTACCCATGCGCCGTGAAGGGGGCTAACGGGTGCAGCTTCGGCGGGCGTTTTAGTGAAACTGAAGTTCAAAAAATACATAAAGTGTTCTCGCTAGATGAGGTTCAGAAACAGACGGGTCGGGTCAGAGGGTCACACCTGAGCCATGCCACCGTCAACGCACAAGTCGATGCCGGCTACGAAGCTGCTTTCGTCGGAGGCCAGGAACAGTGCCGCCGAGGCCAATTCATCCGGGCGACCCAAACGACCCAGCGGAATGGCCTGAGCGAACCTGGCTTTCAACTGATCAGCTTCGGCCCGGGTGCTGGCCTGGCTTTCCATGATCGGGGTATCGACGGGGCCAGGGCTAAGCGTATTGACGCGAATGCCGCGATCTTTGAGTTCCAGGGTCCAGGTGCGGGCGAATGAACGTACGGCGGCTTTGGTCGCGCTGTAGGTGCTGTAACCGGGAATGCCTTTGGTTGAGGCGATTGACGCAGTCAAGATGATCGACCCACCGTTGCGCATCAGCGG
Organism: Pseudomonas sp.; assembly: GCF_028293835.1. GTDB lineage: Bacteria > Pseudomonadota > Gammaproteobacteria > Pseudomonadales > Pseudomonadaceae > Aquipseudomonas. The sequence continues at coordinate 6,759 of NZ_JAQGNX010000183.1, forward strand.
AAGGGCTTTCTGTACGGTAAACAACAGGCCTTTGACATTAACGTCGAAAGTCTTGTCGTAGTGTTCAGCGCTGATCTCGTCGATGCCTATGGAGTCGACGATGCCGGAGTTGGCGAACAGTATGTCAATGGCGCCTTTTTCGGTTTGTACCACCGCATACAGCCGGTCCAAATCTTCTTGACTGGACACATCACCCTGAACCGCTGTGACGTTTTGACCAATGAGGGCTACCGCTTTGTCCAGTTCTGCCTGGCGACGGCCAGTGATAAAGACGTATGCGCCTTCGTTCACGAAACGTTGAGCGGTTGCGAGGCCAATGCCGCTGCTACCACCGGTGATGACTGCAATTTTGCCTTTAAGCCGGTTCATGAAGAGTACTCTCGGAAGGATGCGAAGGAGGGCAGGCGGTGTGTTGAGTCGCTTGCCCCTTGGTGAGGCCTGAGAGTGTCCCCTCCGTCGCAGATGCCGAGAACGCCGGTCGCAGGCATAAAACATATGCCTGTCTAGAATAAAGGGCCGATTGAACTCGGTTTTTGCATAACGGCCAATGAAGAGAAGCCGCTCTAGGTCAAGGCGCTTAGTCGATATTCGGGGGGAGCAAATGGTAGCGGCGAAAAAAAGGAATTTTTGCTCGCCGTAGGAATCATTTGTTGATCGCTAACAACGTACGGACTGACCTATGGCCCAGCACGCACACTATCGAATTGATTACCTGCTAAACGGTAGCTACAAGACGTTTTACATTAGTGCCCCGCACATGGACAAAGCCGAGGCGTGGCATTGGGCGACGGTAGATGCGGGTATCGCCCAGATCCCCAAATACCGCTCAGACCAAGTACCCAAGCTCAGCGTGCCCCAAGCCGAACTTCGCGGGATAGCCAGTGTTGAATGGTCGAAGAGGTAGTATAACGGTGACCTCATCACCAACACTGAATGACGATTCGGAGCTGGCAATGGACGGCTTGAAGGTTTACGAAATTCACTACCTGCATCATGGGGTGAAGAAAGTTATTCTTCATCACGCTGAGCAGATGACGGATTTCGATGCGTGGATCCTGGCTGCAATCGAATGCGGACTGCCGCAGCAGATACTTCCGGTCGCTCGTTTTCTAACGGTGGCAATCACAACGGCAGAGGGTCAGGGCATTACCAAAGTTCGCTGGAATATTTGTCCCCGCTCTGGCGGATTGGACCGTCAGCTTAAGTGCTGACAGCGGCGCGGGCATCAAAATGGGGAGACTTCTTAACAGAGGCTCCCCGTTTTCAGTTCTGGCGTTTAATATACGTGTGGCATTGCGATAACGTCGGCGGCCGTTTTATTGCGTGAATCGCCGTAATGCCTGAAAAATGCTTTTGTTTTCTTTGCACAGGCCGATACAGATATAGATTCACTTGTTGGCATGGTTACCCTGACAGGCTTGGCGTACTGCACCTATCGATTGGTCGCCATGGACCGCGCCAGTCAACCCCCTACAAGGATTCATCCGTTGGAATCATCACTGGAAACCGTTGCCCTTTTTTTCCTCAAACTGGCTTATGAGGAGGAGGGTGGAAGTCCGATTCGGCGCAAAGACGCGGTGATGGATGATTACCAGAAAGACGTTTTCGGCTTGTTGGTTCGCAGAGGCGATGTCAAGGCTATTCAGCTTAAAATGGACGAGTGTCTTGAATTGGCGCTAGACGCTTTAGGCGGTGCCAACACGCCGCTGGGTAAGGAGCTTCATAAACTTTCGAGCGAATTCGGTCGCGTTGAAACGATGGAGGCGCTTGATGCTCCGTTAACCGCGCTCGGGGATTATTTGAAAGACGCTCAGTAAAGCGATGCCGCGCGTACCGCGGTGCTGTCTTTTTCTTACAAATGCGGTAAAAGCATCATATGACTGAGTGCCCGCTGGCGCGATAGAGCGATAGTGGGGGTTCAGCGGCGCTGAATTCGGCCTTGCATGGATATTTGCCTGGGCTACCCCTATTACCTCCATGACTGGAATCTCCATGCTGGTGTACACCAAAACAAGCTTTCTCATCGCCGATGATTTTTCCGACTTTCGTAGCTCGGTCAGGTCCATGCTGCGCGAACTCGGTGCGATGATCGTCGATACCGCCGATACGGGTGAGCAGGCACTGGCCATGTGTGCGCTGAAGCGCTACGACGTTATCCTGCATGATTTCAATTTTGGTGACGGTAAGAAAAATGGCCAGCAGGTGCTTGAAGACCTGATGGTCGACAAGCTGACGAGCCATGAATCCATTTTCATCATGGTCACTGCCGAAAATAGCCAGGCCATGGTAATGAGTGCCCTGGAGTGGGAGCCAGATGCCTACTTGACCAAACCGTTCAACCGCGCCGGTTTGGCCCAACGTCTGGAAAAGCTCGTGCAGCGCAAAACCTTGCTCAAGCCGATTCTACAAGCGCTTGACCGCAATAAGCCTGCTGAAGTGTTAGCCGCCTGCGCCAGCCTGGCCAAAAAAGATGAGCGCTACGCGCCTCTGTGCTTACGTTACAAGGCCTATGCCCTGCGCGATCTGAATCAGCTTGATGAGCTGGAAAGCTTGCTCAAGACAATTTTGGCTGACCGCGCTACACCTTGGGCTTACGCCGCGCTGGGCACCTTGTTGCTCAAAACGGGTAAGGCCAGTGAGGCGCAGACCGTTTATGAGCGGGCAATCGTGGCCTTCCCGATGATTCCGACACTTTATGATGGCCTGGCCGATGTATTGGTAGTTCGTGGAGAGGTCAAGCGCGCTCAAAGCGTGCTCGAAGCTGCTGTACGACTATCGCCGTTAGCGGTACGTCGGCAAAGATTGCTCGGCAAGCTGGCGTTGGGTAACGACGATTTTGAAAGTGCCTCTAAGGCCTATCGCCACGCAGTGTCTCAAGGCAAGTATTCTCGCTTCAAGGACCCAGAGAGCAACCTGGGCCTGGCGCACGCATTAATCAGCAAGAATGGCGACAACGGACTGGATGCGCGCTCCCGGGTGGAGATCAACCAGACATTGGGCGATGTCACCAAGGAGTATGCAAACGATCAAGGGCTGCAATTGCGCACTGGCTTGATGAAAGCAACCAGCTTGAAGCACTCGGACCCGGAAGCTGCGGCGAAATTGACTGCGCAGTCATTGGCCCTTCTTCAGAGCATGGATAATTTTCTGGGTTCTGACGCGGCGCTATTGGTTGCGACTCAGCTCCAGCAGTTAGGCCAAGAAGAGGCTGGCGCCGGGCTGCTGAAAAGTTGCGTAGAAATATACGGTGACGACCCGGCTATCATGCAAAGCATCGCCCTCCTGACCGATGATCCGGTTATCCTCGGGGCGGGCAAGGCCGCTGCCGATCTCAACCTTCAGGGTGTCCGTAGCTACAAGGCCGGTAATCTTGCCGAAGCGCAGGGCTTCTTCCGCAGTGCATTGGCGTTGCAATCGAAGAACATCAGTATCGCGCTGAACCTGGTGCAAGCGTTGCTTTATGTGAAGGGTGCGCCGCCAAGCGCTGCGGGCCTTGAAGAATGTCGAGTTTGCCTGGAAATGATCGGCCTGATGCCTGACACCGATCCTCGCTTTGAGCGTTATAAAAAATTGCAAGTCCGGGCGTTTGGCGCATGAAGGATAACGATGAGGGGTTAGACTTCTCCATGGTGATCGCCTCCGTCGTACATGACATGAAAAATTCCCTGTCGACGTTGATGAATGCTCATAACCAGTGGCTGACGCAACTGCCCGCAGCCCAGCAAGGCATTCCCGAGCACGGGGCCATCGAATATGAATTTGCCCACCTCAACGGAATGCTGGTGCAACTGCTCGGGTTATACAAACTCGGCGTCAATCAGTTACCGCTACGCCCCGATTATCAAGACCTGGATGATTTTATTGGCGCGCTGTTGGCCTTCCACCAGGACGTCTTGCACAGTCATGGCCTGGTCGCGACCTATGAAGTCGACGGGTTTAATGAGCTTGGCTTTTTTGACCGTGATTTGATCGGTTCGGTGGTGGCAAACATCATCATCAACGCTATCCGCTATGCGCGCCACGCTCTATTGATCAGCGCTCACAAAGAAGCGGGGCAGCTCGTATTGACGATAAATGACGACGGGCCAGGGTACCCCGAGCAGATGCTTGAGCGTCAATCAGACTTTGTGCAAGGCATCAATCAAAACAGCGGAAGTACCGGCCTGGGCCTCTATTTCGCTGCGCGCATTGCCGAACGACACGAGCGTAGCGGCGTGCGCGGGCACATCGAACTCGCTAACGGTGGCAAGTTGGGAGGGGCCAAATTCCTTATTTACCTGCCCTGATGGGCAGTCGAAACCGCGCCGGGTCAGAGCCCCAGACACATCGCCCCGGCCGCGACGATCACGCAAGCGAGCCAGCGTTTTCCGCTGACCGACTCCCCCAGAAACACTCGCCCGATCAGTACCGCAAACACCACGCTGGTCTCGCGTAGTGCCGACACCGCGCCCATCGCGCCGGCTTGCAACGCCCAGATCACGATGCCATACGCTGCGATAGACACCAGCCCGCCGACAAGTGACGAGCCGACTACGGCCGGTGCCGTGCGCACTGGTATCCACAGCGCGGCGAGCCCACGCATTGCGACGAACAGCACCGGCATCAGCCAATAAAACAGGAACATCCATGCGGTGTAGGCGAGGGCCTGGTCGCCGGATAACCGCACACCCATCCCGTCGATCACGGTATACAGAGCAATTGTCGCGCCGGTGGTCAACGCGGCCAGCACGCCCCCGCCCGTCAGCCGACGGCCCTGCAACGCGAGCGCGATGATGCCGCTCGAGATCATCACAATCCCCAAAGCATGCAGCGGGCCGATCACCTCATGGGCGAAAAGTGCCGCGCCGAGGGTGACCAGCAGCGGAGACGAACCTCGCGCAATCGGATACGCCTCCCCCAGATCGCTGCGGCGGTATGCCCAAACGAGGCTCATGTTGTAGACGATATGCACCAGCCCCGATGCGATGATGTACGGCCAGGCTGCGTTCGCCGGCCACGGTGTGAAGAAGATGACAAGCGTAGCGACTGCCGCGATCACAATGCTCATCCACGTCATGGACAAGAACCGATCGGAGTTGCCATGCAGCATAGCGTTCCAGCTCGCGTGGAGCAGGGCGGCAAAAAGGATGAGTCCGCCTGTGTAACTGAGCATGTGGGTTCCGGGCTGAAAGGGTGAACAGGTAAAAAAGTAAAAATTCCTGCAAAGGAAAACCAGGCCAGCTATATCTCTGCCCGCTGTTTTACCCTAAGGGAGATGAGATTGAACGCCACCCAAGCCAGCGCTGGCTGAAACGCCAACGTCGGGCCGTGATTACCTCCAATCAGCGCACCCTGTTGCGAGTGCGCTCGGATGTATCGATGTCAAAGCGATCAGAAAATATAGTCAGTGGTCAGGAAATTGGATTCGTGGTTATGAATAATCTCGCTAATCAGCGCTTTGTTGCCGTCCTGAAACTTGGTCGCGACCAGTGTCCGAATCGAGAACACTCGTAACGCATCGTGTACCGATAACGTTCCTTCGGCTGAGTTTTTGCGGCCGTTGAACGGGAAAGTGTCCGGGCCGCGTTGGCATTGGGCGTTGATATTGATGCGCCCTACCTGGTTGGCGAACGTATCAACCAGGCGCCCGACTTCGGCGGAGTCGTTGCCGAAGATACTCAGTTGCTGACCGAAGTCGGACTCGAGCACGTAATCAATAACCGCGTCCAGATTGCGGTAGGGGACAATGGGTATCACCGGGCCAAATTGTTCTTCGGCGTAGACACGCATGTCGGTGGTGACCGGGTACAGCACCGCCGGGTAGAAGAATGAACTACGAATCTCGCCGCCTTTGGCGTTGACCACTTTCGCGCCTTTGCTGATGGCGTCTGCCACCAGCGAGCTCAAATAGTCGGTCTTGCCCAGTTCTGGCAGCGGGGTCAGGGAAACGCCTGGCTCCCACGGCATGCCGGGTTTGAGTGTCTCAAGCTTGCGATTGAATTTTTCGATGAAGCTGTCGACCACGTCTTCGTGGACGAACAGAATTTTCAGTGCGGTGCAGCGTTGGCCGTTGAACGACAACGAGCCGGTCAGGCACTCGCTGACGGCGTTGTCCAGGTCAACGCTGGGCAGCACGATGCCTGGGTTTTTCGCGTCCAGGCCTAACGCGGCACGCAAACGGTGTGGTTTCGGGTGCAGCCTTTTCAAGGCGCTGGCGGCTTTGTTGGTGCCGATAAAGGCAAAGATATCCACCTTGCCACTGGCCATCAGGGCGCTGACGGTTTCCCGCCCGCTGCCGTAGATAACGTTGATTACACCGGCGGGGAAGCTGTCGCGGAACGCTTCGAGTAGAGGGCGAATCAGCAGTACGCCCAATTTCGCTGGCTTGAACACAACCGTGTTACCCATTATCAACGCCGGAATCAGGGTGGTGAAGGTTTCGTTCAGCGGATAGTTATAAGGGCCCATGCACAACGCCACGCCCATGGGCACGCGGCGAATCTGGCCCAAGGTGTCCTGTTCCAGCTCGAAACGGCTGGAGCGACGATCCAGTTCCTTGAGGGCAGTGATGGTTTCGACAATGTAATCGCAAGTGCGGTCGAACTCTTTCTCGGAATCCTTTAGGGTTTTACCGATTTCCCACATCAGTAAGTTAACCACCGCCGTACGTTGCTCCCGCATGCGCAACAGGAAGGCTTCGACGTGCTGAATACGTTCGGCGACGCGCATGGTCGGCCAAACGCCCTGGCCTCTGTCGTAGGCGTGGACGGCGGCATCCAGGGCAGTCAATGCAGTGGCGGCATCCAGCAACGGCGTGCTGCCGAGCATAATCTGTTCGTCACCGTGGTCGGTGCTCAGGTGAACCGGGCTGTGCACGGGTGCCAGCGGTCCTGGCCAGATCTGCAGCACGCCATCCACCAAGTACTCGCGCTGTTCGATTTGACCGTTGAGGCGATAAGCTTCCGGAATGTCGGCAGCGGTGGGAAACAGGTTATCGAGAACGTTGTCGGTGATCATGGCGCTATCCCCTAATGAATCCGTAACGAAAAATTACGATTTACTTTCCAACGCAGCGCGGGATCTGTCCAGCACTGCCTGACTACGCGTGCGAATCAAATCTTCCATTGCCTGGAAACCTTGGCCAGGCGTTGGCGCATGTCATCGATGTTGGCGGCCAATTGCAGGGTCAACAGCCGATAGCCGTCCAGCGCCGAGTACACCGGGGTGTGGGTCATAGGTTCTTTGTCCACGCCCGTCACCGGACGTTCGAGCCGCTCGGCATTACCGGTTTGCAGGGCGCGGGCCATGCCCACCAACTGGACGCGTATCTGACGGTTTTCTGCTTTCAGTGAATGTTGCAGCGAGGCCATGGCCTGCTCCTCGGTAGCGGCAGGTCGGGTGTTGGCGAGAATCTCCAAGGTGCTGATGCACATCCGCAGGTTGCGCTGGATTGCATCCAGTTGATTGGCCGAAATCTTCACTTCCTTGGACACCGACGGCATCAACGACCGTAGTTGCACCATGGCGCTGTTCAAACGGTTCATCAGCTTCAGGTACTCGTCATCGGTCACCGATTGGCCGTTAATGATGCGGCTATGGATCGCCGCGCAATCACGCAAGGCACTCGCCAGGTTGTAGCGCCAGGAAAACACCGCGTACAGCGGCAAGGCGAATGAAAACGCCAGGGCCAGCACGATGCCGATCAAAATATCCACCGTTCGCCACAGGCCATCGGCCACAGGATTGTCGCCATGGCCAGCCACAATGAACACGGTAATGGCCGACAGCAGCGCCGTGTAACCGCCTTTGCCAATCGCGTGATAGGCAAAAAATCCGCACACCACCGAGATGCCCAGGTAGGTGAGAATCTGGCTGCCGAAAAACGCGAACTGGGCAATAAACAACAGCCCGACTGCGGCCCCGATCAGCGTGCCGTATGCCCGTTCCGCGGCTTTTTTGCCGATATTGCCGTGGTGCTGCAGGCCGCCAATCACCACCAGCATGGTGATCGAAGCCCATTCGCCGTGGGGAAGGTTGATGCCAGTAGTCAGCAAAATCGACGCCAGCAAGCCCAGCGACACGCGTACCGAGTGAATTACTCGGGCATGCCGGTAACGGCGATAGGGGTCCAGCAGGGGTCGCAGCAATTTGCGCAGCAGCCACGGAAGTCGTGAAAGTCGGGAGTATTTCATCGGTTCAATCGGACCTAGTTACCAAGCGTTAAACCATTGGCGGGCAGCGGCAGCGCAGTTTTATAACGCACCTGTTTCAATGCAAAGCTCGAACGAATGTTCGCCACGCCCGGCACTTTGGTCAGGAAGTCCAGCAGGAACCGCTCTAAGGATTGAATAGTCGGCACCAGCACCCGCAACAGGTAATCCGGATCGCCCGCCATCAAATAGCACTCCATGACTTCGGGGCGGTCGGCGATGGCGGCCTCGAACACATGCAGGGCTTCTTCAATCTGCTTTTCTAGGCTGACATGGATGAACACATTGACGTGCAATCCCAGCAATTCGGGGTCGAGCAAGGTGACTTGTTGGCGAATCAGCCCCAGTTCTTCCATGGCCTTGACCCGGTTGAAACACGGGGTAGGGGAAAGATTGACCGAGCGTGCCAGGTCCGCATTGGTGATGCGGGCATTCTCCTGAAGGCTGTTGAGAATCCCTATATCAGTCCGATCCAGCTTCCGCATGAGACAAATACGCCTGTTTGTTTTAGTTATGAGGAATAATTGTCCCTAAATGACCTTTCGCGCAACCAACATGAGAAAAATATTCTCCACGCTCAGGAATATGATTTGTGTAGGACAAGAGACACCAAGGTTTGTCCAACACATTGATACCGCTCCAACGCCCAACCTAACGCCCAATAAAAAATATATGACAAGAGCGAGCGTAGAGAATAGCCATGAACGAATACGAACCCCTGCGCCTGCACGTTCCTGAACCTTCCGGCCGTCCAGGCTGTAAAACCGATTTTTCCTACCTGCGATTGACCGGCGCCGGCGTGGTGCGCAAGCCGCCCGTCGATGTCGAACCCGCTGACACCGCCGACCTCGCCAAAGGGTTGATCCGCGTCCTTGACGATCAGGGTCAAGCACTTGGACCATGGGCTGAAGGCGTGCCCGTCGAGGTTCTGCGCAGAGGCATGCGCGCCATGCTCAAGACGCGAATCTTCGACAACCGCATGGTGGTCGCCCAGCGTCAGAAAAAAATGTCGTTCTACATGCAAAGTCTCGGCGAAGAAGCCATCGGCAGCGCCCAGGCCCTGGCCTTGAACGTCACCGACATGTGCTTCCCGACCTACCGCCAGCAAAGTATTTTAATGGCCCGCGAGGTGCCGTTGGTGGACCTGATCTGCCAACTGCTGTCCAACGAACGCGACCCGCTCAAAGGCCGTCAGTTACCCATCATGTACTCAGTGCGTGACTTTGGCTTCTTCACCATTTCCGGCAATCTCGCCACCCAATTTGTGCAGGCGGTGGGCTGGGGCATGGCCTCGGCGATCAAAGGCGACAACAAAATCGCGTCGGGCTGGATCGGCGACGGCGCCACCGCTGAATCCGATTTCCACACCGCTCTCACATTTGCCCACGTTTACCGCGCGCCGGTGATTCTTAACGTGGTCAACAATCAATGGGCAATCTCCACGTTCCAGGCGATTGCAGGCGGCGAGGCTACGACCTTTGCCGGCCGTGGCGTCGGCTGCGGTATTGCGTCATTGCGCGTCGATGGCAACGATTTTGTCGCGGTATACGCGGCGTCCGCATGGGCTGCCGAACGTGCGCGGCGCAACTTGGGGCCGACGTTGATTGAGTGGGTGACCTACCGTGCCGGTCCGCATTCGACCTCCGATGACCCGTCCAAATACCGCCCGGCCGATGACTGGAGTCATTTCCCGTTGGGCGACCCGATCCTGCGCTTGAAGCAGCATTTGATTCATATCGGCCAATGGTCTGAGGAAGAGCACGCCGCCACTAGCGCTGAGCTCGAAGCCGAGATTATTGCCGCGCAAAAAGAGGCCGAGCGCTACGGCACCCTGGCGGGCGGGCAAACGCCTAGCGCCGCGACGATGTTCGACGACGTTTATAAAGAGATGCCCGAACACCTCCGTCGCCAACGTCAGGAACTGGGGATTTGACATGAACGATCTTAACAACGACATCCAGTTGGACACCGCCATGACCACCACCAACATGACCATGATCCAGGCGCTGCGCTCGGCCATGGACGTGATGCTCGAACGCGACAACGACGTGGTGGTATTCGGTCAGGACGTAGGCTACTTCGGCGGGGTTTTTCGATGTACCGAAGGGCTGCAAAACAAATACGGCACTTCCCGGGTGTTTGACGCGCCGATCTCCGAAAGCGGGATCGTCGGCGTCGCGGTGGGGATGGGCGCCTACGGTCTGCGACCTGTGGTGGAGATTCAGTTCGCCGATTACGTTTACCCCGCGTCGGATCAGATCATTTCCGAAGCCGCACGCTTGCGCTATCGCTCGGCGGGCGAGTTCACTGCCCCCATGACCCTGCGCATGCCCTGCGGTGGCGGAATCTACGGCGGCCAGACCCACAGCCAGAGCATCGAAGCGATGTTTACCCAGGTCTGTGGTTTGCGCACGGTCATGCCGTCCAATCCCTATGACGCCAAAGGGCTGTTAATCGCTTCCATCGAATGCGATGACCCGGTGATCTTTCTTGAACCGAAACGCCTGTACAACGGCCCATTCGACGGTCATCACGACCGTCCGGTGACGCCATGGTCGAAACACCCAGCCAGCGCTGTGCCTGACGGTTATTACAAAGTGCCGCTGGACGTGGCGGCGATTGCCCGTCCCGGCAACGACGTTACCGTGCTGACGTACGGAACCACGGTGTATGTGTCGCAAGTCGCTGCGGAAGAAACCGGCGTCGACGCCGAAGTCATCGACCTGCGCAGCCTGTGGCCGCTGGACCTGGAAACCATCGTCAACTCAGTCAAGAAAACCCGCCGCTGTGTGGTGGTGCATGAAGCCACGCGTACCTGTGGGTTTGGCGCCGAGTTGGTGGCGTTGATTCAAGAGCATTGCTTCCACTACCTGGAATCACCCATTGAGCGCGTTACTGGTTGGGATACACCGTATCCCCATGCGCAAGAGTGGGCGTATTTCCCTGGTCCCGCCCGGGTGGGTGCGGCCTTGAAACGGGTTATGGAGGTCTGAATGGGCACGCACGTTATTAAAATGCCGGACATTGGTGAAGGCATCGCACAAGTGGAATTGGTCGAATGGTTCGTCAAAGTTGGCGACCGGGTGATTGAAGATCAGGTGGTGGCCGACGTGATGACCGACAAGGCCACGGTGGATATTCCGTCGCCGGTGTCTGGCATTGTTATCGCCCTGGGCGGACAGCCCGGCGAAGTCATGGCCGTGGGCAGCGAGCTGATCCGGATTGAAGTGGAGGGCGAGGGCAATCACAGGGAGTCGGCGGTTGTCGCTAAGCCTGAGCCTCAGCCTGAGCCCGAACCTGCGCAGGCCAGGGCTACCGCGCCCGCTGGTCAGGCGAAGGTCAATGTTGAGGACGCACCGAAGCCAGCCGTTGCGCAGGCTAACTCCTCGGTGCAAGCGCATATCCCACGTGAAGCTGACGAACGTCCACTGGCATCCCCAGCCGTGCGCAAACGCGCGCTGGATCTGGGTATTGCCTTGCGTTTGGTGCAAGGTCGGGGTCCTGCCGGAAATATCCGCCACGAAGACCTTGACGCCTATATTGAACAGCGCGAACACAGCCCGCAATCCGCTCCGGCACCGGCCGCTGCGTACGGCCAGCGCACCGATGAGAAGCAGATCCCGGTCATTGGTTTACGTCGCAAAATTGCCCAGCGTATGCAGGACGCCACCCAGCGTGCCGCGCATTTCAGCTATGTGGAAGAAATCGACGTCACTGCGCTGGAAGAGTTGCGCGTGCACCTTAACCATAAGTGGGGCGCCAGTCGCGGCAAGCTGACGCTGCTGCCGTTCCTGGTGCGGGCGATGGTCGTGGCGTTGCGTGACTTCCCGCAGATCAATGCCCGCTACGACGACGAGGCACAAATCATTACTCGCCACGGCGCAGTGCATGTCGGCATCGCCACCCAAAGCGACAACGGTTTGATGGTGCCAGTGGTGCGCCACGCTGAAACCCGCAGCCTGTGGGCCACTGCCGAGGAAATCTCGCGACTGGCCACCGCCGCGCGTACCGGCAAAGCCAGCCGCGATGAAATGTCCGGTTCTACCATCACCCTGACCAGCCTCGGCGCGTTGGGCGGGATCGTCAGCACGCCAGTGTTGAACCTGCCGGAAGTGGCCATCGTCGGCGTCAATCGCATCGTTGAGCGGCCGATGGTGATCAACGGCCAGATCGTCATTCGGAAGATGATGAACCTCTCCAGCTCGTTCGATCACCGGGTGGTCGATGGCATGGACGCGGCGCAATTCATCCAGGCCATTCGCGGCTTGCTCGAACAATCCGCCACGCTGTTTCTGGAGTGAGCATGCAGACTTTGAACACTACATTGCTGATCATCGGCGGCGGTCCAGGCGGTTACGTTGCGGCGATTCGCGCCGGTCAACTGGGCATTCCGACGGTTCTGGTGGAAGGCCAGGCGTTGGGCGGCACCTGTTTGAACGTCGGCTGTATTCCGTCCAAGGCGTTGATTCATGTTGCCGAGCAGTTTCACCAAACCAATGGCTTCAGCAAACATTCAGCGTTGGGCATCAGCGTGCCATCGGCGACCTTGGACATTGCCCAGAGCGTGAACTGGAAGAACGGCATTGTTGACCGCCTGACCACCGGCGTTGCGGCGTTATTGAAGAAAAACAAAGTGCAGGTGATTCACGGCTGGGCGCGGATTATTGACGGTAAAACCGTTGAAGTGGACGGCCTGCATATTCAGTGTGAACACTTGCTGCTGGCCACGGGTTCGACGTCGGTAAACTTGCCCATTCTGCCCTTGGGTGGGCCGATTATTTCATCCACCGAAGCGCTGACGCCGGATTCGATTCCCCAGCATCTGATCGTGGTGGGCGCCGGTTATATCGGTCTGGAATTAGGCATCGCCTATCGCAAACTAGGTGCCGAAGTCAGTGTGGTCGAAGCCCGTGACCGAATCTTGCCGGCCTACGATCAAGAGCTGACGCAGCCAATTGCCGACACCTTGAAGCATTTGGGCGTGAAGCTGTACCTGCAACACAACGTTGAAGGCTTTGATTCTGAAACCAAGACCCTGCAGGTGCGTGATCCCCAAGGCCAGCGCCTGGCCTTGAGCGCTGATCAAGTATTGGTAGCGGTGGGGCGCAAACCCAACAGCCAGGGCTGGAACCTTGAAGCGCTAGCCCTGGACATGAACGGCGCGGCGGTGAAAATCGACGAACGCTGCCAGACCAGCATGCGCAATGTCTGGGCCATCGGCGATTTGGCTGGCGAGCCAATGTTGGCCCACCGAGCCATGGCCCAAGGCGAAATGGTCGCGGAATTGATCGCCGGCAAAGCCCGGGAGTTCGCCCCGGTGGCCATTGCGGCGGTGTGTTTTACCGACCCGGAGTTAGTGGTGGTCGGCAAAACGCCGGAAGAGGCTCACGTGTTGGGCCTGGATTGTCTGGTCGCGAGTTTCCCCTTCGCGGCCAACGGGCGGGCAATGACCCTGGAGTCAAAAAGCGGCTTTGTGCGGGTCGTGGCGCGGCGTGATAACCACCTGATTGTGGGATGGCAGGCAGTGGGGGCGGGCGTTTCGGAGTTATCCACGGCGTTCGCCCAATCCCTGGAAATGGGCGCGCGCCTGGAAGACATCGCCGGCACCATCCACGCCCACCCGACCTTGGGCGAAGCCGTACACGAAGCTGCATTACGAGCGCTGGGCCATGCGCTGCACCTGTGAGATAGCGTCAATCTGCGCCGCCCATTTCCCGAATGAATTCGGGAAGGGCACGTTGCGGTCTTTAGAATCCACCCCTCAACCCCTGGCTCCCGCGAATCAAATCATAAGCTTTGCGTGCCAGTGGGTTTACCGTGTTGGGTCTGATCCACAGGTGGTAGGTAACATCTGGCAAGCGTGGCAGGCCGTCGTTTTCACCCAGTACGCGCATGTCCGGACCGAGCATCTCCATGCTGCGCGGGGTTACGCCGAGGCCCGCACGGGTGGCGGCCTTGATGCCAATCAAATTGGACGCCAGGTAAGCCTGTCGCCACGGAATATTTGCGCGCTCCAGCGCCTCCAACGCATAGCGTCGATAGATACTCGGCTCATCCACCAAAATCAGCGGCAGCGGTTCGCCGGGTACATGAATGTACTGCGCCGAACAAATCCACCACACCGGCGAGGTGCGCAGGGCGAAGCCTTCGAGGCTGGGGTCTTCACGGGTGGAGATCACCATGTCCACCTTGCCACGGTGCAAATCCTCCATTAGAAACGGGCTGCGGCCGACGTCGATTTCCAACCGCAAACGCGGCGCTGAGCGGGCGATGTGGCTGAGGATCGGCGGCAAAATGGTGTCGGCGATGTCATGAGGCGAACCGATGCGCAGCACGCCGCTGAGGCTGCTTTCACGCAGCGAGCTGAGGGCTTCGTCGTTCAGCGAGAGCATCTGCCGTGCGTGCCGAACCAGTTGCAGGCCCGCTTCAGTGAGCTGCTTATGGCGCCCTTGCTTACGAAACAATGTCACGCCGACTTGCTGCTCCAGGCGTTGCATGTGTTGCGTCACTGAAGATTGGGTACGTGCCAGGTGCACGCCTGCTTCGGCGAAACTGTGGTGATCCACCACGGCAATAAACGTGCGCAGTAAGTCCAGGTCAAGGGTCAAAAGGTCGGGCATGAGGGTTCGTCGAGGCTGAATTCATATCAAAAGGCATGACTAATACATTACGTATTTTTATGTATCCGTGTAGCGGTTTTTTAATATTCGGCCGGCAAGCCCCGGAAACAAGGGATATAACACTTTTGATTTCCCACCGTATCCAGAAAGTTATAACAATATTAGATATTTGAATTTCCGTTATGCCATGGCTATCCCTAGCATGCCCCCCAACAGGTCGGGAAATGCCGATCCTCATCAGGGGAAATCCATGCCGTATCAGCACCCGCGCCTTCGCCGATTGTTACCCGTCATGCTCGGCGCCGTTTTGACAATCGCGGGCATGGGCATCGCACAGGCTGATGCCACCCTGGATAAGATCCAGCAACGTCATCGTCTGGTGGTCGGCGTGTTGTTGTCGGGCGGGCCGTTCGGCTCCATCGATCCTTCCACCCAAGCGCCCAAAGGGATGAACGTCGATTTGGCCAACGACATTGGCCGGCAATTATCGGCTGAGGTCGAATTGGTTTCGGTGCTGCCAGCCAACCGCGTGCAGTTCTTGCAGCAAGGCAAGGTCGATCTGTTGATTGCCAATATGGAATGGACCCCCGAACGCGAACAGATTCTGGGCTTTGTGCCAACGCCGTTCTACCGGGTGGGCGGCACCGCCGCCGTGGCCAAAGACAGCAAAATCACGCGCTGGGAAGACCTCAAGGGCCAGCCGGTCTGTACCTCACAAGGCAGCAGTTACGTGAAGCCGCTGAGCGAATTTGGCGCTGATATTAAAGCCTTCAAAAGCTCCTCCGAATCGCTGCTGGCCTTGCGCGGCAACAACTGTGTCGCGGCGGTGCACGACGCCACGCTGATCAATCCATTGTTGGCCGACAGCGCTGAATGGGCGAACTACCGCGCCATTACCCCGGAATTGAACCCTGCACCGTCAGTGATCTGGACCCGTCGCGGCGAGACCGACACCCAGGCGCGGCTCGACACCATCGTTAAAGAATGGCACCGCAGCGGCTGGCTGATTCAGGCCGAGCAACGCAACCACATCAGCCCGGTCTCACCGGCATTGCGCGAGCTACAGAAGCAATTCCAAAGCGCCGGCGCTTGATCTTTCCACCACCATTTTTCGCTCGCTGACATGACCTCAAGGTCGTTCAAGGTAGTCGCTCATGAATTCGTTGTTTCCCGGCAAAACCCTGTTGGCGCTGCTGCTGACCTTGAGCGCCGGACTGGCCCAGGCCGATGCCACGCTGGACAAGATTCAGCAGCGGCACAAAGTAAGCATCGGCGTGATCCTCAGCGGGCCGCCGTTCGGCACCATTGACCCCAAGACCCGTGAGCAACTGGGGTACAACGTCGAGCTGGCCAAAGGCATCGCGCAACGCCTGGGCGTGGAAGTAGAAACGGTCTCGGTGCTGGCGCCCAATCGCGTGCAATTCCTGCAACAGGGCAAGGTCGACCTGCTGGTCGCCAACATGCAGTTCACGCAAGAGCGCAGCCAGATTCTCGATTATGTCCCGACCCCCTATGAGCAAGTGGGCGGCACGGCCTTGATGAACAAAAACTCCGGCATCACTCGCTGGGAGGACCTGAAAGGCAAGCCGGTGTGCGTGTCCCAGGGCAGCAACTTTATCAAGCCGCTGCAAGAGACCTATGGCGCAGAAATCAAGGCGTTCAAAAGCCAATCCGAATCACTGCTGTCGTTGCGCGGCAATGGCTGCGTAGCGGCAGTCCACGTCAGCCCAACCATGCATGCGCTGTTGAGCGATGCAGAATGGGCTGATTACAACACTCCTCTAAGCGATCTGATCCCTTCGGATTCGGTGATATGGGTGCGCAAGGGCGAGCACGATATCCAGGCGAAACTGGACGCCATCGTCCGCGATTGGCACCGCAGTGGCTGGCTGATGGAACTCGGCGAACGCACGGGCATGCCACCGTCACAAGCGCTGCGGGATTTGCATGAAAAATACCGCAACGCCGCGCCACTGGAGGCCACCCGATGAGCGAGCTGTTTGCAGGGCTGCAGCAATTACTCGGCGCCAGCCATGTGCAGAGTTGCGAACAGGCGGCTCCGTACCTGACCGATAAACAGGGCCATTATGTCGGTGCGGTGCTCGCTGCCGTGCACCCGGCCAATACTCAAGAAGTCGCCGCCGTGGTTCGTTTATGCGTGCAGCACAACGCACCCATTGTCGTGCAAGGCGGCAATACCGGGTTGATGGGCGCTGCGACGCCGGACGCCAGCGGTACGGCGGTTTTACTGTTGCTCGACCGCATGAACAGAGTGCGTGAGGTCGATACCGACAACGACACGCTGACGGTTGAAGCCGGCTGCATTTTGCAGAGCGTGCAAGACGTGGCGCGTAATGCGGGCCGGCTATTTCCCTTGAGCCTGGGTGCTGAAGGCAGTTGCACCTTGGGCGGTAACCTGGGGACCAATGCCGGCGGCACGGCGGTGTTGCGTTATGGCAACACGCGAGAACTGACCCTGGGCCTGGAAGTGGTAACGGCCCAGGGCGAAATATGGAATGGCTTGCGCGGGTTACGCAAAGACAACACCGGTTACGACCTGCGTGACCTGTTTATTGGCAGCGAAGGCACGCTGGGGATTATTACCGCAGCGACCTTGAAACTGTTCCCGCTGCCCAAGGCCCAGGCCACGGCGCTGCTGGCGTTTGAGTCGCTGGGGCAAGCGGTGGAATTTCTGTCCCACGCGCGGGCCGGTTTTGGTGCCAGCCTGACCGCCTTCGAACTGCTCACCGCCGATTGCCTGGCCTTGCTGCGTGAGCACTTTCCCCAGGGGCCACAACCCTTTATCAAGGCCACGCAGCCATGGTTTGCACTACTGGAACTGTCGGATAACCACAGTGACAGTCATGCCCGCGACGCTTTCGAAACCGTGCTTGGCGAGGCATTCGACGCCGAATTGCTGGCCGATGCCTTGATCGCCGACAGCCTGGCCCAGAGCGAAGCGCTGTGGCAGTTGCGCGAGAACATGAGCGAGGCGCAAAAACGCGCCGGGCGCAACATGAAGCACGACATCTCGGTGCCTATTTCCCGGGTAGCGGAGTTCGTCGAGCACACCGACGCGCTGTTACAAGCGCACTTTCCCGGTGTGCGGCATTACACCTTCGGCCATCTGGGCGACGGCAATTTGCACTACAACGTCGCGCATCCCATTGGCTCGACGGTGGAGGCGCACATGGCCCACTACGAAGCGCTAAGCCTGTTGGTCCACGACAGCGCCCATGCCCACGGCGGCTCGATCAGCGCCGAGCACGGCATAGGCCAACGCAAACTGGCGATGCTGCCGCGTTACAAAAGCGCGGTGGAACTGGACCTGATGCAACGCATCAAGCAGGCGCTTGATCCACGCGGGCTGCTGAATCCGGGCAAAGTCTTGTTGTCGCAAAACGTGAAAGGAAACGCCTAATGAGCCTTCGTCTGTCCAAACGTGTGCAGCGTGTTTCACTGTCCGCCAACGCTGCCGCCAAATCCGGCGTGACCGCGTTGCGAGAAGCCGGCCGGGACATCCTTGACCTGACCACCGGCGAACCGGATTTCGACACCCCGGAACACATCAAGCAGGCGGCCTACGCAGCCATTGCCGCTGGCGCGACCAAATACACACCGACCCCGGGTGTGCGGGCCTTACGCGAAGCGGTGCAACGCAAACTCCAACGCGAGAATCATCTGGAGTATTCGCTGCCTTCCATCGTGATTGCCAACGGCGCCAAGCAGATCATCTTCAACGCCTTCGCCGCGACCCTCGATGACGGCGATGAAGTGCTGGTGCCGGTGCCCTATTGGCCGTCGTTTCCGGACAGCGTGCGCTTCAACGGCGGTGAACCGGTGTTCATCGAATGCGGCCTGGAGCAGGGCTGCAAACTGCTTCCGTCGCAGCTTGAAGCACAGATCACTTCCCGCACCCGTTGGCTGATTCTTAACGGCCCTGGCAACCCCAGCGGGGCGGTCTACAGCGAGGCCGAACTGGCGGCGTTGGCCGATGTATTGCGGCGCCATCCCCAGGTGCTGATCCTGCTGGACGAGTTGTATGAACACATTCGCTTTGACGACCGTTCCCCGTTGAGTCTGCTTAACGTTGCGCCTGATTTGCAGCCTCGCTGCCTGCTGGTGGGAGGCGTGTCGAAAACCTACGCCATGACCGGTTGGCGCATCGGCTTTGGCGCCGGTCCAGAGGGCCTGACCACAGCCATGGCCGTGGTCCAGTCGCAATCCACCTCGGGCGCTTCCTCGGTGGGGCAGGCGGCGGCATTAGCTGCGTTCAACGGCGGGCTGGCTTTTCTGCCGGAACAGGTCGCGGCCTATCACCAGCGGCGCGATCTGCTGGTCTCGGCCTTGAGCCCGGTGGAAGGCCTTGAAGTGCTGCAGCCAGAAGGGGGTTTTTTCGTCTTTGTACGCTGCGGCGGATTATTGGGTCGTTACCGTGAAGACGGTCGTCGCCTGAACGACGACGCGGACGTGGTCGCTTACCTGTTGGACGAAGGCGTCGCCGGTGTTGCGGGCAGTGCTTACGGCCTGTCGCCGTGGTTTCGCTTGTCAATTGCCACCGCCACCAGCGGCGTCATCGAAGCCGGCCGGCGCATTGCCGATGCCTGCGCGCGGCTGCGGGTCGAGGCTGATCTATGAGTGATTGGCTGGCGCTGTTTGTCCATTGGACGGCCGGGTTTGGTTTGAACTACGGCTTTCTGCTGGATGCGTATCAGCGTGGCTCGTTGGTCAATGGTGCACTCACCAGTATTTTGCTGTGTGTCTGCACAATCATTGGCAGTTTGCTGGCGGGGGTGACGCTGGCCGCTATGTTGACCTCGGGCAATCCTTACCTGGCGAAACCGGCGCGGATGTTCATTGAGGTCACGCGCAACACACCCACCTTGGTGCAGCTGTATTGCGCATTTCTGGTGCTAAATATGCTATTGACCCAGGCGGTCGGCGCGGCGAACCCGCTGACGCCGTTTGCCTGGGTGGTCATCGTTATTTCCCTGCACAAGGGCGCGTTTCATGCCGAAGCCCTGCGCGCCGGTATTGAAGCCGTGCCCGCCGTGACCCTCGAAGCCGCCGCTTCGTTGGCGTTCAGTAGCCGTCAATTGTTGTGGAACGTGCAACTGCCGCTGGCGATACGCTTTGCCTTGCCATCGCTGATCAACAATTTGATTGATCTGGTAAAAATGACCGCCGTGGCCTCGGCCATCGCGGTGGGTGACATCACCTACGCCGCAATCATGATCTGGACCCAGAGCGATAATGTGTTGGAGCTGATGATCCTGATTTTGCTGTTTTTCGGCCTGCTGAGCTTCGTCGTCAACTGTGTGGGACGCTTTCTTGAAGCGCACCTGAGGATGCCCGGCTATGGCCATTGAATCATCGGTCGCTATGACTAAACCGGCAGCCACCTGGCCTCGTCGGCACCTGGGCAAACTGTCATCGCTGATTATTGCCGTGGCCTGGCTGGTGGTTGGCGCACCCAACAGTTTAGTGTTTGCCGCGTTGCTGGAATGGTCGCCAGCGCTGGCCGTAGGCTTCGGTCAAAACATTTTGATCAGTGTGTTGGCGATTGGCATCGGCTCGCTGTTGGGGCTGCTGGTGGGCGCACTGGCCTTGTCGCCGCTGTGGATCACACGCTTGCCCGCGCGAATCTGGGTTCAGGTGTTCCGCAATGCGCCCTGGCTGGTGCTGATTTATTTCACCACCTATGCCTTTCCGTTCGAGATTCATGTGGGCAATGCTTACTTGCCTTTTCCCGATTGGCTGAAGGTCACCGTCGGCCTGGCCTTGCCCGCCAGCGCCAACGTCGCCGAGATATTTCGCGGCGCGATTGCCTCGATTCCCAGCACCCAATGGGAAGCGGCGCGCTCCCTGGCGTTTACCCGTGGGCAGATTTTTCGGTCGATCATTTTGCCGCAGTGCTTCAAGCGCATGTTGCCGCCGTGGATGAACCTCTACGCCGTGATCACCATGGGCACCGCGCTGGCGTCCCTGGTGGGGGTGCATGACTTGATCGACACTGCGCAAATCGCCAGCAATACCGTCAATCGAACCGGCTTTACCGTGCTGATTTATTTCAGCGTATTGGCGTTGTTTTTCGCTTATTGCTATCCGATCTCCCGATTGACCCAAGGCCTGGAGCGACGTTATGCCTTCTACTGAAACCGGCGCCGATTCGTTGCTGGTCAGCCTGCGCGACGTGCATTTGTCATTTGCCAACAACCCGGTGCTCAAAGGTATCGACCTTGACGTGCAGCGCGGCCAGGCCGTCTCGATCATTGGCCCGTCGGGCTCGGGAAAGTCGACCATCCTGCGCTGCATCACCGGCTTGTTGCAGCCCCAGCGCGGCAGCATCCGTGTCGGCGAAACCCAAGTGCATGAACTGACCCGCGAAGCGGAGCGTATCGAGCTGCGTAAGCGTGTGGGGTTTGTCTTCCAGCAATACAACCTGTTTCCGCACTTGTCGGTTCTGGAAAACCTGGTGATCGCGCCGCGAAAAGTGCTGGGCCGTGATCGCGCCGAAGCGGAAAAGCAGGCCAGGGCTTTGCTGGCGAAAGTCCGCATGGAACACAAAGCCGATGCCTACCCCGGCCAATTGTCCGGCGGCCAGCAGCAGCGGGTGGCCATCGCTCGGGCACTGGCGATGCGTCCTGAATTGATCCTGTTCGACGAAGTGACCTCGGCGCTGGACCCTGAAACCGTCGGCGAAGTGCTGACGGTCATCCGTGAGCTCACCGAAGAGGGCATGACTTGCGTGCTGGTAACCCATGAAATGCGCTTCGCCGAGGAAATCAGCGACGTCGTGTATTTCACTGAAAACGGCGTGATCGTCGAACAGGGCAGCGCCGAACAAATATTTCAGCGGCCTGCCAGTGAACGCACTCAGGAATTCCTACGCCACGCCCTGGGTGACAGCGGACGCCGTTTGCCCGCATCCGGCGATCCGTATTTGTTAAGCAATATCAGCCGTTACAGCTTGTCCGTTTGATCCCTATTCCAGCCCGCCAAAAGGAGCAACTGCCATGAGTACCGCACAGCGCGCCGACGTGATTGAAGAGTTCCTCAAGGAGATCCGTGTGATCCACCAGCGTGGCGTCGACCGCGCCGCATTGGTTGAAATTGTCGGCCTGCTCGAAGCCCTGAGTGAACGCCGTGATCTGTTTAATTTCCAAGCCTTTCCGGCGCCGATTCCGGGGCAGGGCAGCAGCGCTTTTCGCTACCGTTTGAACGACAACGGCGACACGCCGACGCTGTACCTGAACTCGCTGTTGCCGGGTAAAAGCACCATCGCCCACAACCATGAAACCTGGGCGGTGATCAGCGCGGTAGAAGGCCAGGAAATCAACTACGTGTACGGCCGCAGCGACGATGGCAGCGACCCGCAACGGGCTCGTTTGCAGCTGAAAAAAGAGGTGGTCGTGCAGCCCGGCACCTCAATCTCGTTCCTTGGCGATGACTTGCACGGCATTCGGGTTGAAGGCGAGACGGCAACGTTGCACTTCCATTTGTACGGCCTGCCACTGGAATCGCTCAACGGTCGCTACGGGGTTGATACCGACGGCAAGATTCTTAACTACAACGCTTCGCAAATGGTCCCTTCGATCAAGGCCTACGCATGATTGATCTCTATTACTGGCCAACCGGCAATGGCTTGAAAATCGGCATCCTGCTGGAAGAGCTGGAGCTGGACTATAGAATCGTGCCGACCAACATCCGCACCGGCGAGCAGAAGCACGCGGACTTTCAGCGGATCAGCGCCAACGGACGGATCCCGGCGATTGTCGATCATGCACCGAGCACCTTTAGCGAGCCGCTGAGCCTGTTCGAATCCGGGGCTATTCTGAATTACCTGGCGGACAAAGCCGGACGCTTCTTGCCACCGGCCTCGTCTGTGGAGAGGCAGCGGGTGCAGGAATGGCTGTTTTGGCAAGTCGGGCATGTGACGCCGTACCTCAGCCAGTTGCAGGTGTTCAAAGAGAAGGCGCCAGAGCCGATTCCGTTCGCCCTCGACCTGCTGCATGCCGAAGCAACCCGCTTGTATGGCGTGCTGGAACGGCGCCTGGGCGAAGTGACGTACATGGCGGGGGAGTATTCCATTGCCGATATGGCGATTTTTCCCTGGATTCAGCCACTGCGTCAGGGCCAGGACTTGGCCGTTTACCCCAACATCAATGCCTGGCGTGAACGCATAAAGGCCCGTCCGGCGGTGCAACGGGCGTATGCCAAAGGACGGGAAGTCGCGGCCAACGAGAAGTCCCTGGCGCTGCAATAGCGGGGCGATATATCACCGATCCAGACTATTCGAACTTAACGGAACTGCCATGACATCCATCATCACCCCGGGGCAACTGCAGCAATGGCTATTCGACGGGCAGGAAATTGCCCTGTTCGATGTGCGTGAGCATGGCCAATATGGCGAAGCGCATCTGTTCCATGGGGTCAATCTTCCCTACAGCCGGCTGGAGCTAGAGGTCCCTCGCCTGGCGCCTAATCCTGCGGTGCGTCTGGTGATCTACGATCAGAATGGCGGTGAACTGGCGAGCCGTGTAGAGACTCGTCTAAAAGCGCTGGGCTACCGCCATGTCCATGTGTTGCAGGGCGGGGCAGAGGGTTGGTCCGCTGCCGGTCTGCAGCTGTTCGCAGGCGTACACGTTCCGTCTAAAGCCTTTGGTGAGCTGGTCGAAGAGGCCAGCGCGACCCCGCACATCAGCGCTCAAGAACTGGCCGACTGGCAGGCCCGTGGCGAACCGCTGGTGCTGCTTGACGGTCGCCCGTTCGACGAATACCGCAAAATGACCGTTCCCGGTTCGATCTGCTGCCCCAACGGCGAATTGGGCTACCGCATACACGATTTGGTGAAGGACGATAAAACCCCGATTGTCATCAACTGTGCCGGCCGCACCCGCAGCATTATTGGCGCGCAAACCCTGATCAACCTCGGGCTTAAAAATCCAATCTATGCGCTGGAAAACGGCACCCAGGGTTGGTTTTTGGCTGACTTGCCCCTTGAACACGGCAGCACCCGACGCTATCCGGACAGCGTGTCGTCGTTTGCACTCGCCGAGCAACGGGCAAGTGCACAGCAACTGGCGGAACGCGCCGGGGTAAAAACCGTCGATGCGGCCCACGTACAGGCATGGGCTGATGATCCTCAGCGCAGTCTGTTCTTGTGCGACGTGCGCACCGCTGAAGAGTTTGCGGCCGGCAGTTTGCCCGGTGCGCAACACACACCGGGCGGGCAGTTGGTGCAGTCCACCGACCTGTACATAGGGGTGCGTCAGGCACGGGTGGTGTTGATCGACGCCGATGGCATTCGCGCACCTATCGTTGCCAGTTGGCTAAAACAACTGGGGCACGATGCTTACGTGCTGAAAGATGGCGTGGACAGCGGCCTGGCGTTGGCGCCGGTTTGCGCCGCACAGCCTCCAGGGTTGGCGACCATTGACGTCCAATCCTTGGCCGACGCCTTGAAAGACGCCACCGTGGCGCTGATCGACCTGCGCCCAAGCATGGTGTTTCGCAAGGCACAAATTGAGGGATCGCGCTGGTCGATTCGCTCACAGTTGGTAGAGGCGGTGAGTGAAGAGTTTCGCCCTTTGGTGCTGATAGCCGATGATCCTGCGGTTGCGCAATGGGCTTCTCTAGAGTTGAACGCAGTCCAGCGTGGGCAACTTCGCCTGCTTCAGGGCGGGATCAAAGCGTGGCAACGAGCCGGTCTACCGTTGTTGGAAAATCCGGCCAACCCTGCCGACGAGCAATGCATCGACTTTTTGTTTTTTACCCATGATCGACACTCAGGCAACAAAGACGCTGCGCGCCAGTACCTGGCATGGGAAGTCGGCTTGCTGGGACAAATGACTGCCAGCGAGATCAGCAGCCTTACCCCTTTGAGCGGTAAACAGGCCCAGCGCCAGACTGAAAACGCCCATGTGCGAACGCGCCTGGTTCACGCTGCACGCACCGTGAAAGGCTCCGGTGGTCGCGCGGTCAACGTATCGGTCACGCGCTTGAGTACGGTGCTGTTCGATAACCTTCAGCAAATGCGCGACGCCCGGACCCGACGGGATCATGAGCGCGTGCTGAGCTACGGCGCACGGGGCAACCCCACGGCGTTTGCCTTGGAAGACCTGATCACCGAGCTGGAAGGAGGGCATCGCACGCGGCTGTTTTCCACCGGTCTGGCGGCCGTGGCGCAAACCTTCCTGGCGTATTTGCGTCCCGGTGATCACGTATTGATTACCGACGCGGTGTACACCCCGGTGCGGCATCTGGCGGAGAATTTCCTTATCCCGTTCGGCATCCAGGTGACCTTTTTCGCTGCCGACGGCCTGGGGTTGGAAGCGCGATTGCAGTCCAACACCAAGATGGTCTACACCGAAGTCCCCGGTTCACTGCTCTACGAAATGAGCGACTTGCCAGCGATGGCTACGCTGTGCAAATCCCGCGGGATTCTATTGGCGGTGGATAACACCTGGGGTTCAGGTTACCTGTACCGACCGCTGACGTTGGGGGCGGACATTTCGATCATGGCCCTGACCAAGTACCTATGCGGTCACAGCGATGTGGTGATGGGCAGCGTCTGCACTACTGAAGCGGCGTGGTCGGCGTTGTCGCGCATGAGTGATAGCTTTGGCACCACAGTGAGCCCGGATGATGCGTATTTGGTGCTGCGCGGCGCCCGCACGTTGGCGGCCAGGCTGGAGGTGCATGAACGCCAGGCGCTGCAAGTAGCGCACTGGCTGCAACGTCACGCTCAGGTCCGGCAGGTCTTTCACCCCGCCTTGCCCGAACACCCCGGTCATGCGCTATGGCAGCGAGATTTCGGCGGCAGTAATGGTTTGTTGTCTTTTGAACTGGCCGACTCAAATCCCCATCAGTTGGAATTGTTTATCGAAGCCCTGGAGTTGTTCGGCCTTGGCGCATCGTGGGGCGGCTATGAAAGCCTGATCACGGCGGCGGATGTCACCGAACACAGCCGGGCAGGGCAACCGTTTAACCCGGTGCTAAGACTGCACATCGGACTGGAAGACGTCGGCGCGTTGATCAACGATTTGCAACGCGGTTTTGCGGCGTGTCTGGATGCGTCAAAGCACCGTCTATAGATATCTGTCGGCTTTGTGTTTGCTGCGCGACAGCGCGGCGTCTGGACGACGGGCGCCCGCCTATAGGTCATCAAATAAAATAATCTATGGTTAGGTCCTTTCGATATAAGCGGTCGTGATAAACGCCGCTATGCTGCGGGCCAGTTTTTCATGCGCTTGCGCTGACAGGTCGGACGTAATAATGGATTTTGGAAGTTTTGGGCTTGTAGTCGCGGGCTTGACGGTAGGGTTTATTGTCGGGATGACGGGCGTCGGAGGCGGTTCGTTAATGACCCCTATCCTGCTGTGGTTCGGCATCAATCCGGCGACGGCGGTGGGCACTGATTTGTTGTATGCCGCCATCACCAAGTCTGGTGGCGTGCTGGTCCATCGCAAGAACAACAACATCGATTGGAAAGTCACCGGCTGGTTGACCCTCGGCAGCGTGCCGGCAGTGGCGCTGACGCTGTGGTATTTGAGCAGTTTACATACTGCGCCGCAGACCATGAACGCGGTCATCAAGCACGCGCTGGGCTTCGTTTTATTAGTGACTGCGCTGGCGGTGTTTTTCAAAAAGCAGTTGCTGGCGTTTTCCCTGCGCCGCGCCGATAGCAGCCATGGCTTAAGCGGCTCGCGTCTGAATGCATTGACTGTTATTACTGGCTTGATACTTGGCGCAATGGTGGCGTTGACCTCCATCGGCGCGGGTGCGTTAGGCACGGTGGCGCTGTTTATCTTGTACCCGTTTCTGCCGACGAGACGCCTGGTCGGTACCGAAATCGCCCACGCTGTGCCGTTGACGTTGGTCGCGGGTCTAGGCCACGCCAGTATGGGAAACATGGATTGGCATGTACTTGGGTTTTTGCTGATGGGTTCTTTGCCGGGAATCTACATTGGCAGCCATTTAACCGGGCGCATATCCGACGACATCTTGCGTCCCTGTCTGGCGGTAATGCTGGCATGCATCGGTTATAGCCTGGCATTTTAATTCCGCCCAAACCGCCCAAACCCATGGTTGGGCGATGTCAGGCGTCTCCCGGATCAAGCCGCAGGCTTCAATACCACTTTGGTCCAGCCGTTTTCACGGTCATCGAAATGCTTATAGGCGTCTGGCCCTTCGGATAACTTCAAACGGTGCGAGATAATCTGCGACGGTTTGGCCCGGTCGTGATGAATCAACTCGGCCAACTGTCGGTTGTACGCCTTGACGTTGGCTTGACCGGTGCGAATCTGTTGGCCTTTGAACCAGAACGCGCCGAAGTCAAAGGCCATCTTGCCTTCCTTGGCGAGTTCATTTTTGGCACCCGGATCTTCCGGGACAAACACGCCTACGACACCGATCCCGCCTGTCGCCTTGGTTGAAGCGACCAGGTTGTTCATGGTCAGGTGATTGGCTTCGTGGCCATGGGCGTCACAGCACTGATAACCGACGCACTCGCAGCCTCGGTCGGTGCCTTTGCCATGGGTCAGGTTAAGAATCTCATCAACCGCTTTTTGCTCGACTGCATTGATCGGCGTGGCGCCCATTTGCGCCGCCAGTTGTAGCCGGTCCGGATGGGTGTCGACGACAAACACTTGCGACGCACCTTTGATCATCGCCGAGTGGGCCGCCATCAATCCGACGGGGCCGGCGCCGTAAATTGCAATGCTTTCGCCTGGCTTCAACCCGGCCAGCTCGGTGGCATGCCAGCCTGTGGGGAAGATGTCGGAGAGCATTACGTAATCGTCTTCACGCTCCTTGGCGTCCTCCGGTAACACCAGGCAGTTGAAGTCGGCGTAGGGCACGCGCAGCAATTCTGCCTGACCGCCTTGGTAAGGACCCATTTCGGCGAAACCATAAGCTGCCCCGGCGGAACCTGGATTGGCGGTGAGGCAGAAGCCGGTCAGGCCTTTCTCGCAGTTTTCGCAGAAACCGCAGCCAATATTAAACGGCAGGCAGACCAGATCGCCGACCTTGACGCGATCAACGCCCACGCCGACTTCGATGACTTCACCCAGGTTTTCGTGGCCGAAGATATTGCCGGTTTCAAAGCTGGTACGGCCTTCATACATGTGCAGGTCGGAGCCGCAAATATTGGTGGTAGTGATCCGAACCAGCGCGTCGGTGGGTTTCTCTATTTTGGCGTCAGGTACATTCTGCACGCTGACGTCGCGCGGTCCGTTGTAGATAATCGCTTTCATGTGTTTCTCCAAAAAGTGATCAATGCAAAACGCCCAAGGCGCATTTGGTTGTTCATCTCTTTGGTCTTGATTGAAAAGCGCGGTGTTCAAAGGAACTTCGAAAAGGCAGACCGGCGGTCACAGGGCTTTGTGCATGAACCAACGCTTTACACTTAACCAGACAGACTGCCCATCAAGCGTACTGGCATAGGTTTTCTGTGAGGGCGGCTGAAGCGGCACCTTTGGCGAAAGTAGAAAACTGCTCGTTTAACGCGTTGGATTTCTCTGACAAGATCGCCAGAGCAAGCACATCCAGCTCCTCCGCGACAGACACGCATTTTGCATCTTCCAGCGCTTTGGCCATTCTTGCGTAGTTGGCTGCCATTTCATTAAGGGTCGACACGTCCCACCTCCCGGTAGGTGACAAATTGCATGACTGATGTCTTAAACGTTTACGTTCGCTGGCGGCGACAAAATTACGTCGCTCGCCTGTGATCGTAAGCGTCTTTGCAATCTGTAAGCCAGTCACCAGGCCCGTGCGTCGCTTTCAGATGAGGGGAATGTCAATTATCTGCCGGAGGCCGCGCCCCGTCTTTAATGTGGGTTAACTCAGCATGTTATGCGTTGTGTGAGAGGCCACCAAAGCGCGCTTCGCAGCAATCAGCCAACCAGCAATGCGCTGCCGTACAGTCCGATGGCGAATACCACGTGCCCGGCGATGTTCAACAGCCGCGCCACGTTGGGCTTGGGGGCTCCGGAACAGGCGACACCGACGCCCATGCCCGGTTGCAGAATGAACCAGCCGGCGCCCACGGTAACCAGGCCCACGACCAGCGCGGGAGCAAAGCGCGGCGCATGCACCCAATCCACTCCCCAGATGGCCAACAGGGCAGCGGCGAACAGCACGCCAATCACGTAATGCATAACCCAGCCGATGGCCAATTCGCCGTCAACCGCAGGCGATTGCATGATGCCGTCCGACTGCACAAAACGACCCCCAGGCATTCCCGCGAACCAGCGGCCCACGAAATGCCAAGGCGGTGTGGCGATGCCAAAAGTGACCCGCAACAGCTGCGCCCAAAGGTCGAGCAGCACCGTCGCGCCGACACCCATCAAGAATGCGTAGTAAAGGAAGCCGAGCATGATGTCCCTTATCTGAAATGGTCGACCAAGACGGTCGCCGCCCACTGTAACCGTTATTCGCGCAAACGTTGGAACAGCGGGGGGGATGGGTGTATTTGGCTGGATGGTTTGAAGTGGCGGTGAAGGCAGTCTAAAACTCTAGCTCCATCCCCATATTGTTCCCATATCAGCCCCAACACCTTTTTCCAGACACCAGAAACCACGAAGCCCCTGAAATTCGTCAATGAATTCAGGGGCTTCGTGTTGTTTCAATGTGGCGGTGAGGGAGGGATTCGAACCCTCGATAAAATTTCTTCTATACACACTTTCCAGGCGTGCTCCTTAAGCCTCTCGGACACCTCACCGTATCTCGTCAAACCATTCGGTCTGTCGAGGCGCGCTAATGTAGTCGAAACCTTCGGCGAAGGCAAAAGTTTTTTTTAGAATTTTCATGTGGTTAAGCGGATAACACGCAGAGGCGACTCTGCCCCGGCGTAATTAAAGTCCGGGGCCAGGCCATTTGTTAGCTTAGCGCCGAGATCAAGCGCCGAAGCCGCCATCGATAGTCAAGCTCGCGCCAGTGATGTAGCCCGCTTCCGGGCCGGCAAGGTAGGTGACGAAGCTGGCGATTTCGTCTGCGGTGCCGTAGCGACCTACTGCCATTAGCGGGATCAATGACCCGGCGAAGTCACCGCTGGCTGGGTTCATGTCGGTATCGACCGGGCCGGGCTGAACGTTGTTGATGGTGATGCCCCGCGGGCCGAGGTCCCGCGCCAGGCCTTTGGTCAGACCGACCAGCGCAGACTTACTCATGGCATACGGGCCGCCACCGCCAAAGGGCATGCGGTCGGCGTTGGTGCTGCCGATGTTGATGATGCGTCCGCCTTCTTTCATATGGCGGGCGGCTTCTTGAGAGGCGATGAACACGCTACGCACGTTGATTGCCAGGGTTTTGTCGAAGTCTTCCAGGCTGAAGTCTTCTAACGGGGCGATAGCCAATATCCCGGCATTGTTAACCAGAATGTCCAGTTGGCCAAAGGTTTCGACGGTGGTAGCCACCGCGTGACGAATCGCATCGGCATCCGCGCTGTCGGCTTTTATGGCCAGTGCCTTGCCGCCTTGTGCGGTGATACTGTCCTGCAGTTCCTGGGCCTTGGCTTGCGAGGTGACGTAAGTGAAGGCGACGGCAGCGCCTTGTTCAGCCAAGCGTTTAACGATCGCTGCGCCGATGCCACGAGAGCCGCCTTGAACAAGCGCTACTTTATTGCTGAGAGTCGATTGAGCTGACATTTGATTCTCCGAGGAAGTAAGGATTGAAATTAAACAGTGTGCGTTGCGTGGTGCTCAGTATCTGCAGTTGATTGCTACCTGAGTAGCGGGTAATCGCTATAGTCTGTGTAAACCGAAAGTTTAGAGTGGCCGGCATGGATAACTTCAGCAGTATTGAATGTTTTGTCCGCAGCGCGGAGGTGGGCAGCTTTGCCGAAGCTGCGCGGCGTCTTAGTTTGACGCCGGCTGCCGTAGGAAAAAGTATCGCTAAGCTGGAGGGGCGCCTCGGCGTCAGATTGTTTCAGCGTAGTACTCGAAGCCTGACACTGACGGAAGCGGGGCAGCGATTTCTCGGTGAGGTCAGCGCCAGCCTGAACACCATCCAAAATGCCATGGCCAATTTGGCCAGTGCCGAAGGTCAGCCCACCGGCACGCTGAAGGTCAGCATGGGCACCGTGTTTGGACGCCTGTATATCGTGCCATTGCTGGGAGAGTTTCTTCGGCGGTTCCCTGCGATCACCCCGGACTGGCATTTCGATAATCGCCAGGTGGATCTGATTGGCCAGGGCTTTGACGCCGCCATCGGTGGCGGATTCGATCTGCCTCAGGGCGTAGTGGCGCGCAAAATCGCTCCAGCGCACCGGGTGCTGGTGGCATCGCCGGGGTATCTCGCTGCCCATCCGCCACTGCTTAATCCAGACGATTTACACGGCTGCGACGGAATACTGATCCGCTCGCCGCAGACGGGACGCGTGCGTTCCTGGCCCCTGACTAACCGTGCGCAACAGCATTGCCCATTGAACTTGAAAGTGCGTATGACCATGAGCGATTCAGAAGCTGCCTGCGCTGCGGCGGGCCAGAACTTAGGCGTCGCATTGGTGAGCATGCCGTTTGCCGCGCCGTATGTGCGGGATGGTTTGTTGTTGCGGGTGTTGCCCGAATGGTACGTCGACGACGGTAATATCTCGCTGTACTACAGCGAACATAAACTGTTGCCCGGAAAGACCCGTGCATTTGTAGACTTCGTGATCGAGCAATTCGCAAAACAGAAGCTGGCGAAACTGTTCAGCGCCATTTAGAGGACGAAGATTAAATGAAAATTCAGGCCAACGCGGCCCTGTTGCTGATTGATATGCAGAGCGGTATCAATCATCCGAAGTTGGGGCGGCGTAACAATCCCCATGCGGAATTTCAGATGGCGAGGCTGCTGGCTGCCTGGCGTGCGACTAAGCGGCCGGTTATTCATGTCCGGCATTTTTCTCGCTCGCCAGACTCGGTATTTTGGCCGGAACAATCCGGTGTCGATTATCAAGCGGACTTTATGCCCGTTGACGGTGAAGCTGAGTTGCGAAAGCATACCCCCGATGCGTTTTGCGCAAACCCATTGGAAAGTTGGCTGCGCATGGATTCGATTACCCAGCTAGTTATTGTGGGTGTGGTGACGAACAACTCCGTTGAGTCTACGGCCCGCAGTGGCGGTAATCTCGGGTTTGAAGTATTGGTTCCCCATGACGCCTGTTTTACCTTCGATCAGGCCGACTTTTTCGGTAACCCGCACACTGCCGAAGAAGTGCATGCCATGTCGCTGGGTAACCTGCACGGTGAATATGCGACGGTGGTATCGACGGTTGAAATTCTGGATGCGCTGATGCGCGGTTGAGGGTGTCATACAGAATATGTGTTTGCTGCGCGATAGCGCGGCGTCGGACTGCGTGATACGTCTGCAGAAGCGCCAGCATTTTGGGCGATTTCCTGCACAGTCAGGCCCATCTCAGTGGGTGGTTATGTGGCATTTGGCCAAGGCCATAACGGGTACACTTCGCCGTGATCACCGCAGCAGGCTGGCAGGGCTGCGTTCAATTCCGTAACATTCGCAACCCTGTTTTCCCGCTTTCGTGTCCTGGATTTGCGCAGGCCTACATTTTAGGTACGTCATGAAGTTTAAACGTCTGCGGGCCGATGCCCTGGCTGGACTCACTACCTCGTTCGCCTTGCTGCCTGAATGCATTGCTTTCGCCCTGGTCGCTCACCTCAACCCGCTGATGGGCCTGTATGGCGCGTTTATCATCTGCACCCTGACCGCGCTGTTTGGCGGGCGGCCGGGGATGATTTCCGGCGCCGCTGGGTCGATGGCCGTGGTAATCGTTGCGCTGGTGGTGCAGCAAGGCGTGCAATATTTACTCGCCACCGTGCTGCTGGGTGGGTTGGTCATGATCGCTTTCGGTCTGCTTAGGCTAGGCAAACTGGTGCGCATGGTGCCGCACTCGGTGATGCTGGGTTTCGTCAACGGCCTGGCAATCATCATCGCCTTGGCCCAGTTGGAGCAGTTTAAAAGCGAGGGCGCCTGGCTGAACGGTTCAGCGCTTTACGTGATGAGCGGGCTGGTGGCAGTGACCATGGCTGTCGTCTACCTGCTGCCACGTCTGACCTCTGCCGTACCGCCAGCACTGGTTGCGATCCTTGGCGTTGGTCTGGCCGTCTACCTGCTGGGCCTGCCGACTCGCACCCTGGGAGACATGGCGCACATCGCTGGCGGCTTGCCCGATTTTGCCTTGCCGCAGGTGCCCTGGACTCTCGACACCTTGCGCATCGTGGCTCCCTACGCGGTGTTGATGGCGTTGGTCGGCATTCTGGAAACCCTGCTGACGCTGAACCTGACCGATGAGATCACGGAGAGCCGTGGTTACCCGGACCGCGAGTGCGTGGCGCTGGGGGCGGCGAACATGGTTTCCGGTCTGTTCGGTGGCATGGGTGGCTGCGCCATGATCGGCCAGACGGTGATTAACCTAAGCTCCAGCGGCCGTGGTCGATTTTCCGGGGTGGTCGCCGGGGTGATGATTCTGCTGTTCGTGCTATTCCTTTCGCCACTGATCGAACACATCCCGCTGGCGGCGTTGGTCGGGGTGATGTTTGTGGTGTCGCAGCAAACCTTCGCCTGGGCATCGTTGCGGGTACTCAACAAAGTACCGTTGAACGACGTATTGGTCATCGTCGCGGTCACCGCCATCACCGTGTTCACTGACCTGGCCACTGCGGTACTGTGCGGAATCATCATTGCCGCGCTCAATTTTGCCTGGCAACAGGCCCGGGAGCTTTACGCGGACAGCCATTTGGAAGCTGACGGCAGCAAATTTTACTGCCTGCACGGCACGTTGTTTTTTGCCTCGACCACGCCGTTTCTCAATCAGTTCGATCCCGTAAACGACCCAGCCCATGTGACGCTGGACTGCCGCCATCTGAGTTTCGTCGACTACTCGGCGATCACTGCGCTAAAGACGTTGCGTGAACGTTACGACAACGCTGGCAAGCACTTGCGCGTGTTTCACCTGTCCGAACGCTGTAGACGACTGCTCAAACGCGCCGGTGTGCATCACGATTAAGGCGTGTTGAGTGTGAATACTGTATGTGATTATTGCGGACTGAACCTGCCGGTAACCTTTTAGATGAATGCTGCTTCTCCCCTGGACGCCTACCAACAGGCCATCGACCAGCAAGGTTTTACCCTCGACGCTGCACAGCTGAATGCCGCCCAGCGTTTGCAGGACTGTTTTCTGGCGCTGAAGGAAGGCAAGCGTCGGCTGCCGATTAAAGGTGTGTACCTATGGGGGCCGGTAGGCCGTGGCAAAACCTGGTTGATGGATCGCTTTTATGACAGTTTGACCGTGCCCGCTCGGCGCCAGCATTTTCATCACTTCATGCGCTGGGTTCACATGCGACTATTCCAGCTGACCGGCACCGCCAATCCCTTACAGGCGCTGGCTCGGGAGTTGAGTAAAGAAGTACGGGTGTTGTGTTTCGATGAGCTGTTTGTCACCGATATTGGCGACGCGATTATTCTCGGTAGTTTGCTGCAGGTGATGTTTAAGGAGGGCGTAGTGCTTGTGGCCACCTCCAACCAGCCGCCCGAGCAGCTGTACGCCAAGGGTCACAACCGTGAGCGATTCGAGCCGGCCATCGTCGCGATTAATCGTTATATGGCGGTGGTGGCAGTCGACGGCGGCGAAGATCATCGACTGCATCCCGGACAACTGCATCAGCGTTATTGGGTAACCCAGCCGGGCAAGCACAGTGCGTTGGGCAGTGTTTTTGAGCAACTGAGCACCGGCGAGCCTTGCTCTAGCGAGCCGGTAATATTCGGTCATCGCAGCGTCAACGCGATCCGCCACAACGATAACGTCCTGTGGTGTCGCTACAGCGATCTGTGCGAGCAGCCGCTGGCGGCGATGGACTTCATCGATTTGTGTGATCGCTTTTCAACGATTTTGCTCAGCGAAGTACCGGCGTTGAGCGCCAAACAGCGCGAAGGCAAAATTGCTCGCGGCACCGAAGACGCGGTGGAACAGGTGGTTGCCGGTGATCGAGAATTGCCGCAACTGTCGGTGCACGACGACGGCGTGCGGCGCTTCATCGCATTGGTCGACGAGTGCTACGACCGCCGAGTGCCGTTATATATCGAAGCGCAAGTACCGCTCGAAGCGTTGTACACCGAAGGGTACCTGGCCTTCGCGTTCCGCCGGACCTTGAGTCGATTGCAGGAGATGCAATTGGAACGGTTTGCGGTCCGCTCTCTGTAGAAAGGGGCTGCCACGTCTCTGACGCCGCGCTGCCGCGTAGCAAACACAAAACGTGTAGGATTATTTTTAAGTCACTAAGTTAGGCGTTGTTTGATAAGAGCCAACAAGACGGTCTTTACCGGCTTCGGCTTTTAAGCAAATGCTTGCTGCCCTCAAATACCAGCACCAGCACCGCGAGCCAGATCGGTAGATACGTCATCCATTCATCGCGACTGATGCTTTCACCCAGCAGCAAGGCCACGCCTACTAACAGCACGGGCTCGACGTAGCTCAGCAAGCCAAACAGGCTGAAGGGCAGCAGGCGGCTGGCGATGATGTAGCTGCACAATGCCGACGCGCTGATCATGCCCAGTATGGGAATCAGCCCGTATAAATGGGGATGGTGGGACAGGGCGCTGGGGTCGCCGTTGAGGATGAACCACAGGCTGACGGGAAGCATCAGCGCCATGTCGAACCATAAGCCGCCAAGGTTATCGGTGCCCAGCCTGCGCCGCAGGACGAAATAAATGGGATACCCCAAGGCCACCAGCAGCGTTTCCCAGGAAAAGCTGCCCACTCGGTACAACTCGTTGAGGACGCCCACTACTGCGCAAAACGCCGCGATTTTTTGCAGACGAGACAGGTGTTCGCCATAGGCCATTCGGCCGGTGATGATCATCGTCAGCGGCAGTAGAAAATAGCCCAACGAGACGTCCATGCTGCGACCATGCAACGGTGCCCACATGAATAACCAGAGCTGCACGCCGAGCAGAAACGACGAAAGCAGCATGCTGATCAGCAAGATGGGCGTTTGCCGCAAACGCTTTGCGATGTCACGGGCCAGGCGCCAATCGCCACTGGAAAGCATGAACAATGTCACGCAAGGCACCGTCAGCAGCATGCGCCAGCCGAAGATTTCTTCGCCGCTCAGGGGCTTGAGTAATGACGTAAAGAAATACATGACCGCGAACAGAATCGAGGCCAGAATCGACAGCACAATGCCTTTTGACACAACTTCCTCACGTCTTTTCAGTTCTTATTAGGGATGTGGTTTTCCCGCAACGCGCGGTCTTGGTCTGGGCGCAAGCGGCACACAGTCTAGCTGATCTCTCGTGGCAGGATACGGCGGACGTTTGGCAGAAAACGCAGTCTCGTGCCGATTGTGGCGAATTCTCTGACGGCAGAGACTTGTTTCAGCCGCGCCATCAAGGTGCGATAGCCTTGAGGAACGCTACCATGAGCAACACCATCGCCGGTATTGAAATCCCTGACAGTGCTCTGGCCAAGGCCACCACCGAATACATTCGGGATAACGAACCTGATTTGTTGTATCACCATTCTCGCCGGGTATTTCTGTTTGGCGCATTGAGCGGTGAGCGTAAAGGCCTGAAGTACGACGCCGAACAATTGTATGTCGGCGCCATGTTCCATGACCTGGGTCTGGTCGAAGGCCATCGCAGTGCAGATGAACGTTTTGAAGTCGACAGTGCCAACGCTGCCCGTGCGTTCATGAAGCCGTTTGGATTGTCGGAAGGCGATATGGAACAGGTCTGGTTGTCGATTGCCCTGCACACCACGCCGAACGTCGTTCACCATTTGCGTCCGAACGTGTCATTGGTGACTGCGGGTGTCGAGATGGACGTACTGGGTATTGAATACGCAGCGTTCCCCACCGTTCAGCGCGAAGCGGTGGTGCATGCGCACCCTCGTGGCGAGGGTTTCAAAGCGTGCATTCTGTGTGCATTCGCCGATGGCTTTAAAGACAAGCCCGACACTACATTCGGGACAGTGAACGCTGATGTACTGGTGGATGTCGATCCGACGTTCAAACCGATGAACTTCGTGGAAATCATCCGCAAGTCGCCCTGGGCAGCGTGATCTCGGTCTCGTAATATCGACGCTTTAATAGATAAAGCCTCTCGGGTATATTCATTTTCGAGTCGGACCGGTCAGTCGTTTGTAAGCGCTGATCCCTGTCTGCGAAAATGGAAAGCCAGAGAGGTGTCTTTAGATGGGTTGGGATGAAGTGGGATCGACCGTTTGCCCGGTTGCGAAGTCTCTGTCAGTCATTGGCGATCGCTGGACGCTTTTGATCATGAGAGAACTGAGTCTGGGTGTTCGTCGTTTCGACGATATCCAGGCTCAGTTGGGCGCTTCCTCGTACCTGCTATCGACCAGGCTCAAGCGTCTGGAGAAAGACGGGGTTATCGAGCGTCGTCTGTATAACGAAAAACCTCAACGCTACGAGTACCATGCCACCGCAAAGGGGCGGGCGCTGGACCCTATTCTGCTGATGCTACGCGCATGGGGCATGACTTATTGCGGGCATACGGATGATGAACCCGCAGTTACTCTGACGTATAAAGCCACGGGCGAAGTGGTCGACGAGAATTGGAAAATTCCTGAAACTGAATGGCCTTTCTCCCTGGATGTACTTGAGAGTGTAATGGGCGAAGCGTTCACGAAAGAGCGTGAAGAGAAGCGTCGACTGTTCCGTAAGTCCAAAAAAAACGAAGTGAACTAGCTTCTGACGTTTAGAAGGACGTTGCATGACTTCAATTAACATGGCTGCGTCGAATGTTTCTGCCCGCCGAGAGCAGCTTTCTACGCGCATCGCCTTTTTTATTGCCGGTTTCAGTATCGCGGCATGGGCGCCGTTGGTGCCCTATGCCAAGGCACGTGTCGGCTTGAATGACGGCACCCTTGGCCTGTTGCTGCTGGCCCTCGGGATTGGCTCGATTATCGCCATGCCGCTGGCGGGAATACTGGCCGGGCGTTTTGGCTGTCGGATTGTGTTAGTCGTTTCCAGTGTTGTGATCTGTCTGTGCCTGCCGTTATTGGCGACACTCTCTAGCTTGCCGCCACTGATTGCCGTTTTGTTTGTGTTCGGCGCAAGCATGGGGGCCTTGGATTGCACGGTGAATATTCAGGCGATTATCGTCGAGCGGGCCAGCGGCAAGACTATGATGTCGGGCTTCCATGGCTTGTTCAGCCTTGGCGGGATCATCGGAGCAGGCGTCGTCACCGGTATGCTCAGCGTCGGCGCTACACCGTTGATAGCGATGTGGGTGGTAGTGGCATTTATTGTCATAGCGCTACTAAAAGCCTCGCCGCATTTCTTGACCTCCGGTAGCGAAAGCAAGGGCCCAGCGTTTGCCATACCTCATGGCATCGTGCTGTTTATCGGGTTGCTGTGCATGACCGTCTTCTTGACCGAAGGCGCCATGCTGGACTGGAGTGCGGTGTACCTAAGCTCCATGCGCAGCGTTGATCCGGCGTATGCGGGCCTGGGTTATGCGCTGTTCGCCCTGACCATGACCATCGGCCGTCTGTTCGGTGATGCCATCGTACGCCGGGTCGGCACTAATCGAATAATTGTCCTCGGCGGCCTGTGCGCCTCGGTCGGATTGACCGTGGCTACCCTCATCCCGGCCTGGGAGGCAACGCTGCTGGGTTACGCGCTGGTGGGGGCGGGCTGCTCCAATATTGTGCCAGTGCTGTACAGCGCGGTCGGGCGGCAAACAGTCATGCCGGAAACCCTCGCTGTCCCGGCGATTACCACCTTGGGTTACGGCGGGATCCTCGCGGGTCCGGCGGCCATCGGCTTCGTCGCCCACGCCAGTAGCCTTGACCTGGCTTTTCTAAGCATTGCCGTGCTGCTACTGGGCGTGGCGGTGGGCGGCAAAATGCTTAAGGTATGAGCCAATACCCGCAGAGAACCCTGAGCAGCGTGTTGACGAAGGTCCTTGGCGTCGCCTGCGCCCATCGTGCCATCGGCAGGCGATAACGGCCTTACTCCGGGGTCATTGCGAAGCCAACACCGAAACGATTCCAGGCATTGATGGTGGCGATTGCCAGGGTCAGGTTAACGACTTCGGCTTCGCTGAAATGTTCCAGCAGGGTCTGGTACTGGTCCTGGGGTGCGTGCTGAATCGACAGCAGCGTCAGGCTTTCAACCCACGCCAGTGCGGCGCGTTCACGGGGCGTGAACAGCTTGGTTTCTTCCCAGACGCACAGGGTTTGCAAGCGCGCTTCAGTTTCACCGGCTTTGCGTGCATCGTTGGCGTGCATGTTTACGCAGTATGCGCAGCCATTGAGTTGCGAAGCCCGCAGGCGAACCAGTTCCAGCAGTGAACTTTCCAGTCCGCATTTACCCACGGCCTGTTCCATGCCCATCATTGCCTTGAACGCTTCCGGTGCTGCTTTGCCCCACTGAATTCGGCTGTTCATTGCGTTGTCTCCATCGTTATCGCCCAGTTTGGCGTGGGGTTACAGTAGCGTCCTCGGCAGTAAGTTCGAATAGCCAATTCCGGGTGAATCCTTGGGTCCAATTCGTAATTGCTTAAGCAAACACATTTCATGAACGAGGGCGCCACGTTTTACGCCTTGTCGTAAACGCTCAACACTTTAGGCTATCGTCAACAATCACAAGGAGCCTTCCATGTTTGCTGGATTCGAAAAGCATACGCGCCATGTCAACGGCGTAGAAATCGCCTACCGTATCGGTGGCTCAGGCCCGGGCCTGTTGCTGTTGCATGGTCATCCACAAACCCACGTCATCTGGCACAAAGTCGCGCAAACCCTGGCCAGACAGTTCACCGTGGTCGCCGCCGACCTGCGCGGCTATGGCGACAGCAGTAAGCCGTTGGCAGACGCCGAACATAGCCTGTACTCCAAGCGCGAGATGGGTCGCGACAACGTAGCGTTGATGCACGAGCTGGGCTTTTCGAATTTTTCGGTATTGGCCCATGACCGAGGCGCGCGAGTGGCCCACAGATTGGCCCTGGATCATCCACAGAGCGTAAACCGTATGGTGCTGCTGGACATCGCGCCAACCTTGTCCATGTACAGCCAAACCACCGAAGCCTTCGCCCGCGCTTATTGGCATTGGTTTTTCCTGATTCGCCCG
This sequence comes from Pseudomonas sp., assembly GCF_028293835.1. Taxonomy (GTDB): domain Bacteria; phylum Pseudomonadota; class Gammaproteobacteria; order Pseudomonadales; family Pseudomonadaceae; genus Aquipseudomonas. Next base: position 46,656 of record NZ_JAQGNX010000183.1, read on the forward strand.
GCGCCGCTGCCGGAAACATTGATCGAGGCCAATCCCGAACAGTTCTTGCGCAGCGTCATGGGCAGCCGTAGCGCAGGCATGGCGCCGTTTACCGACGAAGCCTTCAGCGAATACCTGCGCTGCCTGACACTGCCAGGAACCGCCCGCGGGATCTGCGAAGACTACCGCGCCAGCGCCAGTATCGATCTTGAGTACGACCGTGCCGATATCGCCGCGGGCAATCAGCTGCAACTGCCGTTGATGGTGCTGTGGGGAACGGAGGGGATCGTCGGTCGCTGCTTCGACCCGCTCAAAGAATGGCGGCAGGTGGCCACCAACGTGCGGGGTAAAGCCATAGCCGCCGGACATTACATCCCTGAAGAGGCGCCAGAATTGCTGTTGGCTGAGGTGCTGCCGTTTCTGAGTTGAGTATCCCAATCGGCACTTACTTGCAGTGTACAAGGGCGTTTGCCCGCGATCGGCTGCCCAGCAGTCGTGAACCAGCGTGCTCGGTTTCGCAATGAAATCGAGTTCGGGCGTTTGGGACCGCTTCGCAGTCCATCGCGGGCAAGCGCTCCTACCGAGATCTGGGCAAGGCTTCGAATCTGTCGTTATTTGTGCTTCTTGACCTTGGTGGTGCGGAGGAAATCAAGGTAGAAATTAACCGCACCTAGCACTGCAATGGCGAACAAGGCAAACATACCGATTTGACTGTTGCTCATGGCGTCCTCCGGATGGATCTGAAAGCGATTGATAATAATTAATCCAAATCGCCGGAGAAGGGAATGGGCTTTACCCGAGCTTTACAGATCCGCCCTTAACTTTACGACAACGGGACCAATAGGGGGCTGCAACGATGTCTATACCAAGCATTCAGTACATTCGGACTTCTACGCTTGAGGTGGGTTATGAGTCTTACGGAGACCTGGCAGGCAAGCATGCAGCAGTCGCCATCCTGCTCCATGGCTTTCCTTACGACCCTCGGAGCTATGTAGAGCTTGCTCCGCTGTTAGCCGCACAGGGTTATCGCGTCATCGTGCCGTACCTCCGTGGGTATGGACCGACCCGTTTTCTATCAACCGAAACCCCGCGATCAGGCCAGCAAGCTGCGTTGGGTAACGACCTCCTGGAACTGATGGATGCACTCGGTATCGCCAGGGCCACCTTGGTGGGATACGACTGGGGAGGCCGCGCGGCGTGTATTGTCGCGGCCCTTTGGCCGTCCAGGGTAAACGCTTTGGTCACCGGTAATGGCTACAACATTCAGGACATTCCCGGTTCCGCCCAGCCCAAAAGCCCCCAGGCCGAATACCGTCATTGGTATCAGTATTACTTCCATACCCCCCGTGGACGAGCAGGCCTTGAGGCCAACCGCAAAGCGTTCTGCCGGTTGTTATGGGAGCTGTGGTCGCCTTCCTGGGCGTTCTCCGACGCCACCTACGAACAGACCGCCCAATCGTTCGAGAGCCCAGACTTTGTCGATGTCGTCATCCAGTCGTATCAGCACCGTTACGGCTATGCGGCGGGCGATCCGGCCCTTGAATCCATGGAGAAAATGCTGGCTGCCCAGCCGGTCATTGACGTTCCGACTGTTTCGTTCTGGGGGCTCAATGACGGAGTCAGCGTGGCGCCGGAGATTGACGACGATGCCGTGCATTTTTCCAGCTTCTACGAAAGACGGCTGTTGACCGGGATAGGCCATAACATCCCTCAAGAAGCGCCCCATGACGTTTTGAACGCCGTGCTCGACCTTGCGGCATATTCTCTAAAGTCCTGAGCCATCCCCGGATTCTGTAGGAATTGCCGAAGGCTGCGATAGGTCCGGAAAGATCGCAGCCTTCGGCCGCTCTTACAGTTGATTCTCCGTTCGACCCATACCCTTCACGCCCGTCTAGCGGCAATCCGCCATCAGCCGCTGGTGGGTAAATCTAAAAAAAGATTGGATAATCACAAAATATGTTATTAAAGTAACAAAAAACAACAATGCATCGAGCGGTTAGTCCTCGGTGCAGATGAGGTCACCAGAACAATGAGTAAGATCGCGGTTATCGGCAGCAACATGGTGGACTTAATCACCTACATCGACCGAATGCCTCGTCAGGGCGAGACCCTCGAAGCGCCTGGTTTTGCCATGGGCTGCGGCGGCAAGGGGGCCAATCAGGCAGTCGCGGCCGCCAAGTTGGGCGCAGAAGTCGTCATGGTGAGCAAGGTTGGCGACGACGTGTTTGCTAACAACACGTTGGCCAATTTTCAGTTGTTTGGCATTGACACCCAGCACGTGACCCGCGTTCCGGGGGTTTCCAGCGGCGTTGCGCCGATCTTCGTCAGAAACGACTCTCACAACAGCATCCTGATCATCAAAGGCGCCAATGCGCATCTGAAGCCTGCTGATATCGACGCCGCAGACGCCGCGCTGCGTGACTGCGCATTGATTGTCGTGCAGTTGGAGATCGAGCTGGAAACGGTCTACCACGCCATCGAGTTTGGCAAACTGCACGGCATCCCGGTACTGCTCAATCCAGCGCCTGCCTTGGCCGGGCTGAGCCGTAGGCACCTGGCACAGCTCGACTTTCTGATCCCTAACGAAACCGAACTGGCGTTGATCAGCGGTCAGCAGGTGACCTCGCCGGAGTCAGCCTTAAGCGCCGCGCGGCGATTGGTGGAGGATGGCATCCGCCACGTCATCGTGACCTTGGGCGAGAAGGGCGCATTGTACGTTGGCGAGGAAGGTGAATTCCGCGTCAACGGCCAGATCGTGGCCGCGCTGGACACTACCGGTGCTGGCGACGCATTCATTGGTTGCTTTGCTCATCACTGGACCCAAACCCGCGACATCAAACACGCCATGACCCTTGCCGTGGCCTATTCCGCCTGCTCGGTCACCGGGCTCGGCACCCAGACTTCCTACCCTGACACGCTGAAGTTTGCTGAGTTTGTGCAAAACCACGTTCTGGAGCACCAGGCTTGACCTGCTTGTTTCAATCCATGCATTTCACGGAGAACAATAATGACTAAGCCTGCGCTCCAACAAACGCCGGACGGGTTCTACCTGAACCGAACGCCCTGGTTTGCCTTCCTGCTGCTGTGCAGTATTTTCGCCCTGTGGGCGGCGGCTGCCAGCATGAACGACGTGCTGATCGCACAGTTCAAAAAAGCTTTTCTGCTCAGCGATTTCCAGACCGCTTTCGTCCAGTCGGCGTTCTATCTGGGTTATTTCTTTGTCGCGATTCCAGCAGCGATGGTGGTACGGCGCTTCAGCTACAAAACCACCATCCTCGTCGGTCTGCTGCTGTACATGTTCGGCTGTCTGCTGTTCTTCCCCGCAGCATCCACCGCCAAATACGGCATGTTTTTGTTGGCGCTGTTTGTGATCGCGGCGGGCTTGTCGTTCCTTGAGACAGCCTGTAACACCTATTCCACCTTGATGGGGCCACGGGAAACCGGTACTCGCCGGTTGAACATTTCCCAGACCTTTCACCCCTTCGGCGCCATGGCCGGGGTGTACGTCGGCAGCTTTGTGATGTTCAAGGAGAATGACGCCAGTCATGCGCAACTCTTGCAAATGAGCGCGTCGGATGCGGCGGTCCAGCAGTTGCAGATGATTCAGTCGACCTTGCTGCCGTACAAATGGATGATCGCGGTGTTGGTGCTGATGTTCATTCTGGTGGCCATCACCAAATTCCCGGCCTGTAAGGGCATCATCAAAGCCAGGGTAACGCAAAGCAGCGTCGGTGACAGCCTGTCGCGCCTGCGCCGTAATCCTCGGTTCCTGTTTGGCGTATTGGCGCAGTTTCTGTACGTTGGCGCGCAGGTCGGTGTGTGGAGTTTCACCATCCGTTTAGCAATGCAGATGGGCGGGATGAACGAGCGCAGCGCTTCGTGGTTCTTGCTGACCACCTTTGCCGCCTACTTTGTCGGCAAGGTGATTGCCAACCTGCTGATGCGCAAAATGCATCCGGCCAAAGTCTTGGCGTTGTATGGGGTGCTGTGTATTGCGCTACTGGCCTATACGATTTTGGTGCCAAATATCTCTGCGGTGTACGCCGCAGTGGGCGTCAGCATTTTCCTCGGTCCGTGCTGGCCAACCATTTATGGTTTGGCCATTGATGGCTTGGGTGAAGACACCAGCGTTGGCGGATCGCTACTGGTGATGAGCATCGTCGGCGGCGGGGTGATTCCAATCTTCCAGGGGCTGTTGTCCGATTACACGGGCGGCAACATGCAACTGGCCTACAGCGTGCCGTTGGCATGCTTCCTGGTCATCGTCGGCTATGCCATGCACTGCTTGCGTCAATCCAGCGACCAGCGCGTGCCGGTGGCTGCGGTGGCGGTCTCATGACGACCGACTCAGTAAAAAATACGACCATTGCGCTGTTTCCGCAGCTGTTTGCAGCGGCCGAAAAGACCTTGCTGACATCGGCTGATTTCACGGTAACAGCCTGGACCTATCCGTCCGGCGTATTGGCTTTGGCGCTGGAAAACAGCCGTGGACGCGTCGTAGTGTTGCCTTATCAGGGACAAATGGTCTGGTCGGCGGTGTTCGACGGTTGTGATCTGACCATGCGCAACATGTTCAGCCAGCCGCGGCCCAGCCCGACGGTGATCGGCACCTATGGCTGTTTTATGTTTCACAGTGGGCTGCTGCGAAATGGCTGTCCTGGTCCGGAAGACAGCCATCCGCTGCACGGCGAGATGCCCTGCGCGCCCATGGACAGCGCCTGGCTGGAAATTGGTGAGGATGCCTCGGGCGCTTTCCTGCGGCTCGGTGGCGATTACGAATACGTGCAGGGTTTTGGCGATCATTATCGCGCCCGTCCCAGTGTGACCTTGCGTGCGAATTCGGCATTGTTCGATATCGCCATGCAGGTGACCAATCTGGCCGGCGTGCCCATGGACTTGATGTACATGGCGCACATGAATTACGCCTACGTCGAAGGCGGGCGTTTCGTCGAGCCGCTGGGCATCGAACAAACCCGAGTGCGCAGCAGCGTACCGGCGCATGTTCGGCCGACACCGGCATGGACGCGTTATATGGCGCAATTGACCGAAGCGCCATCGCGCTTGCAGGTTCTGGATACGCCTGAGTTGTACGACCCGGAAATCGTCTGTTTCTTCGACGGCGTCCGCGCGGACAGCCAAGGCAATGCGCATTTCCTGTTGAAACATCCCCACGGAGCAGCCTTTTACACGCGCTTTAAGCCTGAGCAGTTCGAACACGCCGCACGCTGGATTCTGCACAACAGCGATCAGCAAGTGGCAGCGTTCATACTGCCGGCGACGTGCGAGCCCGAGGGTTATCAAGCCGAATCCGCCAAGGGCAACGTACGTTCGTTGGCGGCAGGGGAGAGTGCCCGGTTCAGCGTGACTACCGGGTATTTGACCGGGGTTGAACTGCAACGGCTTGAGCAGGGGTTCTGATACACGGAGTCTCGACTGTGTTGCCAACCTTTTGTAGGAGCTGCCGAAGGCTGCGATAACGTCGGAACGACTTTCACCGGAATAACGAAAGCGACCGGTGCCCGGTCGATCGCAGCCTTCGGCAGCTCCTACGGAAAATTCCGGGCGAAATCATTTAGCAATCACACCACTAACTGCTTACCTTGGGCGCTCACAAGGTCGCGGTAAAGTGAGGGGATTTTCTTGTCACTGATGACGTAATGGAAATCCCCCAGCGAGGCGAAGTGTGCGGTGCGTACGGCATCGAACTTGGAGTGATCCACGAGCAAAATGGATTGCTGCGCCTGACGTAATACCTTCTGTTTAACTTCAACTTCGTTGAGGTTAAAACACGTCACACCGAACTCCTGACTGACCCCGGCGGCGGACAGGAACGCCCATGTCAGCCGCACGCCGTCGAGGATGCCGGTTTCTGCATGGCTCTCGAATACCTGGTTTTTGCGGTGAAAGGTGCCGCCGCAAAGCACGATGTTGCAGTTAGGTTTTTGCTGGAGTTTGAGCAGCACGTTCAGGGAATTGCACACTGCGGTGAATTCCAGCTCCTCAGGAATAAAATCCACCACAAACGGAATGGTGGTACCACAGTCAAAAAATACCGTGTCCCCCGGCTGGATGAACGCCGCCCCCAGTTTGCCGATCCGGCGTTTTTCTTCGACGTGCCGGGCATCTTGTTCGGTGACCCGATAATCACTGGCTTCGTTAGCGTCAAACACCCGTGTGATGTGTCCGCCCAGCAGGCGAAATTCGTCGGTGTGGCGATTCAGGTCACGGCGCAACGTCATCTCTGATACGCCCAGCAAGGCCGCCATTTCGCGTAAGTGAATGGCTTTCTGGTCTTGCAGCGCCTGCTGAATCAGCTTAATGCGGTCGGATTTTTTGGTTTCCACGGATGTACCGGCAAAGAATTAAGATGTCATTAGTACAACACGCTTTGTGAGTGCCTGTGACATTTTTGCTTTGCCGGCGTTTTTGACCCGCTCGCGGTTTCGGGTTATTGACGTTCCGGCGTCTGATTACCGTTATTCGAAGACGCTTTGATCGGCGAATCTTCGTAGCGATCGTGATGCCGGACCCATTCCATAATGACGTTCTCATTACGGCCCTTTGGCGTGAGGTCCAGGAAGTTATTGGTGCCCACCAACAGATCCAGCCCGCGGGCATACGTCGAATACGTGTGAAAAATCTCACCCGCTTCGTTCCTGTAGAACACGCTCAAGCCAGGCATTTCCTCGCCTGCATCCTTGCTCGGTTCGTAGTTGTAAGTGACCTTGCCTGCCTTGATCTGCTCAGGCTTCGCCGAGACTTTGAAATCATAATTAAAGTCGCTGCTCACTGACGATACCCATTGGAAATCCCAGCCCATGCGCCGTTTGAATGCTTGAAAGTCGGCGAAAGGTGCATGGGAAACGGCAACCACCGAAACGTCGTGATGGGCCAGATGCAGGTCGGCACCGTCGATGTGGTCGCTAAGGAATGAGCAGCCGGGGCAACCTTCCTTCCAGCCAGCGCCGAACATGAAGTGATAGATCACTAGCTGGCTATTGCGACCGAATAAATCGGCGAGGGTTTGCGGGCCATCCGGGCCTTCGAAGCGATAGGCCTTGTCCACCTTGACCCACGGCAGGGCCCGGCGCTCGGCGCTGATCCGGTCGCGCTGGTGATCAAGGTCTTTTTCATGCTGAAGAAGCTGTTTGCGTGCTGCCAGCCATTGTTCTTGGGAAACAATCTCGTGCTGTTCCAGCGATAGCATGTTCATGGGGCCGTTCTCCCGTGGGTTCGATGTGATGAAACTCAACCCATAGTCGTTTGAACGGCACGCGAATCGACAGCGTTGTGCAACAGCAGCAAAGTGCCGACGACTGGACGCGGTACATCAGACAGACCGCGCCGCTTGCGTCGAAAGAATTCGCGCCCACTCGCTTTGTCAGCCAGAAACGCTGCTCTCTGCCGGCTGCGCCGGTCTGGCCGCCGGGATAACGGCGTGGACCGCGGTATTGTCTGACTTCAACAGCGCCTTGATTGCCTGGCTATAGGCATCGCGCCCCAGACTCATGCTGTTGTTGTGGGTGCCACCGGGAACCAGCAGCAAGTTTTTCGGCTCCTGTGCGGCCTGGTACAACTCCTCGCTAAAGCGCGACGGCACAAACGGGTCGGCGGTGCCGTGGACAATCAGCACCGGCATATGGATATCGGCGATCTTGTCGATTGAGTCGAATTTTTGTGACAGCAGCCAGCGTACCGGCAATGAAGTTTTGGCCACTGCGGTGGCCACGTCGGCCAGGGAAGTAAAAGTGGATTCGATAATCAATCCCCGCGCCTGCTTGCCGCTACCATCGCTTTTCATGTCATGGCCCAATTCCGCTGCCAGATCGATCGCCACTGCGCCGCCCAGTGAATGGCCGTAGATCAGGCGTTTATTAGCGTCTGGCTGCAATATTTTCAGGCGCGCCCACGCAATGCGCGCATCTTCATAAACGGTACTTTCTGATGGCAACGCGCCTTGGCTCTGGCCAAACCCACGGTAGTCGATGGCCAATATCGAGAAGCCCATGGCGTGCAATTGTTCAATGCGGAACAGTTGGCCGGTCAGGTTCCAGCGCGTCCCATGCAGATACAGGATGGACGGCGCGTCGGCCTGGGCTGCGGGCCACCACCAGGCATGAATGTTTTGTGAGGTGCCGAAGGCCGGGGTCTTGAGTTCAAGCTCCTGAACCTCTGCCGGCAAGCCGTGGTACCAACTGGCGGTGCCAGGCTCAATCTGAAACAACAGTTTACGTTCTTCATGCTTGAGTAACGCACAGCTCACCGGTAGGCCGACGATCAGCAGCGCCATGAGTAGCCAGATCAAGCGGCGGGCCTTGAGGCGCGAAAGGAATGAAGTCGGCATTTCAGCTCTCCGCGCGGCGGTCGGTCGGTCAATGGAGTGATCAGCAGGGTGGTCATGCCAGGCGGACTCCGCAGGTTTCACGCCAGTGTAAATGAGTTGCAGGCATTAATGTTTTGTTCCTCCCGGTCTGTCTGAGTTCTTTACAGTCGAAAATTATCGCTAATCAGCTGAGTCATCACTTCAGCGGCGGCACTCGCCGAACCCGGCGCCTTCATCAGTTTCAATTCGTGCAGTGGCAGCTCCGGGAAGCCATCTTCACTGGCCAGCTCGCGCATGTCATTGCCAAGACGAGCGCGGTCAATGATACCGACGGCCAGCCCGGCACTGATGGTCATTTCCAGCGCCATGACCCCCGCACTCATGACCACCGTGCGCCATCGCCTTTGGGATTGTGCCAGGGCGTCAATGGCTACTGCGCGATAAGGGCAGCCTCTACCGTGCAGCGCCAGAGGAACGGGGCGGGTACTGTCCACCCGGTATTGATGGGCAGCGACCCATATCGGCTGGGTAGTACCGAACGTTCGCGCAGATTGGTCGTTGGGCGAGGCCATGCCCATGGCCTCGACGACCAGCGCCAGATCCAGTTGGCCTCGGGTCAAGCGTGTCCGCAAACGCCCGCTGGAGCCTGTCTCGATCTCTAATTCGATGTGCGGAAAATGCGTGGTCAGTGATGGCAATGTGCACTGCAGCAAGGCGCCAGCATACTCCTCGGAAATGCCCAGGCGAACGCGACCGCTGGCCGCCGGGTTGCTGAAGCTGTCCAGCACCTGGTCATGCATCCTTAACAGCTCCGCAGTATGCAACGCGAAACGGCGCCCCAGAGGGGTCAGGATCACGGCCTGATTATCCCGCTCGAACAACCGCCCACCCGCCACGGATTCCAGGCGCCGCACGTGCAGACTCACCGCCGACGGGCTGCGGTTGAGAAACGTCGACGCTGCCAGAAATTGGCCGAACCGGACAATGGCATGGAAGGTACGTAAAAGATCGATGTCCAGGGTGCTGGCCATGGTTGAGTAATCCTGCATCACTGCTGCTAATCGTATCGTTTGATTGCATTGCTGTTTCATTCATACCCTGTTGCAGACGCCATGCAAAGGTATTGATCATGACCCTCCGACAAACCGCTCCCTTGGTAACGCCCTGCGCTCGGCGTCAATCGATCAATCTTATGCGGTTTACCCCAGGGTTGTTCCTGGCAGCGATGGTGCTCAGTTGGAGCTCGGGTTTTATTGGCTACCGCTACGTGGCTGAGCAAGGCGGGGTGTTTTTGGCGACCTTCTGGCGCTTCGTGCTGGCCGCACTCGTGCTGCTGCCGTTTGTAATGGGCGGATTACGCCGGCTGGATTGGCGAGAAGGGGTGCGCCAGGGGCTGACGGGCTTGTTCGCGATTGCCGGTTATCTCGCGCCCATCGCCAAAGCGATTGAATGCGGAGTGGCACCGGGCATGACTGCCTTGATTGCCAACCTGTTGCCATTGCTGATTGTGCTGATGGCCGCCTTTTACCCGGGGCAACGCACCCGCGGCTGGCAATGGTTCGGGCTGAGTACCTGCGTGTTGGGGATGATTATTGCTAGCGGCTCGGGTATTGAACTCGGTAGCGCTCCGGGCTGGGCCTATAGCTTGCCGCTATTGGGCGTGCTGTCGTTGGCCGCCGCGACCCATTACCAGAAACAACGCCCGAGCCAAATGCCGCGACTGCTGGCGTTGTTCATTCAGGTGTGTGCCTCATTGCCGGTGTTTGCGCTGTTGGCACTGTACGAAGGCAGCCTGCGACCGATCGCTACCGTCAGCTTCGGTGTGGGTGTCGGGTGGCTGGTCATACTGTCGACACTGGGAGGCTATGGATTTTATTGGCTGTGTTTACAGCGCTACAGCTTGCAACGCGTCAGCAGCGCACTGTTTCTGACTCCGCCCGCGACCATGCTCTGGGCCCGCCTGCAATTCGGCGATGCATTGACAGCCATAAGCGTGGCGGGCATTGGCCTGACCTTGCTGGGGCTATGGGTTTTTAATCGAAGAGGTTCTGCGGCTGACCCACCTCTGTAGGATTTGTGCAGCCTCTTACCCTCAAAGCTTACTTACCAACACCGGATCAGCACGGTAAAGCTCTGGCACCAGCGCTTTCAAACTCTGCACTTTCGGCAGGTCATTCACGGCGATGTAGGGACTGGTCGGGTGCAGGGTCAGGTAGTTCTGGTGGTAACCCTCAGCCGGGAAGAAGTTTTTGTGATCCTCAATCTTCGTCACTATCGGCGCACTGAACACCTTCGATCCGTCCAGCTGCGCGATGTACGCCTGGGCGATTTTGTCTTGCTCCGGATTCTGCGCAAAGATCGCCGAGCGGTATTGCGTGCCGCTGTCCGGTCCTTGCCGATTCAGCTCGGTGGGGTTGTGGGCCACGGAGAAGAATACCTGCAACAACCGGCCATAAGTGACCTTGGTCGGGTCGTAGGTCACCTGCACCGATTCCGCATGCCCGGTATCACCGGAGCCCACTTGCTCGTACTCGGCGGTATTCGCCGCGCCACCGGCATAACCGGAAACCGCGTTATCAACGCCGATCACGTGTTGAAATACGCCCTGAACCCCCCAGAAACAACCGCCAGCAAACACTGCGACCTCGCTGTGTGACGCGCCGACCGTCTCATCCAGCGTCGGTGGCGCAATCGCCACCACCGGTTCGGCCGAGATCGCCGACTGCATCGACAAACCCAGCATCAATGCCACAGCGCCTGCGCAGCTCAGCGCCAGGGTCGTTTTGTGTTTGGCAAAACTAAACGTACTCATGTCTTTAATCCTCATGCGCTGATCAACCGAAGGTGAAGGCATAGGCCTGCACGCCGGGGTCGAGAAATTCAATGGCAAACGTGTGATCGGTCACCGGACCGGTTTGTCGCACTAACTGATAAAGCCGTTGCTCGGTCACCGTGCCGTTGCCATCGGGCGCGATGTCCGTGCCGTGATTGGCGCCGGGTGCGGCGCCGTCTACCAGAACCCGGAAACGTACCGGTTTGCCGTCTACGCCAGGCCCAAGCACCAAATGCAGGTCCCGCGCATGGAAGCGGTACACAATGCTGCCGGGGATGCTGCCAAGCACTACGTTTTCTGGCTTGGCAGTCCAGGTTCCGGCCAAACCCCATTGGTTAAGGCTCGGTTTTACCGGTGCGGCGTAAGCGTGGGCCTTGTCGGTCACTTGATCACCGGGTGAGGCGAAGTTCTCGGCACGGTCATAGCCGAGGTAGGTTTCCGGCGAATTCATTTCGGCGTCGTCTGCGCTCTTCTGCACGCCTTGAGCATCGGCAACCACGACGTCGCTTGAGACGTTTTTCTGCCCGGCTTCTTTCAGCAGTTGCTGAATGACTTGCTCGGACTCGGCGTAGGCGCCTTCGCCAAAATGGTGATACCGAATCTGCCCCTTGGCGTCGACAAAGTAATGGGCGGGCCAGTATTGATTATTGAAACCCTTCCAGATCGCGAAGTCGTTATCCAACGCCACCGGGTAATTGATGCCCAGGTCATGCACCGCTTTTTGTACATTATTCGCATCACGCTCGAAGGCAAATTCCGGGGCGTGCACACCAATCACCACCAAGCCTTGATCATGGTATTTGTTCGCCCAGGCGTTGACATACGGCAGGCTGCGCAGGCAGTTGATGCAGGAGTAGGTCCAGAAATCGACGAGCACCACTTTGCCCTTCAATTGTTCGGCGGTGAGCGGCGGCGAGTTCAACCATTTAACTGCGCCCGAGAGCTCAGGTAGCGTGCCTTCCACCGGCAAGGACAGCGGTGATTCAGCGGCGCTCTGTGAGCTGACCTTCAGCATGCCGTTGCCTTGGGCGTCAGGCGATACCGAGGCGACCGGCGACAGGGTATCCAGCAGTTTCTGTTCAAGTCCGGCGGTGGCCACGGTCGAGACCTTGGTCAGCAAACCGGTGTCCAGCCCCAGGGCAATGGCGGCAACGCCGCACAACATGGCGACACCCAAGCCTCGACGCAGCCATTCACCGGCGCCCAGGGAGCGTTTCATCGCGGTGAACAGCTTGCCGCCGATCAACAACGCAAGGGCCAATGAAGTGGCCGCACCGGCGGCATAGGCCAATAACAGCAAACTGGTGCCGACACTGGCGCCATGCAACGCAGCACCGGTCAACACCAGGCCCAGGATCGGACCGGCACACGGCGCCCATAACAAGCCAGTGGCAATCCCCAATACAAATGAAGATTTTACGCTGGACTTGCCGTCTTCGGTGCGCGCCGAGTTGGACAGGCGGTCGCCCATGGACACCAGTGGTCGGGTCAGTCGATCCGCCAGATGCGGGAACAACAAGGTCACGCCGAAAAATGCCATCAGGGCGATCGCCAGCCAGCGCCCGTATTGGTTGGCTTGCACCACCCAGCCACCGCCGACTGCCGCCAGGGTGGCGACCAAGGCGAAGGTTAACGCCATGCCGCACAGCAGCGGCAAGCCACTGCGGCGGAACGGTTCACCGGAGCGGGCAAAAACGAACGGCAGCACCGGCAAAATGCACGGGCTTAGGATTGTCAGCACCCCACCCAAGTACGCCAAAATAATCAATAACATTGCTCTCAGTCCTAATTAAGGTGTCGCTAAAACCTACAGATAATAATGGCTCATTGGCCGGCTCAAGCCTGGCCGGGGGCGAAGGTCAGGGCCACGCCGTTCATGCAGTAACGCAGGCCGGTAGGGTCTGGACCATCGTCGAACACATGGCCCAAATGACCGCCGCAACGACGGCAATGCACTTCCGTACGTTCTACGCCGAACGACGTGTCCGTGTTTTCCACCACCGCGTGGTCCAGCGGTGAAGTAAAACTCGGCCAGCCGGTGTGGCTTTCGAACTTGGCAACGGAAGAAAACGCTTCCAGCTGACAGCCCGCACAGGCGAATCGACCCGCGCGGTGCTCTTTGTTCAGCGGGCTGCTATAAGGCCGTTCAGTGTCACTGTTGCGCAGCACTTCAAACTGATCGGCCGTTAACAGTGCATGCCACTCGGCTTCGCTGTGGGTAACCTCGAAAGCCTCGGTAGAACGGACCGTAGTGGCTGGCAGCGGCGATGCAGCGAAGGTGCGCAAGCCCAGGACACCGCTGGCGACCAAGGCTACGCTGGCACTGCCGTAAATTAGAAACCACCGTCTTGATTGCATTACGTTCACTTGGAGTGAGTGGGTGTGCTGCTATTCTTGAGTGCTACCGGTCCCCAAGTCTTCACGCAAAGTTAAATTAATTGTGAAGATTGGCCGCGACGGAATCTTGCACAATGGACGTCTGGTCGCATGCCCTATGCGCCCGGCAACTGACCCCGAAGGCTGATAATGGATGTGCCCAAGCGCGTATTGATCGTCGAAGATGACCTGCACATCGCCAACCTGCTACGCCTGCATTTACAGGACGAAGGCTATGCCGTGACCCATTGCGCCGACGGTAATGCCGGGCTGGCGCACCTGCAGCAGGGCGGTTGGGATGCACTGATCCTTGATTTGATGCTGCCGGGTGTGGACGGCCTGGAGATTTGCCGACAGGCTCGGGCCATGGCCCGGTACACGCCAATCATTATCACCAGTGCTCGATCCAGTGAAATGCACCGGGTTCTTGGGCTTGAATTGGGCGCAGACGATTACCTGGCCAAGCCGTTTTCGATGCTGGAACTGGGCGCTCGGGTCAAAGCATTGTTGCGTCGAGTGGACGCACTGGAGAAAAACCTGCGCACGGTCGCGGGCAAGATCGAGCTGAACGGGCTGGCCCTGGACCCGGTGACCCGTCAGGCTGAAGTTGACGGCAAGTACCTGGAACTCACGCCTCGGGAATTCGATCTGCTGTATTTTTTCGTCAAAAACCCCGGCAAGGTGTTCTCGCGCATGGACCTGCTGAATCAGGTCTGGGGTTACAAACACGACGGTTATGAACACACGGTAAATACCCACATCAACCGATTGCGCTCCAAGGTCGAAGTCGATCCGGCCGAACCCACGCGCATCCTGACGGTGTGGGGCAAAGGTTATCGATTCTCCCCGGACCGGGTGAGGTCGGCGGGATGAACCTGACGCTCTTACAGCGCCTGTCGGTAGCGTTTGCGATCTTGTTGCTAGCCTGTTGCGGGGCATCGGCCTGGCTGCAAATTCGCGCCAATGACCTGCATGAAAAAGAGGTGGTGCAAGGCCTGTCCCTGGGTCTCGCTGAAAGTATCGCCCGGGATAACAACATGATCGGCGCCAAAGCCGATGTCGTCCGGGTCCTGTTCAGCAAGTTGATGAACGTCAACCCCAGCGTCGAAGTGTATTTGCTCGACAGCACCGGACACGTCACGGGCGATGACGCACCGGCTGGGCATTTGAAGCGTGACCGGGTTGATCTTGCGCCGCTGCATCAACTGTTGGCAGGTGGACAATTGCCGATACTTGGCGACGACCCACGCAGTCTCGACGGTGAAAAGGTCTTCAGCGTCGCCGCGTTGCACATGGGAGACCAAGACCTCGGTTACATTTATGTCGTGCTGCTGGGCGAAGCTCATGATCGGCTGTCGGCTCAAGTAGCAGCCAGCTCGGTGCTACGCACGACGTTGTGGTCCATGGGCCTGGTTTCACTACTGGGGCTGGTGGCGGGCTTGATGGCGTTCCGTTTGATCACCCGGCCATTGCGGCGGTTGGCTGACACCATGCGCAATTTTGATACCGAAGCTGAGCCGGTTTTACTGCCGGTACTGGACCACACGAGTGTCAGTCGTCGCGATGAAATTGCCGTGCTGGAAACCAGTTTCGTGCAAATGGCCGCCCGAATCGCCGAGCAGTGGCGCACGTTGGTTGAGCTGGATCAGGACCGACGTGAAGTGGTGGCGAACATTTCCCATGACCTGCGCACGCCGCTGGCGTCGATGCACGGCTACCTTGAGATGCTCTCGGTCAAGGGGGCGACCCTCAGCGAAGTCGAGCGGCAGCGCTACCTGGCCGTGGCGCTGGCACAGAGCAACAAGGTACGGCAGCTGGCCCAGGCCTTGTTCGAACTGGCCCGCCTTGAACATGGTGGGGTGCAGCCGCAGATTGAAGACTTCTCGCTGACGGATCTGATCCAGGACGTGTTCCAGAAATTCGAACTGATGGCCGAGGAAAAGCAGTCGAGACTGGTGGCGGTATTACCCCGCTCATCATCCATGGTTTCAGCGGATTTGGGCCTGATCGAGCGGGTGTTGACCAACCTGATCGACAATGCCATTCGTCACACCCCGGCAAACGGCACCATCGAAGTCGAACTGCGACACGAGGCGGAAAAAGTCATCGTCACCGTCAGCGACAGTGGCTCTGGCATTCCTGACGAATTGTTGGAAAGCCTGTTCCGACGCCCATTCAGCCAGACCGGCGATCGACGTACCGGTGGCCTTGGACTATTGATCGTGCGGCGCATTTTGCAACTGCACGGTTGCCAGATCCACCTGCTCTCGATACCCGGCAAAGGCGCCTCGTTTTGCTTCGAATTGCCGGCAACCCTGCCACACAACTCCTAAAGGATTTATGTGATTGCCCGGAAATCCGCTTGTGGGAGCGAATTCACTCACGAAGAGGCCGGCACAGACGGCTCAATCTCATCCCGCACAGTAGCCTCGGGCATCAACGTTGCAATCAGCGCACGAACTGTTCCCGGCAATGCATCCAATTCCCTCACCAAAATACTGCGCTCACGAATCGCCCATGGTTCATCCAGCGCAATAATCTCCAGGGCCATGGTGCGACTGTGCCGCAGGGCGGCGGACTCCGGAATGATCCCAATGCCCACCCCGGCCTCGACCATCCGGCAAATAGCTTCGAAACTCGACACTTGAATCCGCAGCGACAGGTTCTGCCCCAGCCGTTCCACATGGTCACGCAGAAAGCTCAGCAACGTGCTGCCCTCATGCAAACCAATGTGCTGAAACGCCAACGTCTGTTTCAACGTCACCGGTTTCGGCCCCGCCAGCGCATGCCCGACGGCCACCGCCAACACCAGGCGGTCGGTACTGAAATGCATCACCTGCAAACCGGCAGCTTCCACCGGCCCGGCGATAATCCCCATGTCGCTGCTGCCATCCAACACCCCGCGAACGATATCCCGCGACAAACGCTCTTGCAGATCAACCGTCACTCCCGGCCGTTTCGCCAGAAAACCCGCCAGCACCTCCGGCAGAAATTCAGTCACTGCCGTGGTGTTGGCGAAGATCCGGATATGCCCGGCCGAGTCAGTCCCGTAACGGGTGAACTCCGATTTCAGATAATCCACCTGACGCATGATCAATCGCGCGTGTTTGAGCAACCGCTGCCCAGCGGGGGTCAATTCGACGCCCCGGCTGTCGCGGTACAGCAAGCGCGTATCGAGTTGGATCTCCAGGGCTTTGATCCGCGCGCTGGCCGCCGCAGGTGACAGAAACGCCCGGCGCGCGCCCTGAGTCAGGCTTGGCGACTCGCCGATGTGAATAAACAAGCGCAAGTCGGCCAGATCGAAGTGCATGAGCGTCTCCTGAGAAAACTGCGGGCGTTCAGCATATATGAACGCCGGGTTACGCAAATGCAAATTCTCAGAATGCCCGGCACCTAGCATGATCCTTCCCAGAATAATGACTGGCCCCAAAAAAAGAGGGAACCGCGCATGAGTGCCGCAGATTTTACTGCCTGGCTGGGACGCACCGAAGAGGCTCAGGATCAATTGAGCCGCAACTTGATCAAGCGTATCGCTGCCACCTTTGGTGAAGACGCGCCTGCCCATGGTGCGGCATTACCGCCGCTGTGGCAGTGGTGTTTCTTCCAGGAGCCCGTGGCTGAATCATTGCTTGGCACCGACGGTCACCCGGCGCGTGGCGGTTTCCTGCCACCCGCCGACAACCGCAACCGCATGTGGGCCGGTGGTCGGGTCGAATTCATCGAACCGCTGCGCGTAGGCGCCGATGCCCATCGGCTGTCAACCATCACCCATATCGAAGAAAAAGTCGGCCGCACCGGCGCACTGCTCTTCGTCACCGTGCGCCACGATTATTCCCAGGACGGTCGACTGGCGATTCGCGAAGAACAGGACATCGTCTACCGCGAACCCAATCCGCCAAAGCAGAGCAGCGGCCAGGCGCTGGAGGAGGGTGACTGGAGCGAAAGCGTCGAGCCCACCCCGACGCTGCTATTTCGCTACTCCGCCGTGACCTTCAACGGCCACCGCATCCATTACGACTATCCCTACGTCACGGACACCGAAGGCTACGCCGGGCTGGTGGTTCACGGCCCGATGATTGCGACCCTGAGCCTGCGGGCTTTTTGCCGGGCTAATCCTGACGCGCGCTTACGGCATCTTTCCTATCGCGGCGTGCGGCCGTTGATTGCTCCGCAACCGTTCAACGTTGGCGGACGAATCCTTGGACCCGGCAAGGCGCAGTTGTGGGCGGGCAATGAGGCCGGTATCGCCCAAAGCGCTGAAGTGTTGTTCGACTGAAGCAGCCGATTTCTTCTAGAAAAGTGCGTCCTTGCGGACCCATGAGAACCTGACAATGAACCCGAATAACAATGAAGAACTGAATGCCATCCGCGAGGGCGTACGCGCCTTGTGTGCCGAATTCGACGCCGCTTACTGGCGCAAAATCGACGAAGAAAAGGGCTTCCCTGAAGCCTTCGTCAAAGCCCTGACCGACGCCGGCTGGCTGGCGGCGATGATCCCTACCGAATACGGCGGCTCCGGTCTGGGCCTGGCCGAAGCTTCAGTGATTCTTGAAGAAGTGAACCGCTGCGGCGGCAACTCCGGCACCGTCCACGGCCAGATGTACAACATGTTCACCCTGCTGCGCCACGGCAGCGACGCGCAAAAAAGCTATTACCTGCCGAAGCTGGCCAGTGGCGAACTGCGCCTGCAATCCATGGCGGTGACCGAACCCAGCACCGGCACCGACACCACCAAGCTCAAGACCACCGCCGTGAAACAGGGCGACAAATATGTCATCAACGGGCAGAAGGTCTGGATCTCCCGGGTTCAGCATTCGGACTTGATGATCTTGCTGGCGCGCACCACGCCGCTGGCCGAAGTGAAGAAGAAGTCCGACGGCATGTCGATCTTTCTGGTGGACCTGCGCGAAGCCATCGGCCATGGCATGACGGTTCAGCCCATCGCCAACATGGTCAACCACGAAACCAACGAACTGTTCTTCGACAACCTGGAATTGCCCCTTAACAGCCTGATCGGCGAAGAGGGTAAGGGCTTCAGGTACATCCTTGATGGCCTGAACGCCGAGCGCACCTTGATAGCTGCCGAATGCATCGGCGACGGCCGTTGGTTCGTCGAAAAAGCCAGCGCCTACGCCCGTGATCGGGTGGTGTTCGGTCGGCCTATCGGACAAAACCAAGGCGTGCAATTTCCCATCGCCGAAGCCCACATCGAAATCGAAGCGGCTGACCTGATGCGCTGGCGTGCCTGCGAGGAATACGACAGTGGGATCAATGCCGGGGCCAGCGCCAACATGGCCAAATACCTGGCGGCCAAGGCCTCATGGGAAGCGGCCAATGCCTGCCTGCAAACCTACGGCGGCTTCGGCTTCGCCTGCGAATACGACGTGGAGCGCAAGTTTCGCGAAACCCGTCTCTATCAGGTGGCGCCCATCTCTACCAACCTGATTCTTTCCTACGTCGCCGAGCACTTGCTCGAACTGCCACGCAGTTTCTGAGGACACGATCATGAGCCATACCCAAGCGCTGGCCGGTTTCCTGGCCGAGCTGAAATACGACGACATTCCGAGCGCGGTGCTTGACCGTACCGAAGACCTGTTTCTCGATTGGATCGGCTCGGCGCTGGCCAGCCAGGGTTCGCACCCAATCCCGCTGTTTGAGCGCTATGCCCAGCGCATGGGCCCGAGTGATGGTCCGGCGAAGATCCTGGTCAATGGTCGCGGCACCTCGGCGTATTTTGCGGCGTTGGTTAACGCTGCATCCTCGCATTTGGTCGAGCAAGACGACCTGCACAACAGTTCAGTGCTGCACCCGGCTACCGTGGTGTTTCCTGCTGTTCTGGCGGCGGCTCAAGACTTGGGGAAATCCGGTCGTGAACTGCTTTTGGCGTCCGTCGCCGGTTATGAGGCCGGGATTCGCATCGGCGAGTTCATGGGCCGCTCGCATTACACGGTGTTTCATACCACGGCAACTGTTGGCACCCTGGCGGCAGCGGTCGCGGTGGGCAAATTGCTCGGCTTCGATAAAGAGCAATTTATCAACGTGCTGGGTAACGCAGGCACTCAAGCCGCTGGGCTGTGGGAATTCCTGCGCGACGCCGCCGATTCCAAACAACTGCACACGGCCAAAGCGGCTGCCGACGGTTTACTCGCGGCCTACATGACCCTGGATGGCCTGACCGGCGCGCGCAATATTCTTGAAGGCGACCAGGGCATGGCCGCCGGGATGTCCAGTGACGCCGATCCAAGCAAGTTGTCTGACCGTCTCGGTAGCCGCTGGGCGCTGGCCGAAACCTCCTTCAAGTACCACGCCTCGTGCCGTCATACCCATCCAGCGGCCGATGCCTTGCTGCATTTGATGCAACGGGAAGGCTTGCACCATGAGCAGATCTCCAGCGTCAGAACCCTCGTCCATCAAGCGGCTATCGATGTGTTAGGCCGGGTGGTGGTGCCACAAAGCGTGCACCAGGCGAAGTTCTCCATGGGCGCGGTGCTGGGTTTGATCGCAGTCCATGGCAGTGCGCAGTTGATCGAGTTTCAACAGCTGGCATTGACCGACCCCAATGTTGCAGCGTTTCGCGAAAAAGTCAGCATGGAACTCGACAGTGAAGTCGATGGCGCCTATCCCGCTCGCTGGCTGGGGCGCGTGGTAGTCATCACCAAGGACGGTCGCACCTTGGCGGCGAGTATCGACGAACCCAAAGGCGATCCCGGCAATACCCTTTTACGGCCTGAACTGGAAGACAAATTCCAGCGCCTGTTGGCGTTCTCGGGCGCGAGAACGGTGGAGCAGGGGAACGACTTGATCGCCAGGGTCTGGCAGCTGCGCGATGCGCAATCACTGAACCATTTGATCTAAACGCTAACCCCTGTAGGCGCTGCCGAAGGCTGCGATCGGCCGGGAACCGGTCGTAACGGGTGGCCTGAAATGAAGGTCCTGCGGCCCTTATCGCGGGCAAGCGCGCTCCTACACTGGAAAATGAGGAACACCAAACATGACCACCCAACACCCTCCACGTCCACTGGATGGCATCACTGTCATCAGCCTCGAACACGCCATTGCCGCGCCGTTCTGCACTCGGCAACTGGCCGACCTCGGCGCTCGCGTGGTGAAGATCGAACGCCCCGGCAGCGGTGATTTCGCCCGTGGCTACGATGAGCGCGTAAAGGGCCTGGCCTCACATTTCGTCTGGACCAATCGCTCCAAGGAAAGCCTGACCCTGGACCTGAAGCAGGACGAGGCGGGCGATATCCTCATGGGCTTGCTGGCCAAGGCCGACGTGCTGGTGCAAAACCTGGCGCCCGGGGCCGCTGCGCGCATGGGCCTGTCGTTCGAAGCGCTGCAGGAACGCTTTCCACGGCTCATCGTCTGTGACATTTCAGGCTACGGCGAAGGCGGCCCGTATGAAAAGAAAAAGGCCTACGACCTGTTGATCCAAAGCGAAGGCGGCTTTCTCTCTGTTACCGGCGGGCCGGGTGATGAGCAAATGGCCAAAGCCGGCTGCTCCATCGCTGACATCGCGGCAGGCATGTACGCCTACAGCGGAATCATGGCGGCGTTAATGCTGCGGGATAAAACTGGCGTCGGCAGCCAAATCGACGTGAGCATGCTGGAAAGTCTGGTGGAGTGGATGGGTTACCCAATGTATTACGCCTTCGACGGCGCGGCACAGCCACCCCGGGCCGGTGCTGCCCATTCGACGATTTACCCCTACGGCCCGTTTCCCACCAAGGGCGGGGATACGGTGATGCTCGGGTTGCAGAACGAACGCGAATGGGCGCTGTTCTGCGAAAAGGTGTTGTTGGACGCGACACTGGCCACCGACGAACGTTTTTCGGCCAACTTCAAACGCTCGGCGAACCGTGATGCGCTGCGGCAGATCATCGTTGACGGTTTCGCTCAGTTGACCGTCGACGAGGTGGTGGCCCGGCTGGAGACCGCGCAAATCGCCAGCGCCCGGGTCAATGACATGCAAGGGGTGTGGGATCACCCGCAACTCAAGGCTCGGGACAGCTGGCGCGAAGTCGACAGCCCCGCGGGCAAACTCCCCGCGCTGCTGCCACCGGGACGTAATGCGGCTTTTACCCCACGCATGGACGCCGTACCAGGGTTGGGGCAACACACGGTAGGCATCCTTGCTGAACTGGGTTATTCCGCAGAAGACCAGGCAAGGCTGCAAGCGGCCGGGGTTGTTTGAAGGCAGTTGCTCACTATTGAACGCCTATCTGGCACACCTGGATCCTGTGAACCTGAACGTGTTCGGGTCCCACCGGGATCGGGTTTTACCATGGATATTTGTGTGTAATGACTACCAAAAAGAAAGAGGAACCCTCCCATGTCCGGTCCCACCATTCGCTCCGCGCTTTTTGTTCCGGGCAGTCGACCTGAGCGTTTTGCCAAGGCTTTAGCCGCAGGTGCTGACGCGGTGATTGTTGACTTCGAAGACGCCGTAGAGGAATCGCTCAAACCCCAGGCCCGAGACAATCTCGCGGTGTTCCTGCTGGCCACACCCGAGGCCTCCGTGTGGGTTCGAATCAATGCCCCGGAACATGCCGAACATGCCGCTGACATTGCCTTCTGCCAACAGCACTCGGGCGTGGCCGGTGTGCTGCTGCCGAAAGTCGAAAGCGCTGCGCAAGTCGCTGCCGTTGCGGTGGTTGGCAAACCCGTTTGGCCGATCATCGAAAGCGCACGCGGACTCTTGAATCTGGCAGAAATTGCCGCCGCGCATGGGGTTCAGCGTCTGTCCTTCGGTGCATTGGACCTTGCATTGGATTTGAACCTGAGCAACGATTCTCTCGCCGCTCAGTTCGTCCTCGATCAAGCCCGTGTGGCGTTGTTGTTGCACTCGCGTAGCGCCAATTTGCTGCCACCGCTGGACGGTGTCCACCCGGCCATCGACGACCCGCAAGGACTGCTCCAATCCATTCGCCACGCCTACGAAATGGGCTTTAGTGGGGCACTGTGCATTCACCCGAAACAAATCGCCGTTATCCATCAGGCCCTGGCCCCGGATGCGCAGGTACTGGCCTGGGCACAACGGGTGGTGGACGCCAGCAGCCACGGCGCTGGCGCGTTTCAAATCGACGGGCAAATGGTCGATGCGCCGGTGTTAATCCGCGCCCAGCGGTTGTTAGCTCTGGCGTTAACCTAAGCCGAATGCTGGCTTATGGAAATGCAGATTCTCTAAACGGTCGACGTTGTGCATCGTGCTTATACCGACCTCTCACGCGTTAGCTTCGCCGTTGCACCGTTCTTCAGAAGAATAATCACAACAATAAAGGTGAAAATCGATGTTCAAGGTGTCCCGGGCGCTGTTATGCGCCGCCGCAATGACCATGGCCAGCCTGACCCAGGCAGCCGACCCCATCGTCATCAAATTTGCCCACGTCGTGGCGGAAAATACCCCCAAAGGGCAGGGCGCCTTGCTCTTTAAAAAGCTGGTGGAGGAACGTCTGGCAGGTAAAGTCAAAGTCGAGGTCTACGCCAACTCCTCGCTGTTCGGGGATGGTAAGGAAATGGAAGCCTTATTGCTGGGGGATGTGCAAATGTTGGCGCCGTCCCTGGCCAAGTTCGAGCAATACACCAAGCAAACCCAAGTCTTTGACTTGCCATTTCTATTCAACGACCTGGCCGCGGTTGACCGCTTTCAACAAGGTCCACAAGGCGTCGCCTTACTCAGTTCCATGGACGACAAAGGCATTCACGGCCTGGCGTATTGGCACAACGGCCTGAAGCAAATCTCATCTAACAAAGCGTTGCACGACCCGAAAGATGCCCGTGGTTTGAAATTCCGGGTTCAGGCCTCCAGCGTACTGGAAGCGCAGTTCATCGCACTGCACGCCAACCCGCGAAAAATGGGGTTCAACGAGGTTTATCAGGGCTTGCAGACCGGCACGGTCAATGGCACCGAGAACACCTGGTCGAACTATGAAAGCCAGAAGGTCAATGAGGTGCAGAAGTACTTCACTGAATCCAACCACGGCCTGATCGATTACATGGTGATCACCAACGTCAAATTCTGGAACGGCCTGCCACCGGATATTCGTACCGAGCTGGAAAAAATCATGGCCGAAGTCACCCTCGAGGTGAACAAGCAGGCCGAAGCGCTGAACCAGACCGCCAAGCAGAAAATCATTGACGCCCATACCAGCGAAATCATCGTACTGACCCCAGAGCAACGTGCTGCCTGGCGCGAAACCATGCGCCCGGTGTGGGACAAGTTCTCGGCCGAAATTGGCCCGGATTTGATCAAGGCTGCGGATGATTCCAACAAAGCGCCGTAGTACATCATTACGTTATGGCCCTTGTATGGGAAGCAAGCGGCGCGGTCTGCCTGGTGTACCGCGTCGCGTCCTTCGCGAATAAATTCGCTCTCACCAAGGATCGTTGTACTGATCCAGGTTTCGACAGGCAGTAATGCTTGCGCCGCCGCTCTGATCCAAGCGGCGGCCTTCTCTACGTTCGGAGCACTTTTATGCAATCACTGATGCGACTCTGGGAGCACCTGGAGGAAGCCTTCATCGCCTTCCTGCTGGCCGCCATGACGCTGGTGACATTCGTCTACGTGATGCTCAACAACGTTTACACGCTGTTCTATGCATTGAGCGACAAGTGGGCTTTCAGCCGCGACTTCTTCGCCAACATTGGCGATCAGTTGATGGGTTACGCCCAGGAAATGACCTGGAGCGTGGCGCTGACCAAGGCGCTGTTTGGCTGGCTGATTTTCTTCGGCATGTCTTACGGCGTGCGCACTGCCGGCCACTTGGGCGTGGATGCAGTGGTCAAGCTGACCCCGCGCCGGGTTCAACGCTGGCTGGCGATGATCGCTTGCCTGTGCTGCCTGGCCTATGCCGGTTTGTTCATGGTCGCCAGCTTCAAATGGCTGTCGGCGCTGTTCAACGCACGCATCGGTGCCGAGGATCTGGACCAATTTGGGGTCAAGCTTTCCGACATCGCGGTCATCGTACCCATAGGTTTTGCCATGGTGGTGATCCGCTACCTGGAAATACTTTGGCGCCTGTTCACCCATCGCCAGATTGGCCTTGGACTTGCGGACGAAGCTGCAGAAGCCAGCAAACTGGCCAGCCCCAACGAGGAGCAACACTGATGGCGGTTCTTTGTCTGTTCCTGTTGCTGTTTGTGTTCATGTTTCTCGGCGTCCCCATCGCAATCTCATTGGGATTGTCCGGGGCCCTGTCGATCCTGATGTTCAGCCCGGACTCGTTGAGTTCGCTGGCAATCAAACTGTTCGAGACCTCTGACGCTTACACACTATTGGCGATTCCATTCTTTCTGCTGTCCGGTGCATTCATGACCACCGGCGGGGTAGCGCAACGGCTGATCGATTTCGCCAACGCTTGCGTCGGGCACATCCGCGGCGGGCTGGCCATTGCTGCTGTGCTGGCGTGCATGCTGTTCGCCGCGTTGTCCGGCTCATCCCCAGCCACCGTGGCCGCGGTGGGTTCCATTGCCGTGGCTGGCATGGTGCGTTCGGGGTATCCGAAGGAATTCGGTGCCGGGATCATTTGCAACGCCGGTACGTTGGGCATTTTGGTGCCACCGTCGATTGTGATGGTGGTGTATGCCTCGGCCACCGAAACCTCGGTAGGCAAACTGTTCATCGCCGGTATCGTCCCTGGCATCGTGCTTGGCGTGAGCCTGATGGTGGTGATCTACATCGTCGCCCGCATCAAGAAATTGCCAGCCCAGCCACGGGTCACCTTTCGCGAATGGCTGCGCACCGCACGCCGGGCATTCTGGGGATTGCTGTTGCTGGTGATCATCCTCGGTGGCATCTACAGCGGCATGTTCACCCCAACCGAAGCCGCAGCCGTGGCGGCGGTGTATTCAGCGTTTGTCGCGCTGTTCATTTACAAAGACATGAAAATCCGCGATTGCCCGCGAGTACTCATGGACTCCGGACGACTGGCGCTGATGCTGATGTTCATCATCGCCAATGCCATGCTTTTTGCCCACGTACTGACCACCGAGCAGATCCCCCAACAAATCACCAACTGGGTTGTCTCCGAAGGGCTCACGCCCATTGGCTTCCTGATCATGGTCAACATTGTGTTGCTGGTGGCGGGCAGCTTTATGGAGCCGTCAGCCATCGTCCTGATCCTGGCGCCGATCTTCTTCCCCATCGCCATGAAACTCGGCATCGACCCCATCCACCTCGGCATCGTCATGGTGGTCAACATGGAAATAGGCCTGGTACACCCACCGGTAGGGCTCAACCTGTTCGTGACTTCAGCGGTAACGGGATTGACCTTGGGACAAACCATTCGAGCCGCGCTGCCGTGGTTGTCGATTCTGTTGGTGTTCCTGGTGCTGATTACATACGTGCCGTTTGTGTCGCTGGCGTTGCCGAATTGGTTGGGGATGCCTTGATAATGAGCATTGGGCGGGCAAGTTTGCCCGCTCAATAATGAAGGCCCTGCTGTTTGAAGGGCCAACGTCAAAAGCAGATCCGCGTCGTGTTTAATCTGTAGGAGCCAATTTGTTGGCGAGGCGATTTTCCGGGCGTCCGCTTAGGGCCTATCGCTAACAAAACTACGCGTCCCGGTTGCCCCTACAGTTTAACTTTATGCAAGATGGAACGTCCGTAAGGCCAATCTTACCCATGCGCAGGACACTTCCTACAGTGCGTGTTGGCTCCCCCCGATAGCCGTTACAGTCTCGGTCCCGCAGAGTTGCCGCATCTTTTCGATGTGGAGATTCTGCCCATGCCTCAGGCCACTATTCCGACCTTTACGCTGAGTATCAAGGGTATTGAAAACCCTGGCTTGCAGGTGCTCGCGTTTAGGGGGTACGAGGCGGTCAGCACGCCGTACGCCATCACCGTCGAGTTGGTTAGCCGTGGTCGGAACATTGACTTGGGGGACTTGCTGCACAAAGAAGCCTTTCTCCGTTTTGGCCCTGGCGG
>NZ_JAQGNX010000043.1 GCF_028293835.1 Pseudomonas sp.
CGCATCATCAAGTTCCGTCGTCGTAAGCACCACATGAAGCGTATGGGCCACCGCCAGTGGTACACCGAGATCAAAATCACCGGTATTCAGGCTTAATTCAGCCTAATCCTCTATTTGGAGTATTGAACTCATGGCACACAAAAAAGCTGGTGGTAGTACCCGTAACGGTCGTGACTCAGAGGCCAAACGCCTTGGCGTCAAGATGTATGGCGGCCAGGCAATCATTCCGGGCAACATCATCGTGCGTCAGCGCGGCACCCAATTCCACGCTGGCTACGGCGTTGGCATGGGTAAAGATCACACCCTGTTCGCGAAAGTGGAAGGCGTGATCAAGTTCCAGGTTAAAGGCGCCTTCGGTCGTCGTTACGTGAGCATCGTCCCGAAGACTGCAGCTGCAGTAGTCGTCGCGGCATAATTACGTAGTTGCTGGAAAAGCCCTGTCTCGCGACGGGGCTTTTTTGTTTGTACGTGTAGGTGAGTCTCTTGCAAAACTGTTTGTGCGGGCTGTTGTGATGTGGACCTCTGAGGTCGCTGGTTTCTGATCGGTATCGCAACGCTCATTTTTGGCAAGAGTCTTATATTTTTGTACTATTCAGCTCGTCCCTGTGGCGAGAGGCGTGCTTTAAATGAAGTTTGTTGATGAAGTTTCCATCCGCGTAAAAGCGGGCGATGGCGGCAACGGTTGCATGAGTTTCCGTCGCGAAAAATTTATCGAAAACGGCGGCCCTAACGGCGGTGATGGCGGTGACGGCGGTTCGATCTATATGATCGCCGACGAAAACCTCAACACCCTGGTCGACTACCGTTACACCCGTCACTTTGATGCTGAGCGCGGTTCCAACGGCGGCAGCGCCGACTGCACCGGGAAGAAAGGTGAAGAGATGGTCCTGCGTGTGCCGGTCGGCACCACGGTCATCGATGCTGCGACCCAGGAAATCATTGGCGACCTGACCAAGGCTGGCCAGCGTTTGCTGGTGGCGAGTGGCGGCTGGCACGGCCTGGGTAACACCCGTTTCAAATCCAGTACCAATCGGGCGCCTCGTCAGACTTCGCCGGGCAAGTTCGGTGATCAGCGTGACCTGAAACTGGAATTGAAAGTGCTGGCGGACGTCGGTCTGCTGGGCTTGCCCAATGCTGGCAAAAGCACCTTTATCCGGTCTGTTTCCGCGGCCAAGCCGAAAGTGGCGGACTATCCGTTCACCACGCTGGTCCCGAACCTGGGCGTTGTCAGCGTCGACCGCTGGAAAAGCTTTGTGGTTGCCGACATTCCGGGCTTGATCGAAGGCGCCTCCGACGGCGCTGGCCTCGGCATTCGCTTCCTCAAGCACTTGGCGCGCACCCGTTTGCTGCTGCACCTCGTCGATATGGCGCCGCTGGATGAAACCAGTGCTCCGGACGCGGCGGAAGTCATCGTCAACGAATTGGTCAAGTTCAGCCCTTCTCTGGCCGAGCGTGATCGTTGGTTGGTGCTGAACAAGTGCGATCAAATCCTGGAAGAAGAGCATGAAGAGCGGGTCAAGGAAATCGTTGACCGTTTGGAGTGGACGGGTCCGGTCTATGTGATCTCGGCAATCTCCAAGTTGGGCACCGAGGCGCTTTGCCGCGACATCATGCGTTACCTCGAAGAGCGTAACCTGCGTATCGTTGAGGACCCGGTTTATGCGCGTGAGCTGGCTGAGCTGGATCAGAACATCGAAAATGAAGCCCGTGCACAGCTGCAAGCGCTGGATGATGCCCGTACCTTGCGCCGCACTGGCGTGAAGAGCGTGCTCGACCCGGAAGAAGATGTCTGGGGCGATGATGACGAGGACGATGAAGACGGTCCGGAAATCATTTACGTCCGTGACTGATAGGGTGCAGTAAACTGAACGCCGCTATTATTAGCGGCGTTTTTGTATCTCGAATTAATCAAAATTCTCTGGCTAAGGTTGGAAGATGATGCGCAGCAAAGTGACAGGTGCCCAGCGCTGGGTCGTGAAAATCGGCAGTGCGCTGCTGACCGCTGACGGCAAAGGGTTGGACCGGGCGGCTATGGCTGTTTGGGTCAAGCAGATGGTGGCGCTGCAAGAAGCAGGCGTCGAACTGATTCTGGTGTCTTCCGGGGCCGTTGCTGCCGGTATGAGTCGCTTGGGTTGGACCGTCCGACCCAGCGCGATGCACGAGCTGCAAGCGGCTGCTGCCATCGGTCAGATGGGCCTGGTGCAGGCCTGGGAGTCGAGCTTTGCTGAGCATGGTCGCCATACTGCGCAGATTCTGCTGACCCATGACGACTTGTCTGACCGTAAACGCTACCTGAACGCACGCAGCACCCTGCGCACCCTGGTGGGGCTCGGTGTGGTGCCGGTGATCAATGAAAACGACACCGTGGTCACTGACGAAATCCGTTTCGGCGATAACGACACGTTGGCAGCGCTGGTAGCAAACCTGGTCGAGGCCGACCTGTTGGTGATTTTGACCGACCGCGACGGCATGTTCGATGCCGACCCGCGCAACAACCCCAATGCGAAGTTGATCAGCGAGGCCCGTGCTGATGATCCGGCGCTGGACGCTGTGGCAGGCGGTACTGGTGGCGCGCTGGGTCGCGGCGGGATGCAGACCAAGTTGCGCGCTGCGCGTCTGGCGGCGCGTTCCGGTGCGTACACGGTGATTGTCGGAGGACTGATCGATCGTGTGCTGGCGCGCCTTAAAGAGGGTGAACAGCTAGGCACGTTACTGTCTCCCGAGCGAGAAATGCTCGCGGCACGCAAGCAATGGCTGGCTGGGCATCTGCAAACGCGCGGCACCCTGGTGCTTGATGCTGGCGCAGTCACCGCCTTGGCGGAAGGTCATCGAAGCCTGTTGCCGGTGGGCGTCAAGCTGGTGCAGGGCAGCTTTCGTCGCGGCGAGATGGTGGTGTGTGTCGCGCCGGATGGTCGGGAAATTGCCCGGGGCTTGAGTAACTACAGTGCTCTGGAAGCACAAAAGATCATTGGCCAGTCTTCGGACGCCATTGTTCGGGTGCTGGGCTATATGGCCGAGCCCGAGTTGGTGCATCGCGATAATCTGATTTTGGTCTGAACAGCTGCGACCTGTTAAGGAAGATGAAAGATGCGAATTGTAAGTGGATTGTTGGGCGTTCTGTTGACCTTGCCGGTGCTGGCCTCGGCAGAGGAAATTGGCTCTGTGTCAACCGTGTTCAAGTTTGTTGGGCCCAACGACCGCATTGTGATCGAGGCGTTTGACGACCCCAAAGTCGAAGGCGTGACGTGCTACCTGTCTCGGGCCAAGACCGGCGGCGTGAAGGGTGGCCTGGGTCTGGCCGAAGATCGCGCCGAGGCGTCCATTGCGTGCCGTCAGGTGGGGCCGATCAAGTTCAAGGAACAGCTCAAAGACGGCGACGAAGTATTTAAAGAGCGTACGTCGTTGGTATTCAAGACCATGCAAGTGGTCCGCTTCCTCGACAAGGCGCGCAACACGCTGGTGTATCTGGTCTACAGCGACCGAGTCATAGAAGGCAGCCCGCAAAACGCAGTCACCGCCATTCCAATCGTGCCGTGGGTGCCGGCTCCGCCAGTGCAGTAAGGCGTCCCTCTCTAGGAGCCAACTTGTTGGCGAGAGGTCTTATATGGCGTTCCCGGTCAGCCGCCTCGCCAACAAGTTGGCTCCTACAGGTGGGGGTTCTACAAATCGCAGGCAATAAAAAACCGACCCTGAGGTCGGTTTTTTAAAAAGCTTATTGCTTAAGCGGCAACAGCAAGGTTCAGAGCCTTGACGTGACCGTTCAGGCGGCTCTTATGGCGAGCGGCTTTGTTCTTGTGGATGATACCTTTATCGGCCATACGGTCGATAATTGGCACAGCCAGAGTGTAAGCAGCTTGCGCTTTTTCAGCGTCTTTAGCGTCAACGGCTTTAACCACATTCTTGATGTAGGTACGAACCATGGAACGCATGCTGGCGTTGTGGCTGCGACGCTTCTCAGCCTGTTTTGCACGTTTTTTGGCGGAAGGTGTGTTGGCCACCGTCGAGCTCCTCGAAAGACTTG
>NZ_JAQGNX010000047.1 GCF_028293835.1 Pseudomonas sp.
AGCCGTTGCGGTTCGCGGTTTGATCGCGCGGGTCGGGATGTCCCGGTGTGCCGTACAACTGGCCGGTGGCGCTGCCGCTGCGGTCGAAAGGTTCTTGCTCTTTAGTGTCCAGCGCCAGGTTGAGGAATCCGTCGTTGGGCATCGGCAAGCCGTAGTTAATGGTTTGATGCACCGTGTCGCCATCGCCGCTGCCGTAGCGACCGAAGCTGGTTTCGGCGCTGCCACCGCTGTCGTTTTCCTTGAGGATAATATTGATCACCCCGGCAATCGCGTCGGAACCGTACTGCGCTGAGGCGCCGTCCCGGAGCACTTCGATGTGGTCGATGGCCGACACCGGTATCAAGTCCAGGTTGACCGGTACTGCGGCGGTGCCAATCCGTGCCAGGTTGTTGATCAATGCGGTGTTGTGTCGGCGTTTGCCATTGACCAGTACCAGCACCTGGTCGCCTGACAAACCGCGCATGGTCACGCCGCGCACTGACCACGAGGTCCCGCCACCGTTGATGGCCGGCAGGTTGAACGAGGGCAGCAGCCGTGCAAGGATTTCCTTGAGCCCGACTTTACCGGTGGCTTGCAGTTGTTCGGCGCTGATCACATCGATGGGCGACGGGCTGTCGGCCACGGTGCGCGGTTTGTCGCCACGGTTTCCGGTGACTACCACGGCGTTCAAGGTCGGGTCGCTGTCGGTGCCGGCTGCCTGCACCTGAACGCTGCTGGCCAAAAGGCTCAAGGCTGCGTAGGCCACGTAATCGTTGTTCTTGCGGGTTCTGTTCACGGCCATGGGATAACTTCCTTGAAATGTTGTTGCGCACGGACTGGCCGTACGCTGATGCGATGTCGTTGAAAAGTAGGGTGCCGATTACGTCGGCTGTCGCGCTGGACCTGCAGGAGCCAGCTCGTTGGCGAAGGGCTGGAAGGCACGCGGTGTGTCAGGCGCGACGCCTCGCCAACAAGTTGGCTCCTACGGGGGCGTATGGATTACGCGGTTGGCTGGGATTTTCTTACCCGATGCGGGATGTCGTTGTAGCCAATCAGCACGCGTTCCATGCGCCGTGGGTAGTCGCCATAGTTGTAGACCGGGTAATGCAGGGTCGAACGGTTATCCCAAAAAGCGATGGCGTTTTTGCTCCATTTGAAGCGCACCTGATACTCGGGTTTGCTGACCTCCAACAACAGGCGAGCAACCAGCTGTTTGCTGCGTTCAGGCTCCCAGCCGATCACCGACGGGTTTTGTGAAAAGTTGATGAACAGGCTGTCTACACCGTTTTCCGGATGGGTGCGCACCAGTGGATGGGCGAGAATCGGGTAATCGAATCCCACTTGGTCCAACGATTTCTTGAAGTCATGCACCACGTACAGCGAGTCGATTTCTTCACGCAAATCGTCCGGCAGCCCCTGGTACACCGCTGCGGTGTCGGTCCACAGCGTGTCACCGCCAATTTCCGGCAAATCCACGGCGCGCAAGATCGCCCCGAGGGTCGGTTGTAACAACCAACTGGTGTCGGTGTGCCAACGACCGCTGGTGCGCGGGCCGTACAATTTCCGGGCATCCTGGGCTTGAATCAGGTGCGCATGGGGCTTGCTCGTGTCGTTTTGCTGGGTGGTTGGATGCTCGTAAAGCTCGCCAAACTGCTGGGCAAAAGCGATTTGCTGCGCAGTGTCGATGGGCTGATCGCGAAAGAAGATCACCTTATGTTCCAGCAACAGTGCGCGCAGTTCATCGCGCCGGGCAGGGGTGATCGGTTGGCTTAAGTCGATGCCGGAAATTTCCGCGCCGATGGTCGGCTCAAGGCGAGTGACCTGGAGGGATCGAGTGCCGGAAACGGGCTGACGGGATGACTGTGCGAGTACGACGGACATGGGGATGGAACCTCTCGTTGTGTGGTCGGTAACCTCCGCCTGGAGAGGGGTCGGGTAGGGAAGTGCTGTTTGGGTTGAAGGATAATTCGCGGCCCTGGAGGGCCGCGTTATACGGTGAATCTCTCTAGGAGGGTTTGAAGCTAGATCACATGAAAACCATGGGTACCGTCCCGGGCGAGCTGATCCACCAGGCCGAATTCCCAATCCAGGTACGCTTGCATCGCTTCACGTGGTGCGTCTGTGCCTTCATACGGTCGGCGATAACGGTCGATACGCCCAGAGGCCAACTGGCTTTCGCCGGTTTCCACGGCAAAACCTGCGGCGACCCAAGTCCCGCTACCGCCCGTGAGCAAAAACACCTGCTTGCCGGTGAGCGCCTCGACATCCGCCACCGCCAACCGGGCCAGGCGGCTGCTGCCACAGGTCAGTACATAGCGTTCGGCGGGCGGGATCTTCGCCAGCGCTTCTTTCAACTGTGCGCGCAATACCCACCAGGCGCCGGGAATATGCTGCTTGACGTAATTGGCGCTGGTAGTGAAATCCAGTACCGCAACATTGCCCTGAGTGCGCCATTCAGCGAGGGTTTCAGCGCTGATTTCTTCGGCTTGGCGCGGCGTCGGTATCGGTGCGTCCCAGTCGCCTTTTTCACTGAAATCGGTCGCCAGCAAATCATCGACAACGAACACTTCCCAGCCCAGTTGCGCAAGCCACGAGCCGGACATGTTGGCGCGTACGCCGTCGTCATCGATCAGCACCAGGCGAGCACCGCGGACGCTGGCGTAGTGATCGGTTTCCTGCACCAATTGTCCGCCCGGCGTCGAGCGCGAGCCCGGCACGTGGCCTTGGGCAAATTCTTCCGGGGTGCGCACGTCGAGCACATAGGTGGTGCGACCCGCCTCAGCTTGCCAGTGCTGCAGATCGGCGCGTGATCCACGCTTGACCCCGGCCTTGTTCGCGACTTTAAGCGCATCGGCAGTGGCCAGTTCGCGGGTGTCCTCACTCACGGCGGCGAAACGCCGGGCCTGGCCATGTTCGAGTTTTTGTCCGGCCAGCAACCAACCGATGGTGCCATTGCGCAGCGCCGAAATTTTGTTCGGCAGCCCAGCGTTGACCAGTGATTGAGTGCCAATAATGCTGCGCGTACGACCCGCGCAATTGACGATGATTCGGGTGTTCGGGTCGGGGGCCAATTCTCGTGCGCGTAGCACTAACTCTGCACCGGGCACGCTAATGCCGCTGGGAATACTCATGGTCTGGTATTCGTCATAACGACGGGCATCCAGTACCACCACGTCGGCCTTGGACTCGATCAGCGCCAACACTTCCTCTGCCGCCAGCGACGGTGTATGGCGTTGGCTTTCGACCAGTTCACCAAAGGCCTTGCTCGGCACGTTGACGTCGATGAACAGCTCGCCGCCAGCGTCGCGCCAGCCTTGCAAACCGCCTTCAAGCAAGCGCACGTCGCTGTAGCCGAGTTCGCGCAAACGTTGCAGCGCTATCGTCGCCAGGCCTTCGCCATCGTCGTACAGCGTGACCGCAGTATCGAGCCGTGGAATGCGCGACAAGACTTCGAGTTCGAGCTTCGACAGTGGGATGTTGGCCGCGAACAGCGGGTGAGCCTGGGCAAAGGGGGCTTCTTCACGAACATCCACCAGCGCCACTTCTTCATGGGCCAGCAGTGCGCGACGAATGTCGGCGAAAGATCGGGTGGCGAGGTTGCTCATTAGTGTTGGTCCTCTTTGGACAAGTCCCAGATATTCGGGAGAAAGATATTGGAATAGCCGGAAATAAACAGTTTCTCTGAGCCGTCGGGTTGATACACCGCCCGCCGCACCGCGCCGATATTGGCGCCATACACATGGATACTGATCGACACTCGGTCACTGAATGCGTTGCTGACTTGATGAATATCGTTGCTACGTGGCGACAATGCTTCGACCTGGCCTGGGACCAGGCGGATCGCCGGGCCTTGCGCTTCAAACCGGCCATCTTCGCCGCGTGCATAACCTTGAGAAAATTCGCCGCCGCGCAACATGCCAATCAAACCCCAGACCCGGTGGTCGTGAATCGGCGTGCTCTGCCCTGGACCCCACACAAAGCTGACCACGGAAAAACGTTGCCGTGAATCCGCGTGTAGCAGAAATTGTTGATAACGCTGTGGGTCGGGAATGGCGTAATCATCGGGCAGCCAGTCGTCAAAGCTGACCAATTGCGACAGCAGTTTGCCGCCGCGATGGAGCAAGTCGCCTTCTCGTGGGTTGCTGTCGATCAGCTCTGCCAGTGCGCCAATGAAGGCTCTGAGCCGTTCCGGGTGTCGGGTTTGGGTCATGAGATGTCCGAAATGAATCTGAAGTCAGTGCCGGATGCGGTTTGGTTTGACAAATATAAACATAATGCTGAAAGTTAATATGCTATTTTTTAATGATTAGGTTATAACAAAATCGCATTTAATGTCTTTTGGGCGTATGGACAGTACTGGATGTGCTTGGCGATAAGGTCTGATTGGCATTATGCTTTTTGACTATTTCCAGACTCTTTTACTATGCGCGGTCCGAATGAAAATTGATGATATCGATGCTTTTGTTGCGGTGATTCGCTGTCAATCTATCAGCCTTGCGGCTGAATCACTGGATTTGACCCAACCGGCTATCACCCGCCGTGTGCAGAATTTTGAGCAGGCGCTGGGCGTCGAGTTGTTTGACCGCAACACCAAGCCACTCAAACCTACGTCCATGGGCTTGCAGGTGTACCAGAAGTGTCTGGGAATCCTGCGGGAAATGGATTCACTGCGGGAGCTGGTCGCCAGCGATACGCCGCCCAGCGGTCTGTTGCGCCTTGGGGTGCCACAAACCATTGGCGATGTGGTGTTGCTTGATGCGCTCAAGCACCTGCGCGCCACCTACCCCGAACTACGTGCTCAAGTGTTGACGGGCTGGGGCAGCAATCTGATCGGAAAAATCGAAAAGGGTGAGCTGGACGCGGCCGCTGCCTTGTTTCCAGCAGGTAAGATTTTTCCGGAAAATATCGTGGGAGAATCCATCGGCAAAATGGAATTGGTGGTGGTGTGTGCCAAAGCGACGCTGCCAAAAAAGCCGCTTAAGTTGTCGGATTGTTACCAGCAAGGGTGGGTGTTGAATCCTGACGGCTGTGGCTTCCGCGCAGGCTTGCAGCGAACGCTGACGGACCAAGGATTGAGCTTGAAGGTTAATCTGGAAACCTTTGGCACTGAGCTGCAATTGGGTTTGGTCGCCGACGGCATGGGTTTGGGCCTGGTGCCACGCCCTTTGTTGGAACGCAGCGCACACCGCGAGCAATTGGCAATCATGCCACTCAAGGACTTCAAGCCCGTGATGGATTTGTGGCTAATTTATCCACGTTTTCTCGG
Source organism: Pseudomonas sp. (assembly GCF_028293835.1). GTDB lineage: Bacteria > Pseudomonadota > Gammaproteobacteria > Pseudomonadales > Pseudomonadaceae > Aquipseudomonas. The sequence goes on from NZ_JAQGNX010000047.1 coordinate 5,246, forward strand.
CAACTTGCAGGGGCCAGTGGCTGCGTTCGGCAGCCTGGTGGCGGACTCGTTGAAACAGGCGCGCGACGCTGCCTGAAACACGCGCTTGGCAGATCATCAATACACTCGGCCCTACACAGCCTGTACAGGTTCGTATCAACCGTGGGGCCGAGGCGGTTTTCCAGTCGCCGAACGTCTATCAGGCCACTTTTTCCTGGGCTGCTCGCTCACGCTGGGCGACCAATTCGCGGGTCAGGGGGATGAGTTTTTTGCCGTAGTCGATGGCGTCGTCCAATGGGTCGAACCCACGAATCAAAAAGGTTGTGATCCCAAGGTCATAGTAGTCAAGCAGCGCTTCGGCGACTTGTTCGGGTGTACCCACCAGGGAGGTTGAATTGCCTTGGGCGCCCAGTAGCCCGGCAATGCCTGTCCACAAGCGTTTATCCAGACGTGTGCCTTGGGCTGCGGCCGCCAACAATCGCCGCGAGCCTTCATTGGGCGGGTCACGTTTCACAAACCCGTTAGCCTGTGCGATGGCCGTGGCTTTTTGCAGAATCGCATCGGCGCGGGCCCAGGCTTTGTCTTCGGTCTCGGCCAAAATGGGTCGCAACGACAAGCTAAAGCGAACGGTCCGACCATGTTTCGCCGCTTCAGCGCGAACTTGTTTCACCACGTCACGCACTTGGTCATAGGTTTCGCCCCATAACGCATACACGTCAGCGTGCTTGCCGGCCACCGCTATCGCTGCAGGTGACGACCCTCCAAAGTACACCGGGATATGCGGCAGTTGCGGCGACTTGACCGCCGAATGGGCACCCTCGAATTGATAATAGGTGCCGTGATAATCAAACGGCGTATCCCGGGTCCATTCCTGGCGCACCACGTCAAGGTACTCATCAGTGCGTGCGTAGCGTTCGTCTTTACCAATGAAGCTTCCGTCCGCACGCAATTCCTGATCGTTACCACCGGTAATAATGTGCACTGCCGTACGCCCGCCATTGAACACATCCAGCGTCGCGAACTGCCGGGCCGCCAGCGTTGGAGAAATGAACCCCGGCCGGTGAGCGATCAAAAACTTCAGTCGGCTGGTCACGCTCGCCGCATGCGCCGCGACAAAAGCACTGTCTGGGCTATTGGAGTGAAACGCCACCAGCGCTCGGTCAAATCCCGCCTCTTCATGGGCACGTGCGACCTTTTCAACGTACTCCGGCTGAATCGTAGGACCGCTGCGTGGATGGATTTCCGACCCCGGTTGGGTGGCGATATAACCGATGAATTCGATGCTCATGGAAACTCCTTCTGATGGATGGCGCAACTGCGTCACCGCAACATAAGGGCATCGACCCAGGGTGTGAAATTCTATTTAGGTCTAAGTTAATTATAAAAAATATGCATTTTAGGGAATGATATAAATTAATTTATTTAACTATTAGGTTATTCCTAAATAGAATTTCACTGAGGTTTTTTATACGAATAGCATGAGCCTCACGTCCAGGGCTTCTTTTGCCCTGTTCATGCCTTTTCAGGAATGAAGCCTAATGTCCGAAACCACTCTCGATCCTCAGCGTGCTGATGCAGGCTTCTTTACCGTGAGCAAGCCGGCGCAAATCGACGTGTCGTCGGGCCACGATGCAATAATCGTTAAAAAATGGCATGCGCCCGATTACGCGCTTCGCTTACTCAGCCCCATCGTCCTGCTGCTGTTCTGGGAGCTGGCCTCAAGGGCGGGCCTGATTCCTTCTCGAGTGATCGCCGCCCCGTCGCAAATTGGCGGCACGCTGTGGGCAATGATTGTTTCCGGCGAACTGGGCAAACACCTGTGGGTTTCCCTGCAACGCGCGCTCACGGGCCTGGGTATCGGCGTCAGCATCGGTGTAGTCACCGCGCTGATCAGCGGTTTATCCAAGCGTGGCGAACTGATTCTGGATTCACCGATGCAGATGCTGCGCACCATTCCTGCCCTGGCATTGGTGCCGCTGTTCATCCTCTGGTTCGGCATCGGCGAGTTCACCAAAATTGCCTTGATCGTTACCGGCACTACTTTCCCGGTGTACCTCAATCTGTTTTCCGGTATTCGTAACATTGACCCTAAATTGATCGAGGCCGCCAATACCTTGGGCCTCAATCGCCGTGAATTGATATGGCATGTGATCTTGCCCGGTTCGCTGCCCTCGTTCTTCGTTGGCCTGCGTTATTCCTTAGGCATTTCCTGGTTGGCGCTGGTGTTTGTCGAACAGATCAACACCACTGCCGGGATCGGCTTTTTGGCCAGTGATGCGCGGGACTTCATGCGCACCGACGTGATCGTTATCTGCCTGTTGATCTACAGCGTCCTCGGTCTGGTGATCGACGGCATCATCCGCACGCTGGAGCGTTATGCCCTGGCGTGGCGACCTTCTTTTGTAAGGAATTGAACATGGCTGCTCTCGATCTTTTGCCCACAGCGTCTGCCCCGGTTCAGTTGCGCAACGTGGTTCGCCAGTTCGGCCAGCAGCGGGTGATTGACGGCCTTGATCTGGACATTGCGCCGGGTGAGTTTGTGGCATTGCTTGGGGCCAGTGGCTCTGGCAAAACCACGTTGCTGCGTGCATTGGCGGGTTTGGATTCCATCGACAGCGGCGAGTTACGCGTGCCATTGGCCCGGGCTGCAGTGTTTCAAGAGCCGCGGTTGATGCCGTGGAAAAGCGCCTGGAAAAATGTTGTGTTGGGGTTGCGCATCGGTGACGCCAAACGCCGTGCGGTGGAGGCATTGACTGAGGTCGGGTTGGCCCACCGGTTGAACGCATTCCCTGCCACCTTGTCCGGTGGTGAAGCTCAGCGGGTGGCCCTGGCACGGGGCTTGGTGCGTGAGCCGAAGTTGTTGTTGCTCGACGAGCCGTTTGCCGCCCTCGACGCACTGACCCGGATTCGCATGCATCAGCTGATTATCGATTTGTGGCGCAAACACACCCCCGCCGTGCTGCTAGTGACCCACGACGTTGACGAAGCGATTCTGTTGGCCGACCGGGTGATTGTGCTCGACAACGGCAAGATCGCTGCCGATATCCGCATCGAATTGCCACGCCAGCGAGACACCGGCCAGCCCGGTTTTCAGGCCATCCGTGCACGATTGCTGGGACTGCTAGGGGTTGAAGTGGCCAGCAATGGGGCGATTAGCGAGCGGTCGATTCACGAAAAAGTGCGGCGTGTGGCCAGTGCCTAGACCCAATGATCCCTGTAGGAGGGTCCGCCACGTCTTCGACGCCGCGCAGCAGTCGTGATTCATTGCGTAGATTTCTTCCCGTTAAAACCGGGTATGGCAATTGGGGTCGCTTCGCGCTCCATCGCGAACAAGTTCACTCCTACAGTTGAAAGCCATTCAGGTCAAAGATTGATCAATGCTTACTGTCTTGGATCGACAGCGCCAGCAAGGCTTTTTCCTGGTTCCAATCGAACGGTTCTTCGTTTTCTTCGGCTTCGTAGCGGCGTTCTTCCAGGGCTTGGTACAGTTCGATTTCGTCATCAGGCATGAAGTGTAAACAGTCGCCAGCGAAAAACCACAGCAGGTCCCGGGGGACAAGGTGGGCAATTTGCGGGTAGCGCTGGATCACTTGGCAAAGCAATTCCTGACCCAGATATTGGCTTTCGACTGGGTCACGGGGCAGCAGCTGGATCAGTTCGTCGAAGCGCTCCATAAACAGCTCATGGCTTTCTTCAGGAACTTGCTCGGCCTCGCCAAGGGCGACCAGGATGCTGCGCAGGTGCGCCAGCAAGTTCAGTTGGTGAGCGAGCGTGGCGTCGGCCATGGTGAAATCCTCAAAAGCAAAAACGGGCGCCGAAGTATAAAGCTCCAGGCGCCCGCTGTCCTACTTCCGGTCAGTTGCCAAGACTAGCGGGTCTTGCCCTCGGCCAAGGTCAGGGCGTCCTTGTCGAAGTCATCGACGTCGATCACCTTGCGCCGCGCGGCTTCAACGGCGCGCAAGGTTTCGGCTTCCACCGGTTGCAGCACGCCGGCATTTAACGCGGTATCGATCACATGCTCACCGGCCACCGGCTTCACCTGACCACTTTTCAGCGCGTGGTGCAGCTTTTGTTGTATGGGCTGGCTGGCGTTGAGCAGATCACACGCGTGCTGCAACGCCCCAACCGGATCGTCTGCCGATTGTGGGCGGTAGCAACCGGCGAGCATGGCTTCCAGCGTCGGGTCGCCTTTGGCGCGGCCCATTACTTCGGCCACCTCTGCATCCAGGCGGTCCGACGGCCCTTTGTGGCGACGGCCAAACGGGAACACCAACACCCGCAACAGGCTGCCCAGTATCCGGCTCGGGAAATTGCTCAGCAGTTGATCCAGCGCCTGTTCTGACTTGCCCAGGCTTTCTTCCATGGCCCAGCGAAACAACGGAATCAGATACTCGGGTGAATCGAGGTCGTGGTAGCGCTTGAGTGCCGCCGAGGCCAGATACAAGTGGCTGAGCACATCCCCGAGACGCGCCGATAGCCGCTCTTTACGTTTCAGTTCGCCACCCAGCAACATCATGCTCAGGTCGGCGAGCATGGCGAAGGCCGCGGACTGGCGATTGAGCGCACGGAAGTAGCCTTGGCTCAGGGTGTTGCCCGGCGCCGTTTCCAGATGGCCAACCCCGAGGTTAAGTACCAACGTGCTGGCAGCGTTACTGACAGCGAAACCAATGTGCTTCAGCAGCAGGCTATCGAACTCCTCCAGCGCACGGTCATGATCTTCGCGACCGACCAAGGCCATTTCCTTCAGCACGAACGGGTGGCAGCGAATGGCGCCCTGGCCGAAGATCATCAGATTGCGCGACAGAATGTTTGCGCCCTCGACGGTGATGAAAATCGGTGCCGCTTGCCAACTGCGACCCAGATAATTGTTCGGGCCCATGATGATGCCTTTGCCGCCGTGTACATCCATGGCGTGGCTGATGCATTCACGGCCGCGCTCGGTCAGGTGATATTTCAGAATCGCTGACAGCACCGAGGGTTTCTCGCCCAGGTCCACCGCGTTGGCAGTGAGCATCCGCGCACTGTCCATCAGCCAGGCGTTGCCACCGATTCGGGCCATGGCCTCCTGAATGCCTTCGAAGGCGGACAGGGGTACGTTGAATTGCTCGCGAACGTTGGCGTATTGACCGGTCACCAGGCTGGTGAACTTGGCTGCGCCGGTGCCCACCGCTGGCAATGAGATCGAACGGCCGACCGACAGGCAGTTCATCAACATCATCCAGCCTTTGCCGAGCATCTCTTGGCCGCCGATTAGAAACTCCAACGGTATGAACACGTCCTTGCCGGAGTTCGGGCCGTTCATGAACGCTGCGCCCAAGGGTAAATGACGACGGCCGATGTCGACGCCGGGGGTGTCGGTTGGTATCAGCGCCAGACTGATGCCCAGGTCTTCCTCTTCGCCGAGCAAGTGCTCTGGGTCAAACGCTTTGAAAGCCAAACCCAGCAGCGTCGCGACCGGGCCGAGGGTGATGTAGCGTTTTTCCCAATTCAGGCGCAGGCCGATGACTTCCTCGCCTTTCCATTGGCCCTTGCAGATGATCCCGGTGTCGGGCATGGCGCCCGCGTCGGAACCGGCCAACGGACCGGTCAAAGCGAAACACGGAATGTCATCGCCACGGGCCAGGCGCGGCAGGTAATGGTTACGTTGTGCTTCGGTGCCGTAATGCAGCAACAGTTCGGCGGGGCCGAGGGAGTTGGGGACCATGACTGTGGAGGCCAGGTCACCGCTGCGCGTTGCCAGTTTCATCGCCACCTGGGAATGCGCGTAGGCAGAGAAGCCTTTGCCGCCATATTCCTTGGGAATGATCAGGGCAAAGAAACCGTGCTGCTTGATGTGTTCCCACGCCTGGGGAGGCAGGTCCATCGCTTGGCCGATTTGCCAATCAGTGACCATCGCACACAGTTCTTCGGTGGGACCGTCAATAAAGGCTTGTTCTTCTTCGGTGAACTGCACTTTCGGGTAAGCGAGCAGCTTGTTCCAGTCAGGACGGCCGCTGAATAGTTCCCCGTCCCACCAAACAGTGCCGGCATCAATAGCATCGCGCTCGGTTTTTGACATGGGCGGCAGCACTTTTTTGAACCAGGAGAACAGCGGCGCGGTGAAGTACCGGCGGCGCAGATCAGGCAGCACCAGCGGCAGCAAGACGGCGAGCCACAGCACCCAGAGGATCGCCATCAGCCAGCCATGGGCATGGCTTACTGTGCCCATCGCTAACAGAAACACAGCTATTACGCCCAGGGCGGGCAACGGCGCAATGCGTCGGTGCGCCAGATAAGCAACGCCGACCACCAAAACCACAATCCACAGCAACAACATACATAACTCTCCGTGATGACAGCAGCGACAACCCGCTAGCAGCAGCTTAGACGGCCTCAGGTGAAGCGGGCGTCAAACAGCAAGCGCATCGGTAGGTGGGAAAACGATTTATCGTGTCGGGAATTTCAGCATCAAATCCGGGTATCGATAGTGACCGCTGGCAGCTATGGGAGTTCGCCCAGAGGCTACTTCTGGCTGGATTCAAAGCCAGCTGAGCGTAGACTGACGGGCAACCGTGCCAGGCACTGTGTTTACTCCCTCACTCGCTACCCATCATTTAAAAAGAGGAAAAATCGCAATGCTGAAGATTTGGGGCCGAAAGAATTCCTCTAATGTCCGTAAGGCGCTCTGGTGTGCGGAAGAAGTGGCGGTGCCGTACGAAGCCATCGATGCCGGCGGCGCGTTCGGTCTGGTTGATGGGCCTGAATACCGGGCGATGAACCCGAACGGCAGAATTCCGATGATCGAGGACGACGGTCTGGTGCTGTGGGAATCGAACGCTATCGTGCGTTATCTGGCAGCGCGCTATGCGCCAGATACTGCCCTGTATCCGCAAGATGTGGTTGCCCGGGCCAATGCAGATAAATGGATGGACTGGACCACGTCATCACTTGCCGACCCCTTCAAGCCCTTGTTTTGGGGCGTTGTGCGAACGCCGGCCGAGCAGCGAGACAAGGCAAGCATTGAGGCCGCCACCCAGGTCTGCGCAGAGATACTGGCCGTTGCCGACAAGGCCCTGGCCGAGCAGCCGTATCTGTCTGGCGATGCATTTGGCATGGGGGACATTCCTCTGGGCAGTTTTATTTATGCCTGGTTTGAAATGCCGATTGAACGCCCACCGCTGCCCTCTCTCCAAGCGTGGTATGAGCGGTTAAAGTTGCGCCCCGCTTATCGTATGGCGGTGATGACCACGTTGAGTTAATAGTTACTATCAATACGTGGCGCTGTACTTGCGCGGCGTTGCCAAGCACCATTGACGGCACGCCGCAGTTGTAATCAATTGTGTTCGCCCTTATTTATTCTTTCTCCCTTCTTCTTGGTGCGTACCCCAGCTATGAGTTCTGCTCTGTCCATCCGGCAGCTAACCAAAACCTACGGCAACGGTTTCCAGGCCCTGAACGGTATCGAACTGGATGTCGCTGAAGGTGACTTCTATGCCTTGCTCGGCCCCAACGGCGCCGGTAAATCCACGACCATCGGCATCATCTCGACCCTGGTGAACAAAACCAGCGGAACAGTGAATATCTTTGGTCACGACCTTGACCGTGACCCGGCCGCGCTGAAACGCTGCATTGGCGTGGTGCCGCAAGAATTCAATTTCAACCAGTTCGAAAAGACCTTTGACATCGTTGTGACCCAGGCCGGTTATTATGGGATTCCACCGAAAATTGCCAAAGAACGCGCCGAGCAATACCTGACTCAGCTCGGTTTGTGGGACAAACGTGACGTGCCGTCGCGAGCATTGTCCGGCGGCATGAAACGTCGTTTGATGATCGCTCGGGCGTTGATTCATGAACCACGCTTGTTGATTCTCGATGAACCGACTGCAGGCGTGGACATCGAACTGCGTCGTTCGATGTGGGCCTTCCTCACTGAGCTCAACGAGAAGGGCATCACCATCATCCTCACCACCCATTACCTGGAGGAGGCTGAGCAGCTGTGTCGCAACATCGGCATCATTGACCACGGCACTATCGTGCAAAATATGGGCATGAAGCAGCTACTGAACACGCTGCACGTCGAGACCTTTCTGCTTGATTTGAAAGACTCGCACCAGATGGCGCCGACCTTGATCGGCTACCCGACAGTGCTGATTGATAGCCACACCCTGGAAGTGCAGGTGGATAAAACCATCGGTATTACCGCGTTGTTCGCTCAGTTAGCCCTGCAGAAAATCGAAGTCTTGAGCCTGCGCAACAAGACCAATCGCCTTGAGGAGCTGTTTGTGTCCCTGGTAGAAAAAAACCTGGCGAAGGTGGCCGTATGAGCACCGAACGCAGCCCTGAACGTACATCCGAATTGCAGCCCAATCTGGTGGCGCTGAACACCATTGTGTACCGTGAAGTCCGCCGCTTTACCCGGATCTGGCCGCAAACGCTGCTGCCGCCAGCGATCACCATGGTTCTGTACTTTGTGATCTTCGGCAATCTGATCGGCAAACAGATTGGCGGCATGGGCGGTTTCACCTACATGCAGTACATCGTGCCGGGCTTGATCATGATGTCGGTGATCACCAACTCCTACGGCAACGTGGTCTCGAGTTTTTTCGGCAGCAAGTTCCAGCGCTCCATCGAAGAGTTGATGGTATCGCCGGTGTCTCCGCACACGATTTTGATTGGCTACACATTGGGCGGCGTGTTGCGCGGTCTGATGGTGGGGGTCATCGTGACAATATTGTCGATGTTCTTCACCGATCTGCAGGTCCATCACCTGGGCATCACGATCATTGTGGTGGTGCTGACGGCCACCATTTTCTCGTTGCTGGGCTTCATCAACGCGGTATTTGCGCGCAACTTCGACGATATCTCGATTATCCCGACGTTTGTGCTGACGCCATTGACGTACCTGGGCGGTGTCTTCTACTCCATCAACCTGTTGCCACCGTTCTGGCAGACCGTGTCACTGGCCAACCCGGTGCTGCACATGGTCAACGCCTTCCGCTACGGCATTTTGGGTGTGTCTGATATCCGCATTAGCGTGGCCATGACTTTTATGGTGGTTGCGACGATTGCGTTGTACATCGGCTGTGCGCGGTTGCTGGTGAGTGGGCGGGGGATGCGGCAGTAAACTGGCTGCGCAGGAGTCGTAATCCAGTGAATGCAATTTCGCCAGCTGACACCGGGTGCGGCATATAGGACCGCTTCGCGCTCCATCGCGAATGAATTCGCTCAGGGATCTCCCCGGTGTCAGGATAGTTGTAGGAGCTGCCGAAGGCTGCGATAGACTGGGGGCGCGGCGACACGAAGGGCCTTCGCGAAAACGTTGGCAAAAAAAATGATCACCGCCCCAAATAAGCGCCAACACCCAATACCCAACACTCACCCCCGCTTACTTCCCCGTATTCGCCACTGCCTCCCCACCCACCACCGCCAATAAACCTGAATCACCCCATACCCCAGCGCCCCAACCACCACCCCGGCAACCACCGACCCCAGCAAAAACGGCTGCCATAACGTCGACAGTTGCCCGCTAATCCACTCCCACGTCAGTTCATCTGGAAAGTGTCGCGGTGGCAGTTGCATCAGCCATGAACCGATCTTGTAGGTGCAATAAAAAAAGAACGGCATCGTAATCGGGTTGGTCAGCCACACCAGGCTAACGCCGATCGGTAAGTTGCCGCGGATGAGAATGGCCAGCGCTGCGGCCAACAGCATTTGAAACGGAATCGGCATAAACGCGGCGAACAGTCCCAGGCCTACAGCGCGAGACACCGAGTGCCGGTTGAGGTGCCAGAGGTTTGGATCGTGGAGGAAGCGGCCCAAGAAGCGTAAGGATTTGTGTTCCCTGATACTCGCTGGATCCGGCATAAGACGTTTGATCAGACCGCGCGGCATAAGGCTTCCCGTCCTAAAAGTGACCGCCAGTATGCCTAGATTCAGCGCACATCGAATTTAGACTTTGTGACAATTAATAAAGCGGCACCTGTTCGGTTGAGCTAATCAAAGGGCCTGACTCTTAAAAGGCACGATTATGCGCACAGGGATGGTGGCGCTTGCGCTGGGGCTTTTGGCGGTTCGATTTTTACCGGTTTTACCGCCGGGGTGGTTGCTGTGGCTGATGCCGGTGGTGGCGCTGATGCTGCTGCCGTTTCGTAGTTATCCACTGGCATTTTTTCTGTTTGGTTTCAGTTGGGCCTGTGTGTCTGCACAATCGGCGCTCAATGAGCGCCTGCCAGCGAGCCTCGACGGTCAGACGCTATGGCTGCAAGGTAAGGTGGTCGGCCTGCCGCAGACGGCCGATGGCGTGGTGCGTTTTCAGCTAAACGGTGCGCAATCACGGCGCAGCAAGTTGCCGCAGCGTATGCGCCTGTCATGGTACGGCGGACAGGAGGTGCGTAGCGGTGAATATTGGCGACTGGCGGTCAAGCTCAAACGACCGGCAGGCTTGAACAATCCCGATTCGTTCGACTACGAAGCCTGGCTACTTGCCCAGCGTATCGGCGCGACCGGCTCGGTGGTCGAGGGGCAACGCATCGCGCCGACACGCTGGGCCTGGCGTGACGCGGTGCGCCAACGGTTGTTAACCGTCGATGCTCAAGGCCGAGAAGGGGGGGTGGCAGCTTTAGTTCTGGGTGACGGCTCCGGCCTTAGCAGCGTCGACTGGCAAATCTTGCAGGACACCGGCACCGTGCATTTACTGGTGATCTCGGGTCAGCACATTGGTCTATTGGCTGGGCTGATTTACGCCCTGGTTGCCAGCTTGGCCCGCTGGGGCATGTGGCCACGTCGCTTGCCTTGGTTGCCATGGGCCTGCAGCCTGGCGTTTGCCGCCGCGCTCGGTTATGGCTTGCTGGCGGGATTTGAAGTGCCGGTGCGCCGTGCCTGCACCATGGTCGCAATGGTCTTGCTTTGGCGTATGAAGTTTCGTCATCTTGGGGTGGGCTGGCCCTTGCTGGTGTCGCTCAATGCGGTCTTGCTGTTCGAGCCGTTGGTCAGCCTGCAGCCGGGCTTTTGGCTGTCGTTCGCCGCCGTTGGCATCCTGATTCTAGTGTTCAGTGGACGTCTGGGCGCGTGGAGCTGGCTGCAGAGTTGGACCCGCGCTCAATGGTTGATCGCCATTGGACTGCTTCCAGTGTTGCTAGCGTTGAACCTGCCCGTCAGCCTCACCGGGCCATTGGCCAATTTATTTGCGGTGCCCTGGGTTAGCGTGGTGGTGTTGCCGCTGGCGTTGCTGGGCACGTTATTTTTGCCAGTGCCCTGGCTGGGCGAAGGGCTGTTATGGCTGGCAGGCGGGTTATTGCAATGGTTGTTTCAAGGGCTGGGGTTGGTGGCCGGATGGTTGCCGGCTTGGGTCGGCAGTTCGGTGCCGTGGTGGGCGTGGTGGCTAAGCCTGTTGGGCGGTGTCTTGTTGCTACTGCCCAAGGGCGTGCCGTTGCGTCTGCCGGGATGGCCATTGCTGCTGATCTGCGTGTTTCCGCCGCTGAAGACCGTGCCCCACGGTCAGGTCGAGGTCTTGCAACTGGATGTAGGCCAAGGGCTGGCGGTGTTGCTGCGTACCCGTGAACACACGCTGTTATTCGATGCCGGTCCGCGTTACGGCGATTTCGATATCGGTCAACGAGTGGTATTGCCGACCATTCGCAAGGCGGGTGTTCGGCACCTGGATCTGATGCTGCTCAGTCATGCCCATGCCGATCATACGGGCGGGGCAATGGCGGTTTATGAAGGTCTGCCGGTAACCCGGGTACTCAGTGGCGAAGCGAACGAGGTCCCGGCAGCCTTGAGGGCGCAATTCTGCCAGGTGGACGAGCGTTGGGAATGGGACGGCGTACAGTTCAGTACATGGCGCTGGGAACAGGCGACCGAAAGCAACCCGGCGTCGTGTGTGTTGATGGTCGAAGCCAACGGTGAGCGCCTGTTGTTGACCGGAGACATCGATGCCGCCGCCGAGCGGGCGCTGATCGACAGCGGTTTCGATGTGCGCGCGCGTTGGTTGCAGGCGCCGCACCATGGCAGCCGCACCTCTTCATCGATGGTCTTCCTCAAAGCAGTCCAGCCCCAGGGAATATTGATCTCCCGAGGGCGTAATAACGCGTTCGGGCATCCGCATCCACGGGTCATGGCGCGTTTTGCCACCCTGGGGATGCAGCCCTATGACAGCGCCGAGATGGGCGCCATTCGTCTGCAACTGGGGCAGCACGAACAGCCACAGGCGGAGCGGGACCGGCGGCGTTTCTGGCGTGAGTGACCCCGCCGGTTACTCATCGCGGGGTTCGGCGCGCGGGCGGCCCTATGGTAGAGTGGCGCCACTTTTTTCAAGGGGTCGCTACTGTGTGGGAACTGGTCAAGTCAGGCGGTTGGATGATGCTGCCGATCATTCTGAGTTCCATCGTCGCTGTCGCGATCATCATCGAGCGACTGTGGACCTTGCGCGCCAGCCGGATCACTCCGCCGCACCTGCTTGGACAGGTTTGGCGCTGGATTAAAGACAAACAGCTGACAAAGGAAAAGCTCCGGGAACTGCGCGCCGATTCGCCCCTGGGTGAAATTCTGGCGGCGGGCCTGGCCAACTCCCGGCACGGTCGCGAGATCATGAAAGAGTGCATTGAAGAGGCCGCCGCGCGGGTGATTCATGAACTCGAGCGTTACCTGAGTGCGCTGGGCACAATCGCCGCCATGGCCCCGTTGCTTGGGTTGCTCGGTACGGTGTTGGGGATGATCGACATTTTCGGCTCGTTCATGAACTCCGGGATGACCACCAATGCCGCGATTCTTGCCGGTGGTATCTCCAAGGCGCTGATTTGCACCGCCTCGGGCCTGATGGTCGGGATACCGGCGATCTTCTTCCACCGCTTCCTGCAAAGCCGGGTTGATGAACTGGTCGTTGGCATGGAACAGGAAGCGATCAGATTGGTTGAAGTGGTGCAGGGCGACCGTGATGTCGATCTGGCTGAGACCAAGCCTGTGAGCAAGAAGAAGTGAAATTTCGCCGCCGCAGGCCCCGGGAGAACATCGACATCAACCTCGTTTCGTTGATCGATGTGGTATTTATTCTGCTGTTGTTTTTTGTGGTCACCACGACTTTTACCCGGGAAACCCAACTGCGTGTCGAACTGCCGCAAGCGGTGACCGGCACCCCGGAAGAAAATTCCGACCTGAAACACCTGGACATCGCAATCAGCGCGGACGGCGTGTATTCGCTGAACAACCAGCTGTTGCCGAAAAATGATTTGCCGTCGTTGATCGAAGCCCTGCAAAAGGAATCGTCTGGCGATACCAGTTTGCCGTTGTCCATCAGCGCTGACGGCAAAACCCCTCATCAAGCAGTGATCACGGCCATGGACGCAGCGGGCAAGCTGGGTTTCAGCCACCTGCGCATGACCACGGTCGAGGCGCCAACGGCTAACTGATGGCCCTGACCGACCGTTTACTCGACGCCTGGTACACCGGCCATCCCGCGCTGGGACTGCTGCGTCCGCTGGAATCGCTGTATCGCCGGGTCGTAAACGGCAAGCGCGCGCGTTTCTTGGCCGGTGAAGGCAGCATTTATAGAGCATCGGTGCCGGTGGTGGTGGTCGGTAACATCACGGTGGGCGGCACCGGCAAAACACCAATGATCCTCTGGATGATCGAGCATTGTCGCCGCCGTGGTCTGCGGGTAGGTGTGGTCAGCCGCGGTTACGGGGCCAGGCCGCCGAGCCTGCCCTGGCGGGTGCGGGCGGATCAGGCCCCCGGGGTCGCCGGTGATGAACCGTTGCTGATCGTCCAGCGCAGCGGTGTGCCGCTGATGATTGACCCGGATCGCAGTCGTGCCGTACAGGCGTTGCTGGAGGCCGAACCGCTGGATCTGATCCTGTCTGACGACGGCTTGCAGCATTACCGCCTTGCTCGGGATCTGGAGTTGGTACTGATCGACGCCGCTCGTGGTTTGGGCAACCGACGCTGCCTGCCCGCAGGGCCGCTGCGCGAACCGGTGGAACGCTTGAGCAGCGTCGATGCGTTGCTTTATAACGGTGCTGCCGACGATCGTGAGGACGGTTTCGGCTTTGTCCTCAAGCCCACCACGCTGGTGAACCTGCGCAGTGGCCAGCGGCGACCGTTGGACCATTTTCCCCCTGGGCAAGCGCTGCATGCGGTGGCGGGCATCGGCAATCCGCGGCGTTTCTTCAATACCCTCGAGGGGCTACACTGGCGCCCAGTGCCGCATGCATTTGCTGACCATGCGTTGTACAGCGCTCAAGCCTTGAGTTTCACCCCGGCGCTGCCGCTGATCATGACCGAGAAGGATGCCGTGAAATGCCGGGCCTTCGCCGCCAATGACTGGTGGTACCTGGCGGTGGATGCCGAACCTTCGGCCGCGTTCAGTGACTGGTTCGATTTGCAATTGCAGCGCCTTGTGCCTGCTTCGTCATCGTTTGCACTTTTTCCATAACAGCAGCACCCAGGACTTTTTATGGACACTAAATTGCTCGACATCCTCGCTTGCCCGATCTGCAAGGGTCCGCTCAAGCTCAGCGCCGACAAAACCGAGCTGATCAGCAAAGGCGCGGGCCTGGCTTATCCTATCCGCGATGGCATTCCGGTGATGCTGGAAAGCGAAGCGCGGACCTTGACCACCGACGAGCGTCTGGATAAATGACCGCAGTGTTTACCGTTGTTATTCCGGCGCGTTATGGCTCGAGCCGTTTTCCCGGCAAACCATTGAAGCTGATTGCCGGCAAGCCAATGATTCAGCACGTGTGGGAACAGGCGCGTAAAAGCAGCGCCGAGCGCGTGGTGGTGGCGACCGATGATGCACGCATCGTCGAGGCCTGCCTGGGTTTCGGTGCCGAGGTGCTGCTGACCCGTGACGATCATAATTCCGGCACCGACCGCCTGGCCGAAGTGGCCAGCCAGTTGGGGCTGGCCGACGATGCCATCGTGGTTAACGTGCAAGGCGACGAGCCAATGATCCCGCCAGCGGTGATCGATCAAGTCGCGGCTAACCTTGCGGCGCATCCGGAAGCGCGGATGTCGACCCTGGCCGAACCCCTTGATGATGTGGCGGCCTTGTTTAACCCGAACGTGGTCAAGGTCGTTGCTGACATCAATGGGCTGGCCCTGACCTTCAGTCGCGCACCGTTGCCGTGGGCCCGTGACGCCCTGGCCAAGGATCGCGATCAGTTGCCTGCTGGGGTGCCGTATCGTCGACACATTGGCATCTACGCCTACCGTGCTGGCTTCCTCCACGATTTCGTCAGCTGGGGTCCGTGCTGGTTAGAAGATACCGAGAGCCTGGAACAACTGCGTGCCTTGTGGCATGGCGTACGGATTCACGTGGCCGATGCACTTGAAGCACCGCCTGCCGGTGTGGACACCGCTGAAGACCTTGAGCGCGTGCGACGCTTGCTGGAGGTTTGATGACCTTGCACGTACAGGCCGGGGTGTCCCTCAAGCCGTTCAACACCTTCGGCGTGGCGGTGCAGGCCAAAGCGTTCGCCCAGGCCCATGACGACGACGATGTCCGCCAGGCGCTGGCGTATTCAGCCGAGCATGGGCTGCCACTGCTGGTGATCGGTGGCGGCAGCAACTTGCTGCTGACCGGGGATATTCAGGCTTTGGTTCTGCGCATGGCCAGCCGCGGGGTTCGAACGCTTAGCGACGATGGCGAGGGGGTCATTATTGAGGCCGAAGCCGGAGAGGAGTGGCATGGATTCGTGCTGTCGACCCTCGAGCTGGGCTTGTCCGGGCTGGAAAACCTCAGCTTGATTCCCGGCACGGTGGGCGCTGCGCCTATGCAGAACATCGGTGCGTACGGGGTCGAGATCAAGGATGTTTTCCACAGCCTGACTGCGCTGGATCGGCAAACAGGTGAGCTGCGAGACTTTACCCTTAATGAGTGCGCCTTCGCTTATCGCGACAGCCTGTTCAAGCAGCAACCGGCGCGCTGGTTGATTTTGCGCGTTCGATTTGCCCTGACTCGCGTCGCGCAACTGCACCTTGAGTACGGTCCAGTGCGCCAGCGTCTGGACGAGCAAGGCATCAGCCAGCCGACGCCTATGGACGTCAGCCGGGCAATTTGCGCCATTCGCGCTGAAAAACTGCCTGACCCGGCAGTGCTCGGCAACGCTGGCAGCTTCTTCAAGAATCCGTTGGTGACGGCTTCGTTGGCTGCTGAGTTAAGGCGTGAACATCCAGGCTTGGTGGGTTATCCCCAGGCCGACGGCCAAGTAAAACTGGCCGCCGGTTGGTTGATCGAACAGGCGGGTTGGAAGGGTTTTCGCGACGGTGACGCTGGCGTGCATCGCTTGCAATCATTGGTGCTGGTCAATTACGGCACTGCAACCGGGCTGCAATTGCTCAATCTTGCACAGCGCATTCAGGCTGACATCGCCCAGCGCTATAACGTGACACTCGACATGGAACCGAACCTTTATTGAGGTCTGTCGCGTATTTCGGTTTATTCTGCTGTCTCACTGGGACGGGCTCGGTAAGTCGGCCACGCGCCTGCTTCGGATAATGTAGTTTCGCCGTCGTTGGTCAGCGGATCCGCGCATTGCCGGTTGGCTATCGGCTATACGGTTGGCAATCGAAAGAGGCGAACGTCTGATGGACAGTGTTGATCTTAATGTCTTGCGCAGCGTGCTTGATTGGCGACGTGCCGGTCAGCGCGTGGTGTTGTACAGCGTGGTGCAAACCTGGGGCAGCGCGCCCCGGCCCCCTGGCGCGATGTTGGCGCTGCGCGAAGACGGCGTGGTGATTGGCTCGGTATCGGGCGGCTGTATTGAGGACGACTTGATTTCGCGGCTGCAGGATGGTCGTTTGCAGCCCGCCGACACGGTGCAGTTGGTAACCTACGGGGTGACTCGCGAGGAGGCTGCCCGGTTCGGTTTGCCCTGCGGCGGCACGTTACGGCTGACTGAAGAATGGGTCGGCGACGAGCAGTGGGTCGCTGACCTGCTGCAGCGTTGTGAGGATCACCAGATTGTCGCCCGGGAGTTGGATTTGCATTCTGGCGCCGTGAATCTGCATCCCGCCAGTCGCGGTGATCAGGTCAGTTTCGACGGAAAAACCCTGCGCACGATCTATGGCCCGCGCTGGCGTCTACTGCTGATTGGCGCTGGGCAGCTGTCACGTTATGTGTCAGAGATGGCCCATTTGCTGGACTTCGAAGTGCTGATCTGTGATCCCCGCAAAGAATTTGCCTACGGCTGGGAAGATCAGAAAGCCCGGTTTGTGGCCGGTATGCCAGACGATGCCGTGCTGACCATCGAAACCGATGAACGCACAGCCATCGTCGCGTTGACCCATGATCCACGTCTGGATGACATGGCGTTGCTGACCGCCTTAAGTTCCAAAGCCTTCTATGTTGGCGCGCTGGGGTCGCGGGTCAACAGCCAAAAACGTCGGGAAAACCTCGCTCAATTGGGTTTGAGCGCCGAATCCATTGAACGCCTGCACGGGCCCATTGGTCTGCACATTGGCAGTCACACCCCGGCAGAAATCGCCTTGTCGCTGATGGCTGAAATCGTGACCATCAAAAACGGCATTGCCTTGAAGCAGAAGAAACCGTTGATGGCCGAGACGGAGCATTGACCAGCACAGTGTGTGTGGTGGTTCTGGCGGCAGGGCAGGGCAGCCGCTTCCGAGAAATCGCTGGTGCCGATCAAGACAAGCTGCTGGCACCTTGCCGGGGACACGACGGAGTCATGCGGCCAGTGCTTGAGCAGGTATTGGTCAATCTACAGGCGGCTACCGACACAGTGGTTGTGGATAACATCGTGCTGCTGACCCGACCGGATCGCCACGAGGTGATCGCATTGGGCAGGCGTTACGGCTGCGAAATAGAGTTGCTTGATTCGCAAGGGTTGGGCGACAGCATCGCTGCGGCGGTGTCAGCTCAGCCTGATCACCGCGGTTGGCTGGTGATACTGGGGGACATGCCGTTTATCCGGCCCGAAACACTAACGCTGATGATTGAATCCCTGACCGACGCAATGATCAGCGTGCCGGTCAAAGGAGCAGAGTTCGGTCATCCCGTGGCCTTCGGTCGAAGATTTGGCCTGGCGTTGATGGCATTGTCAGGTGAGCGGGGCGCCAAGCGCCTGTTTCAGCCGGGAATGGTGCGAGAAATCAGCGTAAATGATCCCGGGGTCCTGTGGGACGTCGATACGCCAGCGGCGTTAGTGTTCAATCCCTGAGATCGCCGCGACCCCGGCCTATCGCCGTAGGAGCCAACTTGTTGGCGAGGGGGTGTCCGGTAGGCCATAAAAAAGCCCCCGTCTGCTTGCGCAAACGGGGGCTTTTTGTCAGCTGGAGTTAAGCGAGCGGTTTAGGCTCGTGGCTTTCTTCCAATGCTTCCGGGTGGTGCTTCACTACTTCTTCTACCGAGCGCAGGTTTTCATCGATCACCAGTGCAGGGGCCTCAGGGGCAGTGTGTTCAGTGCTTGCAACGTGCCGGGTCGGTTCGACTTCAGCCGAGGCTTCAGTAGCATGAGCAGCAACTGGAGCAGCAACTTCAGCAACTGGAGCAGGTTCTGCAGCGGCGACAACGTGTGGTGCGTTGGCGGCTGCTTCTTCTGCTTCTTTTTGCAGACGTTGCGCTTCAAGCTTGCGACGACGCACTTCACGAGGATCGTTTGGTGCGCGGCCAGTGCTGCTGACAACCGGTGCAGCCGGCGCTTCAACCACCGCTTCGGGTGCTTTTGGCGCTTCGACTTCTGCGACAGGCGTTGCGGCTACAACAGCCGGTGCTGCCACTGGAACGGGCACTTCAACTGGCGTCTCCGCGACAACCGGTGCAGCAACTGCTTCGGTCGGGGCTTCTGGCGATTCAGTTGGCTGGCTTTCGTTGAACACAGGCGCTTCGTGCACTGGAGCCTTGTTGAACGGAGCAACCTGCTCGCCAACCGGAGTGCTGAACAGTTCTGTTTGAGCGGCAACAGCAGTGTGCTCGACCGGTGCAGCAACTGCTTCATGTGGTGCATGCTGGACTTCAACGTCCGGCGTGGCGTCGACGTGGGCTGCGGCGTGAGCAACTGGCGCTTCGACTGTCGGCGTTTCGACCACCGTTGCTTCAGCGACGGGCGCCTCAACAACCGGTGCGTCGACAACCACTGCTTCGTTCGCTTCAACCGCAGCAGTCGCACGTTCAGCCTGGCGATGGGCATCGGCTTCGGCTGGCGCGCTGATAACGCTGCTGGCGACGGCGGCAGTTACAGCCAGGCCGGCCGCCAGGTCAGACGTGGTTGGCGCAGACGGCTCGCTATGGCCAGCTTCTTCCAGTTCCGAACCTTCGGGCTCAGAACCTTCCGAACCTTCGATCACATTGCCGTTGGCATCACGTTGACGCTCGCGGCGGTTGCTGCGACGACGTTGACCGCGGGAGCGACGACGAGGGCGATCGCCTTCGGCGCCATCCTGATGGTCATCCTGCAACAGTTCTTCCTGAGTCAGCGCTTCGTCTTCGTCGTCGTCGGCAACGGCTGCAGCGACGGCAGGCTGTTCGATCCGAGGTTGACGCTCTTCACGCGGTGCACGCGGCTCGCGGGGCTGACGTTCTTCACGCGGTGCGCGCTCAGGACGTTCTTCGCTACGGGCTTCGGCAACAGGAGCAGCATCCAGTGCTTCGCGCAGTTCACGCACCGGGCGATCTTCCCGCGGCTTGCGGTCTTCACGGGGAGCACGTGGCGCGCGCGGGGCACGTTCTTCACGGGGTGCACGTTCTTCGCGGGGAGCAGCGACTACGGCGACTTCCTCACGCACTTCCCGTGGGGCGCGTTCTTCGCGAGGTGCGCGCTCTTCACGGGGCGCACGTTCGGCACGTTCTTCACGTGGTTTCTCATCGCGGCGGCCATTACGGCTGCGGCTCTGTTGGCGACCATTACGGCGCTCGTCGTTACGTGCGGCAGGGCGTTCAGCGGCTGGCTTTTCAACCACAACCGGTGCTGGCTCGTCTTTAGAAGCGAACAAGCTGACCAAGGACTTCACCAGACCTTTGAACAGGCTTGGCTCTGGCAGTGTTGCAACTGGCGCAGGGGCAACCGCTTCAACCGGAACCGGCGCGTTGGCACGGGGCGGGGCAGTCTTGACGGCTGCTTCCTGACGAACCAGGGTGCGGGTTGCAGCGGCCGGTGGTGCAACTTCTTCCACTTCGGCAGCGGCAGCAGCGATTTCATAGCTGGACTGATTGGTGTGCGCTTCCGGGCTGTCATCACGCAAACGTTGCACTTCGAAGTGCGGCGTTTCGAGGTGATCGTTAGGCAGAATGACGATACGGGCGCGGGTACGCAGTTCGATTTTGGTGATCGAGTTACGCTTTTCGTTGAGCAGGAACGCAGCCACTGGAATCGGCACTTGAGCGCGGACTTCGGCGGTGCGGTCTTTCAGGGCTTCTTCTTCGATCAGGCGCAGGATGGCCAGCGACAGCGATTCCACATCACGAATGATGCCGGTGCCGTTGCAACGCGGGCACACGATGCCGCTGCTTTCGCCCAGGGACGGGCGCAGGCGCTGACGGGACATTTCCAACAGGCCGAAGCGCGAGATGCGGCCGACTTGAACCCGTGCACGGTCAGCTTCCAGGCTTTCGCGGACTTTCTCTTCCACGGCGCGCTGGTTTTTAGCCGGAGTCATGTCGATGAAGTCGATCACGATCAGGCCGCCGATGTCACGCAGACGCAACTGGCGAGCGATTTCTTCAGCCGCTTCCAGGTTGGTTTGCAGTGCGGTTTCTTCGATGTCGCTGCCTTTGGTGGCGCGCGCCGAGTTGATGTCGATGGACACCAGTGCTTCGGTCGGATCGATAACGATGGAGCCACCGGAAGGCAATTCAACGACGCGCTGGAAAGCGGTCTCGATCTGGCTTTCGATCTGGAAACGATTAAACAGAGGGACGCTGTCTTCGTACAGTTTGATCTTGCTGGCGTACTGCGGCATCACCTGACGGATGAACGTCAAGGCTTCTTCCTGGGCTTCAACGCTGTCGATCAGTACTTCGCCGATGTCCTGGCGCAGGTAATCGCGGATGGCGCGGATGATGACGTTGCTTTCCTGGTAGATCAGGAACGGTGCCGAACGATCAAGGGATGCTTCTTTAATAGCAGTCCACAGTTGCAGCAGGTAATCGAGGTCCCACTGCATTTCTTCGCTGCTGCGGCCAAGGCCGGCAGTGCGCACGATCAGGCCCATGTCAGCCGGAGCGATCAGGCCGTTCAGCGCTTCACGCAATTCGTTGCGTTCTTCGCCTTCGATGCGACGGGAGATACCGCCGGCACGGGGGTTGTTCGGCATCAATACCAGGTAACGACCGGCGAGGCTGATGAAGGTGGTCAGGGCTGCGCCCTTGTTGCCACGCTCTTCTTTCTCGACCTGAACGATGACTTCCTGACCTTCAGTCAGGACATCCTTGATGTTGACGCGGCCTTCAGGGGCTTTCTTGAAGTATTCGCGGGAGATTTCTTTAAGGGGCAGGAAGCCATGGCGCTCAGAGCCAAAATCGACAAAGGCAGCCTCAAGGCTTGGTTCGATGCGAGTAATCCGGCCTTTATAGATGTTGGCCTTCTTTTGCTCGCGTGCACCGGATTCAATGTCCAGGTCATAGAGGCGTTGGCCATCTACCAGTGCGACACGCAACTCTTCGGGTTGAGTTGCGTTAATTAGCATTCTTTTCATGTAGTACCGTCGGTTTCCGGGCTGCCGGAAACGGCGTTCGGCACACAC
>NZ_JAQGNX010000063.1 GCF_028293835.1 Pseudomonas sp.
AAGAACTTGGAAGAAGCAGCAAAAATGGTCGATGAATCGGTTCGGATTTACAATGCTGAACGACCGCATCTGGCCCTAAATTACAAAACGCCCGATGCGGTGCATCGGGCGTTTTGAGACCGAAATAGGTGTAAACCTATTTCAGGACTAGACAGGATTACGGCCGGGATTTGCCTTAAAACGAATGCGCCTGTTGCCGTCTGCGCCACTGACTTAAACTTTGTTCCAGGCGTGCAGGGCTGTCGATCAATTGTTTGCGGGCATGGCTGAACAGGATCAGTGCCAGTTCGGCTGTTACCAAGGCGTCGGCGCTGGCGTGGTGGCGCTCGCCCGCTTGCAGGCCGAAAAACGCGGTCCAGTCATCGAGACCCGCCTGGCGGATGTTGGCATTGGGGAACAGCATCGGCGCCATCTGCGCGACATCGATAAATCGGTGCTGCAAGCGATAGCCCAGGCTGTCTTTGAGCGCACGGCTCAGCATGTGTTGGTCGAATGCCGCGTGGAAGGCCATCAGCGGACTGTTGCCGACAAACTCCATCAGGTCCAGCAGTGCGTCGACCGGCTCGCTACCGGCCGCGATGGCGCTCGGTCCCAAACCATGCAGCAACACGCTGGGACTCAGCTTGTGGTCTGGGCGCAACAGCGTGCGTTCGAATTGTTGGCCGAAGTCGATGGCGCCGTCTTCGATCACCACTGCGCCGATGGACAATACCTGATCGCGGTTGAGGTTCAATCCGCTGGTTTCCAGGTCCAGCACCACCCAACGTTGCTGACGCAACGGATTTTCGTTGACTGGCGCGCAGGTGGCCAGGTTCTCCAGACGCTGCCGTTGGCGAGCATCGAGGGCGGGTGCGGCACTGCGTAGCCAGGCAAACAGGTTCATAGCTGATAGCGCAACGTCAGACTGCTTTGCAGGCGTTGGGCCTGGCGCAAAGACTCCCGCAGAATACGTCGATCCAAATGGTTGAGAATGTCGGGATCGACGCGGTTCGAATACGGCAGGTTTTGCCGACTTTGTAGCTGATGTTGCTGCATTCGGGTTTGCTGAATGAAGTGGTACGCCTCTTCATAGGCGGCGCCATCCAGCGGTTCGATGACTTCTTTGTCGACCAATTCCCGCAGACGCTCAAGGGTGTTATTAGCCTCGACACCGTTGGCCAGTGCCAGCAGGCGGGCGCCGTCGACAAAAGGCGTCAGGCCTTGAACCTTGAGGTCTAGCGTGGCTTTTTCAGCGCCCTTGCGGGCCAGCACGAATTCCCGGAAGCGACCGACTGGAGGCCGCTGGCGTAGCGCGTTGTCGGCCATCATGCGTTGAAATAACCGGTTGTCTGCGACCTGATCGAGGATTCCACGGCGCAATTCATCGGCGCTGCGCTCGTCGCCCCACACCACCCGCAAGTCGAAATAGATGCTGGAGGCCAGCAGGTTCTCTGGCGTCGCTTCACGAATGAACGCAGAGAAACGACGCGCCCATTCTCCGCGCGACAGACACAGGTCGGGATTACCCGCCATGATGTTGCCTTTGCACAAGGTAAATCCGCACTGCGCCAGACTTTGGTTGATCTGCTGGGCCAAGGGCAACAACTGCGCGCGGATGGCGGCTGCTTCCGCCGCGTCTTTGGCTTCGAACAGAATGCCGTTGTCCTGATCGGTGTACAGCGTTTGCTCGCGGCGACCTTCGCTGCCAAAGCACAACCAACTGAACGCAATGCCAGGATCGCCTTTCTCCAGCAGCGTCAGCTCGATGACTCGGCACACGGTATGGTCGTTGAGCAGAGTGATTATCTGGGTAATCTGCGTCGAGGAAGCGCCATGGGCCAGCATGCGGTCGACCAGTTGCACGATTTCCCCGCGCAGGTTGGCCAGGCTTTCGATTTTCGGCGCGTTACGAATGGTCCGCGCCAAATGCACCAGGTCCACGCGCTGCAAGGAAAACAAATCACGCTCGGACACCACGCCGCATAAACGCTGATCCTTAACCAGGCAGACGTGGGCGATGTGCCGTTCAGTCATGGCGATTGCCGCGTCAAAAGCGCTGGCATCGGGACTGAGAAAAAACGGTTTCTGGATCATGCTTTTTTCGATGGGAAAGCCGAAGTCTCCGGTGCCGTCGGCCACCACTTGGCGCAGGTCGCGCAAGGTGAAAATACCCAGCGGCGCCTTGTGTTCATCGACGATCACAATGCTGCCCACCTGTTGCTCATGCATCAGCTTGACCGCTTCACGCAACGGAGTGTCAGGGCTGCAGGTTACCGGGTGACGCATGGCCAATTCGCCGAGGCGCGAATTCAAGGAATATTGGGTGCCCAAGGTCTCTGCGGCGCGTTGTTGGACCTGTTGGTTAACCTGATCGAGTAAGCTGCTAACCCCGCGTAACGCGAAGTCGCGAAAAACGCTGGAAATAGCGAACAGTTTGATAAATGCCAGTTTGTTCAGCTGCAGGCAAAACGTGTCTTCAGCCGCCAGATGCTCAGTGCGGGTGGCGCGTTCGCCCAGCAGCGCGGCCAGCGGGAAACACTCCCCTGTGGAGATTTCGAAGGTGGTTTCGGTTCCGCTCTTTGCCGGGTGCGTGCGTTCTCCCACTACCCGACCGGTTTTGACGATGTAAAAATGTTCTACCGGCCCGTCCGTTGGCTTGATAATGCTTTCGTCAGCTGCATAAAAACGCAGCTGGCACTGTTCGACTAGGTACGCCAGGTGGGCGTTTTCCATCTGGTTGAACGGTGGGAATTTTTGCAGGAATTGGATGGTGCCGTGTATGTTCTGCAACACCGCCGTCTTGCCTGCCTGGGTGAAAGCATCTGCCTTACTCATGACCAATACCGCTTATGTAGAACTGTTTTTAGAATCGGTTTTTTCGACAGCCATGGTCGACCGCTTGCGCGTAAGTGCCCATTCGACGTAAGTCTAGGGTAGGGGGCCGATAAAACGCACAGCGCACCTTTGTGGATTCGCTGTCCTAATGCAGATGAACGATTGAGAGATGTATGTCCGATCTCGACCTTTTGAGTGATGAAGAGCGCGAAGCGATTAATGAGGCGATGCAAAACTCTGATCCGCTTGCGCAACAACGGGTGCTGATTGTCGATGACAATCGAGACTCGCGAGAGTTATTGGCTGAAATTCTCAGTTTGAACGGCATTAGCTGTTTGACGGCGGCGGACTGTGCCTCGGCGATGAGTTTGCTTGAAACCCCCAAATCCATCGGTTTACTGATTACGGATTTGCGCATGGAGCCGTGCAGCGGACTGGACCTGATCCGTTGGGTACGCGAGTCAACCCTGGCGGCGCTGCCGATTATCATCGTTTCTGGCGATGCGGATGTTCAAGACGCCATTGCGGCGATGCATCTGGGCGTGGTGGATTTTTTGCTTAAGCCGATAAATACAGAGCGGCTATTGGAATTGGTAAAACGGGAGTTGGGGGTTCTGTAGGAGGGGCCGCCACGTCTTCGACACCGCGCTGTCGCGCAGCAAATACAAAACCTGTAGTAGCTGCCGAAGGCTGCGATAGGCCGGGGCCGCGGGCGACCGGCACGACCTTCAGCGGCATCACGAGGGCGACCGGTTCCCTGTCGAATCGCAGCCTTCGGCAGCTCCTACAGGAGTTTATCTCAGTGTCAAATCCCGTTTTTTGCTTTGAACTCACGACGGCGGCGGTGCAGTACTGGTTCGGTGTAGCCGTTGGGTTGTTTAGTCCCTTCGATCACCAGTTCAAGTGCGGCCTGGAAGGCGATGTTGCTGTCGAAATCCGGCGCCAGGGGGCGGTACAGCGGGTCATTGGCGTTCTGCCGGTCTACCACTGGCGCCATGCGCTTGAGGCTTTGGACAACTTGAGTTTCGTTGACCACACCATGGCGTAACCAGTTGGCGATGTGCTGGCTGGAAATCCGCAATGTGGCGCGGTCTTCCATCAGGCCGATATCGTTGATGTCCGGCACCTTCGAGCAACCCACGCCCTGGTCGATCCAGCGCACCACATACCCGAGAATGCCCTGAGCGTTGTTGTCCAGTTCATTCTGGATCTCGTCAGCCGTCCAGTCAGTATTGGGCGCCAACGGGATGGTCAGAATATCGTCGACCGACGCGCGCGCACGTTTGGCCAGCTCGACCTGGCGGGCGAACACATCAACCTTGTGATAATGCAGCGCGTGTAGCGCAGCAGCGGTGGGCGACGGCACCCATGCGGTGTTAGCGCCGGCCAGCGGGTGAGCGATTTTCTGCTCAAGCATCGCCGCCATCAGGTCAGGCATTGCCCACATGCCTTTACCGATTTGCGCACGACCTTGCAGGCCACAGCTTAAACCGATATCGACGTTCCAGTTCTCGTAAGCGCTGATCCACTTCTCGGCTTTCATCTGCGCTTTGCGCACTACCGGGCCAGCTTCCATGGAGGTGTGAATCTCATCGCCGGTGCGATCCAGGAAGCCGGTGTTGATAAACACTACGCGCTCACTGGCAGCCTGGATGCAGGATTTGAGGTTGACCGTAGTGCGCCGCTCTTCGTCCATGATGCCGACCTTGAGCGTGTTGCGCGGCAGATTCAGCACGTCTTCCACGCGTCCGAACAGCTCGTTAGTGAACGCCGCTTCTTCCGGACCGTGCATTTTCGGCTTAACGATGTACACCGAACCGGCACGGCTGTTGCTGCGCTGGCTGCTGCCATTGAGGCTGTGTATCGCAGCAAGGCTGGTCAGCAAACCATCGAGAATGCCTTCCGGGACTTCGTTGCCGTCCTTGTCGAGAATGGCGTCGATGGTCATCAGGTGACCGACGTTGCGAATGAACAGCAATGAACGACCATGCAGGCTGACCTCGCCACCGTTCGGCGCGCTGTACACCCGGTCGGCGTTCATGGTGCGTGTAAACGTTTCGCCGCCTTTGGTTACCTGCTCGGCCAAATCGCCTTTCATCAAGCCCAGCCAATTGCGGTACACCACGACTTTATCGTCGGCATCAACGGCAGCAATGGAGTCTTCGCAGTCCATGATGGTGGTCAACGCGGCTTCCAGCAGCACGTCTTTCACGCCCGCAGCGTCGGTTTGGCCGACGGGGCTGGAGGCATCGATCTGAATCTCGAAATGCAGGCCGTTGTGTTTGAGCAGAATCGCCGTGGGAGCCGATGCCGGGCCTTGATAGCCGATCAGTTGCGCGTCATCGGCCAGGCCGGTATTGCTGCCACCTTTGAGCGATACGACCAGCTTGCCGTCGATCAGCTTGTAGCCGACGGACTCCACATGGGAGCCAGCAGCCAACGGCGCGGCGTCGTCGAGGAAGGCGCGGGCGAAAGCGATCACCTTGTCACCGCGGACCTTGTTGTAACCCTTGGTTTTTTCCGCGCCATTGGCTTCGCTGATGGCGTCGGTGCCGTAGAGCGCGTCGTACAAAGAACCCCAGCGTGCGTTCGATGCATTGAGGGCAAAGCGCGCGTTCATGACCGGAACCACCAGTTGCGGGCCTGCCATGCGCGCCACTTCGTCGTCGACGTTTTGTGTGGTGATCTGGAAGTCTGCCGCTTCCGGGAGCAGATACCCAATCTCTTGCAGGAAGGCTTTATACGCCGGGGCATCATGGGCAGTACCGGCTTGAGCCTGGTGCCAGGCATCGATCTGCGCCTGGAAATCATCACGTTTGGCGAGTAGGGCTTTGTTCTTCGGTGCCAGCTCATTGATGAGCTTTTCTGCACCGGTCCAGAACGTGGCGGCATCAAGGCCGGTTCCCGGAATGGCTTCGTTATTGACGAAGTCCAACAGGACTTTGGCGACCTGAAGGCCACCGACTTGAACGTGTTCAGTCATTACTTGCCTCACTCTGCTCAGCGGTTAGCTTTTCATCGATCAAACATTATGTAGTGCGCGCTGCGGCATACTACATGAAGCGTTGGGTTGTGAAAATCTGGGTAAATACGTCATTGAACGACCCTTTATTAACTTCGGGTCACTCTAAGGGACAGGATGTTCTCAAAAATGACATGGATTGTTCCAGATAATTATTAAAACGGTACACGATTTGTTTTGCCCGAGCTTGGTTGCCCTTGCCTATACTTCTTCGGGCAGCTTGCGTATTTATGCACTATCCAGTGCCGGGCGCTTCAGAATAAGAGGATTGAGCGTGGATCATCTCGTTATAACAGTATTTGCTCCCGATCAACCGGGCCAGGTTGAGCGCATCGCCGAATGCATTGCAGAGCATGGCGGCAATTGGCTTGAAAGCCGTATGTCACGCTTGGCCGGTCAATTTGCCGGCGTGATCAAAGTTGGCGTGCCAGCCGAATCCCACGATGAAATGCTGGATGGTTTACAGAGATTGGCGGAGCACGGCATTCGGGTGCTGGTGGCCAAGAGTGAAATCGAGCAGTCGTGCAACTGGAAGCCGATTGCGATGGAACTGGTGGGAAATGACCGACCGGGCATCGTCCGTGACATTACCCGGGTGTTGGCTGAGCAGGGGGTGAACCTTGAGCGGTTAGTCACCAGCGTCACCCCAGCGCCCATGAGCAGCGAACTGCTGTTTCATGCCGACGCGATTCTCGGTGTGCCGCTAACGCTGTCATTGGAGGTACTGCAGAAGCGTTTGGAAACTCTGGCGGATGACCTGATGGTTGAGCTGGTGCTGAAAACCGAAGAGTGAGTTTGTTCTGCTATCTGTCTGTAGGAGCCAACGTGTTTATGAATAGCTTTGTGCCGCATTTCGACGAGAACGTAGCCAAATGTCGACGCTGTAAACCGCCAGCCCCGACCAAATAAACGCAAACGCCACCAACGTGATGCTGGAAAGCTGTTCGCCGAATACCAGCACTGCCAGCGACAGCACCAAGGTAGGCGCCACGTATTGCAGAAACCCCAATGTGGTGTAGGGCAAATGCCGGGCTGCAGCGTTGAAGCAAATCAGCGGCAAGACCGTGATGGGGCCCGCGGCTGCCAACCACCAGGCCTCGGAAGTCGACCAGAAACCGGGTTGTGCGCTGACCGCCGCGGGGTTGAACACCATCCAGCCAATCGCTAACGGCACCAGTAACCAGGTTTCCACCACCAAGCCCGGCAATGCCGCCACGGGTGCCTGTTTGCGGATCAGGCCGTAGAATGCGAACGATAACGCCAACACCAACGAGACCCAGGGCAGGCTGCCGACTTGCCATACTTGCTGCGCAACACCGACCGCCGCCAAACCCACTGCCAGCCATTGCAGAGGCCGCAAGCGCTCGCCCAATATCAGCATGCCCAGTAGCACATTCACTAATGGGTTGATGTAATAGCCGAGGCTGGCTTCGACCATTCGTCCGTTGTTTACCGCCCAGACATAGGTCAGCCAGTTAATGGCGATCAAGCTTCCGCTCAACGTGAGGACCGCCAGACGACGCGGGTTATCGCGTAGTTCGCGCCACCAGCCCGGATGTTTCCACAGCAGTAGTAGTAATGAGCCGAACAGCGCTGACCACAACACGCGATGGACGATGATTTCTACAGGCGGTACAGATGCGATGGCTTTGAAATAAAGCGGAAACAAGCCCCAGGTGATATAGGCCGTAAGGCCAAGGATGTACCCGCGACGCGGGTTGACGGCGTGCATGCATGTTCCTTGTGCGGCGAAATAGTTAACGGCGTTCAGTCAGCGGCGCCGCTGTCCGGAAACAACGGCGCTAAGTGCGGGGGCTAAAACAGCTTCAACGGTTCTTCGTTGAGTGCGGACAATTGTTCGCGCAGCGCCAATACCTGATCGCCCCAATAACGCTCGGTGCCGAACCAGGGGAAGCTGTGGGGGAAGGCCGGGTCGTCCCAGCGCCGGGCGAGCCAAGCGCTGTAGTTCATCAAGCGTAAAGCGCGCAACGGTTCGATCAGCGCCAGTTCACGTGGGTTGAAGTCATGAAATTCGCTGTAGCCGTCCATCAATTCCGATAACTGGCTCAGGCATTCCTGTCGATCACCGGCAAGCATCATCCAAATGTCTTGGGCTGCCGGACCCATGCGGCAGTCGTCGAGATCGACAATGTGGAACATTTCATCACGGGCCATCATGTTGCCGGGGTGGCAATCGCCGTGCATGCGGATATTTTTATGCGGCGTGGCAGCGTAGACGTCTTCGACACGCTTGAGCAAATCCCGGGCAACCGACTCGTAAGCGGGCAACAGGCTACGCGGGATGCAGTTGTTCTCCAGCAAGAAGGCCAGCGAATCATGGCCGAAGTTTTTAACGCCGAGGACTTCACGGTGTTCGAACGGCTTTGTGGCACCCACTGCATGTATGCGGCCGAGCAATTGCCCGAGACGATACAGTTGATCCAGGTTGCCCGGCTCTGGCGCCCGACCGCCGCGACGTGGGAACAGGGTGAAGCGAAAACCGGCGTGTTCATGCAGGGTTTCACCGTTGTGAATCAGGGGCGCCACCACCGGGATATCTACATTGGCCAATTCAAAGGTGAAGCTGTGTTCTTCAAGGATGGCTTCGTTGGTCCAGCGCTGAGGCCGGTAGAACTTGGCGATCAGCGGCTCGCCGTCTTCGATGCCGACTTGATACACGCGGTTTTCGTAACTGTTGAGCGCAAGAATACGAGCGTCGCTGAGAAAGCCGATGCTTTCGACAGCATCCAGCACCAGGTCAGGCGTGAGTGTTGCAAACGGGTGGGCCATGCTTACTCCTGCGCGCAGCAGGCTGCCGCGTCGGGCCCGGTATGGTAACGCACTGGGCTCGGCCTGACACAAAGGGGTCTCGATTTTCCGTTGGCTGGGCTACAGCGGCGTGCCCAACAGTACGTACGTCGGTGCAAACTGCGCGCGCACCGACGCGCCCTTTTCCAGTTGCAATGCCGCGAGCTGTGCTGGCTCGGCTAAAGAGCACAACGTTTGACCGCCGGGCAGGGAAATTCGCACTTCACTGGGGCCGTCGTCGGCGTCGAGAATGTCTTCGATTTTTCCGGCCAGGCAATTGTGGCCAGGTGTTACCGGTTGCCCATCGCCCAGCAGTTCGAGCCAGCCGGCTTTGATCAGCGCCACAACGTCAGTGCCGATTGCCAGTTCAAGTCGCAACGTACTTTCATGGGTGATTTGCGCATCAATCGACACATCGCCAGCCAACAGCAAGCGCACCCGGTCGTTGTGCCCTTGGCGAGTGATGGTTTCAATACGGCCAAGCAGTTGATTGCGCGCGCTGGTGCGCAACATCAGACGGCTGAGCAAATCCAGATCACTGGTTTCCTCGGTGGCTTCCAGCACTTGGGTCTGCAACGCTTGCAAGCGCAGGTACAGGCGCAACACGCGCTCGCCTTCCGCCGACAATTGCGCACCGCCCCCGCCACGCCCACCGACACTGCGCTCGACCAATGGTTTTTGCGCAAGGTTGTTCAATTCGTCGATTGCGTCCCACGTCGCCTTGTAACTGAGCCCCGCGCTTTTCGCCGCACGGGTAATCGAACCCTGATCGGCAATGTGCTGAAGCAAAGCGATCCGCTGCGGGCGACGGACCATGTGCTGAGTGAGCAGAAGAGGCAAGGGCATGATGGCTGTGCTTTTGGTGTGAGGCTTGGAGTGTAAGACCCACAGCCTTCGGCCAGTAGCAGATTTGTGGAATGAGCGAAAAACCAACTGTAGGAGCGAACTTGTTCGCGAGGCATTGTAACTGACACATCAGGCAGACCCTTCGCCAACAAGTTGGCTCCTACAAGGGGGCTTTGTTTGCCGCGGGACAGTGCGGTCGATTGCGGCGATTAATCAATCCTGCGGCTTTGGTGTCCGTGCCAAACAGTACACATCCACCCGCCGCGCGCCGGCTTCTATTAACAGCCGCGTCACCGCGTCAACCGTCGCACCCGTCGTCAATACGTCATCCACCACAGCGACGTGCCTCCCTTTAATCTGCGCGCCAACAGCAAGGGCAAACGCTTTGCGCAGATTGATTTGCCGGGCCTTGGCATCCAGGCCTTGCTGGCTCGCGGTGTCCAGCACTCGCAGCAGCAAGCGGTCGTCTGATAGCAAGTCCAGTTGTTTGCCAAGCCAGCGGGCCAACATTTCTGCCTGGTTATAGCCACGTTTACGCAGCCGTTTACTCGCCAGTGGCACCGGCAGCAGGCAATCAGGGCGCGGCAGGCCTTCGGCAAAGCGATGCTGCAAGGCTTCCCCTAGCAACTCCGCCAGCAAGCGACCCATGGGCCATTTTCCTTCGTGCTTGAAACGTGTGATCAGGCTGTCGATGGGGAAGTCGTAACGCCACGGCACCACCACTTCACTGAACAGCGGTGGCTGCCTGCGACATTGTCCACAGGTCAGGCCGGACATCGGCATGGGTAGCGCGCAACGCTCACAGTGATCCCGCAGCCACGGCAGGTCGGTTTCGCAACCGGCGCATATGGCAAATAACGCGTCGGTACTTTCGTCGCACAGCAAGCACGATTGTTTGTTTTTTAACCAGATGTAAACCTGGCGTGTGCTATATGGTTGACAGCGCATGGCTCTTCCTTAAATATGCCGAACATCCGTGTAGTACGTTTTGGACGTGTGTTTTATCCGCGCCAATCCGCGCAAGCCAAGAAACAAACAAGGAGCCGCCCAATGAGCGCCAGCATCACCGCCACTCTGCGTCACGACTGGACTTTATCCGAGGTCAGAGCGCTGTTCGTACAGCCATTCAATGACCTGTTGTTTCAGGCGCAGACCGTGCACCGCGCTCACTTCGACGCCAACCGTGTTCAGGTGTCGACGCTGCTCTCAATCAAAACCGGCGCCTGCCCGGAAGATTGTAAATATTGCCCACAGTCCGGCCACTACAACACCGGGCTTGAAAAAGAGAAGCTGCTGGAAGTGCAGAAAGTCTTGGAAGAGGCTGCTCGCGCCAAGTCCATCGGTTCTACGCGCTTCTGCATGGGCGCTGCCTGGAAGCATCCGTCGGCCAAAGACATGCCGTACGTGTTGGAGATGGTCAAGGGCGTGAAAGCCATGGGCCTTGAAACCTGCATGACACTGGGTCGTCTCGATCAGGATCAAACCGCAGCGCTGGCTAACGCCGGGTTGGATTACTACAACCACAACCTCGATACCTCGCCAGAATTCTATGGCAGCATTATCACCACCCGCACTTACAGCGAGCGTCTGCAGACCTTGGCGTATGTGCGTGAGTCGGGGATGAAGATTTGTTCCGGCGGTATTCTTGGCATGGGCGAAAGCCTGGATGACCGTGCTGGCCTGCTGATGCAACTGGCGAACCTGCCTGAGCACCCGGAGTCGGTGCCGATCAACATGCTGGTCAAGGTCGCCGGTACGCCGTTGGAAAACGCCGAAGACATCGACCCGTTCGACTTCATTCGCATGCTGGCCGTGGCGCGGATCATGATGCCGCAATCTCACGTGCGCCTGTCGGCCGGTCGTGAAGCGATGAATGAGCAGATGCAAGCGCTGGCCTTTTTCGCCGGTGCCAACTCGATTTTCTATGGCGACAAGCTGCTGACCACTGCCAACCCACAGGCCGACAAGGACATGCAGTTGTTCTCGCGTCTGGGGATTCTTCCGGAAGCAGGTGTGGAACACTCCGACGAAGTGCATCAAGCGGCCATCGAACAGGCGTTAATAGAGCAGAAGAGCAGCGAAATGTTCTACGACGCGACAGCCTGATTCCGACGCCGCGCTGTCGCGCGGCCAGCCCACAACCTGTAGGAGCGGGCTTGCTCGCCATCGGCTGCAAAGCAGCCGTAATCAAGCGAATGCAATTCCTCCCGCTAGAGCCGGGTTCAGTTTGGGACCGCTTCGCGATCCATCGCGAGCAAGCCCGCTCCTACAGAAAGCCACCCAAACACCCATGAGGCCTGCATGTCTTTCGATCTCCGCACGCGTCTGGCAGCTCGTCGCGCTGAACAGCTGTACCGTCACCGGCCGTTGCTGCAAAGCCCACAAGGCCCGGAAGTGCTGGTGGATGGCCAGCCGCTGTTGGCGTTCTGCAACAACGACTATCTCGGCCTGGCCAATCACCCCGAAGTGATTGCCGCGTGGCAAGCGGGCGCTGATCGTTGGGGCGTGGGCGGCGGCGCGTCGCACTTGGTGATCGGCCACAGCCGCCCCCACCACGAACTCGAAGAAGCCTTGGCCGACTTGACCGGCCGCCCACGGGCGCTGTTATTTTCCAACGGTTACATGGCCAACCTCGGTGCAGTCACCGCGTTGGTTGGTAAGGGCGACTCCGTCATCGAAGACCGCTTGAACCACGCCTCTTTGCTGGATGCCGGTTTACTCAGCGGCGCGCGGTTTTCCCGTTATCTGCACAACGACGCTGACAGCCTCGCCTCGCGCCTGGAAAAGGCCACCGGCAATACGTTGGTGGTTACAGACGGCGTGTTCAGCATGGATGGGGATTTGGCCGATCTGCCCGCATTGGCTCAGGTGGCCAAAGCCAAAGGCGCCTGGTTGATGGTGGATGACGCCCACGGTTTCGGTCCGTTGGGCGCTAACGGCGCGGGTGCCGTCGAACATTTCGGCTTGAGCATGGAAGAGGTACCCGTGCTGGTCGGCACCTTGGGCAAAGCGTTTGGCACCGCTGGCGCGTTTGTCGCAGGCAGCGAAGAGCTGATCGAAACCTTGATTCAGTTCGCTCGGCCCTACATCTATACCACCAGCCAACCGCCTGCTTTGGCCTGCGCTACCCTGAAAAGCCTCGAAATACTGCGCACCGAACATTGGCGCCGTGAACACCTGCGACGCTTGATTCAGCAGTTTCGCCAAGGTGCCGAGCAGATCGGTTTGCAATTGGTGGACAGCTTTACGCCGATTCAACCGATCCTGATTGGCGACAGCGGTCGTGCCCTGCGTCTCTCGCACATGTTGCGTGATCGAGGCCTATTAGTGACCGCCATTCGCCCGCCCACCGTTCCGGCCGGCGGTGCTCGTTTGCGCGTAACGCTGTCCGCAGCCCACAGCGAAGCGCAAGTGCAGCTATTGTTAAATGCATTAGCGCAGTGTTATCCGCTGCTGGGTGCAGGCGAATCGGTGGAAACGGACCATGCGTGATCGTTTGATCTTGCTGTCGGGTTGGGGTCTCGGAATTTCACCCCTTGAGCCATTGGCCACCGCACTTCGTGGGCTGGATGAGCATTTGCGAGTGGAAGTCGAGCCTTTGCCGGACGTTCAGCTGTCAGCGTTCGGCGACATCGAACTGAGCGAACTGCTCGATGAGCTGGACGCGACTTTGCCGGACAATGCCTGGCTGGGCGGCTGGTCGCTGGGCGGCATGCTGGCGACGGAGTTGGCGGCCCGTCGTGGGGATCGTTGCTGCGGTTTGCTGACGTTTGCCAGCAATAGCTGTTTTGTGTCCCGCAGCGATTGGCCGAACGCGATGTCAACAGACGCCTTCGATGCGTTTATCGCCGATTGTACGGTTGACCCGCAAGGCACACTCAAGCGTTTTAGCCTGCTGTGCGTACAAGGGGCTGAAGATCCTCGCGGTCTGGCGAGATTACTGAACGCTGCCGCACCCCACACGTCGCCCGACGCGCTGCTGCATGGATTGAAACTGCTGGCGCAACTCGACACCCGGAATGCCTTGCAGGCGTATCGCGGGCCTCAATTGCACCTGTTTGCCGGACTTGACGCGCTGGTGCCAGCGGAGGCTGCGAGCGATGTGTTGCGCTTGCTGCCGGATGTGGAAGTTGGCGTGATCGAGCAGGCCAGCCACGCTTTTATTCTGGAAAACCCACACGGAGTGGCCGCGGCAATCCAGGCCTTTTTACATGAGTCCGGTGATGACTGATTTGTCTTTCTTCAAACAACCCGAGGTTGAACCATCAGGTGTGTTGCCCGACAAGCGCCAGGTGGCGGCCTCCTTTTCACGGGCTGCCGCCAGTTATGACAGCGTGGCGGAATTGCAACGTGCCGTGGGCAGCGAATTGCTCGGGCGTTTACCCGTACAACTGAATCCTGTGCGTTGGTTGGATTTAGGCAGCGGCACGGGTTATTTCAGCAGAATCCTCGCTGAAAAATTCGCCACCCGCGAAGGCATTGCGCTGGACATTGCCGAAGGCATGTTGCGCCATGCCCGTCCCTTGGGCGGCGCCGAGCATTTTGTCGCAGGGGATGCCGAGCACCTGCCGCTGGCTGACCACAGCTGCGGGCTTATTTTTTCCAGTCTGGCAGTGCAATGGTGTGCGGATTTCGCCGCAGTGCTTGGCGAAGCGCGCCGAGTGCTGGAGCCGGGGGGCGTGCTGGCATTTGCCAGTTTGTGCGTAGGTACTTTGTACGAGTTGCGCGACAGTTGGCAGGCAGTGGACGGTATGGTCCATGTCAATCGCTTCCGCCATTTCGAGGATTATCAGCGACTGTGCGCGGCCAGCGGTTTTTACGTTCGCAGCCTTGAATTTCAACCGCATGTGCTGCATTACCCGGATGTGCGCAGCCTGACCCATGAATTGAAAGCGTTAGGCGCGCACAATATCAACCCTGGCAGGCCGGGGGGCTTGACGGGACGGGCACGCATCACTGGGCTGATCGACGCTTATGAGCAGTTTCGTGACAGCGAAGGGCTGCCGGCCACTTATCAAGTGGTTTACGCGGTGTTGGAAAAATCATAAATAGCAGGCACTGAGATGAGCAGTTCGTACTTCATCACCGGTACCGATACGGATGTCGGCAAGACCACTATCGCAACCGGGCTGCTGTACGCCGCACGCCAGGCAGGCTTAAGCACGGCGGCGGGTAAGCCGGTCGCGTCGGACTGCGTTGTGGGACCTGACGGGTTGCGCAACCGCGACGCCTTGGCGCTAATGGCTGAAAGCTCGGTCAAACTGACCTATGACGAAGTCAATCCGGTTGCGTTTGAACCGGCCATCGCTCCCCATCTTGCGGCGCGAGAGGCAGGCGTAGCACTGACCGTGCAGTCTTTACTCAAACCCATGCGCAACGTGCTGAGCAAAGGCGCAGACTTCACCTTGATCGAAGGCGCGGGCGGCTGGCGTGTACCGTTGGCGGATCAGGCCAATTTATCCGACTTGGCCGCTGCGCTGCAGTTGCCGGTGATTCTGGTCGTAGGTGTGCGTTTGGGGTGCATTAACCACGCGCTGCTCACCGCCGAAGCCATCGCCCGCGACGGCCTGCAACTGGCGGGTTGGGTCGCTAACATCATCGACGGCAAGACCTCGCGCCTGGAAGAAAACCTCGCCACCCTGGCGGAGCGATTGCCTGCGCCGTGTCTAGGGCGAGTGCCAAGGTTGAAAAAACCGACAGCGGAAGCGGTGGCGGGGTACTTGCATTTGGAGCTGTTGGATTAGAAAAAAATTTGGATGAATTTGTGGGAGCCAACTCGTTGGCGAGCATTTGACTGTCAGGCGCTTCGCCAACAAGTTGTCTCCTACAGAGGCAGAGGTTGCGGGGCGATGTATAGATTTTTGTAGTGCTTTGCCTATCGCCTAGCCAATTGCCATTAGTCTTTTTGTCGGGCCTTTTGCGGTTTGGTCTGTTTCAATGGCCGTTGTTCGTTTTATGAACTGAGGGTTGGTTGCATGCAAATTCAAAGTAACAGCGCTTTTACGTCGGGCGTGAACCTTATCCAGTCTGGCCAGGCTCTCGTCGACCATGCCGCTGCGCAGATTGCTAAATCCAGCGTTCCCAGCGACGACACCGGTAGCAACAGCGTATCGACCAGCACGGGCGATTCTTCGGCCAAGAGCCAGTCCTCGAATCAGCAAGTCGAACGTCTGCATTCAGTTGACCGCAGCCAGCAAACCGATCTGGCGACCAACGCAGTCGAACTCTCCCTCGGCAAGATTCAAGCTGAGATGGGTGTGAAAGTGGCTAAAGCGTCCGATGAAGTGCTCGGCACATTGATTGACACTCACGCTTGAATCCCGTCTCTTGGGTGCGCCCCGGCGCACCTCGATAAATCGTCGCCCCCGTATTCCAGTCCTGTTCAACTAAACTTACACATTCGCAACGCTGGCTTCTGTCCCGGGCCTTTAGGCGCCCTTGTGTGCATTTTTTGCCTCGCTGACCATGAACGAAGTGCGCGCCGCCCTTGACAAGGTTTAGACGTAAACGTATGTTTCAAACAACTGTTTGATCGGCCTTCGATCATTCGTTCCAGGATTCCCAGCAGAGGTTTATCGCTATGCCTGACT
This sequence comes from Pseudomonas sp., assembly GCF_028293835.1. Lineage (GTDB taxonomy): Bacteria > Pseudomonadota > Gammaproteobacteria > Pseudomonadales > Pseudomonadaceae > Aquipseudomonas. Next base: position 16,081 of record NZ_JAQGNX010000063.1, read on the forward strand.
ACAAGGCCCCCTTGCGTGATATTCGCTTCGTTCGTGACGAATTGCTCGGTTACGAAGCGCATTATCAAAGCCTGCCGGCTTGCCAGGACGCTACTCCGGACATGGTTGATGCCATTCTCGAAGAAGGCGCCAAGTTTTGTGAGCAGGTATTGGCACCGTTAAACCGTGTCGGCGACTCTGAAGGGTGTACCTGGAGTGAATCCGGCGTGAAAACCCCGACCGGCTTCAAGCAGGCTTATCAGCAATTCGTGGAAGGCGGCTGGCCGAGTCTGGCCCACGACGTGGCACACGGCGGCCAAGGCCTGCCAGAGTCACTCGGTCTGGCGGTCAGTGAAATGGTTGGCGAAGCCAACTGGTCGTGGGGCATGTACCCTGGCCTGTCCCATGGCGCGATGAACACCATTTCCGAACACGGCACCGAAGAACAGCAGCAGGCTTACCTGACCAAACTGGTCTCGGGTGAATGGACCGGTACCATGTGCCTGACCGAATCCCACTGCGGCACCGACTTGGGCATGTTGCGCACCAAGGCTGAACCTCAGGCTGACGGCTCTTACAAAGTAAGTGGCACCAAGATCTTTATTTCCGCTGGCGAACACGATATGGCCGAGAACATCGTCCACATCGTGCTGGCCCGCCTGCCGGACGCACCGGCTGGCACCAAGGGCATTTCGTTGTTCATCGTGCCCAAGTTCATGCCTAACGCAGACGGCAGCGTCGGCGCTCGCAACGCTGTGACCTGTGGTTCCCTTGAGCACAAAATGGGCATCCACGGTAACGCAACCTGTGTGATGAACTTTGATGGCGCTACGGGCTTCTTGATCGGTCCGGCGAACAAAGGCCTCAATTGCATGTTCACCTTCATGAACACTGCGCGTCTGGGCACTGCGTTGCAGGGCTTGGCCCATGCCGAGATTGGTTTTCAGGGCGGTTTGAAATATGCCCGTGACCGCTTGCAAATGCGTTCGCTGACAGGCCCGAAAGCGCCCGACAAGGCTGCTGATCCGATCATCGTTCATCCCGACGTGCGCCGCATGCTGTTGACCATGAAAGCCTTCGCTGAAGGCAACCGTGCAATGGTGTACTTCACTGCCAAGCTGGTTGATATCGTTAAGTACGGTCAAGACGCTGAGCAGAAGAAGCAAGCCGATGGCCTGCTGGCGTTCATGACGCCGATTGCGAAAGCGTTCATGACGGAGGTGGGCTTTGAGTCCGCTAACCATGGCGTGCAGATTTACGGCGGTCACGGTTTTATCGCCGAGTGGGGCATGGAGCAGAACGTTCGCGACAGCCGTATTTCCATGCTGTACGAAGGCACCACCGGTATTCAGGCGCTGGACCTGCTTGGCCGCAAAGTGTTGATGACTCAAGGCGAAGCACTCAAAGGCTTCACAAAGATCGTTCACAAGTTCTGCCAGACCAACGAAGGCAACGAAGCGGTTAAAGAGTTCGTTGAACCCTTGGCTGCGCTGAATAAAGAGTGGGGCGAACTGACCATGAAGGTGGGTATGGCCGCCATGAAAGACCGTGAAGAAGTCGGTGCTGCTTCGGTGGATTACTTGATGTATTCCGGATACGCCTGCCTTGCATATTTCTGGGCTGACATGGCGCGCCTGGCTGCTGAAAAACTGGCTGCCGGCACCACTGAAGAAGCGTTCTACACCGCGAAGCTGCAAACGGCGCGTTTCTACTTCCAGCGAATCCTGCCGCGTACTCGCACCCACGTGGTTACCATGTTGTCGGGCGCTAACAACCTGATGGACATGAAAGAAGAGAATTTCGACCTGGGCTACTGAGTTTATTCTGTAGAAGCCAAATTGTCGGCGAGACGGAGCCATGAGTACGCTCCGTAAGGTCTTTCGCCAACACGTTGGCTCCTACAGACGTAAAAGGGTTGAATCGCCATAAGCCGCTTTTCCTTTGGGAGACGCGGCTTTTTTACGTCTGTCCCTACCGATTAAACAGTCAACTTCTTGGACTAGCGGCCGTTAAAGAAGATTAGTCAGGTCTCTAACGTCATTATAGTGCGTAACCGAGACGGTACAGGCACAATGCCATCTGTAGCGTTTCGCCGGTTAGGAGCCGTCCTCTTTTGCAGCGTTTCTCTTCCGCACGTCTCAGTCATTTCCTTCCCTCGCTGCTGTTGCTGCTGGCAGGGCTCTCGGCTGCGTATGTGAAAGACCTCAACGTATTTTTTACATCGTTGTTCAACGTGCTGCCGACGTTGGTATTGCTGCTGGGTGGTGCTTATTGTGCGGTGTATCGGCGTCAGCGCGAGCTGTTCCTGATGATCACTGTGTACACCGCCTATTTTCTATTGGATACCCAAACCGACTATTACCGCGATAATGGCAAAGTCCGTGAAGACGCCGCAGTGACTTTCCATTTGTGTTGTCTATTGTTACCGCTGCTGTACGGCCTGTTTGCCGGATGGGAGGAACGTACGCACTTGTTCCGCGATATGGTCGCGCGCTTTGCCGTGTTGCTTGCGTTCGGCAGCGTTGCGCTGGCGCTGGAACAGAGTTTTCCCCAAGCGCTGCTGGGGTGGCTGGCGGAAATCCGTTGGCCAGCCTTGCATGGCAACTGGATGAGCCTGATTCAATTGGCTTACCCGGTATTTTTCGCCGCTTTCTTGCTGGTAATCGTGCAGTACATACGCAAGCCCCGACCGCTGCATGCTGCGCAAATCGTCGGTTTGCTCGGTCTGTTCTGGGCCCTGCCGAAAACCTTTATTTTGCCCTTCACGTTAAACATCATGTGCAGCCAAGTCATGTTGATGATCGCCGCAGCGGTCGCCCATGAGGCGTATCAAATGGCCTTCCGAGACGAACTCACGGGCCTGCCTGGGCGCCGCGCACTTAACGAGCGCCTTCAGCGGCTGGGGCGCAATTACGTGCTGGCCATGACCGATGTCGACCATTTCAAGAAATTCAACGACACCCATGGCCATGACGTTGGCGATCAAGTGCTGCGGCTGGTGGCAAGCAAGTTGTCGAAGGTTACCGGCGGCGGTCGGGCTTACCGTTATGGCGGTGAAGAGTTCGCCTTGGTCTTTGCCGGCCAAACGCTGGAGGAATGCATGCCGCATCTGGAGCTGATCCGAGAGGCCATCGCGACGTACAACATCCAGCTGCGCAATGAGGATCGTCCCAACGATGACCAGCAGGGTCGTCAGCACAGAAGCGGTGCGAAAGCCTCCAGTGTCTCAGTCACTGTCAGCATCGGCGTAGCTGAACGGCAGGTGGACCAGCGTACGCCTGAGGAAGTGCTCAAATCCGCCGACCAGGCGCTGTACAGTGCCAAAGGCGCGGGACGCAATTGCGTGGTCGCGTATGGCCAGAACCGCCGGGGCGCTGTCCGTATGACGGGTGCTACCAGTTAAGTTATGAGCGTCCATTCAGCGTCTGGACTGTGATTGTCCGTGCCATCTTCGCGCAGTAGCTTGGGACATCTGCTGCCGGAGAAATGACCATGCCTGAGTACAAAGCCCCCCTGCGCGACATGCGCTTTTTAATCGATAACGTGTTCGACTTTCCCGCGCATTACCAGGCGCTGGGCGCCCACGACGCCAGCCCGGACATGGTCAATGCGATCCTCGAAGAAGGCGCCAGGTTCTGCGAGCAGGTGCTGTCGCCATTGAACCGTCCCGGCGATGAAGAAGGCTGCCATTTCGACAAGGGTGTCGTCACCACACCCAAAGGTTTCAAAGAAGCTTTTGCCCAATACGTTGAAGGTGGCTGGCATGGCCTGGCAGCGGATCCGGCTTATGGCGGGCAAGGTCTGCCACTGTCGCTGGGGCTGGTCATCAGCGAAATGATCTCGTCGAGCAATACCTCCTGGGGCATGTACCCTGGGCTGACCCACGGCGCCATGTCGGCCATCCATACCCACGGCACCGAAGAACAAAAACAGACATACCTGACCAAGCTCACCGAAGGCGAGTGGACCGGGACCATGTGCCTGACCGAGGCCCATTGCGGTACCGATCTGGGAATTATCAAAACCCGTGCCGTGCCCCAGGCCGATGGCAGCTATGGCATTTCTGGCAGCAAGATTTTCATCTCTGCTGGCGAGCACGACATGAGCCAAAACATCGTGCATTTGGTATTGGCGAAGTTGCCGGATGCGCCCGCCGGCACCCGGGGTATTTCGCTGTTCATCGTGCCCAAGTTTTTGCCTGACGCGGCTGGCGATGCGGGTCAGCGCAACGCGGTGTCCTGCGGCTCCATTGAGCACAAGATGGGGATCAAGGCTTCGGCCACCTGCGTGATCAACTTCGATAACGCTACCGGCTATCTGATCGGCGAGGCGAATAAGGGCCTCAATTGCATGTTCACCATGATGAACCATGCACGTCTGGGCACTGGCATGCAGGGCTTGTGTCTGGGTGAGGCGAGCTTTCAGGGTGCGATCAAATACGCCAATGAACGCTTGCAGATGCGCTCACTGACCGGCCCTAAAGCGCCGGACAAAGTGGCTGACCCGATCATCGTCCACCCTGACGTGCGCCGCATGTTGCTGACGATGAAAGCCTTCAACGAGGGCAACCGAGCGCTGACCTACTTCACCGCCCAGATGCTGGATACCACGCACATGAGCAGTGACGCGGGGCAGCGCGAGGACGCCGAAAACCTCTTGGCGTTTCTCACGCCGATCTGCAAAGCGTTCATGACCGAAACCGGTCTGGAAGTGACCAACCTCGGCATGCAGGTGTTTGGTGGTCATGGATTCATTCGCGAATGGGGTATGGAACAGTTGGTCCGCGACTGCCGAATCGCCCCGATCTATGAAGGCACTAACGGTATCCAGGCATTGGACCTGCTCGGGCGCAAGGTGCTGGGTAGCCAAGGCAAATTGCTGCGCGGGTTTACCAAAATCGTGCATAAGTGTTGCGAAGCCAATGCCGACCATCCGCAACTTAAGGGCTTTGTCGCTCAGCTCAATGGCTTAAATAAACAGTGGGGCGATCTGACCACTACGGTTGGCATGGCGGCCATGAAAAACCCTGATGAAGTCGGCGCGGCCGCTTTGGATTACTTGATGTACAGCGGTTACATCATTCTTGGCTATCTCTGGCTGCGTATGGCGCTGGTCGCTCAGGCCCAACTGGATAGCGGCAGCGGTGACGCGGCGTATTGCCAAGGCAAGCTGGCAACTTGCGAGTTTTACTTCAAGCGCCTGTTGCCCCGCACCACCGCCCATCAGGCAGCGATTGAGGCGGGCAGCGATTGCCTGATGAAATTGCCCGCAGAGATGTTCGCCCTTTAAATTCTGTAGGAGCCAACTTGTTGGCGAGGCGGCTGAATTGATACACCGCATAGGGCCTCTCGCCAACAAGTCGGCTCCTAGGAGTTTGCGTTTTCTTCTGGCATGAAAGTGACCAAAATAGTCTATACGGTCACGCACTGACCCTATGTGTCGCAAATGGTGTTCGGGTACACTCGGGGCCTTCGTTTCATTGGCTCAATTTCCGGGAGGTTTGCCATGGCTGACTATAAAGCGCCCCTGCGCGATATGCGTTTCGTCCTCAATGAGGTTTTCGAAGTTGCCAAGCTCTGGGCTCAGCTGCCGGCATTGGCCGAAACAGTCGACGCCGAAACGGTAGAAGCCATTCTTGAAGAGGCGGGGAAAGTTACCAGCAAAAGCATCGCCCCGCTGAGCCGCGCTGCCGATGAAGAAGGCTGCCACTGGAACGACGGCGTGGTTACTACGCCGGCCGGTTTCCCTCAGGCTTATCAGACCTATGCCGATGGCGGCTGGGTTGGCGTTGGGGGCGATCCCGAGTTTGGCGGGATGGGCATGCCCAAAGCCGTTTCGGCGCAAGTAGAAGAAATGATCAACTCATCCAGCCTGGCGTTTGGCTTGTATCCAATGTTGACATCCGGTGCGTGCGTATCGATCAACACCCACGCCAGCGAAGAGCTGAAAGCGATTTATCTGCCGAACATGTATTCGGGTGCATGGGCCGGTTCCATGTGCTTGACTGAATCCCACGCGGGCACTGACCTGGGAATTATTCGGACCAAGGCCGAGCCGCAAGCTGATGGTTCTTACAAGGTCAGTGGTACCAAGATCTTCATCACCGGGGGTGAGCACGACCTGACGGAAAACATCATCCATCTGGTATTGGCGAAACTGCCGGATGCACCTGCCGGGCCTAAAGGCATATCGCTGTTCCTGGTGCCCAAGTTCATGGTCAATGCCGATGGCAGCCTGGGCGCGCGTAACCCGGTCAGCTGCGGTTCGATTGAACACAAAATGGGCATTCAAGCCTCCGCAACCTGCGTGATGAACTTCGACGAGGCGGTGGGTTATTTGGTTGGCGAACCGAATCGCGGGTTGGCCGCGATGTTCACCATGATGAACTACGAGCGTCTGGGTGTTGGCATCCAAGGCCTTGCGTCTGGCGAGCGTTCCTATCAGAACGCAATCGAATATGCCCGCGACCGCCTGCAAAGCCGCTCACCAACTGGCCCCAAAGCCAAGGAAAAAGTAGCCGATCCGATTATCGTTCACCCCGACGTGCGTCGCATGCTGTTGACCATGAAAGCCTCCAACGAAGGCGGTCGTGCCTTTTCCACGTACGTGGCGATGCAGCTGGACACGGCGAAGTTCAGCGAAGACCCGGATGCGCGCAAACGCGCTGACGACCTGGTGGCCTTGCTGACGCCTGTGGCCAAAGCATTTCTCACCGACCTTGGGCTGGAAACCACGGTGCACGGCCAGCAGATATTCGGCGGCCACGGCTTCATTCGTGAGTGGGGCCAGGAGCAACTGGTGCGCGACGTTCGCATCACGCAGATTTACGAAGGCACCAATGGTATTCAGGCGCTGGACTTGGTCGGACGCAAGATCGTCGGTAATGGCGGTGCGTATTACGCGTTGTTCGCTGATGAGATTCGCCGGTTCACAGCCAGTGCTGGCAGCGACATGGCTGAGTTCACCAAGCCGTTGAACGCAGCCCTGGATAACCTCGACGAGCTGACCAACTGGGTCATGGACCGATCGAAAGCCGACGCCAATGAAATCGGCGCGGCATCTGTCGAGTACCTGCATGCGTTTGGCTATACCGCTTACGCTTACATGTGGGCGTTGATGGCTCGTGCGGCGCTGGGTAAAGAAACTCAGGACGATTTTTATGCCAGCAAGCTGGGCACCGCACGCTTCTACTTTGCGAGGTTATTGCCGCGTATTCATTCGTTGAGTGCGTCGGTGAAAGCAGGCAGCGAATCGCTATTTCTGTTGGAGGCGTCGCAGTTTTAAAGGCATCGGACAGGTCTGACGCAATGTAAGCATTTGCTTACGTGACGTGCTGCCGTTTCGCCCCTATCGCTTAGATGGATCCAAAGCTAATCTACTCAACAGGGACGTAGCGCAGGAAGCGCAAAAAACACAACAAGGACACGTAAGGATGCCTGCCAGGATGGCGGGGAGAAACGGATGTCAGGGAAACAGTCTGCAAAACCCCGCTTCGGCGGGGTTTTCTTTGGGCGCGATTTAACCCGGCACTTATTCCTCCAGCATTGTTCGCACCAATTCCAGCGCTGGCTGATGACGCTGTGCATCGCGGTACATCAGTCCAACCTTGAGCGGCACCCGCGGTTCGGTCAGCGGTTTCCACAGCAACGATGAGTTGCCCTGAATTCCCCGCACCCGCCCCGGCAAAACCGTCGCTAGCGTAGTGTTGAGCAGACTGTCGAGTATTCCAGTCATGCTATTCAGTTCGCCTTGCACGTGGGGGCGGCGACCTAAATTAGCCAACTGGGCCTGCCAGATCTGGCGCACTTGATACTCCTCACCCAGCAACAGCATCGGCAACTCTGCCGCTTGGCTGACCGAGACCTTTTTGAATTCCCGAAGTGGATGAGCGGCAGGGATGACCAATTGCAGTTCGTCTTCATACAACAGCACGCTGTGCAAGCCGGGTTGATGGGCTGGCAAAAAGCTGATGCCAATGTCCAGCGCGCCGTTGAGTAAGCGCCGTTCTATCTCCAGTCCCGATAATTCAAAAATCTGCACCACCAAATGCGGCTGAGCGTTGCGCAGTTGCTCAAGTAGATGCGGCACCAGATTGAGCACGGTTTGCAGCACACCAATCGCTAGCGTTCGAACCGACTGCCCACGGAAATTGCGCAGTGCATCCCGAGCGCGTTGCATGCCGTCGAGCAACGGCAATGCATGGTTGTACAAGGTATGCGCGGCCAAAGTTGGCAATAGTCGCTTGCTAGTGCGTTCGAACAAGCTCACGTCAAGACTGTGTTCAAGCTGGCGAATTTGCTGTGAAAGCGCCGGCTGCGACAGGGACAGGCGCTCTGCGGCACGTCCGACGTGACCTTCTTCGTAGACCGCGACAAAATAACGTAGCTGACGGAAATCCATAAGAAAAACTTATCGAAAGTGTAAATAAATCGAAATGGTCTCAGACCCCCAATAGGGCTTAGTCTAGCCCCATTCTTCGAGGCTTACAGGGCCATAAATTTTAATGAACAGCATATCTGTCGACGGAATTTTCATAGGAAAAGCCAAAAACCTCGGACACGGATTGGTCATTGATATCGATAAGCAAAGGTTGCAGCGCCGCACCTGGCTGTGGCCGCAAGGCCTAGGCGCCGATGAACACGGTGATCCGCGCTTCCATACCGGCCCAGAGCGCGCCTTGCATCACTACCCCGCCGAACATTACGCCTACTGGCGCACGCTCTACCCACACATTGACTGGACCGCTCCGGCTTTTGGCGAAAATCTGTCGACCCACGGCATTACCGAAGAACAGGTCTGCCTCGGCGATATTTTTCGCTGGGGCGGCGCATTGCTACAGGTCAGCCAGCCGCGTTCTCCGTGCTACCGCTTGACCCACCGTTGGGGCTTGGCAGACATGCCCCAAGAGGCCCAAGACAGTGGCCGTTGTGGTTGGTTTTATCGAGTGCTCAAGCCGGGCTTTGTCAGTGACAGCGATCCATTTGAATTGGTCCAGCGCAGCTATCCGGGTCTGACCGTGGCGGGGGCGTTACGAAGTTTTTTCCATGAGCCGCTGGAGCATTCGGGCCTGAAAAGATTGGTGGATTGCCCGGCGCTGTCATCCCGCTGGCGTGACATTGCCCTCAAGCGCTTGCGCACTGGCCGGGTGGAAGATTGGTCGGACCGTTTGCTCGGATTGCCGTTGGAAGGGCTGCGCGCATGAATTTGTTCAAGCTGTTATTCAATCGTGCGGCACGCGCCAACCCAGACGCCGGGATTGATTTGGCTGAACTGCTGCGCCAAAGCACAAGCCACGATCAGGTGCATATCGTGGCCACCGATTCCCAAGCCCGAGAAGCAACCCTCGTCCTGACGCGCCGATGGGGCCAGCAGCATCGGCGTGGCGCGTTCGGTATTGTGTCGACTTGCAGTGCTGGCCCGACAGCGGTCAGCGCACCGCCCAACGATTTAGCGGCGCTGCACGCCGCCATCGATGCGCGAACGGTCGCTATTATTCTGGAGCCTCGGCTTGGTGAAGCCGCTGATCGGCTTGAGACCCACGACTACTTTCAAGGGGTCGCGCAACTTTGCCGCGAGCTGAAGATTTTGCTGATTCTCGATGAAACCCGAACTGGCTTGGGTCGTCAGCAGACATTGCTGTGCGAGCTTCGCTGTGGAATCCGCGCGGACATTTTAGTGTTGGGCGGCGTTATCGAGAGCGGCAGGACAGTAGCTGCGGTTCTGGCCCGCGGAAGCGACGTGTCGGGTAAGCGCCCAGCCACATCCACGGCTGGAAATTGGCCCGCTGTCGCGGCGTGAAGGTTAAGACGCTGTTGAACCCTGCCAAGCGCAGCGGGTCGATTAGCTGTGTGGCTGACAAAAGCCGTCTTAATCGGGAGTCGTAAGTATGGATATCATCCGCATCATCATCGCCATCCTGCTGCCGCCGCTGGGTGTGTTTCTCCAGGTTGGCTTCGGCGGGGCCTTCTGGCTGAATATTTTGCTCACGCTGCTGGGTTATTTCCCAGGCGTGATCCACGCGGTATACATCATCGCCAAGCGCGATTGATCGAGCTGGCCTCAAACCCCCTGCAGGAGCCAAGTTGAACGTGTTGGCAAGAGGGCTTGATTAGGTATTTCAGGCATATCGCCTCGCCAACAAGCTGGCTCCCATACAGCCTGCACAGGGGGCGTATCAACCGTCTATCACCCGCCGATAAAACTTCCACTCCTCTTCTAGCGCATGCGCCTGGTTGCTGGCTTTGCGGAAGCCGTGGCGTTCGTCAGGGTAGAAATGGCCTTCTGCCGGGATCCCGTTTTCCACTAAAGCGTCGAGCATGTTGCGGGTTTGCTCGGGAACGACCACCGCGTCCAGCTCGCCTTGAAAAAATATTACTGGCACGGTGATTTGATCAGCATGCAGCAAGGGCGTACGGGCCTTGTAGCGGGCTTCGTCTTTGTCTGGGTCGCCGATCAACCAATCGAGGTAATCACCTTCGAATTTGTGTGTCGCTCGCGCCAGCGCAATCGGATCGCTGACCCCATACAAACTGGCCCCAGCGCGAAAAACACGATGGTACGCAAGGGCACATAAGGTCGTGTAACCGCCCGCGCTGCCGCCTCGAATAAAGGCTTGTTCGGGGTTGATCAGCTGGCGATCCGCCAAATATGCAACCACCGCACAAGCGTCTTCAACGTCGACATCGCCCCAGTTCAAATGCAGTGCTTGCCGATAGGCACGGCCGTAACCGGTGCTGCCTCGGTAGTTGAGGTCGGCGACGGCAAACCCGCGCTGGCTCCAGTACTGAATACGAGGATCGAACACTGGATAGCAAGCCGACGTTGGACCGCCGTGAATAAACACCACCAGCGGCGACAACTGCACACCGTCCATGGCCGGATAAAAGAACCCGTGTGCTTCGCCATCCCCGCTGGGATAACGCAGTGCTTGTGGGCGGGTGATGCGCTCTGCCGGTAAGGGTGCTGTGCCGCCCGCCAGCAGTTGAACCTGATGATCCAGGCGGCTAATGGCGAGCACGGCGGTAAGACTAACTGCCGAGGCGGCAACGCAATAAATGAATTCATCATCCATTGCCAGGCTGCGGAAGCGGCTGTAGTCACCGGTGAAATCTTCCAGCGAGCCGTCGGAATGACGAATAGCCAGTTGACCGATCCCGTCTTCTGACCAACTGCCCAAATAACTGTTTTCAGTCAATGGCAGCCACGTGCAACCGCCCAATTGCCACGGCGCGGATGAATAGTCCGCCGAAGCGGCCGACAGCGCGATGAGGCCATCGGCGGTCTCTGCCCAGGGTTGCCAAAACCCGCCACGATCGGTCAGACAGAGCAATCGGCCCTGGGGGTCAAAGCGCGGTTGTTGTAAAGATTCTTCAGCGCCCAACCCAGCGATACAGCGTGCGGTTGCCCATTGGCCATCGGTTTGGCGTTCGGCGCACATCAGTTGGGTGGAGGTCCACGGCTGATGCGGGCGTTGCCATTCAATCCATGCTAAACGTTGGCCGTCTGGACTGAGGGTCGGTGCCGCATAGAAGTCGGCGCCTTCTACTAATAGATGGCGTTGACCGGTCGCCAGATCGAACGCCACCAAGCGATGAACGTCGCCGTCCTCTTCCACGGTAAAAATTTGCCCCTGGGCAAAACGCACGTCGCCGTAGTGCTGGCTGCCATGGCTGATCAATTGCGGTTCGGACCCGTCGAATCGCTGCTGATACAGCTGCTGATCGGACTCATTTACGAACACTACGGCGTCATCGGCCAAGCAAAACGAGCCGCCGCCATATTCGTAAACCCGACTGCGCGCACTGAACCCCTGCGGTGTCAGGAACTGGGTCTGGCCGTTATGCCAGCGCCAGATACGGCAGGCAGCGTCTTCGGGGCGGTATTCATTCCAGAACACACCCGCCGCGCTGACGGCCAGTTCCGCGAAATCGACCCCCGCCGCAACCGCTTGGGCGGCGCTGAAGGTCTCAGGATTTGATGATGAGCCGGGAGTTGCGTTCATTGCGGAAGGCCAGCTGCTCAATGGTCTGATCAGCATACTCGGCTTCTTCGCGGGCTTGAATGATCATTCCGTGATGAGGAGATTTCCCACACACCGGGTCAGCATTACTGGCATCGCCCGTCAGCATAAACGCCTGGCAGCGGCAGCCGCCGAAGTCCTTCTCCTTCTCGTCACACGAACGGCACGGCTCCGGCATCCAGTCGTAACCGCGAAAGCGATTGAAGCCGAACGAGTCGTACCAAATGTGTTGCATGCTGTGTTCGCGGACGTTGGGGAACTGGATTGGCATCTGCCGCGCGCCATGGCAGGGCAGGGCTGTGCCGTCCGGCGTGACCGTCAGGAATACACTGCCCCAGCCGTTCATGCAGGCTTTCGGGCGCTCTTCATAATAATCCGGGGTGACGAAGATCAATTTGCACGGATGGTCCGCCGCCGCCAGTTTTGCCCGGTATTCGTTGGTCACGCGTTCGGCGTTCACTAACTGCTCGCGGGTGGGCAGCAAGCCGACCCGGTTAAGGTGCGCCCAACCATAGAACTGGCAGGTGGCAAGCTCAACGAAGTCCGCTTCAAGGGCAATACACAGCTCAATGATGCGGTCGATTTTGTCGATGTTGTGCCGATGGGTGACGAAATTCAGCACCATCGGGTAGCCATGGGCTTTCACCGCCCGGGCCATTTCCAGCTTCTGCGCGAAGGCTTTTTTCGAGCCAGCCAGCATATTGTTTACTTGCTCGTCACTGGCCTGAAAACTGATCTGGATATGGTCCAGCCCGGCTTTTTTGAAATCGACGATTTTCTGTTCGGTAAGGCCAATGCCCGATGTGATTAAGTTGGTGTAATACCCAAGCCGTCGCGCTTCGGCAATCAACTCCGCCAAATCTTGACGCACCAGCGGTTCTCCGCCGGAAAAACCGATTTGAGCCGCGCCCATCTCCCGTGCTTCGCGCATTACCTTGAACCACTGTTCGGTGGTCAGTTCCTGGCCTTGCGCGGCAAAATCCAAGGGGTTGGAGCAGTACGGGCATTGCAGCGGGCAACGGTAAGTCAACTCCGCCAGCAGCCATAGCGGCAAGCCGGTTTTGGGGGTTGGCGGAATGTATAGGTTGCTGTCAGGCAAGTTCGATCCAGCGTTCAGCACGGGCGACCTCCATAAACTGCTCGACATCGGTGCCGAGCTCTGGAAAGCCCGGAAACAGTTGGTCCAGCGCCTCGATGATTGCCGCGACACTGCGCTCGCCATCGATCAGGCCGCCGATGGCGCTGGCACTCTCATTGAGCTTGATCATGCCTTCCGGGTAGAGCAATACATGGCCGTTTTGCGCTGGTTCGAACTGGAAACGATACCCTTGGCGCCAGCGCGGAATCAATTGCCGGTCGAAACTCACAAGGCGATCCCCTTATGCCAGACGCGTTGGTCGGTAACGCTGTGATACGGCGGACGATTAAGCTCGTAGGCCATGCTCATGGCATCCAGCATGCTCCATAGAATGTCCAATTTAAACTGCAGGATTTCCAGCATGCGTTGCTGGCCTTCGTAGGTGGTGTAGTGCTGCAACGTGATGGCCAGCCCATGCTCCACGTCACGTCGGGCCTGGCCCAGGCGAGTACGGAAATATTCGTAACCGGTGGGGTCGATCCACGGATAGTGCTGCGGCCAGCTGTCCAGGCGCGACTGGTGAATGTGTGGCGCGAACAGTTCGGTCAATGAGCTGCTGGCGGCTTCTTGCCAGTTGGCGCGGCGGGCGAAATTGACATAGGCATCCACGGCAAACCGTACGCCGGGCAGGACCAGTTCCTGGGAGCGCAACTGGTCTGGGTCCAAGCCTACCGCCTGACCCAGGCGTAGCCAGGCTTCAATGCCACCGTCTTCACCGGGGCTGCCGTCGTGGTCCAGCAATCGTTGAATCCATTCGCGACGAATTTCCCGATCCGGGCAGTTGGCCAGAATCGCGGCGTCTTTCAGCGGAATATTGACTTGGTAATAGAACCGGTTGGCGACCCAGCCCTGAATTTGTTCACGGCTCGCCCGGCCTTCGTACATCGCCACGTGAAATGGATGATGAATATGGTAATACGCACCTTTGGCACGCAGGGCCGCTTCGAATTCACTGGATGACAGTGCAGTGGCGTCGCTCATTGGGGGGCTCCTAAAGCTCGATACTCATGCCGTCATAGGCAACTTCAACATTACGTCGGGCCAACTCGGCGCGCTCCGGGGAGTCTTCATCGAGGATCGGGTTGGTATTGTTGATGTGGATAAGCACTTTGCGTTGTTGCGGCAAGTGTTCCAGTACTTCAAGCATGCCGCCGGGGCCGTGTTGCGCCAAATGGCCCATCTCACGACCGGTGCGGGTGCCGACGCCGCGACGTTGCATTTCATCGTCGTTCCACATCGTGCCGTCCACCAACAGACAGTCGGCTGCGCTCATTTGCTCCATCAGCGCTTCATCGACTTTGCCCAATCCCGGCGCATAAAACAGTTTGCCACCGGTTTTCAGGTCTTCGACGATCAAGCCGATGTTGTCGCCGGGATGCGGATCGAAACGGTGCGGTGAATAGGGTGGCGCAGCGCTGCGTAACGGGAACGGAGTGAAGCGCAGGTTCGGACAGGCGGGAATCACAAAGCTGCCTTCCAACTCGATACGGTTCCAACTCAAACCACCGTTCCAGTGGGTCAGCATGGGGAACAGCGGGAAGCCGGTGGTCAAGTCTTCATGAACCATATCGGTGCACCAGACTTGATGCGGGCAACCCTCCCGCAGGCTGAGCAGGCCCGTCGTATGGTCAATCTGGCTGTCCATCAAGACAATTGCGCTGATGCCGGTGTCACGTAGGGCACGGCCCGGTTGCATAGGGGCAAAGCCCTGCAATTGCGCGCGGATGTCGGGGGAGGCGTTGCATAACACCCAGTGCACGCCATCGTCGGAAAGGGCGATGGATGATTGAGTGCGCGCCTGAGCCCGCAGGCTGCCGTCACGAAAGCCTGCACAGTTGACGCAATTGCAGTTCCACTGAGGGAAACCACCGCCAGCGGCGGAACCGAGAATCTGAATGTACATTTACGCTCCGTGAATAAAAACGCCCCGGCGAACCGAGGCGTCGTACTGCGTCAAAATCAACGGCTTGCGAAGTACATGGTGACTTCAAAACCGATACGCAGATCAGTGTAAGCAGGTTTAGTCCACGACATAGGGAGACTCCTTCCAGGTAAATACAGCGGTTGTTGACCCAACATTAGTCCATCGCCACGCGAAGACGTTCCGATGGATAGGCAGCTATCTTACTAAATTGCATTGGCGCAATGCGCTGGGATCTTAGAGAAAGGCCGTTGCGGAATTGGTAATGATAGAGCGGTTGTGGGCACTGCGTCGGCCCAGGCACACCAATTCTCTGTAGGAGCTGCCGAAGGCTGCGATCAAGGTCGGCACGGCCTTCAGCGATTATGATGAGCGCGACCGGTTTCCGCTCGGATCGCAGACTTCGGCAGCTCCTACAGTCAGATCAATGAGGCTCGAAGTTGGGCGGTTGCTGAGAAATATCCAACCGCCGGTCGCCTTATTTAACTGACCAGCGGCATCGAGCAATTCGCTTCTTTTGAGTTGCAGCAGCGCGGTTTGCAGCTGATGTGGGTAATGTTCGTCATGTCCGGCAAGATGCGCTTGCCACAGCCATTCGCTGAGCTGCGCAAGGTCCATGGCCGTCGTACCGAACTGCGCCGCCAACGCGTGTTGCTGAACCGATAAATCGGCCGTTTCAATGAGCCCAGGCAAACGGGCAACAAATTCTTGCAGATGACTGACGATTTCCTCTGCTGAGGCATTGGGTGATTGCACCCCGAACAGCCAGCCTGCCTGCCCGGCGATCTGTCGCAAACCGCTGAAAACAGCGTAGCCCAACTGCAATTCCACCCTTAGTCGCCGGTAAAAAGGCGCTTGGCCGAGGTGTGCCAACAGACGCCACGCCGCTTCATCGTTCACGCTATGGCTTGGCACCGGGCAAAATAAAAGCAGAGCGCTTTCGGGGTCTTCCGACGGATCGGTTATCCAGCGTTTGCCCGGCGTGACGTCAATGGCCTTCGGTGGTTGGTCGTCAGCGGTCCCCGGCATTTTTTCAAGTTCAGCGTTGAGTGCCGCGTTGACTTCTTCGGACAACCCGACGGTAAACGTAGTCCATCGCGCGTTGGCCCACAGGGTCGGCAACTCGTTGTCATGGTTATCGTCCCGTTCATCGACGCTTAAACAGGCGCTTAGATAATGGTCCGGCAATCGCTTGAGCAACTGGCGGATTGGGATTAATGCGGGTTCATTGCGCGCATCACCGAAATGTCCCCAGGTTTTAGCGTCCGGGGCGGTCAATAAGCGCAGAGCGTCCTCGATGATGGCGGGCATCGGTGCCGACAGTCCGCTGAGCTTAAGTTGCCAATAGACACCGTATTGGCTGAACGCGAGGCTGACCCCAGCCTGTTGTGCTGCTTTGCCGAGACTGTGCAGGCTGTCATTGAGCATTTGCCACAACGTTGTGTGCGCAGAGGTCAATTGCCAGCGCAGGAAAACCGCACCTTCGCTGGAGTCATCCAGCGAGGCTCGCAGGAAAGGATTGGGCGCGGGCAGTCGCCAGGCGATGTGTTGCATGCTCAAGTTATCCACAGGTTGCGGATGGATGAGCTGTTCTCGGGTTAATGCTGCGAGCAGGGGAGGCAGGGTCATGTTCAAGACATCAGGGCGCATGCAGAAACGGCGGGCTGTTTCCAGCGCTCCTTCAACCGCCGTTCGTTGCTTTTGCAGTAAAGCGTACTCCTCATGCAGTTTCGGATGGTCAGCGTGGGCTTTGAAAAATGCCAGCCAATCGAAAAACAATCCTGCGATTGTCCCGCCTTGATTGCTGCCTTCGGCTGTCAGAGAAAATTCGATGTTAAGTAATAACTGCTGATGGAATTGATACAGCGGCTCAACCTTGATCCTGTCGATCAAGCCCCGCTTACGCAGCTCAAATACCAGTCCGCCGGGTTGCTCATCCGTCAGCCATGTCTGAAAAAAGCTTAGTGCTTCGGGATGGGGGTAAGGAACGTGTTCGCACGCAAAAATCAGATGCAGCCGACGCGGATCGGTAACGGATTGCGGGCCAGGCGTAGCATCCAGCAGTGGCGGCGGTGGGCTTTGCACATGTTTTTCGCCGCTGACGAAAGTGCTGCCATAGGTTGTGGCCAGACCCCTTAACTCGGCTAACGATTGAGGCCCGGCAAGACTCAAAACCATCTGCCCGGCGTGGTAGAAACGTCGGTAAAAATCCTGCAGTGCCTGCTGAAATGCCTGACGAGGAACGGGGAGGCTGTAGCGATTGCCGGCGTGGAACGCACGCAACGGGTGACGGGCCGACAGCGGTTGCAGCAATGTCGTTTGGTAACGCGCTTCGGCATCGTGGGACCAGGCAATGAACTCAGCATGCAACACCTCCCGTTCGCGTCGTTGATCTGCCAACGTCATGCGCGGGTGGTTGAGCATCTCGCATAAGCGCTCCAACCCATGGGCAAATGCAGGTTGTGGCAGCTCGAAGAAAAAATCCGTTATGCGCTCACGTGTGCTGGCGTTCACCTGGCCGCCATGGCGCTGAACGAAGGCCATCAGGTTATCGTCGGCTGGAAATTGATCAGTACCGAGAAAAAACAAATGTTCGAGGAAGTGCGCCAAGCCTGGCCATGCTGCCGGTACATCGTGACTGCCGGCGGCAACCCGCAACGCCGCCGCGCACCGTCTTAACCGCGGCGCATGACGAAGCACCACCTGCAACCCATTGGGCAAGGTCAGGTGTTCGACAGTGGGGTTATTGGATGCTGGCATTAGGCTTCCGGCTTTTCAGCAAGGGAGGCCAATATGCTAGCGGAAATGTTTCGGTTTGGGACGATCAGCTGCGACTTAACCCGGTATACAACCCTGGGCGGCGGTCTTTGGAGTAGGTATTGATGGCGCGAGAATCAATCATTAACTGCCGATCCAGGGTGCCGACGATTAATCTTTCATCGTCGCTGGCCAAGGCTATTTGGCTGCCGTCCGGCGCTGCAATACTGCTCAGCCCGCAGTACTCAATATCACCCTCGCTGCCGCAATAATTGGCGTAGGCCACGTAGCATTGGTTTTCGAAGGCTCGCGCGCGAATAGTGACCTCGGCCACAAAGTCATAAGGCTTCATATTGGCCGTTGGCACCAGGATCAAATCTGCGCCGGCCAACGCCAGTCGCCGGGTGTTCTCGGGGAACTCCACGTCGTAGCAGATCAATAAACCGAGGCGCCAACCGTTCAGCTCGACCAGTGGGAAGTCGTCTTCGCCCGGCGCAAACATCGATTTATCAAGGTCACCGTACAGATGGGTCTTACGGTAATGACAGAGACTTCGCCCCCGCGCATCGATCAGTTGCACCGCGTTATAAATGTGCCCATCGCTGGATCGTTCGGGATAGCCATACAAAATGGCGATGCCCTGGGCTTGAGCAATCGCCATGACACGCCGGGCCGATTCGCCGTCACGCGCTTGGGCCAACGATGAAGCTGCTTCGGCACCGATGTTGTAACCGGTCAGAAACATTTCCGGACATATCAACAGGTCTGCGCCTTGGTCCGCTGCCTCCGTGGCTTTTAAAGCCAGGCGCTCAAGGTTGCCACTGACATCCAGCGGCAGTGGTGGGCATTGATACAAGGCGATACGCATGATGTTTGCTCCTCAGTCGGCCAGCGCGATGGGGCCGATGTCGTTGAACACATCGCCCGGGCCTGGGTTCTCCGGATGAGTGCTGCCGCCAAAATGATTCATGATGCCCCACACCGCATTGAGTGACGTCTGGACCGCGCCTTCTACCCATGCCGGGGTCCATGACACGTCATCGCCGGCGATGAAAATGCCGCGTTGTTCGTCAGGCATGTCCTGCTGCATGAAGTGCGCAAACATTCTTTGGTTGTAACGATAATGGCCGGGCAGTGCACCTTTGAAGGCGCCGAGAAAATGCGGATCGGCTTCCCAAGACACGGTGATGGGTTCGCCAATGATGTGCTTGGCAATGTCGACGTTGGGGTAGATTTTCTTCAGCGCGTCGAGCGCCAGTTTGACGCGCTTCTCTACCGGGTGCGGGAGCATCTTCAGCGCATCGCTCATCCATGAATAGGACAGACAAATAACGCCCGGTTTGTCGTCGCCGTTATCAAACAGATACGTGCCACGGGTCAGTCGGTCGGTGAGGGTCATGCTCATCAGGTCGCGGCCGGTTTCGGGGTCTTTGTCCTTCCAGAACGGGCGGTCAACCATGACGAACGTCTTCGACGCTTGCATGTAGCGCGTGCGGTCCAGCGCCATCCACATCTTCTGCGAAAACAACGATTCTTCGCAGTCGATCTGGGTGGTCAGCAGCCAGCTTTGGCAGGTAGTCAGCACGGCGGCGTAATGGCGGGTGTCGCCCCAATTGTCGGTGACTTCAAAGCGGCCATCTTCAGCGCGGGCAATGCGTTGCACCCCGGAGCGCGGGGCACCACGGTGCAGCGAAGCGAGGCTAGTGCCTTCGGGCCAATGCACGCAACGCTCCGGCACATGGCGCCAGATACCCAGTGGTACTTGTTCCACGCCGCCAACGATCAGGTGTTGGTGATCGTCGCAGTTAGTCATGACCACGCGGAAGATTTCCAGCATCGAGTTGGGGAAGTCCGAATCCCAGCCTCCAGTACCGAATCCGACTTGGCCAAACACTTCGCGGTGGGTGAAAGACAACTTGGCAAAGGCTTTGGAGGTGGCGACGAAGTCATAGAAGGTGCGGTCGTCCCACAATGGAACAAGGGTGTTCCACAGGCTTTTCAAACGTGGAACGTCGCGATCACGGATCGCTTGCTGGATTTCGGCAAATTGCGAACCCACTTCAAGCGCATCCGCCCAAGCGTCGGCGACTTCCTGGAACATTGCCGGAAGGTCTGACAGTTTTTGCGCGTAATAGGTGGCGCCTTCCAAGTCAATCACTGTGCTGCCGGAGGCTCCGGTCAGCGGGTTCGGGAAGGGTTTTGATTCCAGGCCAAGCTTGTCGACGTAATGGTAAAACGCGGTGGATGAAACCGGGAAACGCATGCCGCCCAGTTCGGCAACGATGCCGTCGGTGCCAGCGAACGCTTGAGAGCGCAGCCGTCCGCCCATTTTCGACGCTTCGTAGATGACCGGTTTTAAGCCGAGTTTCATCAGTTCGTATGCCGCCACCAGCCCCGCAATGCCCGCGCCAACCACCGCCACTTCCGTGCCATGGTGCTCAGCGGGAACGCTGCCCAGACCGGCGGGGTGTTCGATCCAGCTGTCGAAGGCAAAAGGAAAGTCCGGACCGAACATAGTGATCGGTTTTTTACCGTCTGCTGGATGGCGATTGCTGTTCATGACTGACCTTGCTCGGCTGCTACGCAAAAGAACACAGTCTAGATAAGAGCGACCACGTTAATAAGACGCATTGTGTCGTCGATTTGCTGTTTTTCGCTGCATTGTGACGAGATGATTGGTCATATAAGAGCTTGTAGGAGCGCGCTTGCCGGCGATGGAGCGCGAAGCATTTCCCGATGCTAAATCCAAGTCCTATCTAATAATGCATTAACCGATTTACGACTGCTTCGCAGCCGATCGCGGGCAAGCGCGCTTCTACAGGATTGGGTGCAACCATTTCTTAAACCGGCTGGCCGCGGTCTATCTTGCTGCTGAGGATGATGGAGGTGGTGGTTTTTTCTACTCCATCGACGCTGCCGATCAGGTCCAACAATTGATCCAGTTGCTCTGGCGAATCCGTGCGCAGCCACGCCACATAATCAAATTCGCCGCTGACCGCACACAGTTGCTGGACCTGAGCGATGGCGCTCAGTCGGCGCAATACTTCTTTGCCCGAGCGCGGTTGCACGGTAATGCCAACGTATGCCTGCAATCCGCCATCCACCACGCGCTGACTCAAGCGCACGCCATAACCGGTGATGACTTTCGATTTTTCCAGGCGTGCCAGGCGCGAGGTCACGGTGGTTCGGGCGATTCCCAAATGCCGAGCAAGCATCGCCACGCTTTCGCGGGCATTATTCTGCAAAGCAGCAATCAACTGGCGGTCGATTTCGTCCAGAGCGGGCGGGCGGCTATCGGGCAAGGTCATCTCCATCGGTCTGTCGGGCGGGGCCGGTTAGCGGCACCGATCATTGCTTGAAATCAGGTGCTATCCGCTCGACCAATCGCAGCAGCGCGGCCCACGCCATGCGGTTAGCGTCCGGGTCGCTCAATTCACCTTCAGCGACGTCTTTACCGGGCTCGTTGAATTGCTGTTCGGTACGACGACAGACCTCATCCGATGGAAATTGCAACGCTCCACCGGCCTGGGCAGCAATCTGAATTTCACAGGCTTTTTCGAGGTAATACATGCGCAGAAACGCTTGCGATACGCTGTCGCCAACGCTGAGCAATCCGTGGTTGCGCAAGATCATCACCGATTTATCGCCCAAATCCGCCACCAAACGTTGTTGCTCGCTGAAGTTCAGCGCGATGCCTTCGTACTCGTGATAAGCGACCCGGCCATAAAACTCCATGGAGATTTGGTTGACCGGCAGCAAGCCGCACTCTTGCGCCGCCACCGCACAGCCGGCTTTGGTGTGCGTGTGCAACACACACTGGGCATTATCCCGGGCACGGTGAATGGCGCTGTGAATGACAAAACCAGCAGGGTTGACCGGAAACGGTGAGTCTTCGACTTTCGCACCGTACAGATCAATTTTCACTAGATTCGATGCGGTAATTTCTTCAAAGAACAGGCCGTATGGATTGATCAGGAAATGATGCTCTGGTCCCGGTACGCGTACGGAAATGTGCGTTGAGATTAAATCGCTCATACGATAATGCGCGACCAAGCGGTAACAGGCGGCCAACTCCAACCTGAGTTGCCACTCTTCCTGGCTATAAGGGTTTGCCATGGAGCCTCCGAAACAGTGTGTTAAACGGCAAGATTGAATCAATGCGATCAGCCTTGTACACCACTGCATGACGTTGTTGTCAGGAAAAGGGCGAGCGAGCGGGTTTACGGGCGAAGCCCATGCAACCCTGGAAGCCGCGATGAATCAGGCGCTCAGACTCCGGCGCACAGAAACGGTTGCATACCAGGTTCGCAACGCCGGGAGGTCTTCTGGCAGATCGAGTTCGAGTGCCGCCACGGCGAAGTCGATGGCTACCACTGCAGTTATATCAGCCACTGAAAACCGATCACCGGCCACAAACGCTACGGTCTCCAGTCGCGAATTCAGGTCCGTATAGAAATGACCGAGTCGCGCCTCGCCGCGCCCAACCAGCGCCGGAATCTGCTCATAAGCATGGGGGCCCGGCAGTGCCCGCCCGGCCAAGCCCGGTGCCCAATTACGCGCCGCTTCCATCGCCGCCGCGAAACCTTCCTGCTCAGCCCAGCGCTCCCACATAGTCACCATTGCCCTGTGCTTTGCATCGGTGCCCAGCAGCGGCTTTTCGGGATACATCTCTTCGAGGTAGCGCCAAATCGCAGGTACCTCGCCGATGGCGGTGCCATCTTCCAGTATCAGCGTCGGTACTACGTTGCGCGGATTGATCGCGGCGTATTCCGCTGAAAATTGAGCTTTGGTCGCGATGTCCACTGGGATCAGTTCGACATTGATGCCTTTCTCGGCCAGAAATATCCGCACGCGACGAGAGTTGGGGGAGCCTTGGGATTCGTAGAGTTTTAGAGCGGTCTGCAGCATGGGGTGGGCTTCCTTTTTTACGCAGACCGCAGCTTACGGGATTAGTGGGGCACAGGCTCTGTGTTTGCTTGCACCCTGCACCTTGCATTCGCAGAGGCCGGGAAGACTCGACAGTTAAATGATGTTGTTAAATAAACCGCTTTCGTCTCTCTAAAAGTAATAATGCCTGTACGTTATAGCCTGCGATAGACAAGTATTAAAAATGACCTAATAAGTTGGCGCCATATTCTTGTCGATTAATTAAATTGGTTAAAACTCAGCAAAAAGCTGGCGTCAAAAACTAACTTTAAAAAGTCCTGTATTTAATAATGGCAGAATGCGACTATTGAGATATAAAGACTGACCACTACCTGTAATCGGCTCGGCAAACCCATGACGTACTCTAAAATGTTGAGCGTGACGGTTCTGCAATTGTGCGTTGTAACCATGGTTTTTGCCCAAGACAGCGTTAACAGTAACCCAAGCGTTGCCCAGCACCGAACTCTCAACAACGCCGAGGTCGGCGGGCTTGTAACCGGGCAAACGATGACCCTTGCCGGGCGTGCCTTTTATGAAGGTTTTGCGGCTGCGTGGAGTGACATGGATGAGTCCGGGCATTTCACCGTTGCAATTTCCGAGCGGCCAACTGCACGTTTGGGCAGTCAAGTATTTGTTGATTACGGTAACCGTAGGTTGTTCCAGATATTTTTACCGCCTAACCGCAGCTTAATACCTGCCATTGGCGCTGACGCTGCAGCACAAGTGTACCAAGGCATCCTCGACTACCAGCTATCACAGTTTTTTGGCGACCCGGATATGGGCCGTGACGAAATATAAAGGTATTTTATGCATCGCTTATTTCCGGTCTTTATCAGTATGGTTTTACTGTCCGGTCTGTCTGGTACTGCACATGCCAGCGAATTGGCTTATGTGCCTAACAACCCATCGTTCGGCGGTAACCCGCTCAATGGACCGGTATTACTCAACCAGGCTCAGGCCCAAAACCACTTTACGGCAAAGTCCGACTCTTCGTCGTCGTCGGGCCAGACCGCCCTCTCTCAGTTCAACAGCATGTTGCAGAGCGCAATTCTGAGCCGAGTGTCTTCTGCTGTTACTTCCAGCATCGTCGGCCCTAATGGCCAACTTATTCCAGGGATTGTTGAGACGACGGATTTCCGTATTGCAATCACCAATCTTCCAGGCGGTTTGCTGCAAATCGTGACGACCGATAAGTCGACCGGGCAGACCACCCAGTTTCAAGTGAACCAACCGTAATCCCGCAATAACAGTTGCATGCCTCATAACCAATTGAAACCTAAAAATAGAAAAAGGAAGATCACCATGCACGCACGTAAATCACTTTTGTCCCTCGCCGTACTGGTTGCTTTGTCGGGTTCGGCGATGGCCGACTCGAGCAGCGTTACCACCACCCAAAGCGGTACCGATAACGGCTTGAATGTTGACCAGGCGGGCGCCAAGGGTTCGTCGCTTTCTATCAATCAAAACGGCAACAGCAACACTGCGGGTACTGCTGCGAAATGGGATCACTTCGCTCCGCCTATTAAACAAACAGCAACCTATAGCGCCCTGAGCATCACCCAGTCTGGCAGCAGCAACGTAAGTGCCGCTAACCAGTCGGGCAACAACAACAATGCTGGCATCACCCAAAACGGGTCGAGCGGTCAGTCCGCCAAGCTCACTCAAGGGGGTAGCTACAGCACTGCCGCTATCGCTCAAGACAACAACGCGACTGGTGCCGCCTCCATCTCCCAAGCTGCAAACGGGTACGGTAGCAACAACAGCGCTACTGTGACTCAGAGCAATAACGAGCTAGTGGGTGCCGCAATTACTCAAGCCGGTAGCTACAACGCCGCCGCGATCAACCAGCAGAACAACAGCCTGGTTACGGCCACCCTTGGGCAAAATGGTAGCGGCAACACTGGCTCGATCTATCAGCAAAACAGCAGCGGCTTTACTCAAGCTTCGTTGAAGCAAACCGGCAACAACAACACCGGTTATGTACAACAGGTTTCTGCTACCTCAGGCTCGAACGCCAACGCTACTCAAATTGGTGACTTCAGCACCGCCAGCCTCTACCAGACCGGTAGCGACTTGCAGGCTAACGTAACGCAGACCGGCAACAACGATTACGCTTACAGCAACCAGACCAATGCTCATAACGAAGAAACTCTGCTGCAAACCGGTAACTACAACTCCGCTGTGGTCAACCAGACTGGCGGCGGTACTAGCCGCAGTGCCAACACGGTCGCTTTGACCCAATCGGGTAACAACCTGGTTGCCAACATCAGCCAGACTGGCGGCAGCGGTAACGTCGCAACCGTCCTCCAGCGCTAAGTTGTTTTTCCCCGCCGGTTGTCCCGGCGGGTTTCCATTGGAGGAAAGTAATGCGCGCCCGCTTGATATCATTGATTGTATTCGCCGTAATGCTACTCGCCGGCTGTGTGACTTCCGAACCCGCGTCAACCTTTTCGCCGGCCATGCTGGCACCCGCTACAGAGAGTTCACGGGACTTAACGAACCTGCCACCCCCTGTCGGTCAAATTGCTGTGGCGGTATATGGCTTGCGTGACCAAACCGGTCAATACAAGCCGTCGCCGGACAGTTCGTTTTCTACATCGGTGACCCAGGGCGCAGCATCGCTCTTGATCACTGCGCTACGTGATTCGCGCTGGTTCAAACCAGTCGAACGCGAAAACCTGCAAGACCTGCTCACGGAACGTAAAATTATCCGTGCACTGGAGCAGCCGCAAGACAAGGCTCAAGTCCAGTTGCCAGCGCTGCGGCCAGCCAACATGTTGATTGAAGGCGCCATCGTTGCCTATGAAAGCAACGTGAGAACTGGAGGAATTGGCGTTCGTTATCTCGGGGTAGGACCCTCAGAGCTGTACCGGCAAGACCAGGTAACGATCAACCTGCGCGCGGTCGACATCCGTACCGGCGAGATCATACAAAGCATTACTACCACCAAGACTATATTTTCGATTCAGGTCGACTTCGGTATTTTCCGCTTCGTCTCGCTGCAGCATTTACTGGAAGTCGAGACCGGGTTCTCGCGTAACGAACCCGTGCAGCAGTGTGTTCGCGAAGCGATCGAAACCGCACTTATTCACTTGATCGCCCAAGGTGCACGCGATGGCAGTTGGCACCTGAAAAATCCGGACGATCTACAAAAGCCGTTGCTTCAAGGTTACTTGCAAAGCTACGACGAGCAGATGACCAAGTTGCCGGCGTCAGCTTTCCCTTTTGATAAGAAAATGTTCCCAGGCGGTGATAATAATGTCACGCAGAAATAACCGATTTTGGATATTGGCAGCGGCCCTGTTTGTCGCCAACACGCTATGTCAGGCGGCGGATCTGGTGTCCGAACCGCGCTATGCCGACATTACGACACGCGGCAGCGTGGCCATTATTTCGCAAATCGGCTCGAATAATCAGACGCGGGTTGATCAAGGCGGTACAGCGCAAAGGCTTACTCAGAGCCAGGCCGGCAGCCGCAACGAAGCGTTGATCTCTCAAAGTGGCGTAAGAAACGTGACCTCGGCGCAACAGTCTGGCTTCGGCAATGGGCTGGACATCAACCAGTCCGGTGCCTATAACCAGGCGGGTGTTGTGCAACAGGGAGTTAATAACTCAGCCAGTGTGGTCCAGAGCGGCTCATACAATCAGGCGTTCGTGGGTCAATATGGCCAATCCAACCAGGCGGCAGTCAGCCAGTCCGGATTTGGCGGCACGGTATCCGTTACCCAATACGGCAACAATATGACCGCCAACGTAACGCAGAGGTGAGCCGGATAATGGACTTTTCTCAACTTGCCGTTTCAATCGACACTCAGCGCAACGGCGCGATTGTGATGATTCGCCCGCATATGGAAAACCCTACCCCGTTGACGCTGCAGTACCGACTGACCGTGCGCCAAAGCGGCGCTGGTGGTAATTCGTTCATTAACCAGCAGGGCGACATTCAAAGTGGCGCCCCGTCTTCCAGCGTAAGACTAAGCCTGCCCGCAGGCGCGACCTGTCAGGTGCATCTGGAAGTCCTTCAGGAGAAGACCCTGATAAAACAGGTTGAAGGGTCGTGCGAAGGGTGATCGGCCACTAAGTGACCTGTCCCCTTTAGTATTTCTAAACCCGGCCCAGGTGCCGGGTTTTTTTACGGGTGCGCAAAGCTTGAGCGACGGCTTTGACTCCCTCCGCCGTTTTTACCCAAGGCCAAGAATGAATGCACGGAAGCTCTGGGTTACTGGATCCGGGTCATTCTTGCGCCAGGCGAGATGAAGTTCGGCGCTGGCGCCTCCCAGTTCGATCTGTTTGAAGACGATTCGCTCCGAAGGTAAGTGCTGGGCGGTACTCGGTACCAATGCGATGCCTAGACCAATGCTGACCAATGAAAGAATGGTGTGGGTTTGGTACAGGTACTGAACGTAACTTGGCTCGACACCCGCTGCACGAAAAAGTCCGGAGAGCAACTCGAACGAATAACGGCCGTCGGAAGGTGAATACATGATGAAGGGCTGTCTGTCCAAGTCGTGCACGGTCAAATGGTCGCGCTTGGTCAGTGGATGGTCGTACGGCAATGCCAGGGTGAACGGGTCGCGCAGTACGCAGACGGTTTCAATCCCTGGATGAGATTTCACGGGCCGTATCAGCCCGAGGTTCAAGCGACTCGATAGCAGTGCCTCTTTTTGCTCTGGCGTCGACATCTCCTTAAGCACCACATCGATGTCCTTCAGCGAGTGGTACGCCCCCGAAACGATTTCCGGAAGCACCTTGAACCGCGCTGCTGAGATGAAGCCCAGCGCAACGCTCCCCGCATCGCCACGGATGGCGCGACGAGCAGCGAGCGCCGCACTTTCGCAGCGCAGCAGAATGTCTTCAGCTTCGGGCAAAAAGGCAATCCCGGCGGGGGTTAGCTGAACGGAGCGCCGTGTTCGCGCGATTAGCAACACACCCAGATCATGCTCAAGCGCCTGTATTTGACGACTGAGTGGAGACTGGGTCATGTTCAGTCGTTGGGCGGCGCGACCGAAATGCAGCTCGGTTGCCACAGCAACAAAACATCTCAGTTGGGTCAGCTGGAACATGATGCAAATTCCGCAATAGTTGATGCCGATTGAGCGTTGGATGGGAATCAGAGCGTCTGATTAGACTAGGCCGCACGCGCCAGTTCAAGCACCGATGGGTGAATGGGCTAGTTAAATTCCCTGCGCCAATGGAGCAATGTGTGTCTAACGCAAATCCCTTATCCCTGCGTCAAGCCCTCAACGGTATTTCCGGCATCCTCGTTACCCCCTTCGATGATCGGGACCGAGTCGATGGACCGCGCCTGCAACCTATCGTGGATCGGGCCATCGACGCGGGTGTTCATGCCCTTGTCGCTAACGGCAACACCGGCGAGTTCTACGGCCTCACCCTCGCCGAAGCGAAGATCATGGCGCAGGTGGCGGCCGAGCAAATCGCTGGACGCGTGCCGTTGCTCGCTGGCATCGGTCGCAGTATTCATGATGCTTGCAGTCTCGCCGCCAATGCGCGGGAGGTCGGTGCTGCGGCTTTGATGATTCACCAGCCACCTGATCCGTTCTCTGCGCCTCGGGGATTCATTGATTACGTAAAGAAGGTCGGGGATGCCAGTGACGGGTTACCGCTGGTTCTGTATTTGCGCAACGAGTCCATCGGGCTGGAAGCCATAGAACAGCTTTGCCGCTTGCCACAGGTGGTTGGCGTCAAATGGGCTTCGCCAACCCCTATGGTATTGGCCGAAGCCATACGCCGCACGGCCGACATTGATTTGGCTTGGGTCGGCGGCTTGGCGGAAGTGTGGGCACCGCCGTTCTACGCCGTAGGGGCCAGAGGCTTTACGTCCGGATTGATTAACGTGTTTCCCACACGATCAGTGGCCATCTACGACGCGCTTGAGGCTTCGGAATATGGCCGGGCAAGGGCGCTGATCAATGACATGTTGCCGTTTGAAGAGCTGCGCGCCGAAGAGAACAATGGCACTAACGTGACCGTGGTTAAAACCGCACTTCAATTGATGGGACAAAACTGCGGCCCGACGCGGCCCCCTTCTGCCTGGCCGTTGACCGCCCGCGCGAATTCAAAGCTGCAAGCACTGCTCGGCGGATGGGAGCTCATGGGCTCTTAGCGTGTCGGCAACCCGCTTGAGTATTGTGGCGGCGCCCAGACTTCATCCTTACCAAAAATAATTATATGGGAGAGTTACTTGTGGAAAATAATCCAGACTTGGTGAGGATCAGGAAGATCCAGCGCCTGACCATGGTGATGCTGGTGATCAGCGTAACGGTCAGCACCATCGACCGGGCAGCGCTTTCGGTTGCCAACCCATTAATCCGCGCAGAGTTCGGCCTGTCGCTGGCGGACATGGGCTATTTGCTATCGGCCTTTCTGTGGGCCTACGCCCTGGCGCAACTTCCCATCGGCACACTAATTGACCGTTTCGGCCCCCGCTGGGTGCTGTCTATCGGTCTTGCCGTGTGGTCGACTGCGCAAATGCTCTGTGGGCTTGTAACGGGCCCGGTTCAGCTGTTCGCAGCTCGCGCGCTCCTCGGCGCTGGGGAAGCCCCGCAGTTTCCATCCGGGGCCAGAGTAGTGCGGGACTGGTTCTCGGTAAAAGAGCGCGGCACGGCGACCGGCGTGTTTCTCAGCGCTTCCTATCTGGGTACCGGCCTGGCCGCGCCACTGCTGACGTTCCTGATGCTTTCATTCGGGTGGCGCTGGATGTTCCTGGTCATGGGTGTGTTCGGTTTGATCGTGGCTGTGGTCTGGAAAGTGTTCTACAGAGAACCGTCACAAATCGCCCTGACCCACGCGGAGAACGTTTACCGGCTGGACGGTAATCTCACGCCTGTCAGCAATAAGGTCACTTTTGCGCAATGGCGCAGCTTGTTCCGCAGCGCGACGGTGTGGGGACTGGTGACGGGTTATTTTGGCGTGATCTATGTGAACTGGCTGTTCAACACCTGGCTGCCCGGTTATTTGCAAATGGAGCGTCATATGACGCTGGAACACGTGGGCTGGGCGGTGGCAGTGCCTTACGCCTTCGCAGTCTGCGGAGCACTCTTCGCCGGCCGTCTGACTGATTGGCTTGCCAGAAGAGGCGTCAGCTTGATCAACAGCCGTCGGATACCTGCGTGCTGCTTCCTGCTGGTCCAGTTCGTCTTGATCGTCATGGTCACGTTCATTCCCGACAATTCGCTGGCCATTGGCTGCCTATCGTTGGCGATGTTCTGCGGAACCGCGGCGACCACAACCGCTTGGGCGATGATCAGCGCATTGTGCCCGGCGAATTGCACAGGCTCGATGGGGGCATTGCAAAACCTGGGCGGCTACACAGGCGGAGCGCTAGCGCCAGTCATCACCGGGCTTATCGTTCAACACACGGGTTCGTTCACCCCCGCGCTGTTTACGGGTGCAGGCATGTCCTTGTTGTCGGCCATCATATATCTGGTGTTCGTCCGCGCGCCTGTGACGGTCAGCGACCCGGAATCCTTCGGCAGCGGGCAGCACGTCAAAGCCGCTTAGTGGCCTGAAATGGCGGCGTAACTTCTCTGCGCTGCGATTGGGCAGAGAGACGGCGTGCGAACATATTCTTTTCGCCTTGGCGGGTGCGCTGAGGCGATTTCAATTAGAGTGAAAGCCAGGACCGACCTCTCGGTCAGAATAGGGATCGCCCCGGTGACTTCTCCTGCTACCCCCGACCCAAGCCTCGCAGCCGAGTCTGGCATCAGTGTGCCAACGCGGCTTATCGCCCTGGTGGTTGCGGTGACCTTTTTCATGGAAAACCTCGACGCGACGGTGATCGCCACGGCGCTGCCAAAAATGGCAGAAGCCTTCAACGTCACTCCGGTCGACATGAACGTGGGTATCAGCGCCTACCTCTTGGCGGTTGCCATTTTTATTCCGCTTTCAAGCTGGGTCGCCGACCGGTATGGCACTCGCCGAGTATTCGCCAGCGCCATCGTTATTTTTACCCTCGCCTCGCTGTTGTGCGGGTTGAGCCAAAATCTGGGAACGTTTGTCTTTGCTCGCGTGCTTCAGGGCATTGGCGGGGCGCTGATGGTGCCGGTAGGGCGATTGGCCGTGCTTCGTCATACGGACAAAAAAGACCTGGTGAAAATGATCGCGGTGATCACCTGGCCGGGACTGGTGGCGCCAATTCTCGGGCCGTTAGTCGGCGGTTTGATCGTTACCCATGCCGTATGGCAATGGATTTTTTACATCAATCTTCCGCTGGGAATCGTCGCCTTGGGGGCTGCGCTTTGGTTGATACCTGCCGGTCGCGGGAGCGCTATTCGCAAATTCGACGCGAAGGGTTTTGTACTGTTGGCGAGTGCCTGTGCCTTGATTCTTGGCGGTTTGGAATGGCTGGGAGGGCAGGATGCCAATGGACTGCCCGCTGGCGGCGGGGCAGTTGTATTGGGCGTAATATTTTCCTGGCTGGCTATTCGTCACTGTCGAAACCACTCGAACCCGCTTCTGCCACTCGGGACGATTGCCATCGATACCTTCCGCGTGAGTATCTTTGGCGGCTCGTGTTTTCGGCTGGCAATCAGTGCGTTGCCCTTCCTGCTTCCGCTGCTGTTCCAAGTGGCGTTCGGATTGTCCCCCGTCGACGCCGGCACGTTGGTGCTGGCGGTGTTCGCCGGCAACCTTGCTATGAAACCCTTCACCACTGCGATTATGAAGCGATACGGATTTCGCAAGGTGTTGCTGGTCAATGGACTGATCGGCGTCGCTTCCGTTGTCGCTTGCGCAGGTTTTTCCGTAGACACGCCGTTTTGGTTAATAGCTGCAGTGTTGTTTGCGGGTGGATTGTCCCGCTCCATGCAATTCACCTGCTACAACTCGATTGGTTTTGCCGACGTGCCCAAGGATCGAATGAGCGAGGCATCGGCGTTGTTCAGCATGTTCTTCCAGTTGGCCATGGGCATTGGCGTGACAGTCGCCGCGTTGCTGTTACGTATTTCCATGTCAGTGCAGGGGCATGAATTGCAGGCCCAGACTTCTGATTTCCGAGCGGCGTTCCTAGGCGTGGCGGTGCTGGGATTATTGGGCTTGATTGATGTGTTTAAGCTGCCTGAACATGCGGGAGCGAGCGTGTTGAGGCGGTGACGTTACGGTTTAAGGTGTGCCCTCAGAACTATTGCCCGATGGACATTGCCATTTCAGGCGCAGGGTCGATGGCGTGGGCGAGCGTTAAAGGCTCTGCAGGGTTTTGCATTTTGGGTAGGTTGAGCAACCCCAGAATTGTTGGCCGGCGTTGGCCCCCGTTTTACGACTGCGGATAACCAGGGCGTTGCCACATTTCGGGCATTGTCGCTCGGCGGTTGGGTCACTACGGCGCTTGAGGTTTTGCACGTGCTTGCGGTGGGTTGCGAATGTCGGGGCTCGACGGCCGGTTTGCAGGGCCTGCATGAGGGCATCGACTTCAGCCTCACTGAATACCGGCTGCTGGAATGACCTGATGTAGCGAATAAAGCCGATGCCTTGGGTGACGTTGGCGGGCACCCCGGTTTTGAAAGTACTGCCGCCGACGAAGGTAACAACCGAGTGCAGGTGCTGCGGATTTACCCCAAGGGTGTCCTCCATTGCCTTGAGATGCTTATAGTTTTGGCGCAACGGGTTCTGGAACTTGAACGTGCGTTTATAGAGTTTTTGCGTCCACTGCGCCTGCTTTTCGCTGCCGAAGATCCAGCCGCTCATGTTCTTCGTTTCCAGCACGAAGATGCCATAAGGCGAGAGAAATACGTGGTCGATCTGCGTGGTGCCGTCAAGCGTGCTAAGGGTAACGTTGTGCAGCCGACGGTAGGCTTGCTTGTCCAACTGCCAATGGGCAAACAAGCGAACCAGGAGCTCACCGATGTGGCCCTTGGCCCAGCGCGACTTGAGAAGGCCGATCAGCAGCATAAGCGGGATAAACCAGCCCAGCGTGCCCCAGAGTTTCGCGACGATTGGGGTGAAGTCCATTTCCTGATTTCCTTTAGTTCGAACTTGAACGGATGAGCCGAATAATGAGCCTATTTGGCTCATTCATTCCACTGACGGGATCTCCCGAAGCTGGGTGAAACGGGCACGGCTCTAGACATCATCGACCCGCTCGATGACGTAGTCGCATCAGTTGATGCCGTTGTCACGAAGAACGTCGCAAAGATCTAGAACTTCCGGACGATGTCGCTGCTGTTCATAGGTAACTCTCGAAACCGTGTTTTCGTAGGATCTGAGGTTGCGTTAGCTCCGGCGATCAACAAACGAAGTGAACGAGACTTGGACGAAAGCAGTTTTTGCCCGTTTTTTCATCGTGAATTTTTGTGAATGCCAGAAACGACAAAGGCCACGTAAGACGTGGCCTTGAAGATGGTGGGCCCAGTAGGACTCGAACCTACGACCAAGGGATTATGAGTCCCCTGCTCTAACCAACTGAGCTATAGGCCCTCAGTAGGTCGCGGATTATAACGATGGTTTCTCGGCTGTGCTATCCGAAAAATCCGAAACATTCATACGAAGATATTTCGCGCAGAATTCTTCGGCGCGCAGTGGCAGGCTGACGAGGTATCCCTGGATTTGTTCGCAGCCTTCCAGGGCGAGGAATTCTTGCTGTTCTTCGGTTTCAACACCTTCGGCGATGACGGTCAGTTGCATGCTGCGGCCGAGGGCGATGATGGCGCGGACGATGGCTGCATCGTGGGGGTCGTCGGGGAGGCCGCGGACAAAAGACTGGTCGATCTTGAGAATATCCAGTGGAAGGCGTTTTAGGTAACTGAGGGACGAATAGCCAGTACCAAAGTCGTCGATAGCCAGTTGGACACCGATTTTTTTTAGCT
This sequence comes from Pseudomonas sp., assembly GCF_028293835.1. Lineage (GTDB taxonomy): Bacteria > Pseudomonadota > Gammaproteobacteria > Pseudomonadales > Pseudomonadaceae > Aquipseudomonas. The sequence goes on from NZ_JAQGNX010000063.1 coordinate 49,641, forward strand.
TGTGCAGCACTGCCAGTGCTTCTTCGGCTTGGCTCATAATGAAGTTTTCGGTGATTTCCAATTGTAAGCAGCCGGGGCGCAGGTCGTATTTTTTGAGCAGTTGCTCGATGCGCTGCAAAAGATTGGGTTGGCGCAGCTGTGCGCCCGCGAGGTTCACCGAAAGGGGGCCAAACGATTTGTAGGTTTTATTCCATTCGTACATTTGCTGGCAGGCGTTTTCCAGCACCCAGTCACCGATTTGCATGATGGTGCCGTTTTCTTCGGCCAATGGAATGAAATGTTCGGGGGGGACGTCGCCGAACACCGGGTGGCGCCAACGAAGTAGGGCTTCGGCACCCACCAGACGTTGCGACAGCAAGCTGAGCTTCGGTTGAAAGCAGAGGGTGAACTGATTGCGCTCTATGGCGCGTCTGAGTTCATGTTCCAACGCGATCCGCTCGCTGGCCTGGGAGGTCAGGTCGCGGGTGTAGCTTTCTACCCGGTTACGGCCCTTGGCCTTCGAGCGGTACATGGCGGCGTCGGCGTTTTTAATCAGCGTTGGCACATCGTTGCCGTCGGCAGGGTACAGGCAGGTGCCGATGCTGGCGCTGATGAAAAACTCATGCTCACCCGCTTGAAACGGCGCGCCGAAGCACGCCAACAGCTTGTTGGCGACGGTTTCCGCGTCATTGGCGTGCAACAGGCCGGGCAGCAGGATGATGAACTCGTCACCGCCCAGACGCGAGACAGTGTCTACATCGCGCAATTGTTCGGTGAGGCGTTGGGCGATGCCTTTTAGCAGCAGGTCACCCACGGGATGACCGAGGCTGTCGTTGATGTTCTTGAAACGGTCCAGGTCGAGAAACAGCACGGCGCCTTGGCCGCTGGCCTCGTGACTATGGCTGAGGGCTGTTTGCAGACGGCTCTCGAACAGGGTGCGATTGGGCAGGCCGGTGAGAGGGTCGTGGTGCGCCTGATAGTCCAGGCTGGCTTGTGCGTGCTTGATACTTGAGATGTCCGCGAACACGGCAACAAAGTGCGTGACGACCTGCTCTAAATTCCGCACGGCGCTGATGGTGAGCCAGCTCGGGTACAGCTCGCCGTCTTTGCGGCGATTGCTGATTTCACCTTGCCAATGACCTTCGGCGGTCAATTGGTACCACATGGCCGCATAAAACGCGCTGTCATGCTGGCCGGACGCGAGCAGGCGTGGGGTTTTTCCCAAAGCTTCCTGCTCGCTGTAACCGGTGATCTCAGTAAAGGCGCGGTTCACTGCGTTGATATTCTGCTGGATGTCAGTGATCAATACGCCTTCTGCGGTGCTTTCGAATACGGTGGCGGCCAATAGCAGTTTTTCCTGCATTTGTTGGCGCTCGGTGATGTCCCGAGCGATGGTCAACATGCAATCTTCACCGCCAATGGGCAGCGACCTCGCGGAAACCTCACAGAGCCTTATCTCACCGTCCATGCGACGTATATGGCTGATGAAATCACGCACATAGCCGTCCCGCTGAAGCAGTTTAAGCATCTGGGCGCGCTGCTTCAGGTCAACCCAAATCCCGAGGTCGATGGTCGAGCGATCCAGGGACATGGCACCGCTGTACCCGGTAATGCGGGTAAAACCGTCGTTAACCTCGATTAACCGACCATCGCTTTGGCGGGTGATGAGCATGCCGTCTGGCGATGAGTGAAAAGCTTTGGCGAATTTCTCTTCAGAAATTTGCAGTTGCTGCTGCGCTTCCTTGAGCGGGCTGATGTCACGGACCACCACCACCAGCGCGGGCGTTGAGTCGAGGTCGAACGTTTCAGCGGAGATCAATCCGGTGAACAAGCGACCGTCGACGCGCCGGAAAGGCAGTTCAAGGTTACGAATGCTGCCACTTTGCAGGCGCATTAGAAGGCTTGGACCAATGCCGGGGATTCCCCATATGTTCAGTTCGGTGGGCGTTTTACCAATGACCTGGGCTGCCGGAAGGCCAATCTGTTCTTCAAAGGCTTTGTTGGCCTCAAGCATGCAGCCGTCGGAAAGCCGTGCAATGACCAGGATGTCCGGGCATTGGGTGAACACCGAGGCGAATTTCCCTTCGGACAAGCGAAGGGCGTTTTCGGTTGCCTTGGTGTCACTGATGTCGATCATAAGACCGCGCATTACCTTTGCATGGCCATGCTCGATCAAACTGACGATGTCGCGAATCCAGATAACCTTGCCGTCTGCGCGCAACACCCTGTAATCAAGGCTATGACCACGGCCAAGGCGGGTCTCCTGGTCACAAAAGCGCTCAGCTTGCCCGACGTCTGCGGGGTGCACGATGCTGCGCCAGAAGCCAGGCTTGAGCCAGCACGCCAGTGAGTAGCCCAGCAGGTCAACCGCGTGAGGGGATACGTAGCTGTAGGTGTAATCAACTATGTTTGCTTCCCACGCGATCGCGGAAAGGCTCTCGATCAGCCCACGGTAATGGTATTCGCTGGTGCGCAGTTCTTGTTCGAGTGCGACGCGGCGTGCGATTTCTGAACTTAAGCGGCGATTGATGCGCATGACCACAGTCAAGACAGTGGACAGTAACAGCAGCCCCGGGAAGCCGTAGAACAGAAAGTCCTGCCAGAGTTTGGGGTGGTCGATGACGCCTCCAACCCAGCGCTCTTGAATGCGGCTGACGTCAGCCGGACTCAGGTCCGCGAAGGTTTTATTCAGAATACCGAGCAATATTTTCTGATCCCGTGGGACAGCCATTGCCAGCTGGTAGCGATAGGGCGTCTCACCGCTGACAAAAATACCCTCGAGCTTTGACTGGCGCAAGCTCCAGACGCTGGAAGCCAGATCACCCACCACCGCGTCCACTTCGCCCGTCGCCAAGGCCTGCAACGCAGAGTTGAGGTTGGGCAAAGGTGAGAGATGAAGTTCGGGATGTTGCGAGCGAAGGAGTTCGTGGGCCGCGTAGTTTTCCACGACGGCAACCCGTAGGCCTTGAAGGTCTTTTATCGTGCGGGGATGTTCGCCGCTTTTATGGGCGAGGATGACGATCGGAAAATCCAGATAAGGTGGGGTGAAGGCTAAATAACGCTGTCGTTCGGGTGTCGACATGGCGCCTGGCAATATATCGATATCGCCCTTTTTTGCTCTGTTCAACACCTCGTTCCAATCCTGCGACGCAACAGGTTTCAACGTGATCCCGAGACGTTTTTCAATGAGTGAAACGTATTCTGCCGCCAGTCCCTGATAGTTTCCCTGGGCGTCGCGAAATTCAAAGGGTGGCCACGTGTTGTCTACTCCGAGGCGAAGTTCTTTGTGTGAACCAAGCCAGCTATTTTCCTCGTCCGAGAGAGTCAGGGCGTTAGCCGTTACTGTCGCGCCGATCATGTAGAAGAAAATAATGGCCGGCAGTCGTGACATGGCAGCCTCATAGTAGGCAGACGGGAATGCAACGAGTGTAGTCGGGCCGGAGCGGGTGAACAGGCGAGAGAAATTAAATTCTGCAGAATGCAAAACCCCCGGCGAGCCGGGGGTTTTGGTGTTACCTGCTCCTACTTGTGAAGCTTACTCGTCGAGGAACGAGCGCAGGTGTTCGCTTCGCGTCGGATGGCGCAGCTTACGCAGTGCCTTGGCCTCGATTTGACGAATCCGCTCACGCGTTACGTCAAACTGTTTACCGACCTCTTCCAGCGTGTGGTCAGTATTCATGTCGATGCCGAAGCGCATGCGCAAGACCTTGGCTTCACGGGCGGTAAGGCCCGAAAGCACTTCGCGCGTTGCTTCCTTGAGGCTTTCGACCGTGGCGACATCGATTGGCGACTGCATAGTCGAGTCTTCGATGAAGTCACCCAAGTGCGAATCTTCGTCGTCACCAATCGGCGTTTCCATGGAGATCGGTTCTTTAGCGATCTTCAATACCTTGCGGATTTTATCCTCAGGCATTTCCATGCGTTCGCCCAGCTCTTCCGGGGTCGGTTCGCGACCCATTTCCTGCAACATCTGCCGGGAAATACGGTTGAGCTTGTTGATCGTCTCGATCATGT
>NZ_JAQGNX010000100.1 GCF_028293835.1 Pseudomonas sp.
CTTGCTTGGCACCGACCACAGTCACTAATACGCTGACGTCGTCGTCAACGGTGACCAATACTGCGCCGGAAGCTTGACGGGCGATACGGCCAGTCTCGAGGGTGACGGTCGATTGACCGAACTGGAACTTCTTGATTACCGGGTTCACGGTTTCCTACCTTCTTTTGTGGCTCTTGGGGAACTGGTTTCTTGCGAATTTTTGGGCAGTGAGAGGATTCGGACCTATCGACCGTCCAGATACAACTTGAGGCTGGAAGCCTGCCAGACCGTCCGAGCGAACCCGAAAAGTCGTGATAAACAACCAACCTCTATCGACATCGCTATTAGCGACGCAGACCCAGACGACCGATCAGGGCGCTGTAACGGCTAACTTCTTTACCCTTCAGGTAATCCAGCAGCTTGCGACGCTGGTTTACCATACGGATCAAACCACGACGTGAGTGGTGATCTTTACCGTTGATTTTGAAGTGACCCTGCAATTTGTTGATGTTGGCGGTCAGCAGTGCAACTTGCACTTCTGGCGAACCAGTATCACCAACAGCTTGCTGGTAGTCGGCTACGATTTGAGCTTTTTCTTCAACGCTGAGTGCCATGTGGGCAATCCTTAGTAACGGAAACCGCTCCAGAGAGACAGTTTCAATAGGCCGAGGGCAAACCCCCGTATTTTAAAATGAGCTGTGACCGCGCCTACTGACAGCCACCCTCGTCCGGTCATTCTGACCGAATCAATCGACGTGGCGCGATGCGCCCGTCTTCACTCACTTCACCGATACCGATGAAGCGACCTTCATGATCTTGCACACGAACCATGCCAGATTGCGGCGCGTCCGGTGCCCTCACTGGTTGACCATGCAACCAGTAGAACGAACTGTGTTCCGAAAACTGCAGCAACGGCCAGTGCAACAAACCGCTGTCCGAGGGCATCAGGAAGCGATCAACTGCTTCGTTGCCGCCATCGGCATGTACTTGCTCCAACTCTTCCAGCGTGACCGTCTGGGCCAGGCTGAACGGACCGGCCTGGGTGCGGCGCAACTCAGCAACGTAAGCGCCACAACCGAGCTTTTCACCAATATCTTCAACCAAGGTGCGGATATAAGTGCCTTTGGTGCAATCGACCGAGAGGCGCGCCGTGTCGGCTTCACACTCAAGCAATTCCAGGCGCGCAATAGTAACAGAACGCGGTTCGCGCTCCACCACTTCCCCGGCCCGAGCCAGCTTGTACAAAGGCTGTCCGTCACGCTTGAGCGCTGAGTACATCGGCGGTATCTGACTGATTTCACCACGAAAATGGGGCAAAACCGCTTCGATATCGGCGCGACCAACGGTCACCGGACGAATTTGTAACACGTCACCTTCTGCGTCGGCAGTGGTGGTCGTTTTGCCCAATTGCATTCTGGTTTCGTACGCTTTGTCCGAATCCAGAAGGTATTGGGAAAACTTTGTCGCTTCACCAAAGCACAACGGCAACACACCGGTTGCCAACGGATCAAGGCTGCCGGTATGGCCAGCTTTTTCCGCGTTAAGCAGCCAACGAACCTTTTGCAAGGCCGCGTTGGAGGTAAAACCCAGCGGCTTGTCGAGCAGGATGATCCCACTGACATTGCGGCGTATACGCTTGACCTGAGCCATGTGCGCTACTCCTTGCTGGTTTCTGGCTTGTCACTGTCCGGCGTTGTGCTTGGCGGAGCGCCTTCCGGGTGCTGACCATCCTCGGCAACCGCACGCTCGATGAGCGCCGACAGATGAGCTCCACGTACAACGCTTTCGTCATAGTGAAAGTGCAACTGTGGAACGCTGCGCAATTTCATTTCACGCGCCAACTGCATGCGCAGGAAACCTGCCGCCGAGTTGAGCACCTTGATGGTTTGCGCGATTTCTTCGGCGCTGTCTTGCCCCATCACGGTCATGAAAATCTTCGCATGACCGACGTCACGACTGACGTCGACGGCGGTGATAGTCACCAGACCGACACGCGGGTCTTTGATTTCGCGGCGGATCAACTGAGCCAGCTCGCGCTGCATCTGATCGCCAATACGTTGGGTACGGCTATATTCTTTTGCCATGTCTACTACCTGTCACCGACCTGGGGCGAAACCCTCACGGTCTGAAAGCGGCAAACGCCCGGCCTGACGTGGGGTCGGACCGGGCGTTGCGTTTAGAGCCCGTGATCGACGCGGTGCATTTGCACGCGGCGCCGACCATGGCTCTTGAAGCTCGCGACTTAGAGGCTGCGAGCCACTTGGACCTTCTCGAAGACTTCGATCTTGTCACCGACTTTAACGTCGTTATAGCTCTTGACGCCGATACCGCATTCCATGCCGGCACGTACTTCGGAAGCGTCATCTTTGAAGCGGCGCAGGGATTCCAGCTCGCCTTCGAAGATAACGATGTCTTCACGCAGTACACGGATTGGACGGTTACGGTGAACAACACCTTCAAGCACCATGCAACCAGCGATCGCGCCAAACTTCGGCGAACGGAACACGTCACGCACTTCGGCAATACCCAGGATGTTCTCCCGGACGTCGCTGCCAAGCATACCGGTGAGGGCTTTCTTGACGTCTTCGATGATGTCGTAGATTACGTTGTAGTAACGCATATCCAGACCTTCCTGCTCGACAATCTTGCGAGCGCCAGCATCGGCACGCACGTTGAAGCCGAACAGTACAGCGTTGGAAGCCAATGCCAGGTTAGCGTCGCTCTCGGTGATACCACCGACACCGCCACCGACCACACGCACTTGCACTTCATCGTTGCCCAGGCCATTCAAGGCACCGTTCAACGCTTCCAACGAACCACGGACGTCAGATTTGAGGACGATATTAAGCGTCTTCTTCTCTTCCTGGCCCATGTTTTCGAAGATGTTTTCCAGCTTGCCAGCGTGAGCACGAGCCAGTTTGACTTCGCGGAACTTGCCTTGACGGAACAGAGCCACTTCACGGGCTTTTTTCTCGTCAGACAATACGCTGAGTTCGTCACCGGCTTCCGGCGTACCGTCCAGACCGAGAATCTCGACCGGGATGGAAGGACCGGCTAGCTTGATCGGCTTGCCGTTCTCGTCGAGCATGGCGCGGATGCGGCCATAGTTCGAACCCACCAGCACCATGTCGCCTTGACGCAAAGTACCGTCTTGAACCAAAACGGTTGCAACCGGGCCACGACCTTTGTCGAGACGCGATTCAACCACAACGCCACGGCCTGGAGCCGACGGAGTTGCTTTGAGTTCCAGTACTTCGGCTTGCAACAGAACCGCTTCCAGCAATTCGTCTACACCGGTACCCACTTTCGCGGAAACCGATACGAAAGGCGTGTCGCCACCCCATTCTTCAGACGTAACGCCGTGAACAGACAGCTCGCTACGGATACGATCAAGATCAGCACCCGGCTTGTCGATTTTGTTCACTGCTACAACCAACGGAACACCGGCGGCTTTTGCATGCTGAACAGCTTCGATGGTCTGCGGCATAACGCCGTCGTCCGCAGCAACAACCAGAATCACGATGTCGGTGGCCTTGGCACCACGAGCACGCATTGCGGTAAACGCAGCGTGACCCGGGGTATCGAGGAAAGTCACCATGCCACGGTCAGTTTCAACGTGGTAAGCACCGATGTGCTGGGTGATGCCGCCGGCTTCGCCAGCTGCAACCTTGGCGCGACGGATGTAGTCGAGTAGCGAGGTTTTACCATGGTCAACGTGGCCCATTACGGTCACGACTGGCGCACGGGAGAACGTCTCTCCTTCGAACTTCAGCGATTCGGCCAACGAATCTTCCAGGGCATTGTCGCTGACCAGTTTGACCTTGTGGCCCAACTCTTCGGCGATCAACTGGGCAGTTTCCTGATCCAGTACCTGGTTGATGGTCACCGGAGTGCCCATCTTGAACATAAACTTGATGACTTCAGCAGCCTTGACCGACATCTGCGCTGACAACTCGCCGACAGTGATCGTTTCGCCGATGGCAACGTCGCGAACTACAGGGCCTGTTGGGCTCTGGAAACCGTGAGCGTTACGCTTCTTCAGCTTGGCCTTGCCGCGACCACCACGACGGAAGCTGTCGCTTTCTTCGTCGGTAGTGCGTGGCGCAACACGTGGCGCTGGCGCTTTCTCTTTAACAGAGGCGCGATGCGGTGTGTTTTTACGGTCGCCATCACCACCAGCGCTACGACGATTGTTGTCATCGGCGCGTGGTTTGTCTGGACGACGCTGTTCGTCATTGCGTTTGCGTACATCGGCAACTGGAGCGGCAGCAACCGGCGCTTCACGCACCGGTTCAGCAACAGGAGCAGGTGCAACAGCAGCGGCGGCAGCTGGAGCCGATTGCGCAGCAGCAGGCTGGTTGCGCGAATCTTCTTCGGTGCGACGCTTGGCTTCTTCTTCAGCCTTCTGGCGCGCAGCGTTTTCTACAGCACGACGCTCATCAAGCTCACGCTTGCGCTCGGCTTCGATTTCTTCCGGGCTGCGTTGTACGAATACTTTCTTTTTACGCACTTCAACGCTGATGCTTTTGCTGCCAGCAACACGCAGGGTGCTAGTGGTTTTGCGCTGCAAAGTGATCTTGCGTGGCTCTTCCACTTTAGCCTTGTGGCCGCTTTTCAAATGCGTCAACAGGGCTTGTTTCTCTATATCGGTCACAACTTGCTCGGCGGCGGTGTGCGGCAGACCTGCCTCACGCATCTGCTGTAACAGGCGCTCTACCGGTGTGTCGACCACTGTGGCCAGTTCTTTCACCGTGACTTGCGTCATGCACTTCTCTCCTCAGGCCGCGCCTACTTACTCGAACCAATGGGCTCGGGCGGCCATGATCAACTTGCCGGCACGAATATCGTCAATGCCGTCGATGTCGAGCAGGTCGTCAATAGACTGCTCGGCCAGGTCTTCGCGGGTAACTACGCCGCGCACCGCCAGTTCCATCGCCAAATCCTTGTCCATACCCTCAAGCGAGAGCAGGTCTTCGGCCGGATGGGCGTCTGCCAGCTTTTCCTCAGTAGCGATGGCTTTAGTCAACAACCGATCCTTGGCCCGAGCGCGAAGCTCGTTGACGGTTTCTTCGTCAAAGCCGTCGATGTTGAGCATTTCTTCCAACGGTACGTAGGCAATCTCTTCCAGGCTAGTAAAGCCTTCATCAACCAGAACCTGTGCAAGGTCTTCATCGACTTCAAGCTCTTCGATAAAGTTACGCAGGATGTCGCCGGTCTCAGCTTGCTGCTTAGCCTGGATGTCCGATTCGGTCATGACGTTCAGGGTCCAACCAGTCAACTGGCTAGCCAAACGAACGTTCTGACCGCCGCGACCAATGGCCTGGGCCAGATTGTCTGCGCCAACGGCGATGTCCATGGCATGGGCATCTTCGTCGACGATAATCGCCGCTACTTCAGCAGGCGACATGGCGTTGATCACGAACTGCGCCGGATTGTCGTCCCAAAGCACGATATCCACACGTTCGCCACCCAATTCGCCGGAAACAGCTTGAACGCGCGAACCACGCATGCCGATACAAGCGCCTTGCGGATCGATTCGTTTGTCCTTGGAGCGAACTGCTATTTTTGCACGTGAACCCGGGTCACGAGAGGCAGCCATCACCTCGATGAGACCTTCTGAGATTTCCGGTACTTCAATCCGGAACAGCTCGATCAGCATCTCTGGCGCAGTACGCGACAGAATCAACTGAGGGCCACGGTTTTCAGTGCGAATTTCTTTCAGCAGTGCACGAACGCGGACACCCACACGGAAAGTTTCCCGCGAAATGATGTCTTCACGCGCCAACAGCGCTTCAGCATTGTTACCCAGGTCGACGATGACATTGTCACGCGTAACCTTTTTAACCGTGCCGGAAATAATTTCACCCAGACGCTCGCGGTAGGCATCTACCACTTGAGCGCGCTCGGCTTCGCGAACTTTCTGCACGATGACCTGTTTAGCAGTCTGCGCAGCGATCCGGCCGAATTCGATGGAATCGATTTTGATTTCGATTACATCACCGGCTACAGCGCCCGGTTGTTTTTCCTGAGCCTGATCTACAGCAAGTTCGTGTGCCGGGTCGTCGAGATCTTCATCTTCAACAACTGTCCAGCGACGGAACGTCTCGTAGTTACCCGTCTGGCGATTAATCTCCACACGTAGTTCAACTTCATCTTCAAAACGCTTTTTGGTAGCAGTGGCAAGAGCCAGCTCCAGCGCTTCAAAAATAACTCCTGCCGGAACGCCCTTTTCATTGGACACCGACTCAACAACCAGCAGTACTTCTTTGCTCATCGTACGCCTCGCCTTTCGCAAGCCATTGGATCCGCGGGATCCGCGTCTCAGTCAAAACTGGG
>NZ_JAQGNX010000136.1 GCF_028293835.1 Pseudomonas sp.
GCGGCCGATGATGCACACCCGCTCACCACGGGCGATCTGCCAGGACACCTTGTCCAACAACGGCATAGCGCCGAAAGCAAGGGACACATCGCTGAATTTGAGCAGGGTCATGATCTTCTCCAAAAACTGGGGGCGCATTCTACCTGAGATACCCGCCGCATGTTGGCATTCAATAACAACACGGGGCGTCGATGCCCGCGTAGGGCTGCGGCACACAATTAAATCAACTTCTACCCACCGAGTTGCAATTCGCCGACCGGCAATGCTTTCACCCGGAGCAGGCAAAAGGCTAAGCTAGCGTCACTTTTCTTGATCCATCTGCACGGAAGTCTCATGCGCAGTCGTTTGTTCGGTATTTTGTCCTGCCTGCTTCTCTCTGCTACCGCTGCCCAATCAGTTCAGGCGGTAGACATCACTCAACAGCGTCAGTATTACGATGAAGCAAAACGTGCATTGGCCAGAGGCGACACCGGCCCGTATATGCGGTACAGCCAGGCGCTTGCCGATTATCCGCTGGAACCGTATCTGGAATATGACGAGCTGACCGCACGCCTCAAGACCGCCGACAATGCAGAGATTGAAAAATTTCTCGCTGAACACGGCGACCTGCCCCAAGCCAACTGGATGAAATTGCGCTGGCTGCGCTGGCTCGCTGATCGAGGCGACTGGCAGACGTTCGAAAAGTACTACGACCCAAAAATGAATTTCGTTGAACTGGACTGCCTGAATGGCCAATACCAGTTGGGCCACAACCTGCGCTCCGAAGGCTTCGCCACCGCCGAAAAGCTGTGGATGACCAGCAAGTCCTTGCCCGACTCCTGTGACGGCTTGTTCGCACAGTGGGCTGCCGAAGGCCAATTGACTGAAGAAAAACGCTGGAAGCGCGCCAAGCTGGCGGCTTCGGCACGCAACTACGGCTTGGCAACCACCCTGGTCAACAGTTTGGTGACGCTTGCCCCTCAAGGCCGGTTGCTGATCGCGGTGGCGCAGAAGCCTGAAATGCTCAACGACCCGTCGCGCTTCCGGCCAGCGGATGAGGCCATGTCGGACGTGGTGGGCCTCGGTCTGCGCCGTCTGGCCAGGCAAGACCCACAGAAAGCCCTGGACATGCTCGACAGCTATTCAGCGACCATGCATTTCTCCCGGGACGAACAAGTGGCGATCGCCAAAGAGATCGGTCTTACCCTTGCGCGCAGCTTCGATGGCCGCGCGCTGGAGGTGATGACTAAATACGACCCGGACTTGCGCGACGACACCGTCACCGAGTGGCGCCTGCGGCTGTTGCTGCGCCTGGGCCGCTGGGATGACGCGTACCAACTGACCCGTCGGCTGCCCCAGGATTTGGCAACCACCAACCGCTGGCGCTACTGGCAAGCACGTTCGCTGGAATTGTCGCAGCCGAACAGTCCGCTGATACCGGGACTGTATAAAGCCGTCTCGAAAGAGCGCGACTTTTACGGATTCCTCGCGGCGGACCGTACGCAAACTTCGTATCAGCTGAACAATCGCCCGCTGTTGCTCAGCCAGCAAATCGTCAATAAGGTGCGCAACACCCCAGGTGTGCGTCGGGCACTGGAGTTCTATGACCGCGGAGAAGTGGTCGACGGTCGACGTGAATGGTATTACGTCAGTCGCCTGTTCAGCCGTGATGAAATGGTCGCCCAAGCCAAGCTCGCCTACGACATGCATTGGTACTTCCCGGCCATCCGCACCATCAGTCAGGCGCAGTATTGGGACGACCTGGACATCCGCTTCCCGATGGCACACCGCGATACATTGGTACGCGAAGCCAATGTGCGCGGCTTGCATTCCAGTTGGGTGTTCGCCATTACCCGCCAGGAAAGTGCGTTCATGGACGACGCCCGCTCCGGCGCTGGTGCCAGCGGCCTTATGCAACTGATGCCCGCCACCGCCAAGGACACTGCACGCAAATTCAGCATCCCCCTGGCCTCGCCTCAGCAAGTGCTTGATCCAGACAAAAATATTCAACTGGGGGCAGCGTACCTCAGCCAGGTACATAGCCAATTCAACGGCAACCGCGTACTCGCGTCAGCGGCTTACAACGCCGGCCCTGCACGAGTTCGTCAATGGCTGAAAGGCGCAAATCATCTGGCATTCGATGTGTGGGTCGAAAGCATTCCGTTCGACGAGACTCGCCAGTATGTACAGAACGTGCTGTCTTATTCGGTCATCTACGGCGAAAAGCTTAACCTGCCGCAGCCATTGGTGGACTGGCATGAACGGTTCTTTGATGATTTGTAGGGTAAGTTGCAATCCTGCATTTACCGCTACTCAAGCACCGTCACCGGCATTCCGACTTCCAACGTACCCGGCCCATCGTTGACCAGGTTCTGGCCAAACCAGACATCGCCTTCGCGCTCGCGGTAGGTCTTCAGGGTCGCCATGGGTTCGCGGTCTGATGAACGCTCGCCGGTCTTGGGATCAATGGTGGTGAGGATGCACCGCGTGCAGCCCTTGAGCAGACGAAATTCCGTGTCGCCGATGCGGATGCGCTTCCAGCTGTCCTCAGCGAACGCCTCACTGCCTTCCACCACCAGATTCGGCCTAAAGCGCAGCATTTCAAGAGGCCGTCCCACCTTGGCTGATAGATCATCCAGGGATGCCTGGCCGATCAGCAGTATCGGAAAGCCGTCGGCAAAACCCACCTTGTCATCGACGGTGCCGTAGCCACTGGGCAGCCATCGTGCGCGTTCGGCCGAAACATGCACCATGCGCGTAGGCCGGCCCATAAATGCACTGAGCCATTGCGCCGCTTCTTCGCCAGCGTCCGGTACGCGCAGGGTGTCGCGCCAGATCGTCACACCGCGCAGCGAACCCTCGGTCACCTGTGGCACGGCAACATCAAGGGCTTCGAAGCCCGGCGCCCTCAAGGTCAAACCGCCGGTGGCATTCCACAATGCCGATAGCTGCGACATCTGCGGCATCGCACGCTGGGTAAAGAAGCGCCCGGTGCCCTCCTCCACCAGCATCCAGCGCCGATCCCCGGCCAACCCAAGGCTGTCGAGCTCGGCCTGACGCATCGGCTCGGCAATGCCGGACTTGAGTGGAAATCGGTAAAGCGCGCTGAGACGCAGCATGGTGAGTTTTCCTGAAAGCGAAAAGCCACCTTATACGAGTTGCCGCCGCGCTCGACAACTCTTTGCTGCGCTCATGACTTGATTCAACGGAGCAGTCAGGCCTGATCCAGCATCAGACGCTCACGCACGACATCGACCAACTTGTCCGGCTGAAATTTGGAGAGAAAGTTATCGCAACCGACCTTTTTCACCATCGATTCGTTAAAGCTGCCGGACAACGAGGTGTGCAACACCACATACAGCTTGCGCAAACGTGGATCGTTGCGAATCTCAGTGGTCAACCGGTAACCGTCCATTTCCGGCATCTCGGCGTCAGTGAAGACCATCAGCAGTTTGTCGGTCATGACCTCACCGGTGTCAGCCCAACCCTTAAGCATATTCAAGGCTTTGAGACCATCGCGGGCTACATGCATCTTCACCCCGAGCTGGGACAGCGTTTCACGCAACTGCGACAACGCTACGTTCGAATCATCCACCAGCAGCACTTCCCGGCCACGGGCCAACTCCAATACCGGATCTAACAGTTTTTCACGGGACACTTTGGCGCTGTAGGGCACGATCTCGGCAAGGACTTTTTCCACGTCGATGATTTCCACCAACTGGTCGTCGACCTTGCTGATGGCGGTCAGGTAATGCTGACGACCGGCACTGGCGGGCGGCGGCAGAATCGCTTCCCAGTTCATGTTGACGATGCGGTCCACACCACCCACCAGAAATGCCTGCACCGAACGATTGTATTCGGTCACGATGATCGTGCTGTTTGGCCCTGGAACCAGCGGACGCATACCAATGGCCTGGGACAGGTCGATAACCGGCAAGGTTTGCCCGCGCAGATTGACCACGCCGCAGACAAACGGATGACGCTGGGGCATCAACGTCAGCTTTGGCAGTTGCAGCACCTCTTGAACCTTGAACACGTTGATCGCGAACAACTGCCGACCCGCCAGACGGAACATCAGGAGTTCCAGGCGATTCTCACCCACCAGCTGCGTGCGTTGATCTACCGCGTCGAGAATGCCGGCCATTAATGACTCCTGGAGTGATTCGATTTTAGTGCGCTTACAGCGTTATCGGCTGAAACGAGCAAGACGTTAATGATGGCAAGCGTAAAGCAAATAAACTGATATCATAATAACATCATGCTTTAATGATTTTGGATATCTCCATCAAATCAGTTGAAGGCAGCAGCTCTGTACACCCAGATAGATGGCCGCCAGGTCTCGTCTAGGGGAAACCCTGTGCAGCTGTCAGGCCCAACCTGATATTCGCACTATCAAATAGACATTAATGTGACGCTATTCTCATTGTATGAATGGAGTCAGGCTCTTGTCGGCTATCTCGCGACCGAGAACAAGCAGCACAGGCAGGATGGTTGTCTGCTTTAGTCAGTTACCGGGACCCACCGCCACCGGCGGTGGAAAGTCCGCTCAACGCCCGACAGATAAGTCATTCGGAAAGCTGTTTAGCGCTATTTCTGCGGTCGAAAACCGAGATTCGGAAACGGCCTACAGACACCCGTTTGATTTCAACATTAACTTGAGGCCACTCGCCCAGCGAGATTCGTTCGCTGTCCAAGAGCTGTGGAGATAAAGCATGTTGAACGGCACAGAGCGGCAAAATTCGCTTCCCGGATTTCTGTTCGAAGCACAAACGCTTCTCGCAAAATCGGAGGAATGCCTGATTCATCTGGAATTATTTGCTAACGACAAGGACGCCATTGAATGTCTTCTGGGCGTTCTTTTAAGCCTCGCCAATAAGGCCGACAGCCTTGCCCTTGATGGCATAACCGACTTTTCCTTGCGTATAAATCGCCTGCTGAGCCTCGCCTACCCACACGTCAGTGTCCAAGGCGCTGCGTTAGGCGCCCTGAAGAATTGTTTCACTCTCTTGGCCTGGCAGCTTGAACTGGTCGACAGCAACACCGGCTTGCTGCTGCTTGATGACGGTGAGCAGTTTCAATTGCTGTCTTCATTCGCCGCCGCGGTAGGGCTCGAGGATGAACTGGGCGTTTTAGTGCCAAGCACAACGCCCTCTGCCTCGTTGAAACTGAATATCAAAGAGCTGGCACACCGACACTAACCCGCTGAACTCGCCATCGTTGCAGCCCGCGCTGCGGGTTTAAGGTAATATCGGCTGCCCTGACCTGAGAGCAGCCAATCAGGTTATCCCGCAGCGAACATCGATGGCGCTTTCCGCTATGTACGCCAGCATCAAGTCATTCAAAGTTTGGTCCCTCAACAAAAGCAACGCTCGCTGGCTCTTAGCCATACTCGGTACCGGTTCAGTTGCTGGCAACCTTGCAGTCTATTTCAACGCAACGGCGTTACCGGCAGGTCTGCTTGGACTGAATCTGGCTACCGTCGCCAGCATCTGGTACGTCCAGCGCAGATCGAGCGGCTCGATCAATTTCCAGCCCCAGGAACTGGCCGAGCGCATGCTTGAAGTTCAGGAAACCGAGCGCCACCGGCTCAGCCGTGAACTGCATGATGATATCGGCCAAATGCTGACGGCCGCCAAGTTGCAAAGCGACTGGCTGCGACGACGTATGCCCGCCGAACTGGAAAAGCAGTTTTCCCTCCTGTGCAGCACGCTGGATGAAACATTGACGAAGGTGCGCGACGTGTCCGCCATTCTTAACCCCCGGCAACTTGCCAGCCTGGGGCTTGAGGAAAGCCTGCGCGCGCATTTGCTGCGCACCCTCGCCGACACTCACGTGCATTGGAGCATGGAGTGCCACCAACGCCTCGCGGGAATCCCGGAAGAAATGGCAGTGGCCGCCTTTAGGATTACCCAGGAAGCGGTCACCAATATGTTGCGCCACGCGGCGGCAGATAACTTACTGGTACAGCTGCAGCGCTCGCCGGAAGGACTGGTGCTGAACATTAACGACGACGGCGTCGGCTTTGCTCCCGCTGCAAACCCAGGGCAGGAAGGCCAGCGCGGTATGGCCGGAATGGCGGAGCGGATTGCGCTGTTAGGCGGCACGCTGACCGTCCACAGCCATCCGGGCGAAGGCACGCACATCAAAGCGCTGTTTCCATGGGCGCCCCGCGGCCGCGAACGCGCCAGCACAAGCAGGAGCTTATGAAGTGTAACCTGCTGTTGGTCGATGACCATGCCCTGATCAGAGCGGGGGTACGAGCCTTGATCGCGGATTTCCCAGCCTATGCGGTGGTTGGCGAGGCCAGTGACGGCGCGCAGGTCATTGACTTGGCCAGGCGGTTGCACCCGGACATTATCCTGCTGGACATTTCCATGAAGGAGACCAATGGTCTGGACGCACTGGAACAATTAGTCAGGGAATTCCCACTGAGCAAAGTGCTGATTCTGTCGATGCACACCGACCCACAGATGGTCATGCGAGCGCTGGGGATGGGCGCCCATGGCTATCTGCTCAAGGACGCCACGGGCACGGAGTTGGAACAGGCGCTGGAAGCACTGCGCAATAACGAACGCTACCTGAGCCCCGCCATCGCCCACACGGTTATCAACCAGGCGCTAAGCAGCGCCTATGTGAAACGTACCAACCCGGTGGACAACCACAACCTTACCGGCCGCCAGCTGGAAGTCCTGCGCCTTATCGTTCGCGGCAAGTCGACCCGGGAAATTGCGGGCGGCCTTGCGCTGAGCATCAAGACCGTTGAAGCCCATCGCTCGCAAATCATGAAGCGCCTGCAGATTTACGATGTCGCCGGCCTGGTATTGTTCTGTGTGCGCGAACGGATCATCAGTCTCGACGATTAAGTGCCCTGCGCCTCACTCAACAGGTGTGAGTGCGCGGGCAAATGTATGCGCAGCACGCCTGGTCGGATAGAGAAGCGCAGACTTTCGCCGCTCAGAGGTTCTCCGTCGAGGTTGATGTCCAACCCCCGTGTCGACTTGAGTTCTACCCAAGGCAAACGTGCGCGGATGAACATGTTATCGATCCCCAAGCCGCCTTCGAGCAGTCCTTTGAGCGTACCCACAACTTCCTGTGGCGCAGGCAAAATGCTGATATCGAGTAAACCATCGTCGACCAGGGCCGTAGGGCATAACACATGACCGCCACCAGCTTGCCGGCCATTGCCAATGCCCAGCGCAAGTAAATCTCCACGCCAGTGAAAATCCGGTCCGGTCAATTCGCCATAGGCCGCGCGCAACTCACTAAACCGTGAAAGCCCGGTGAACAAGTAAGCGGCCCCTCCCAATACTTTTTTCAGGTCTTCAGAAGTGTTTGCAGTCACCTGACTGCCGAATCCACCTGTCGCCATGTTCAGAAACAACCGTCCGTTCACATCGCCCATGTCCACCTCCCTTGGCGCGAGATCCAGCAGGTCCAGGGCCGCCTTGGCTTGCATCGGAACCCCAGCTGCACGCGCGAAGTCATTGGCGGTGCCCATGGGCAACAGCACCAGACTGAGTTCACCGGTGTATTGAGCATCGGCCAGTACCAATGCCTCGGCAATCTCCCGCAGTGTTCCGTCACCGCCACCGGCAATGATTTTCCTGTGGCCTGCGGCCAGCGCCTCCGATACAAAGCGCTGGGCGTCATGTGCCTCCCAGGTTACCCTCACCTCAAGTTGCCAGCCCTCCTCGCGCTTGGCACCAACCGCCGCGCGCACTTCTTCGTTAAGGGCTTGCTTGCCGTGAAGTATTAAAAGTGCCTTGCGCTCTGTCATTCCAGTCCTCTTCCAACTGCTGACCAATGTCCCTGTGAAGACTGTGACCGCACGCCGACTGAAAAAAGCCCACAGCAGCGCGTTTTTTATTTTTGCGCTCCGCCGTGCATCGCCGTCGCCATCTCCTGAGTTGCTGTCGAATCAGATCCATCCAATTGAGTGCTTTTAGCCGTTTCAACGTCGAAACATTGTCTGCATTTGAATAAATTTGTGCCGTTGAGACAAACGGCCGTTGAAAAGCAATCCGCGATTGTGGTTTATTCGACAAAATATTGGCTTTCATGGAACGAAATGTTGTAAAAGTCATTTTATTGACTTTCGCGATGAATATTCGCCGATGTAGAGCTGGGTCCGGCAGTGGTTCATGTCATTGAGGGGTATGATTTTATGCGCTTGCAACCTGTTTCCAGTCATTTGCTGACGCACACCAATCGGGTCGGAGGTCTGTTGCTCGGGGTTCCTCCGGTGCAAACCGTAACCCGCACTTTGCCTGGACCAAGGCTGCAGGCATCCCGCACTGTTCCCACAGTGTTATTTACTCGTGAGGCTTACTGATGAGCATCCTCGTCCCTTGCATCATCGCTGGCGGCGCCGGCACTCGTTTATGGCCGGTTTCCCGCGAAGCCATGCCCAAACCCTTCATGCGGCTGCCGGACGGAGAAAGTCTGCTGCAAAAGACCTTCGTCCGAGCTGTCAGCTTACCCAATGTAGATCGGATTCTGACTGTCACCAATCGCGACGTTTATTTCCGCACGGTGGATGACTATCGGCAGCTGAATAAAACCAGCGCAAAACTCGATTTCATCCTCGAGCCTTTTGGTCGCAATACAGCGGCGGCGGTCGCCGCAGCGGCGCTGCATGTGGCAAAGCTGTATGGCGAAGACGCCCACCTGCTAATCCTGCCTGCCGACCATCTGATCACCGACTCAGCGGCCTTTGCTGCTGCGGTCGCCGTAGCGCAAGCCTTGGCTGATGAAGGCTGGATCGCAACCTTTGGCGTCATCCCGACCAAGGCAGAAACCGGCTTCGGCTACATCGAAAAGGGTCAGATGCTCAACACAGCGGCTTACCGAGTGGAGCGCTTTGTCGAGAAACCCAATGCAGAAACGGCTCAGGACTATCTGGATGGCGGGTTGCATCTGTGGAACGCGGGGATGTTCTGCATGCGTGCCGACACTATGCTGCACGAGCTACAAGAACACGCACCGCAAGTGCTGGCCTGCGTTGGCACCTGCCTGGAGCAAAGCACCAGCAAAGAAGGCAATCACGAATTACAGTTGGAGCTGGACAGTGAGCTGTTCGCCCTGACGCCGGATATCTCCATCGATTACGCCGTCATGGAACCGTCCCAAAAGGTTGCGGTAGTGCCATGTGAGCTGGGCTGGAGCGATATCGGCTCATGGCAGGCAATGCGTGAACTGAGTCCGTCCGACGTCAATGGCAACCAATGCAACGGCCAAACCATATTGCGCGACGTCACCAACTGCTACATCGACTCGCCACGGCGCCTGGTCGGCGGTATCGGGCTGGATGACCTGATCATCATCGACACACCGGACGCCCTGCTGATCGCCGATGCCAAACGCAGCCAGGATGTACGCTATATCGCTAAGGAACTAAAGCGCCAAGGCCATGATGCGTACCGTTTGCACCGCACCGTGACTCGGCCGTGGGGAACGTACACCATCCTCGAAGAAGGCAAGCGTTTCAAGATCAAAAGGATCGTGGTGCGGCCCGAGGGCTCGCTGTCATTGCAGATGCACCATCATCGCAGTGAGCACTGGATCGTTGTCAGCGGCATGGCCTTGGTGACTAACGGCGAAAGCGAGTTCTTGCTCGACACCAACGAATCCACCTTCATTAAACCAGGTCGTACCCACCGTTTGGTCAACCCGGGGGTCATCGACCTGGTGATGATTGAAGTTCAGAGCGGCGAGTATTTGGGGGAGGACGATATTGTTCGCTTCACTGATATTTACGGTCGCGTTCCCGCACAAACAGCTAAGCCCTAAACCCTGAGCACACACTCCGTGACCCGGAGTGTGTGCATCCGGCGCAAGAAAATTTATATTGAAAACCCCTTCCTGCGTTATCCCGCCTGAAACAAGTCCTTAGACTTACGCGCTGCAATCCCTTTTAGAAATATTATATTACAAATAACTTAGGCGCCTTAAGACTACGGACTTCGGCGCTAACGTGACGGGCCAGCGCGTTTATAGCGTTCCAATCTAATAACGATGCAAATAATTCCTTCTGAATTTTACGGTTTTCACTTACCGTGCAGCCGCTAGTCCATCGCTTCACTCACTAGTCTCGAAATGACCAGAACACCATTGACTTCGGTCGGGCCTGGCCTTATCGCGCGTCCGCTCTCTTGCGACAGTCAGTCCAAGACGTGGTGCTATAAAAAATAGAGTCACCTTAGGAGTAACACATTGAACAAGTCCATACTCGCCTTGGCCGTCAGCGTCGGGGTTCTGGCTCAACACGCCAGTGCCGCCGGGTTTATCGAAGACAGTAAAGCCACCCTTAAACTGCGCAATTTCTATATCAATACCGACAACCGCGACTCTGCCACGGCGGCACAAAAAGCGGCAAGCCAGAACTATCAAGCTGAATGGGGCCAAGCCTTTCAACTCGATTTCACCTCGGGCTATACCCAAGGCGTCGTCGGTTTCGGTGTCGATGCTATCGGGTTGTTGGGAGTACGGCTCGATTCCAGCGCAGGTAAACATGGCAATCCAACCGGCAACGCTTACTCGGGCACGGTATTCCCAAGCGACGGCAACCACGCCGTCGACGACCTGTCGAGCCTGGGTGTAACGGCCAAAGCTAAAATATCTAAAACCGAACTAAAGCTGGGAACCTTGCAGCCGAAAAACCCGGTTATCGTCTCTAACGATGGTCGTTTATTGCCGCAAACCTGGCAGGGCGGGCAACTGTCTTCCTCTGACATCACCGGCCTGACCTTAATCGGTGGTCAGATCGAACAAGTTAAAGGTCGCAACTCCAGCAACAACGAAAACCTGTCGATTGCGGGCGCTAACGGGGGTGCCAATAACGCGATCACTGGCAAGACCAGTAACAAATTTATTTACGCGGGCGGTGACTACAAGCTGACCAACGACCTGACCGCGCAGTATTACTTCGGCAACCTGGAAGATTTCTACAAGCAAAACTTCCTGGGTCTGGTGCATAACTGGGCCATTGGGCCGGGCGTACTGAAGAGTGATATTCGCTACTTCAACAGCAAGGATGACGGCGCCAATGGCCACGACCCTCTGTATTACACCAGCGGCTATTACGGCGGCACCGTCACTAAAGGAAAGGTTGATAATAACCTCTACAGCGGTTTGTTCCTGTACACGGTAGCGGGCCACACCTTCGGTGGCGGTTATCAGTCGAGTAACGGCGACAGCGATTTCCCTTGGTTGAACCAAGGTGATGGCTCGTCCAACTACACCATCACCGACATGCAAATTCAGAAGTTTGGCCGGGCCGGCGAGAAAACCTGGCAGGCGCGCTACTCATATGACTTTGCCGCATTGGGTGTACCGGGGGCGACTGCTGGCCTGGTTTACTTGAAGGGTAACGATATCGATACCCCGACCACCAGCGATGCAAGCGAGTGGGAACGTGACCTGACGTTGGCTTATGTGGTTCAGTCTGGCGCAATGAAAGGTTTTGGTGTGATGTGGAAAAACGCCATGTGGCGCAACAACATTCCCAACACCCGTCAACAGGATGAAAACCGCTTGATCCTGAGCTACACCCTGGCGCTGTTTTAAGCACTGCGGGGGTAACCCATCGGCACATGAATTGCCTCTGTAGGAGCCAACTTGTTGGCTCCTACAGAGGATTGGCGATCAAACGTATTCCGAGATTTCGATCAGGTTCAAATCCGGGTCGCGGATGTAAACCGAGCGAATGGGCCCTACGGCACCCGTACGCATGATCGGGCCTTCGATGATCGGCCAATTGGCGGCGGCCAACCGCTCGATTACCTGATCCAGCGGGATCGAGGCGATGAAACACAGATCCAGCGCGCCAGGCACAGGCAGGTGAGCCTTGGGCTCGAACTCATGCCCGCGAACGTGCAAGTTAATCTTCTGAGTGCCAAAGGTAAACGCCATACGCCCTGCGCCGAAGGTCTCCAACTGCATGCCCAGCACGCGAACGTAGAAATCCTGGGTTGCCTCGGCATTGGTTGCTGTCAGAACCAGATGGTCCAAGTGATCAATCATTGTCAGGATTCCTTGAGTATGAACAAACCGATGGTTTATTCAGCGAATTGAGGCTCCACGGCCACGCTCGGTCAACCGATACATCTGCAATGGGCTCCGCGGGGCGGCAGGGTCGGTCATTTCCACCAGCCCGGTTGCCAATGCAGGGTTGAGGTAGCTGTTGCGAAATAATTGCCGGTGAGCCAAACCTAGTTTACCCATCAGTTCTCCAGCCTTGAGCGGAAGATGACACGCCAAAATCCTTAGAAGCTTAAGCACCCCCTCACTTACTTGTGCGGTTACTTGGGCGGTCTGGTCGACACCGCTCAAAGCTTGCTTAAGCGCACCCAGCATGAATCCATATGCAGCACGCGGTCGCCACGATAGATACCTACCCCGACGCGCCAAAACTGGACTGCATCATCAATCAAGCCGTGCATCAACAACGTGGTTAACCATGACGAGCCCCGCTGAACTGCTTTACGTGCTCGATAAAGTGCGCGACGGCCGGCGCTTTTTCGAAGCGTCGATACACCAATGACAAAAACGACGAAGGTTGGCAATCCTGAATACGCCGGTACACCACGTTGGGCAATGTGATGTGGTCCACCACGGACTCCGGCACCACTGCCACGCCTTGTCCCAAGGATACCAAAGCGATGACCGACACCAGTCCGCCCGGCTGCGGGCCCAGTTTCGGCGCGAAGCCAGCGTGGGCAGCCACTTGCAAGGTGCCGGAGATCTGTTCGGGAAGAATGAACACTTCGTTATGCAAATGCACCGCATTGATTTCTTTCAGACGGCACAGCCAAGCGCTGTCGGGTAACGCCAGGACGAAACCTTCTGCCAACAGGCTGACGGTGCTGAGAGCGTCTGGCAGGTGCATGGGTGAGCGGATGTAACCCACATCCAGTCGCCCATCTTCAATCAGCGTCGGTAACGACGTCATTAAGGTCTCGCTGACGGCAAAACCGATGTCGGGGTAACGCTGCCGAAAGCTGCTGACCTGCTGCTGTAGCGAACCGGAGAACACCGCCGAAGCAACGTAACCCAATTCAATATGCCCAGTCTCCCCTCGCCCGGCACGCTGCGCGTTGAGCTGTGCGGTTTCAAATTGTCGCACCGCCAGCTCGGCTTCTACCTGTAACGCGCGGCCCGCGTCAGTCAGGCGGACTTCCCGCTGCTGCCTCAGAAACACCCGGGTGCCCAGTTCATGCTCCAGGTCCTGAATCTGCCGGGTCAAAGTCGGCGGCGCAATACCCAGCTGCTCCGCTGCCCGGGTGAAATTCCGGTGTTTGGCAACGGCCAGGAAGTAACGAAAGTGACGTATCTCCATGGCCGGATTAGCTCAAAGGTAATGATTTCATATGTTCCAGGTAATCTCAGCCCGCAGGTACTGGCTTATGCTGACAACAGCGTTACCTGAAAAGCAATTAAAGCATAAAGCCACCGGAGGTAACGTTGAAAATCATTAGCCCGCGCCTGACCTTAATGACCGCTTCCGGGGTTTGCTCGCTTATCGTCCTGGACACCAACATTGTCGCCGTTACCCTACCAAGCATTGCTCGGGATCTGGGTGCGGGCTTTGCCGACATTGAATGGGTGGTCAGCGCTTATATGTTGGCGTTCGCGGCGTTGCTGTTGCCCGCAGGTAACATCGCCGACCGTTTCGGGCGCAAACGGACCCTGATCAGCGGCTTGGTACTGTTCATTTTCGCCTCACTGGGCTGCGGCGCGGCGCCTGGCATTCTGTTGCTCGACATCGCACGGGCGATCAAAGGCGTCGGTGCAGCCTTGTTATTGACCTCTGCGCTGGCAACCATCGGCCATGTATTCCACGACGAAACCGAGCGCGCCAAAGCCTGGGCATTCTGGGGCGCGTGCATGGGCGTGGCGATGACAGCGGCACCCACGGTGGGCGGGCTGATCGCCTCGTTCGCCGGCTGGCGGTGGATTTTCTACCTGAATTTACCGGTGGGCGGGCTGCTGATGTTCATGGTCTGGCGCAACATACCCGAATCGCGTAACGAACAATCGGCGCGCCTGGACCCTTGGGGCAGCCTGGCATTCAGCGGCAGTTTGCTGTGTTTGATCTGGGGCTTGATCGAGGCCAATCGTATTGGCTGGGACAACGCATTGACTATCATGCGCATGGTCGGCGGAGCGCTGTTGCTGGCGCTGTTCGTGGTGGTTGAACGCGTGCAATCGCGGCCAATGGTCGACCTGCAACTGTTCAGACACCCACGCTTTATCGGTGCTCTGTCAGGGATGTTCGCCTACGCCGGTTGCGCTCAGGTGATGATGACGATGTTGCCGTTCTATCTGCAAAACGGGTTGGGTTTTACCGCTATCGCATCGGGACTGGGGATGCTGCCGTTCGCCGCGACCATGTTGATTTTTCCGAAGATTGGCGCGCGGCTATCCACCCGTATATCCCCGGCAGCAATGATGAGTCTTGGGCTCACGCTGGTCGGCTGCGGCAACCTGCTCAGCGCCTGGGCGGCGTCGGCCGGGGGTTATTGGCCTTTCGCCCTGGCTATGGCAGTCACGGGTGCCGGTGCCGGTCTGCTCAATGGCGATACGCAAAAAAACATCATGGCCTGCGTCCCTCGTGACCGCGTCGGGATGGCCTCGGGCATGAGTACCACCATGCGCTTCAGCGCGATTGTCCTGGCGATTGGCGTCTATGGCGCGGTGTTGGCCAGCCATACACAACAAGCGCTGAGCAGCAGCCTGTACGCCGTTGCGCCCCAATGGCTGATGCAGACCGATTACATCGCCTCGCGGGTGGTGGCCGGTGACATGGTCGCCGCGATGTCGCCCCTGACAGACAGTGCGCGGTTGACGATTCAACCGTTGGCGCAGCAGGCGTTTGTGGCGGGGTTCAGTACGATTTTATGGATTGCCGGATTGCTCGCGCTGTTCGGCGCACTGCTGGTAGGAATGCTGATGCGTAATCCAATTCCTGTAGGGGTCAACGTGTTGGCGAGGCCATAGACCTGATACACCGCATTGGGTCTCTCGCCAACACGTTGGCTCCTACAGGTCAAATGTTTGCCGATAACCGAATTTATTTTTCCACCCCAGGGAATAAACCCCCACGCGCTTCGTCGTACAGGCTCAAGAGTTTGAACCCAACCACGAAGAGAACCTCACCATGAAAACTTCACTGAAAAGCACCTTGATCGCCCTCTCCCTTTTGGCTCTGAGCGGCGCTGCATCGGCTGCCGATGAGCACTCCAGCAAAACCGTTGAGGATTACACCTACGCAACCAAGCTTGATATTGCCAAGGTTGTCGCCGGTCCGAACCTGGATTTCTGCGGTATTCAACCGGTGCAGATGACGTACCAGGATCACTCGGGCAACACCCACACCCTACGCTTTGAGGAGTTCGGCAGCGGCTGTAACAACATGGGCTGAGTCCGGTGCTTCTCTGCCGGATATGCCCGACGTTCATGGCTGCAGCTTATTGAACTCGGGCCTCACCGCTACGTCGACTTTCCCTTTCAGCGAGACGCTGCCAGTTGCCAAACCCTTGCAAGATCGCGCGCGCGGTCGTGCAACAGGTCTGCAGCATTACGGCAGGCATGATCGAGGGTCATCGGGCCACTGGTCACCGCGAACGCCGCACTGATGCCGTATTGATACAAATCTGCGTAACCCTCCCCCAGGGTCCCGGCGATCACAATCACGGGAATTCCATTGCGTTGGGCAATTTTCGCCACACCAAAGGGCGTTTTTCCGCGCAGGGTCTGGGCATCGAAACGACCCTCACCGGTAATTACCAAGTCTGCGCCTTCCAGCGCTTGCGCAAGCCCAACCAAATCAGCCACGACCTCTACACCTGGGCGAAACGTCGCGTTGAGATAAGCCTTGGCGGCGAAACCCATGCCGCCTGCCGCGCCACAACCGGGGTCATCGCGCAGGTCACGGCCCAGCACTGTCGCCGATTGATCGGCAAAATGCCCCAATGCCGCGTCCAGTTCCAGAACCTGCTGCGGTGACGCGCCTTTTTGCGGGCCGAAGATATGCGACGCACCGTGTAACCCGCACAACGGGTTATCCACATCTGCGGCAACTTCAAAATGCACGTCGCGCAAACGGACGTCGAGGCCGCTTAGTTCAATGTGCTGCACTCGCGCCAACGCCAGACCACCCGGCGCAACCTGTTGTCCATTAGCATCCACAAACCGCGCACCCAGCGCCGACAGCATGCCGCTGCCCGCGTCATTGGTGGCGCTGCCACCGATAGCCAAAATGATGCGTTGCGCACCGGCATCCAGGGCCGCGTGGATCAATTCACCGGTGCCATGGGTGGTGCTGACGCACGCGTCCCGTTGTTCCAGGGTCAATAGTTGCAAGCCGCTGGCCATGGCCATCTCGATAATTGCCGTGCGGCTTTGCTCCAGCCATCCCCATTGCGCCTCGACTGCATCCCCCAGCGGACCGGTGACCATGGCGCTCATCCATTGGCCGTCACATGCCGCTAACACCGCTTCAATCGTGCCTTCGCCACCATCGGCCATGGGGCGCTGGACGAGTTCGGCATCAGGCCAGACCTCGGCAAGACCACGGGCGACGGCAGTGGCGACACCCTGAGCGCTGAGGCTGTCCTTGAAAGAATCCGGGGCGATGACGATTTTCATGATTGTTTTCCTGTCGGTAATGCTTGGATCTTCTCACCCTGACTGCGGTTTGCCGCCTGACCTTCGCACAACAGACCTCAAGGGTTATTGGTCATTGGAACAAACGCGGCGACCGATCTACTCGGGGGCAACCCGTGGAGTCATCTGCAAGCCGAGGTAAAGCCGCAGCAGGTCGTTGGTCCGGTAAGGGTCGCAACCGCTGAGTTCGGCCACTTTTTCCAAACGATAGCGCAGGCTGTTGCGGTGAATTCCCAGTGCATCGGCACAGGCTTGGCTCTCGCCGCTGTAGTCAAACCAGCTGCGCAGGGTTTCCAACAGTTGGCCACCGCTGCTTTGCTGCAAGCGCACGATAGGCTCGGCCACGCTTTGGGCGAGCCAGTCATTGCGGTATCGCCAAAACAACACCGCCAGACGATGGACGGCCAGACGTAACAGACGCTGCTGCGGATGAACATGACGCCCGTAGTCCAGCAAGTCACGGGCGGCGAGGCAGGCTTGGCGCAGTGTCAACAGGTCCGTGGATTGCTCCACCGTCACCATGCGCAGCACCGGCCAGCCCTGCTCTTCCAGTTGCTCCAGGAGCAATGCGTCGTCGCGCTCTTTACCCGCGGCCCGGCACCAATACAGCAGCGTCGACTCACGTACGACACACCAACTGTTAGCGTAACGGGCGTTTAGCCAATGACTCATCGGATTGGCGGTAGACAGGTGAGCCGGCAGCTCTATCAGTACCGCCTGACGAGGCAACTGCGGCTGCAAACCAAGGTGTTCGGCTTCTTCCACAAGACTGTCCGGGCAATCCGTCAGCAACAATCGCGACAGCAATGCTTCGCTGCGCTGATGCCGCCACTGCTGATCCGCTTGCTGGCGACGGTGCTCCATGAGCATTTCGGCGGTCATTTTCACTAGCTCGCCATACACCCGGACCTCATCGGGCTCGCCTGTGATGCCTAGCACGCCGACTAATTGCTGATCGAGCATTAACGGCAGGTTAACCCCCGGCCGCACACCGCTAAGGTGCTTGGCGGTTTGCGAATCAATCTCCACCACCCGGCGATTGGCCAGGACCAACTGCGCACCTTCGTGCCGAGTGTACAAACGGTCGGCCTCGCCACTGCCGATGATGATGCCCAAGTAGTCCATCACGTTGACGTTGCAGGGCAAAATCGCCATGGCTCGGTCAACGATGTCCTGAGCAAGGGCGTGGTCGAGAGCAAACATAAAAGCTCCGGGCAGAGAAGAATCTGGGGAGTTTGCCTGATTCGTGGCGGTGAATCATAGCGCTCGTCTATAGGAGCCCACTTGTTGTCGAGGCAGGTGGCGCGGCTGAGTTGAAGCGCTGTGGTGCTGCTTTTATCGCCAACAAGGTGGCTCCTACCGAGGTTATGTAGCCGGGGTTTTCTATTCCAACGGCGCCAATCGCTCCCGGCTGTTGCTCAAGTGCGTCCACATGGCTGCACGAGCGGCGTCTGGGTCTTGGCGGCGGATGGCGCTCAACAGGGCTTCGTGTTCGAGGTTGGCCAAGTAGCCGTGGTGCGCGAGATTGGTACCGGCTCGTTCGCTGGAGCCGATGCGACTGCGGGGGATCATGGCGGGGCCAAGGTGCTGCATGATCTCAATGAAACACGGATTGCCTGTGGCTTCGGCAATCAACAGATGAAAACGTCGGTCGGCCTCGACGCAGCTGTCTTCCTTGGCCAACAAATCCTGATAGTCATCCAGCGCCTGACGCATGGCCGCCAACTGTTCATCGGTGCGACGCACCGCTGCCAGCGCCACCGCCTGGGTCTCCAGGCCAATACGCAACTCGATGATGTCGCGCACGCTGGCGGCGGTTTCGACTTTCAAACGCATGCCGGTGGGGCCGCGATGTTCCAACACAAACGTGCCGATGCCGTGCCGGGTTTCCACCAGACCCGACGCCTGCAACTTGGAAATCGCTTCGCGGACCACGGTGCGACTGACGCCGTGCTCACGGACAATTTCACTTTCCGACGGCAGCTTTTCGCCGGGAGTGATTTTGCCCAGCAAAATACGCTGGCTCAGTTGCGTCACCAGATCGGTGGCCAGGTTATGAGGACGTCGCTTGGTAACAACAACTGATGGCTGATCGTGCATACGAAGGGTGTCCAGATGAACGCGCTGCTCAATTGAAGGAACAGGCCGCGCTGACGGGATGATAACACCTGTCTCGCTCGCCACACATCTTGGGCAGCTTGTATGACAAGCCAGCTAATATCGACTTTTCGTTTAGCCAAGCACAAGACCTGTCGCACAATAATCCCCCTAAAACTTGGATAAAAGGCATTTATCGCTCTTGCGAAGCAGGCATTTACTTGTATGATGACTGCTAACTAGGCGCATGACCTGGTTGCTTCATAACCCGCATAAAAATAACGAGTGGGAGTCAAGATTGTGACTACATCCAATGCCAGGATGAACGACGGCACTGTTTCCGCGCTGCTCTCGGCAGTGTCGAAAGTCAAGCGTCGTGTTCTGCCGCTGTTCGTCATCATGTTCATCGTCAAGTACATCGACCGGGTCAATATCGGCTTCGTCCGAAGCTATATGGAACACGACCTTGGCATCGGTGCCGCCGCCTACGGCCTGGGCGCCGGGCTGTTCTTCATCGGCTACGCGCTGTTCGAAGTCCCTTCAAATATCCTTCTGCAAAAAGTTGGTGCCCGAATCTGGCTGACACGGATCATGCTGACCTGGGGCGTGGTGGCCGCCTGCATGGCTTTCATCCAGACCGAAACCCATTTCTACATCCTGCGGTTTCTACTGGGCGTCGCTGAAGCCGGCTTCTTTCCTGGGGTAATCTACTACTTCACCCGCTGGTTGCCTGGCGTCGAGCGCGGTAAGGCCATCGCCATTTTTCTCAGTGGTTCGGCGCTGGCCTCGCTGATCTCCGGCCCGCTCTCCGGCGCCCTGCTGCAAATCAGCGGCATGGGCCTGCATGGTTGGCAGTGGATGTACTTGATCGAAGGGCTGTTCTCGGTAGGCCTGTGCTTTTTCGTCTGGTTCTGGCTGGACTCCAACCCCCACGACGCGAAATGGCTGACCGGTGCCGAGAAAGACGCCTTGGTCGAGGCCATCGAAACCGAGCAGGCTGAGCGCGAAGCCGCCATGCCGGTCAAGCCATCAATGATGACCTTGCTCAAAGACCGGCAGATCGTGCTGTTCTGCATCCTCTACTTTTTCATTCAGTTAACGATTTATGCCGCGACGTTCTGGCTGCCCAGCATCATCAAGAAGATGGGCGACCTCAGCGATATGCAGGTTGGGCTGTTTAATTCGATTCCGTGGTTGCTGTCGATTGTCGGCATGTACGCCTTCGCAGCGTTCTCGGCCAAGTGGAAGAACCAGCAAGCGTGGGTTGCCGCAGCGCTGCTGATTGCTGCTGCCGGGATGTTCATGTCGACCACCGGGGGGCCTGTTTTTGCCTTCGTTGCGATTTGCTTCGCCGCGCTGGGTTTCAAGTCAGCTTCATCGCTGTTCTGGCCCATTCCGCAGGCCTACCTGGATGCCCGCATCGCCGCTGGCGTAATCGCCTTGATCAACTCCCTTGGCAACCTCGGCGGCTTCTTCGCCCCGGCCACTTTCGGTTGGCTCGAAGAACACACCGGTTCAATTCAAGGCGGGCTGTACGGCCTCGCTGGCACTTCGATAATTGCCGCGATCATGGTGTTCTACGCGCGCAGCAGCCGTAAATCGTCACCCGCCGTCATTCCCGGCAAACCGGCCTCGACCCATTCTTGAACGGTTCTTTACGAAAAAGGCAGCACGCCGTGACCATTGATTCAGCTCACGGTGTTGCCCAGACCCACGTTATTTACAGGATTGCATAATGAATACGTCCAACGCCCACGCTGTAGGCAGTGCTCCTGTCATCACCAGCATGCAAATCGTTCCGGTCGCGGGCCACGATGGCATGTTATTGAACCTGAGCGGTGCCCATGGCCCGTTTTTTACCCGCAACATCGTCATCCTCAAAGACAACGCCGGGCACACGGGCGTCGGCGAAGTACCCGGTGGCGAACGCATTCGGCAGACGCTGGAAGATGCGCGCTCGCTGGTGGTCGGCAGCCCGATCGGTACGTATCAGAAGATCCTCAATCAAGTGCGTCAAGCTTTCGCTGACCGTGATTCCGGTGGGCGCGGCCTACAGACCTTCGACCTGCGCATCACCATCCATGCCGTTACTGGCCTGGAAGCAGCGATGCTCGATTTGCTCGGCCAGCATCTGGACGTACCCGTTGCGGCCTTGCTCGGTGAAGGACAGCAGCGCGACGAAGTCAAGATGCTCGGCTACCTGTTCTACGTCGGCGATCGCAACAAGACTGATCTTGCCTACCGCAGCGAACCTGACGCTGACAATGACTGGTTCCGCCTGCGCCACGAACAAGCGCTAACCGTGGATTCCGTGGTGCGTCTGGCGGAGGCGGCTCAAGCGAAGTACGGCTTCAAGGACTTCAAACTCAAGGGCGGCGTGCTGCGCGGCG
Organism: Pseudomonas sp.; assembly: GCF_028293835.1. Lineage (GTDB taxonomy): Bacteria > Pseudomonadota > Gammaproteobacteria > Pseudomonadales > Pseudomonadaceae > Aquipseudomonas. The sequence goes on from NZ_JAQGNX010000136.1 coordinate 21,132, forward strand.
AAGAAGAAATCGAGGCGGTCACTGCCCTCGCCGAGCGCTTCCCCGATGCTCGCATCACCCTCGACCCCAACGGCGCCTGGTCGCTGAAAGAAGCGATCCACTTGTGCCGCGATCAACATGCGGTGCTCGCTTACGCTGAAGATCCGTGCGGCGCAGAAAACGGCTTCTCCGGGCGCGAAGTCATGGCTGAGTTCCGTCGTGCCACTGGCTTGAAAACCGCAACCAACATGATCGCCACCGACTGGCGGGAAATGGGCCATGCGATCCAACTGCAGTCCGTGGATATCCCCTTGGCGGATCCGCACTTCTGGACGATGCAGGGATCGGTACGCGTGGCGCAGATGTGTAACGAATGGGGCCTGACCTGGGGTTCGCACTCAAACAACCATTTTGATATTTCCCTGGCGATGTTTACCCATGTGGCAGCCGCAGCACCGGGCGCTATCACTGCCATTGACACCCACTGGATTTGGCAGGACGGCCAACGCCTGACCAAAGACCCGCTGCAAATCATCGGCGGCTGCGTGCAAGTGCCGAAGAAGCCGGGCCTTGGCGTCGAACTGGACATGGACCAAGTGGCGAAAGCCCACGAACTGTACAAGGGCATGGGCCTTGGCGCGCGGGATGACGGCGTCGCCATGCAGTATTTGATTCCGGGCTGGTCGTTCAACAATAAGCAGCCGAGCCTGGTTCGCTAATCGATCACGCAACCACTATTTGCCCGTCTGGGCCTGCGGCGCGCAATCACTTGCGCGCCGTTTTTTCATCTGCCACAAAAGGCCGTGCTAAGGTTCGCCCACACCCTGACCGCGATGCCCTCCAATGCCCCATATTGCTCGTACTCATCCCCGCCTGACTGTTGCTGGACTGGTTGGCGGCGCCAGCGGCATCGTGTGCAGCTTCGTTGTTCCCGGCGTCACGCTGATGACCCACACGTTGATCGGCTGGAATATCGGGGTATGGACCTACCTGATTTTAATGATGTGGCTGACCACCCGCTCGGAAGCCGACGACGTTAAGCGTTTCGCCATCATCGAAGATGAAAATGCCGGACTGGTGTTGGCGATGGTCTGCGTCGCGGCAATCGCCAGCCTCGCCGCCATCAGCGTGGAACTGATCGGCGGCAAAGACCTGAGTTCCAGCGCAAAGGCGCTGCACTATGGTTTCACCGGACTCACTGTTGTCGGCTCCTGGTTGATCACCGGGGTAATCTTCAGCCTGCATTACGCTCGCCTGTTCTATACCGCGAACACCAAAGAACCGGCGCTGCGCTTTGCCGACGGCGAGACGAACCCGAACTATTGGGACTTTCTGTATTTCTCCTTCACCATCAGCGTCGCCGTACAAACCGCCGATGTCGGAGTCGCCAGCCGCGATTTGCGCAAAACCGTGCTCGCGCAATCGTTGATTGGCTTCGTGTTTAATACCGCTATTTTGGGGTTTTCAATCAACATAGCGGCGGGGTTGTTTAGTTAATGGCCAACACACGATTTTTGGGCGTGGCAACCAAACTGAAAACCTTGTGGGAGCTATTACGGGAGTAAGATTGGGTCCGATTAAAAAGGCTCTAACATTCCATAATTCCAACGCATCCTTTTGGCGAGGCACCCTGAATGACTGAGCATTCCCTTCTACGTATTGCCGTTCTTGACGACTGGCAATCTGTAGCCAGCAACGTGGTGGACTGGACGGTTCTTGATTCAATTGCCGACGTGACCTTCCTGCATGAGTTCCCGGCTGACACAGCGACCATGGTGTCTCGCCTGGAATCGTTCGAAATCATTTGCTTAATGCGTGAGCGCACGCAGTTCAACGAGGCCTTATTAAGCCAGCTGCCACGCTTGAAGCTATTGGTTACCGGCGGCATGCGCAATGCCGCCATCGACCTGCCCGCTGCGGCGCGCCTCGGTATCCAGGTGTGCGGCACCGACAGTTATAAGAACGCCGCGCCGGAAGTGACATGGGCCTTGATCATGGGCATTACCCGAAATTTGGTGGGGGAAGCCAATTCGCTGCGCGATGGTGGCTGGCAGATCGGCCTGGGCAGTGATCTGTATGGTAAAACCCTGGGCATTCTCGGTCTGGGCAGCATCGGCAAATGGGTCGCCAAATACGCTCAGGCATTTGGTATGCGAGTCATTGCCTGGAGTGAAAACCTCACCAGCGAACGTGCTGCAGAAGTTGGCGTGACCTACGTCACCAAGCGCGAGCTGTTTGAACAATCTGACGTACTGAGCGTGCACCTGGTGTTGAGCGACCGCAGCCGCGGTATCGTCGACGCCCAAGCGCTGAGCTGGATGAAGCCCACCGCCTACCTGATCAACACTGCGCGCGGACCGATCATCGACGAGGCCGCGTTGATCAGCCTGCTGCAAAGCGGTGGCATCGCCGGTGCCGCACTGGATGTCTTCGAGCCAGAACCCTTGCCCGCTGACCATCCGTTTCGCACCCTGACCAACGTGCTGGCCACTCCGCACATTGGCTACGTCACCGAAAACAACTACCGGACGTTCTTTAGCCAGATGATCGAAGACATTCAGGCATGGCAGGGCGGCAAGCCGATTCGGGTGTTTGGCTAAAGCAGCCCACACGCCCCCTCTGCAGGACCCAACATGTTGGCGAGAAGCCAGCGCGCGGTGACAGATGTGTCACGTCGCCAACAAGTTGGCTCCTACAGACCAGGCTCACCGAAAAATTCATCGGTTTATTGATAAACGCACCCAATCACGTCTTATTGTTCTGCTCTGCCTCAGGCACACTGGATCTTTCCGCCCCGGCGGACAACGCCCCAGGCCGGAGCTGATCATGACTTCTTACAGTCTCACTTCACCACCCTCTAGCCCATCTTCGGCGCTGCTGGTCATCGATATGCAGAACGATTTCATGCCTGGCGGTCAGCTTCCCGTGGCGGATGGCGATGCCTTGGTGCCGTTGATCAATCAACTCGGTGCGCGCTTTCGCAACATTGTTATCACTCAGGACTGGCACCCGCCAGGGCATATATCGTTTGCTTCCAGCCACGACCAACGCCAACCGTTCGACAGCATTCATGTGCCCTACGGCGCGCAGACCCTATGGCCTGACCACTGCGTGCAACAGACCTATGGCGCGCAATTGCACGCCGACCTTCGCCTGCCCAGGGCACAACTCATACTGCGCAAAGGCTGTAACCCCGGCATCGACAGCTACTCGGCGTTTCTCGAAGCAGACCGCAGCACCCGCACAGGGCTGGCCGGTTACCTCAAGGACCGTGGGATTGATACTGTATTTGTGGCCGGCCTGGCGCTGGACTTCTGCGTAGCCTGGTCGGCACAAGATGCTCGTGCCGAAGGATTGACCACCGTTGTGATCGCCGACGCTTGCCGCGCCATTGACCTCGACGGCTCATTACAGAGCGCGTGGGAAACCATGCTGATGGCCGGTGTGCAACGCATCGAGTCCCACGAACTATTTGAGCAATGGCCGCAGCCGTTACTCGCCTAGCGCGAAGCTTTTCAACGTGTCACCGGCCAATCGGTAACGCACCCATTCTTCATGGGGTTCAGCGCCGATGGACTTGTAAAAGTCGATGGCCGGCGTATTCCAGTCCAGCACGCTCCATTCGAAACGTCCGCAGCCGCTGTCGTAGGCAATTTTAGCCAGATGGCGAAGCAATTTTTTCCCCGCGCCTGCTCCCCGATGATCAGCCGAAACGTACAGATCCTCCAAGTACAACCCCTTGCGTCCCTGCCATGTGGAATAGCTCAGGAAGTACACGGCGAAGCCAATCGGTTGGCCGTCCAGCAAGCAGATCAATGCCTGGGCGGGCGACGGCTCATCGAACAGGCTGCGTTCGATGTCGGCCACGCTGGCCAATACCTGGTGTTCGGCGTTCTCGTAGATCGCCAGTTCGGTGATAAAGCCAAGGATCACCTCGGCATCGGCCCTGGTCGCTTCACGAATTTCGATACTCACTGTGTTTCTCCTGGATAAATAAGGTGTCCGGCAATCGCTCTCGACCTGAAGCGAACGCTGAGCAGCAGATTGTGTCTTAACCACCAGCACAGTGCAGCATTGCTTGCGCAACTAAAGCTCCCAGCATTCGAACCAAGGACTCTTATGGTCAGCAAAACAGATGGCAAAACTCCAGGGCTGTCCGAAGAAGAAGAAAAGGACGTCGACAAAAACCAGCCGCCACGTGCGGCAGTGCTCCATGAAACCATTCGCCTGCAAGGGGATCAGGAATTGGAACGCAGCGTTGCAGCGCTCTGGTGGTCGGCCCTCGCCGCAGGTCTGACCATGGGCCTTTCGCTAATGGCGATGGGCTTATTCAATGCGCATCTACCCGAGGGTGACGCCAGCAAAGTAATTGCCAGCCTTGGCTATTCGGCCGGGTTTCTCGCGGTAATTCTGGCCCGGCAGCAGCTGTTCACGGAAAACACTATCACCGCCGTATTGCCGGTCATGAGCAAACCGACATTGGACAACTTCGGCCGTCTGCTGCGCTTGTGGGGCGTGGTGTTGGTGGGCAATTTATGCGGTACGCTGCTGGTGGCTTACGTCATGCTGCACTTGCCGATTTTCGACGCTAAAACCGATGCGGCGTTTCTCGAAATCGGGCGTAAGGTCATGGAAAACAACGTCAGCCAGATGTTCTCCAAAGGCATCATCTCCGGTTGGATGATCGCCACCATGGTCTGGATGATTCCCTCCATGGAAAGCGCGAAGATGTGGATCATCATCTTTATCACTTACTTGATGGCGCTGGGGGATCTCACCCACATCGTGGTCGGTTCGGTTGAAGTCTCGTACCTGGTATTTGCCGGAGAGCTGCCGTGGAAAGATTTTTGGTTGATCTTCGCCGGCCCGACGCTGGCCGGAAACATCATTGGCGGCAGTTTCATCTTCGCCCTGATCAGCCATGCGCAGATCCGCAGTGAAAGTGGAAATGACGCTGAAAGCAAAAAAGATTAGAACCGTTCCAGTGAATAGGAAAGGCGCCTGCGCACAAGGGCTGTAGCCGTGGGCGGCGGACAAGTCGGCCAACACTGTGCAGCCACTTAAACTATTTTTTAAAAAGTAACCAAAGATTTAGGGGCAAAATATAGTTCCTCAGCCGTAACCCTTCAGGTAATCCCCTATGACCCGAATTCTGACCATCGAGGACGACGCCGTCACGGCGCAGGAAATCGTAGCTGAATTGAGCAGTCATGGACTCGAAGTCGATTGGGTCGACAATGGCCGCGAAGGCTTGGTACGGGCGGTCAGCGGCGGTTATGACTTGATCACCCTGGACCGCATGCTGCCAGAAGTGAACGGTTTGGCCATCGTCACCACCTTGCGCGCCCTGGGCATTGCCACACCGATTTTGATGATCAGCGCCCTGTCGGACGTCGATGAGCGCGTGCGAGGCTTGCGCGCGGGCGGTGACGACTACCTGTCCAAGCCGTTTGCGTCTGACGAAATGGCCGCCCGGGTCGAAGTGTTGTTGCGTCGGCGCGACCCGGTCAGCGAAGCGGAAACCGTGCTCCACGTGGGTGATTTGGCGCTGAACTTGATTAGCCGCGAAGCCAGCCGAGGTGATCAGGCGCTGAACTTGCTGCCCACCGAATATAAGCTGCTGGAATTCATGATGCGCAACACCGGACAGATCATTACCCGGATGATGATTTTCGAAGAAGTCTGGGGTTACCACTTCGATCCGGGCACCAACTTGATTGATGTACACATTGGCCGCTTGCGCAAAAAAATCGATGCACCCGGCCTGACACCGCTGATCCGGACCGTGCGAGGCTCGGGTTATGTCATTGCTGAACCCGTCTAAAGGCTGGCGCTCATCGAGCAGCCGTTTGTTGGCGTTGTACAGTTTCCTGTTCGTTGCCTGGAGCGGCATCCTGATGGGCGTGCTGTATTGGGAGGTCACCGGCTACCTGAGCGACCTCGCCCGTCACTCGTTGATGCAACGGCAGCATCTTTTTTCGCGGTTTCAGGGTTATCAGTTGGCCGATGCACTGTCTACCAGCGAGAAATTCGACATGCGCGCCGTGGACGCTTACGGGTTGTTCGACAGTGAATATAGGCCGATGAGTGGCCCGGTCAACAGCATCCCGGCGAACTTGCCACTGGACGGCCAGATTCATCAACTGCCCAACTGCATCGACTCCGACGACCCGCAATTGCCGCGAGACAGCTGCGACGCGGTGGCCACCCAAACTCACGACGGCCGTTGGCTGATACTGGTGCGCGACAACGGCTCGCTGTTCGCCGTGACCACCATTATTTGGCATGCACTGTTGTGGGCAGTGTCCCTGACCATCATTCCTGGCGCGGCGGGCTGGCATTTGTTGCGCCGTCGACCGTTAAGGCGAATCCGCGCCATTCAGGCCAGCGCGGAGTCCATCGTTGCAGGTGACATGGCCCGTCGTCTGCCGGTGTCGAACAGCCGTGATGAACTGGACATGTTGGCGGTGATCGTTAACGCGATGCTCGACCGTATCGAGAAGTTGATGTTTGAGGTCAAGGGTGTCTGCGACAACATCGCCCATGACCTGCGAACCCCGCTGACCCGTTTGCGCGCGCAGCTGTACCGCATTCAACAGCAGTCACCGGAAGAGTCGCAGCAGGCCCTGCAAATGAGTCAGGTGATTGCTGAAGCGGATACGTTGATGGCGCGTTTTCGAGGCCTGTTGCGTATCTCGGAACTGGAAGACCATCAGCGCCGCTCAGGCTTTGTCGAGCTTGATCCAAGCCTGTTACTGCACGAACTTTACGAATTCTATCTGCCGATGGCGGAAGAGGAAGGCTTGACCCTGGACTTACGTCTGGCGCCTTCTTTGCCTGCGTTGCTGGGTGACCGCGCGCTGCTGTTTGAAGCGCTGGCCAATTTGCTGAGCAACTCGATCAAGTTTTCCCCGGCAGGCGGCCAGGTCATCCTTAGCGCGTACCGCGACGGCGACGATACCCACATCGAAATTCAAGACTCCGGCCCCGGCATTCCGGTCGCCGAACGCGAGGCCGTGTTCCAACGGTTCTACCGCTGCGAAGGCGATACCCAGCAAAGCGGGTTTGGCCTGGGCCTGTCCATCGTCGCGGCCATCGTCAACCTGCACGGTTTCAAATTGCACATTGGCGCCAGTGCCGCCGGTGGCGCCAGCCTGGTTCTTGAATGCCGCCGGAGTACTGCACTGGCTTAGCAGCAGATTGATGATTTATTGGCGACTCAACCCGCCAGGCAGGTGAAATCTCTGGTTCTGCCCAGTTGCTTGCCGTGAGTGTCTTCCAGATTAACGCGGTATTCCTCCCCCAGGTTGGTCTCTACCAGTTTGTAATGCTCGCCAGCCTTGAACTGATTGAAGTCGATATGCGCCTGGCACTCTTCCTGATTGTCATCACCCATGCCATCGACAAATAAGGTCATGTCCAGACGGTGTGCACCCGGCGTGACTTCAAAGTAGCGGCCATCATTAATACGCTTGCCATCGATCCGTTCCGCCAGCAAGTCACTCTGGGGATCTTCTTGTAAACCAATCCAGGCCTCGCTCGGGTCTGCCTTCGGTATGGCCGCGCAGGCGGAAAGAACAGTCACCAAGCCCAACATCGGAACCAGCAACAACGATTTAGATGACATTTTTACATACCTCAAGGGGTGGATACTGTCCCGCAAAGACGGGGGTTTTCGATGAAGACAAGCTTGCCAAGCCGAACTTCGATGGACAAATGAATCCTTATGAAAGGAAGTTAAGGCGCTGATTAACTATTTATTCATTTGGCTGAAAGCGGAGATTTAAGTTGGCCGGGCAAACTGCAGGCATCCCACATTGGAGGTTCCTGGCATGCTCGGGCTGGTAAAGACCGCACTGCTTAAGCCCTACACGTTCATCGTGTTGGCGATTTTTATCTGCATTGTCGGGCCGATGGCGGCCCTGCGAACCCCTACTGACGTGTTCCCCGACATCGGCATTCCGGTGGTCGCCGTGGTGTGGCAGTACAACGGTTTGTCCCCCGATGATATGGCCGGGCGGGTGATTTACACCTACGAACGGTCGT
>NZ_JAQGNX010000137.1 GCF_028293835.1 Pseudomonas sp.
CTTGTCAAAGTACGCACTATTCAGTAAGATCCGCCGTCTAATTTATCAGGGCGGCCCCTGAGGCTATTAAAGAATGAAAACTTTTACTGCTAAACCGGAAACAGTTACGCGCGACTGGTTCGTCGTCGACGCTGCTGGTCAGACACTGGGTCGTCTGGCGACCGAGATCGCGAGCCGTCTTCGTGGCAAGCACAAGCCGGAATACACTCCGCACGTCGATACTGGCGACTACATCGTCGTTATCAACGCTGAGCAAATCCGCGTTACCGGTGCTAAAACCACCGACAAGATCTACTACTCTCACTCTGGTTTTCCGGGCGGGATCAAGTCGATCAACTTTGAAAAGCTGATCGCTAAAGCCCCAGAGCGCGTGATCGAGACCGCGGTTAAAGGCATGCTGCCTAAAAACCCGTTGGGTCGCGACATGTATCGTAAGCTGAAAGTCTATGCGGGCACTGTACACCCTCATACTGCTCAGCAGCCCCAAGAACTGAAGTTTTAACGGAATAGTTCATTATGTCGGCGACTCAAAATTACGGCACTGGCCGTCGCAAGACCGCAACTGCACGCGTTTTCCTGCGTCCAGGTACCGGCAACATCTCGATCAACAACCGTACTCTTGACGGTTTCTTCGGCCGCGAAACTGCCCGCATGGTAGTTCGTCAACCGCTGGAACTGACTCAGACTACCGAGAAATTCGACATCTACGTCACTGTTATCGGTGGCGGCACAAGTGGTCAGGCTGGCGCAATCCGCCACGGCATCACTCGCGCTCTGATGCAGTATGACGAAACCCTGCGTGGCGCTCTGCGCAAAGCTGGCTTCGTTACTCGTGATGCTCGTGAAGTAGAACGTAAGAAAGTAGGTCTGCGCAAAGCGCGTAAGCGTCCGCAGTACTCGAAGCGTTAATCGCTGCTACTTTAAAGACGCCCAGTCTCCTTTTCGGAGCTGGGCGTTTTTTTATGGGCGCTCGGTTAGGTGTGACAACGTGCCACATCCTTCCGAACCCCGTGTTATAAGGCCTTAGGCCGTTTCGCAAAGGTAATTCCCTTGTCAAAAGAGGGGCTTTTCATTACCATTCGGCAGCATTTTTACACAGCATAAATTTATTTTAAGTAGACGCCTGATCAAACAGGCCACAGAGCTGATGGGAGAGGACGGAATGAGCAATGACGGCGTGAATGTAGGCCGGCGTCGCTTCCTCGTAGCGGCCACATCCGTGGTTGGTGCAGCAGGAGCGGTTGGGGCGGCGGTCCCGTTCGTGGGGTCATGGTTCCCCAGTGCCAAGGCGAAAGCTGCCGGTGCGCCGGTAAAGGTAAATGTCAGCAAGATCGAGCCGGGACAGCAGATGATTGCTGAGTGGCGAGGACAGCCGGTTTTCATCGTCCGTCGTACCCCAGAGATTTTGGCTAATCTGAAAAAAATCGAGGGGCAACTCTCCGATCCGGATTCCAAGAATTCAACCCAGCCGACCTACGTCGATCCTGAAGTGCGTTCGATCAAACCAGAACTGCTGCTGCTGGTTGGAATTTGCACCCACTTGGGTTGCTCGCCGACGTTTCGTCCTGAAGTGGCCCCCGCTGATTTGGGCAAAGATTGGGTCGGTGGTTATTTCTGCCCCTGTCACGGCTCGCACTACGATCTCGCGGGTCGCGTCTACAAATCTCAACCGGCACCTTTGAATCTACCCGTGCCGCCGCATTCCTATGAGTCGGACAGCATTATTGTCATCGGCGTCGATCAGGAGAAAGCGTGATGAGCAAGTTCATGGACTGGGTTGATGCGCGCTTCCCCGCCACAAAAATGTGGGAAGACCATCTCAGCAAGTATTACGCACCAAAAAACTTCAACTTCTTCTACTTCTTCGGCTCGCTGGCGCTGCTGGTCCTGGTCAATCAGATCGTTACCGGTGTCTGGCTGACCATGAGCTACACGCCGTCGGCCGAAGAGGCGTTCGCTTCTGTCGAATACATCATGCGTGACGTGGAATATGGCTCGATCCTGCGCCTGCTCCACTCAACGGGCGCCTCCGCGTTCTTCATCGTGGTCTATCTGCACATGTTCCGTGGGCTGCTCTACGGTTCCTATCAGAAGCCGCGTGAGCTGGTCTGGCTGTTCGGCATGTTGATCTACCTGGCGCTGATGGCTGAAGCGTTCATGGGTTACTTGCTGCCTTGGGGCCAAATGTCCTACTGGGGGGCGCAGGTGATCATCTCGCTGTTCGGTGCGATTCCGGTTATCGGTGGCGACCTGACCCAATGGATTCGGGGCGATTACCTGATTTCAGGGATTACCTTGAACCGTTTCTTTGCGCTGCACGTGGTGGCCCTGCCGATCGTTATCCTGGGTCTGGTGGTGTTGCACGTTCTGGCGCTGCACGAAGTCGGTTCGAACAACCCGGACGGTGTCGACATCAAGAAACACAAGGACGAGAACGGCGTACCGCTGGATGGCATTGCCTTCCACCCGTACTACACCGTGAAAGATATCGTCGGCGTCGTGGTGTTCCTGTTTATCTTTTGCTCGATTGTATTTTTCTTCCCGGAAATGGGCGGGTATTTCCTCGAGAAGCCTAACTTTGAAGTGGCGAACGCGTTCAAGACCCCAGAGCATATCGCTCCGGTTTGGTATTTCACGCCGTTCTACGCGATATTGCGGGCGATCCCGGACAAACTCATGGGTGTTATCGCCATGGGGGCTGCGATCGCGGTGCTGTTCGTGTTGCCATGGCTTGATCGCAGTCCGGTCAAATCCATGCGCTACAAGGGCTGGCTAAGCAAAATCTGGTTGCTGGTGTTCTGTGTGTCGTTCGTGATTCTGGGGATTCTTGGCGTTTTACCGCCTACTCCCGAGCGCACGATTGTGTCGCAGGTGTGTACGTTCCTGTACTTCGCCTACTTCATTCTGATGCCGTTCTATACCCGGCTCGAGAAGACCAAACCCGTTCCAGAAAGGGTGACTGGCTGATGAAAAAGCTATTTGCTGTATTGTTTTTTGCGCTTCTGCCCACTCTGTCCTTCGCAGCCGAGCACGGTCCTGAGCTGGAAAAAGTCGATATCGATGTGTCCGACAATGCCGCCATGCAGGACGGTGCGCGTACATTCGTGAACTACTGCATGGGCTGCCACAGCGCAAAGTTTCAGCGCTATGAGCGCGTTGCCGATGACCTGGGTATTCCCCACGACATGATGTTGGAGAAGCTGGTGTTCACCGGCGCCAAAATCGGCGACCACATGTCTATCGGCATGCAGCCTGCGGACGCCAAAGCCTGGTTCGGGGCGGCTCCGCCCGATCTGACCCTGGTGGCTCGTGTTCGGGGTACTGACTGGCTCTATAGCTACCTGCGCTCGTTCTATGAAGATCCTGCACGCCCTTGGGGGGTGAACAACAAGGTTTACCCCAACGTCGGCATGCCTAACGTACTGGAGGGGCTGCAAGGTCGCCAGGTCGTTGGTTGCAAACAAGTGCAAGTGGTTGAGGACGGCAAGAAGCAATATGACCCTCTGACGGGGTCGCCATTGACCCACGAAGCGTGCGACCAGTTGACCGTATTGCCGAAAACTGGCTCTTTAAATGAAGAACAGTTCGATGAGAAGGTCAAAAATCTTGTAACCTTCCTCGCTTACTCGGCGAATCCGGTGAAGCTGCAACATCAGCGCATCGGAACCTATGTATTGCTTTACCTGGCCTTCTTCTTCGTTTTCGCGTATTTGCTCAAGCGCGAGTACTGGAAAGATGTCCATTGATTGAGCTGTAAACTCTGCTGTTAACGAAGCGCGCCCTAGGGTGCTTCAGGATAACGAGTGTGGGGCGGGAGGTCGCTTAGGCGTATCCTGTCCCGCGCAGTCGATATCGGAGGCGCCCTCTGGGCGCGCTCGTTTTTCTGCTTTTGAAAACTTTTACAAGCGAGGAGGACCGCCATGGGCGTGACCAACCGGTTGGCCTGTTACTCCGACCCCGCCGACCACTATTCCCACCGCGTGCGCATTGTGCTCGCGGAGAAAGGTGTCAGCGCTGAGATCATTGATGTAGTCGCGGGCCGTCATCCGCCGAAATTGATCGAGGTGAATCCGTACGGCAGCGTGCCGACCCTGGTCGATCGTGATCTGGCGTTGTACGAGTCGACGGTGGTAATGGAATATCTGGACGAACGCTATCCGCACCCGCCGTTGTTGCCGGTTTATCCGGTGGCCCGTGCCAATAGCCGTCTGCTGATTCATCGTATTCAACGCGATTGGTGTGGTCTGGTGGATCTGATTCTGGATTCACGCAGCAAGGAAACGGCTCGCGTTCAAGCGCGAAAAGAACTGCGGGAAAGCCTGACCGGCGTTTCTCCGCTGTTCGCTGACAAGCCTTTTTTCCTTAGCGAAGATCAAAGTCTGGTGGATTGCTGCCTTTTGCCCATGCTTTGGCGCCTCCCACTCATGGGTATAGAATTGCCGCGGCAAGCTAAACCGTTGCTTGATTACATGGAGCGCCAGTTTGCACGTGAGGCCTTCCAGACAAGTCTGTCTGGTGCCGAACGTGACATGCGCTAAGTCCTAAGGAGCCGTTGATGAACTCCAGTCGCCCTTATCTGATCCGTGCTCTGTATGAGTGGATCGTAGATAACGATTGCACCCCGCATATGCTGGTCAATGCGGAATA
>NZ_JAQGNX010000165.1 GCF_028293835.1 Pseudomonas sp.
TGCCAATTGTGAGCGAGGGTTCCATGAGCACTGCCCTGAAAATCGATTTCGTCTCCGATGTGTCCTGCCCATGGTGTGTGGTTGGTCTGCGCGCGTTGAACCAGGCGCTGGCTGATCTAGGCGATGAGGTCAAGGCGGAGATCCATTTCCAGCCGTTCGAGCTTAATCCTAAGATGCCAGCCGAAGGCCAAGACCTCAACGAACACATCTTCGAGAAATATGGTTCGACACCTGAACAGTCGAAGCAGAATCGCGAAATGATCCGTCAACGGGGCGCCGAGCTGGGCTTTACGTTTTCTCAAGGCGACCGCCGTATCTACAACACCTTCGATGCCCATCGGCTGCTGCATTGGGCTGAGTTGGAAGGCAAGCAGCAAGCGCTGAAAGAAGCGCTGTTCGCCGCGTACTTTACCGACCACGCTGACCCTTCGGATCATCAGGTTCTGGCTAATGTGGCCGGGCAGGTTGGCCTGGATCGGCAACGCGCAGAATCAGTTCTGGCGTCGGGCGAATACAGCGCCGAGGTCCGCGAAATTGAACAGCTGTGGGTGTCACGAGGCGTCAGTTCGGTGCCGACCATCGTCTTTAACGACCGCTATGCAGTGTCGGGCGGCCAGCCAGTAGAAGCGTTTGCCGACGCCATTCGTCAGATCATCAGCGAGTCGGTTGAGGTGCAATAACGCTGAACTGAAAAACCACTTGCCTGACGCCCCCACTTTCGGTTATCACTTTGTACATGATTAGACATGTCCGATTTGATAAGAAACAACGCGTAGTCGATGAACTCGCACGGCGCATCGAGAGTGGCCAGTGGGGCGCCGGGAATTTATTGCCGGGTGAGCACCAAATGGCCGTTGAGTTTGATGTCAGCCGAGGCACGCTGCGTGAAGCCCTGTCCGAACTCAAGCGGCGCAATTACATTGCGACCCAGTCCGGCGTCGGTTCTATCGTCACCTACGACGGCATCTCGCTTGACCAACGCAGTGGTTGGGCACAAGCCCTGGCCGACTCCGGCGCGGGTATCAGCACCGAAGTTCTGCGCATCGTAGCGGTCGAGCGGCCTGACTTGGACGTGCGCTTCGGCACCACCCAATTCATTGCCGTCGACCGTCGTCGCCGGGCAGCCGACGGCAGCATGGTCTCCCTTGAGCGCGCTTTGATCCCCGCCCGCGACGGTTTGGAAAGCCTGCCTAAAACCGGCCTGATCGACGACTCCCTGACCATTACCATGGCTGCCCACGGCTACGTCGGTGATCGTGGTGATCAATGGATCGGCGCGGAGCCGTTGGCAGCTTCCGATGCGTTGTTGTTGCTACGCGAGCCCGGCAGTGTATTTCTCAAAGCACTGCGCACCACCTACGATCGCCACGAACGGTTCATGGAGCATGTAGAAAGCTTGCTCGACCCCGTGCATTTCCGTTTGCACCTGGCGTTCGGGAGCCAGTCATGAACCCCGAAGGCCGAGCTGATCGCGCATTGGCCGCGTTTTACGGGTTGGCCTTGGGCGACGCCCTGGGCATGCCGACGCAATCACTTAACCGCGAGCAAATCACCGCACGCTTCGGCTCAGTGACGAGCCTGCTCGATGCCGGCCCTGATCAACCCATCGCACCGAACATGGTCGCCGGTTCGATTACTGACGACACCGAACAAGCGGTGCTGGTCGCTGAGTTATTGATCGAAAGTGGCGGACACATCATCCCTTCGGACTTGGCCCAGCGCCTGATCGATTGGGAAGCGGTGATGCACGCCAAGGGTTCCCAAGACCTGCTGGGTCCTTCCACCAAGCGCGCCATCGAGATGATTCTCGCCGGTCACAGCCCCGAAGAAGCGGGCCGTTTCGGCACCACCAATGGTGCCGCGATGCGCATAACGCCGGTGGGCATCGCCGCCGATATCGCCCATCCACAACGTTTTATTAAGTCCGTGGTGCAAGCCTGCCAAGTTACCCACAACACCACGTTGGGGATCTCCAGCGCAGCGGCAGTGGCGGGCGTGGTCTCCGCTGGCATCAACGGCGCAACCCTGACCGAGGCACTCACTGCTGGGGTGATGTTCGCGCGAATGGGCGAGGGCTACGGGCACTGGGTAGCGGGCGGCCAGATCGCTGCGCGTATTCAGTGGGCCCGGACCTTGTGCGCTGACTGCGACAACACTCAGTTACCGGCGCTGTTGTACGAGGTGGTCGGTACCTCCGTAGCGTCGCAAGAATCGGTTGTCGCCGCATTCGCCCTAGCACACCAAGTGGCGTCGGGCCGATTGTCGGCCATCGATGCGTTGTGCATGGCTGCAAGTCTGGGCGGCGACACCGACACCATCGCGGCGGTATTGGGCGCGATGCTGGGTGCATGCCAAGGCTTGGGCGCCTGGCCGGTCGACATGATCAACCAGATAAAAGCGGTTAACCAACTTGAACTGGCGCCGCTGGTAGAGGGATTGCTGGCGTTGCGCGCTACCTGACACTGCTGCGGTAAAGAACGCTGCTGTCGCGCCGGGAAACCGCTGCCGGCATGAGGCGTCTGGCTGTCTGGATAACGCTGCAAGACATGGATGTCATTAGATTCCGTACTGCCCACAACCAAAACAATTGGCACATCAGGAGCCTGACTATGACTTCATCCAACGTCACTCAAGGCGCGGGACAGCTGGAAACCCGTGGCATCGAACCGGTGCCGGAAAACGAATGCAACGGCCATCCGCTGCAATTGTTCTGGGTCTGGTTCGCCGCCAACATCAGTATTCTCGGCTTGCCGCTGGGGGCGACGCTGGTCGCATTCCGTGGCCTGTCGATCTGGCAGGCAATCATCGTTGCCATTCTCGGTGCGGGCGGATCATTTGCCGTGGTCGGGATTATCTCGATTGCCGGACGTCGTGGCCGTGCGCCGAGCCTGACCTTGTCCCGCGCAATATTCGGCGTGCGCGGCAACATCGGGCCGACCATTGTTTCATTGATGTCACGGCTGGGCTGGGAAACGGTTAACTCCACCACCGCCGCCTTTGTGCTGCTGTCGCTGTGCGCCATCCTGTTTAACACGCCGGTGGAAGCCAAAAGCGCCCCGGGACTGACCCTGCTGTTCATTGGCATTTTTGTGCTGCTGACCTTGTGCGTTTCCGGTTTGGGCCACGCCACGTTGCTGGTGATTCAGAAGACCGCCACCTATGTGTTCGGTGCGCTGAACGTCGTGGTGGGCGGATTCTTGATTGCCAATATCGACTGGTCTGCCGTGTTCAATGCCACCCCGGCACCGGTCAGCGCCATGATCATTGGCGTCGGCACCATGGCTGCCGGTACCGGGATTGGTTGGGCCAACGCTGGCGCTGATATGTCGCGTTACCAACATGCCGGTGTGCGTGCCGGAAAACTGGTGGCGTCTGCTGCGTTCGGTGCCGGGATACCGCTGGTGCTGTTGATCACCCTCGGTGGGCTGCTGTCGGTGGGCAACGACCATCTGGCGTCCGCCACTGATCCGATCATTGCCATTCGTCAGCTGTTGCCGACCTGGATGGCGGTGCCGTACCTGATTACCGCGTTTGGCGGATTGCTGTTATCCAACAATTTGTCGGTGTATTCGGCGGGCCTGACCACCTTGACCCTGGGGTTGAAGATCAAGCGCGTGCACGCGGTGATCGTCGACATCGTTGCGATCTTCGCCGGATCGATCTATTTCATGCTGATCGCCGACAGCTTTTACGGCCCATTTATCACCTTTATTTCGCTGCTGGCGGTGCCGATCACCGCGTGGGTCGGGATCTTCGTCGTGGATTTGATGCACCGTCACTACTACTCGCCGACGGACTTGATGAACGTCACGTCAAGCAGCGCATATTGGTACCAAGGCGGTGTTGAATGGCGCGCGCTGGGTGCCTGGGCAGTCGCCATCGTGCTCGGCTTCAGCTTTACCACCATCGCCACCACGGCAGATAACGTGTTGTTTGCCGGCCCGTTGTCTGATTCGTGGCTGGGCCACAACGGCCTGGGCTGGATCGTCACCTTCATCGTCGCCGGCGGCATTTACGCCTTGCTCGGCGGCGCACGTGATCGTCGGATGGCCCTGAACGAGATGTCCCATGTCCGCTAGATTGCTTCACACCGGCCAGGTCGTTGTCGACCTGGTTATGGCTTTGGATAACCTGCCGCGCTCCGGTGGAGACGTGTTGGCGAGCTCCGCACGCTTCGAGGTGGGCGGCGGTTTCAACGTGATGGCTGCGGCTCGCCGCAACGGGATGTCGGTGATTTATCTGGGGCGTCACGGCAACGGGCAGTTCGGCGAACTGGCGCGCCAGGCGATGACCGGCGAAGGCATTCAAATCGCTGCGCCGGTCACTGATGGACAAGACACCGGTTTGTCCGTGGCACTGATTGAACCCTCGGCCGAGCGCTCGTTCATTTCTTACGTCGGCGCGGAGGGTGGGCTGTCGGCGAAGGATTTGGCCGGCGTTGAAGTGCAGGCAGGGGATTATGTCTATGTCAGCGGCTACAGCTTGCTGCACCCCGGCAAGGTTGAGTACCTGTTGGATTGGCTGAGTGCGCTGGGCGAGTCGGTAACCGTGGTATTCGACCCGGGTCCGTTGGTGAGTTCGCCCACGGCGCCAGAGGTGGCGAAGTTGCTACCCAGGGTTGATCTGTGGACCAGCAACCGTGAGGAAGCGCTGCGCTTCACTGGCGTTGAAGAGACCGCCGATGCGTTGCAGCGTCTGAAGGATCTGTTGCCGAAGGACGCGTTGATCGTGGTTCGTGACGGACCGCAAGGGTGTTGGATCAGTCAGCACGGGCAAGTGCGGCAGATACGCGGCTTCCCCGTGACCGCCATCGACACCAACGGCGCAGGCGACGCCCACGCCGGTGTGTTACTGGCAGCGCTGGCCGATGGCCTGACTGCCGACCAGGCGGCGTTACGCGCTAATGCCGCAGCGGCGCTCGCCGTCACCCGCAGAGGCCCGGCGACTTCGCCGACCTCCGCGGAAGTGGATGCGTTAGTGCTGCGCTAAGCCGCTTCGCGAACAAGTTCACGCCTACAGGATTTATGCAACCGACCCGAATCTGTAGGAGCCAACGTGTTGGCGAGGCCATTTAAGTCTCGCTAACATGTTGGCTCCTACAGTGGGTCTTGAGAACGCCGTCCACTCAACGAACAATCTTATCCACATGGATTTCAAGCTTTTTCAGTCGATACCACAGGCTCCGCTCGGAGATGCCGATCAACTGTGCAGCGGCGGCCTGGACGCCGTTGGTTTCTTGCAGGGCGGCCAGGATGTAGGCTTTTTCAACGTTGGCCAGCGCCGCATCCAGGTTGTCGGGAATGCCCACGCCTTCCGTCAAAAACTGACCGGTATTGCTCTCTATCGGCCGTGAGCCAAACAAGTAGGCGGGCAAGTCGTTTTCTTCGATGGTATTGCTCGACGCCACGATGGTGGCGCGTTCTACGCAATTTTGTAGCTCGCGAATATTGCCCGGCCACGGGTAGTTGGCCATCGCCTGCAACGCGTCTGCGCTGAAGCCGCTAATGCGTTTTCCCGCCGTGGCGCCCAGCACATGGGCAAAATGCCGGGCCAAGGGGGCGATATCTTCCGAGCGCTCGCGCAAGGGTGGCAGCGGAATCGGAAACACATTCAGACGGTAATAAAGATCCTCGCGAAATTCTTTATTGGCCACGGCTTCCAGCAGATTCTTGTTGGTCGCAGCGATTACCCGCACATCCACCTTGCGCTCTCGGGGATCGCCGACCGGCTCGATCACCCGCTCTTGCAGCGCGCGCAGGATTTTCGCCTGCAACGCCAGCGGCATATCGCCGACTTCATCGAGAAACAGCGTGCCTTTGTCGGCCTGCATAAAGCGCCCTACGCGGTCAGACACCGCGCCGGTAAATGCGCCTTTGCGGTGACCGAACATCTCGCTCTCCAGCAGCCCTTCGGGAATCGCCGCGCAGTTGACCGCGACAAACGGTTTGCCCGCGCGGTTACCGTGCTTGTGAATCGCACGTGCGATCATTTCTTTACCCGTACCGCTTTCGCCGGTCAGGAGGATCGTGGCGCTGCTGTCGCGGACCGAGTCCACTGCTTGCAGCACCCGACGAAAGGCCGGGCTTTCACCCACCATGCTGTCAATCTGCTGATGATGATCAAGCTCGGCGCGCAGCCGCTCGTTGTCACGCAAGATGTCACGAAACTGCAGGGCCTTGTTGACGGTGATGTCCAGCTCGTCGATGTCGAACGGCTTGCTGATGTAATCGAAAGCACCGTTGCGCATGGACTGCACGGCATTTTTCACCGTGCTATAGGCGGTCATGACGATCACCGGCAAGCCGGGATAGCGAAGTTTGATTTCCGCCAACAACTGCGGTCCGTCCATCCCCGGCATACGCCAGTCGCTGATCACCAGATCAATCTCTTCACGCTCGAGCACCGCCAGGGCATGCAGGCCGTTGCCGGCAGTGAACACCTGAATCTCGCCTTGGCTCAAGGCTGACGCCAACAGATCGCAGAGCTTGGGTTCGTCGTCGACCACCAGCACGTTATGGCTCATGCCAGACCTCCGTCATGGGCTGGCAGGTACAGATTGAACGTTGCTCCAGCGCCCACAGTGCTGACGCATTCCACCCGGCCGTCATGGTTCTCCATGATCGAAAAGACCTTGGCCAGGCCCAATCCGGTACCGGAGGCCTTTGTGGTGACAAAGGGGTTAAAGATACGCTCGAGCATGTCGGATTCAACGCCTTGGCCGCTGTCGGAAATGCCAATGATTGTAATGTTTTGGGCCCAGGAGATGTCGATTGTCAGGGTACCGCCGCCGGGCATGGCGTCGATGGCATTAAGCACCAGATTCAAACACGCTTGGGTGAGCTGGCGTGCGTCTGCGTAAATCGTCGCGTTGGCATCATGTTCGACTATTCGCGCTTCCACTTTATGCGTCGACAATTCAGGCGCGCAGAAGCCCAGCAGGTCCTCTAACAGCGGCCTGGCCAGCTGCGTGGAGCGGATCGGTGCGCTGGGTTTGGCGAAGTCGAGAAACTCAGTAATCAGGTCGTTGATCCGGGTGACTTCGGAAATCACATATTCCAGGTGACGCATGTCGGCTTCTGGCAAAGACGCCCGGCGGTGCAGCAACTGGGTCGCGGTCTTGATGATACCCAGTGGATTCCGGATTTCGTGGGCCAGGCCCATGGCCACTTCGCCCAATGCATGCAGGCGGTCGCGACGGCGCAGTTGGGCTTCAAGGTGCTGGAGTTCCTTCAAGCGCTCGGTCATATGGTTGAAGGTGGTGCTCAGCTCGGCAATTTCATCGCTGCCCACCACTTCAACCCGTTGCCGATAATCGCCTGCGGTGACCGCCCTGACGCCTTCGGACAGCCTGCGCAACGGCCGGGTCAAACGCCGGGAAATCAACCAGCCGACGCTCAACGAGAGCACTGAACCGAGCAGCAGAATAGCCAGGAACAAGTTGGTTTGATTCACCAGCCCGACCAGTGTCGTGTGGCGCAGCAGCCCGCTGAAGATGATTCCTTGCAGTTCGCCGTTGTCATTGAAAATCGGCGTGTACAGCCCGGAATAAGCGCTGGTGGATTGTTCGTTGGGCTGTTTTGTATCGCGCAGGATCTGTTCGATTTGCTGCGGCACCACCGCCGGGTGGTTCATGAAGCGCTGGGTCGAGAAAATCTCGCTGAACCCGCCCGCGTCGTTCATGTACAAGCGCAAGTCCAGAGAGTGCACATCGGCCACGCTGGTGAGAAAGCTACTGTCCAGATAGGTGCCGATCAGCAATTCGTAGTCAACGCCGTCCTGGGTAGACGGATACGTCGATACCACGACACCGGCAAACACGCTGCCGTTGTGGATAGTTTGCAACACCGCGTCAGGGGCGAGGCTGATCTGGTCGATGATGTTATCCGACGCTGTCGAAAACACCACCTTATGATCTTTGGTGCGAATCAAAGCGACCACGTCGATGCCCATGGCGTTGGCGAGGTCGGAGGTCAATTTGTTGTGCCGAGCCGATGAGTTCGTGAACGGGCGAGTATTTTGCAGAAACAGTGGCGAGACCCTGGCGTTATCGCGCTGGATTTCGCTGATTTCGTCTTGAACGATCCGGGTAGATTCTTGCAACCAGACCCGCACGTTACTTTCGAATATTTGTGACAAGGTGGTCGCGGCGAGCTCAGCGGCGATCATCGTCGGAATCACGCTCACCAGCCAAAATGCCAGTACCAGCTTACGCTGCAAGCTCCAACGCGAGAGGGAAAACACTTTCTGGGTGGGGCCGGGTTGTTCAGTCATTACGTTCGCTTATCGGAGCAGCCAAACCAGGTGGTGATCGTTCCGAAGAACGGCGAGCGTTTCCAGCCAGACCCAGTCCTTTCAGTACGCCGGATAAGCAGTCGTGGTACGGACTGCCCAGAGAACTGAAAGGAGTATGGGCGAGAAACAGGATGGGTTCAGGCCGTTTGTCGCTGATCGTTCAAACAGACCGCTTCAGCCGGTAATTGTTCTATCACGCCATCGATGAAGTCAGCGCTCAAGGTAATGACCTTCCGATACTGCAGATCCACGGTGATCATGTGATAGCAATTATCCAGCAACACTTTAGTGACAGGGCCCGCTAAATGTTTCTCGCAGTAATCCGCGTTCCAACGACTGGTGATGTCGTCCTCGATGGAATGCAGAATCAAGGCCGGAGCCTTGACCGTACGCATGCCTTTTTTAACCACGGCGACCAGGCGATGCAATTCTCGGACGTTGATCCCCGACATGGTCAACAACCCGGCATTGCTGCTTTCGCCGGCTTTCATCTGACGTTCGACGATAGCCCGCAGACGTGCGTCTTTGATGCCGTACGGCGAGGTTTCATTGAAGCGGCACAAGTGCACGCCAAACGGAATGGCCATCAGCAAAGGCGCCAATACCGCCGCTTTCGGAATGTTCCAGCCGTCGTAGCGCAAAGTGGTCGAGTACAGCAGTAAACCGGCGACTTGCCCCGGATGCTCGGCCGCCATATGCATGGACAATACAGCGCCCATGGACAACCCGCCGACGAACACCTGTTCGTGCCGTTGGCGAATGCCGACAAAGGTTTTACGCGCGCTTTCGTACCAGTCTTTCCAACCGGTGGCTTGCAGATCAGCGTTGTCGCCGCAGTGCCCGGCAAGCGTGGGCACATAAACCGTGTACCCGCGCTTGGCCAGGCCTTGGGCCACCCGACGGAGTTCCGTCGGGGTGCCGGTCAGGCCGTGGATCAACAACACCGCGACCGGGCCGCTGCCGAGAACGAAACTGGCGTCGCCTTCGCCCATGTCGATCTCTGACAGGTTCACCGCTTCATTGCCCGATGCAGCAGGCGGTCGAGAAGGGCGATGCCGAGGTCGATTTCTGCGTAGCTGATTTCCAGCGACGGTGCCAAGGTGATCACGTTTTTGTAGTAGCCGCCCACGTCGAGAATCAGGCCGAGTTTCTTACCGTCGATTTCAATGTCGCCCTTCATGCCTTCGTCAACCATGAAGTCCAGGGTCGCTTTGTCTGGGGTGAAGCCGTCTGGACCGCAGATTTCTGCACGCAAAGCCAAGCCCAGGCCATCGACGTCGCCGATGATCGGGTAGCGCTTTTGCAGGTCTTGCAGGCCCGCCAGGAAGTACTTGCCCTTTTCCATGACCATCGCGCCGTAATCGACTTCCGAGGTCATTTTAAACATTTCCAGACCTACCGCCGTACCCAGTGGGTTTGAGGCGAAGGTGGAGTGGGTCGATCCAGGTGGGAAGATCGTAGGGTTGATCAACTCTTCCCGCGCCCAAATGCCGCCCAGTGGGTTGAGGCCGTTGGTCAACGCTTTACCGAAGACGATAACGTCTGGTTTGACGTCGAAGTGCTCGATGGACCACAGCTTGCCGGTGCGGTAGAAGCCCATCTGGATTTCGTCGACAACCATCAAGATGCCGTGCTGATCCAGCACTTGCTTCAATTCTTTGTAGAAGTTCATCGGCGGAATAACGTAGCCGCCGGTGCCTTGGATAGGCTCGACGTAGAACGCGGCGTATTCGCACTGATTGGTTTTAGGATCCCAGACGCCGTTGTATTCGGTTTCGAACAGGCGGGCGAACTGCTGAACGCAGTAGCTGCCATATTCTTCTTTGGTCATGCCTTTTGGACCACGGAAGTGGTACGGGAAAGGCACAAACTGTGCGCGCTCGCCGAAATGGCCATAACGGCGACGGTAGCGGTAGCTCGAAGTGATGGACGAAGCGCCCAGCGTACGACCGTGGTAGCCGCCTTCAAAAGCAAACATCAGGCTTTTGCCGTTGCTGGCGTTACGCACGACCTTCAAGGAGTCTTCGATGGACTGCGAACCGCCGACGTTGAAGTGAACGCGACCGTCCATACCGAATTTCTTCTTGGCATCAACCGCGATCATTTCCGACAGCTCGATTTTGCCGCGGTGCAGGTATTGGCTGGCAATCTGCGGCATCGAATCGATCTGTGCCTTCAGGGCGTTGTTCAGACGTGGGTTGGCGTAACCGAAGTTCACCGCCGAGTACCACATTTGCAGGTCGAGGTAAGCCTGGTCGCTGGTATCGTAAACATACGAACCTTCACAGCGGTTGAAAATTCGCGGCGGATCGATGTAGTGAACGGTGTCGCCGAACGAGCAATATTTCGCTTCTTTTTCCAGAAGAATCTGGTCTTCAGCGGTAGCGATACGGATGTCAGACATGGTGGAAGAGTTCCTGCTGTTCAAGAGGGAGGCTGTGTGCGCGCGCCGGTTCGCTGTGAGGCAAGCGGGCGAGCAGGGCCGGTAAATCGGCAAAGGTGTCGAAGCGGGCATACGGGATGCCATTGCGTTCGCAATGTTCTGCCAGGCGATCCTTGGCGAATACGAAGTCGGCGGTGCTGGCGACGCACATGTCCGATTGGCCGTCGCCGATCACCAGCACGCGTTTGCCTTCAGGCGCGGATTTGCATTTGCAGTTACCGGATGCTGCGCGGCAGGCGTCGCTGGAATAAGGAAATTCTATGCGCCAGCCGTCAGGACCGATCTGACGCAGGCGGTTGGCAATGATCGGCAGCAGCGGTGCATTGTTGCGCGACAAAATGCGTGCGATGCCCTGCTCGATGCCATCGCTGACAATGTCCAGCGACGCGCCGCGACCCATGACCAGTTCAACGAAATCAGGAAATGCCGGATCAATAGCGATAGTGTCGAAATAGCCCAGAAGCTCGTTAGGCGTGGCTTTAACCATAGCCAATTGGCGGCTCAAACATTCTCGCGAACCGATTTTGCCAGACAGCCATTCATCTTCGATGGCCTCCCAGCTTGGGTCAGCGAAACGCTCCAGGATGTTATCTATCGCGTCAGTCCGGGTGACGGTCCCATCGAAATCACACACGATATGCCAATGCATCATCTGCAGGTGCCTACTTAAGTGAGAGCGCTCTTTGCGCTTGCACAGGGGTAGAGCATAGACTGTGCCACATGCAGATTTCGCCGCCAGAGCCCGGTGTAGAGCGGGTTCGCCATTAAGGGAGTAGGGTTGGCCGTCAGGCGAGCTACAATTTTTGTAGGTCGCTACAAACAACATAAGTGCTTGCGTGAATGGGTCCGGCCAGGGATTGATTCACGCACGTTCCAACAGTACGAGAATATTTTTCATGCACTTGATCCTGCTTAACCGTTGCGTTCGCTCGGTAGTCACTGGCTTCGCAGCCTTCGCCTGCGCTATGAGTTTTAGCGCCCAGGGCCACGCCGAACCCATTACCGGCGACGTCGGTGCGGGCATCGGTTACAAAGCCAGCGATCCAACCGGCGTGCATTACGACCTTGAAGCATTTCCCTATCTGGATTTGGACTGGGGCGACGTGGGCTTGAGCTCCGACGACGGGCTGAACTGGAAGGTGTTCAAGTTTGACGGCTGGAGTGTCGGCCCGTTTGCCAACTACGTACCGGGTCGTACCGCTAACGGCTCGTTGCGCGGCTTGCGTGATGTGTCGGACATGGCTGAACTCGGTGGATTTGTGCAGTACAGCCCGGCTGATTTTTGGCGAGTGTTCGCGGAAATGGGCCGCGCTGTGGGTGGCAGCGAGGGCCAGGGCGGGATACTGGGCCGGGTTGGTGGCGAGTTAGGTTACCCGTTAGGGCTGGGGATTATTGGCGACACCGAGGTGACTGCCCATTACGCGGACGGCCGGCAGGCGCAGACTTTCTTCGGCGTCAGTTCACAAGAAGCACAGGCTTCCGGCTTCCAGCAATACAACGCCAGCGGCGGCCTGCAAAAAGTTGCACTGACCCAAAGCTTGCAGTTTCCACTGGCTGACGGCTGGCTGCTGCTGACCAGCGCCACCTGGACTCACCTGACCAACTCCGCGGCAGACAGCTCGATCGTCAAGGACAAAGGCGATGACAACCAGAGCGAAGTCAACGTGGCCGTGGCGTATCACTTCAAGGGGTTGTGAGTACGTCTCGCGCCTCAAATCTGTAGGAGGGAATGTTCATACCTCTTGCTTACCCTCCGCCAGTAACACGATTCCGCCGATGATCACGCACACGCCCAGCCAATGCAGGGCGCTGATGCTTTCGCCCAAACCCAGCCATGACCCAAGCAATACCACGACAAACACCAGCGAACTCAGCGGGAACGCCAGCGACAATTTGCTGCTGCGCAAGATCAGCATCCAGGTGAGAAACGAGCCGATATAGCAGAACACCGCGACCATCACCGCCACGCTGCTCAGCGCTGCCAACAGCCAGTTCAAGCCGAACGGAATCGCCGCCAAGCCATCGCCGCCCACTTTCAACGACAACTGCGCGCCGCTTTCAAACGCGATCAACAACACCCACAACACCCAACTCGCGCCGGGACTTTCAATCCAGTTATTGGTCATGATGACCTCAAGCTCCCGTGGCGCAAACCAGCATTACGCCGGCAGTGATGACCAGCGTACCTACCCAACGACGTCGGCTGACGGCTTCGCCCAGCACCAATCGCCCGCCCAGCACTACACCGCAATAGCTCAGACTGATGGCTGGAAATACCAGACTCAGCGGCGCCAGGGACAGCACCTCCAGCCAGGCAACGAACAGCACCGCATAACAACTCACGCCACACCACAGCAGCGGGGCGCCGGCGATCTGCCGCCAGAAATGGCTCAAGCGAAAGCCACCCGCGTGCTCCGGCAAGCGATCGAGGCCGAGCTTGAAGGCGATTTGGCCAATGACATCGAGGGCGATGCACAGCGCGATCAGCAGCATCACGGATGGGGTCAAGAGAACAGCTCCAGCAGGTTGGACCGGAGTGATGCAAGGGCTGGGCCGTTCTTGGATGATTTCGGTCCTACAGGCATTTGCAATCCTCTTTAGGAGCCACGTGTTGGCGAGGCAGGAGACGCGGTTCATCTGAATATCTTTGGTACTGCTGATATCGCCAACACGTTGGTTCCTGCAAATTTGCGTATGTCTGAATCATGCCTCACCCATGAAACCGCACCCACACCGTCACCAAAACGGTCGCCGCGATCAGCCAGGCCACGGCTGCCAGTGCGAGAGAAACCTCCAGGCGCCAGCGGTCAACCAGCACGTACAGCGCGGCCAGGTACACGAAGTAGGGAATGATTGACCACATGCCAAACAGGATGGTGGTCTTCAGATCGTCCAGTGATCGACCTTTACCGACGATGTAATGGGCAATCAAGGCAAAGGTCGGAAACAGTGGGACCAGCCCGGCGATGTAATAATTTTTGGTCTTGGCCAATGCGGCCAGAATCAGTACGACAGCAGCGCCCAACAGGGCTTTGAAAATCAGGTCCACGAGGTTCTCTTATTTAATTGCCAACACAGCGGACGGATCAGCCCAGTCCATATTTTTTTACCTTGTCGAACAACGTGGTCTTGGCCATTCCCAATTCCTGGCTGGCCTGGCTCAGATTGCCGCCGCTGCGGTTCAAGGCATCGGTCAACAGGTTTTTTTCGAAGGTCTCCACCGCCTCGGCGAAGTCGAGGCTGCTGTTCGCCGCGCCGGTTCCCGACTTCTTGAATGCCGGAAGGCCCAGCGCATAACGCTCGGCGACGTTGCGCAGTTCCCTGACATTCCCCGGCCACTCATGGGCCATCAGGCTCGATAACGTCTGGCGGTCCAGTTCTGGCGTGTCGCGGTCGAAACGTAGCGCTGACAACTGCAGAAAGTATTCGAACAATTGCAGGATGTCTTCGCGTCGCTCGCGCAGTGGTGGCAGTTCCAGCGTCACCACGTTCAGTCGGTAATACAGGTCGCTGCGAAACTGATTGGCTTTGCTCCGCTCGTCCAGATCGGATTTGGTCGCGGCGATCACCCGACAATCCACCGCTACACTTTGGTTTGACCCCAAACGTTCCAGTGTGCGTTCCTGCAAAACCCGCAGCAGTTTGATTTGCAGGTTCAGCGGCATGCTCTCCACTTCATCGAGAAACAGCGTGCCGTTGTGGGCGTGCTCGATCTTGCCGATCCGCCGTTTGCCAGCGCCGGTAAATGCGTTGGCTTCGTGGCCAAAGATTTCACTTTCGAACAAGCTTTCCGGCAGTCCACCGCAATTGAGCGCAACAAATTGATGAGTGTGACGACGGCTGAAGTCATGCAAGCAGCGGGCGACCAATTCCTTACCGGTGCCGGTTTCACCTTCGATCAGCACATTGGCCGAAGTGTCCGCCACGTTGGCGATCAAGGCGCGCAGGTTCTGCATGGCGGGCGAACGGCCAATGATTCGACTTTCCAACGAGTTGCGTTGGGCCAATTGCCGACGCAGCGACCAGACCTCTCGGGCCAGTCCGCGCTGCTCCAAAGCACGTCTCGCCACTTCCACCAGGCGCTCGGGAGAAAACGGTTTTTCCATGAAGTCGTAGGCGCCGTCGCGCATGGCATTGACGGCCATGGAGATGTCACCGTGCCCGGTAATCAACACCACTGGCAGGCTACGGTCCCGGGCTTTAAGGCGGGTCAGCAATTCCAGGCCGTCGATGCCGGGCAAGCGGATGTCGCTGATGACAATACCGGCGAAATCATCGCCGATTCGCGCCAGCGCTTCTTCGGCACTGCCCACGCCCTCGCTGGGAATATCTTCCAGTGCCAGCGCTTGCTGGCAGCCCAAAAGCACGTGGGGGTCGTCCTCGACGATCAGAACGGTGAGTTCGCTGTTCATGCTTGCAGGACTATTCATAGCAGTTCGGCTCCACAAGACTCGGGTGCGTTAAGCAATGGCAGGCACAGGATAAAAGCGGTACCGCCGCCAGGCGGATGCTCCGCGCCGAGTGTGCCGCCGGCCGCCGCGGCAAGGCTGGCGGACAGGGTCAATCCAAGCCCGAGGCCGTGATCGCCCGGCTTGGTGGTGAAGAAGGGTTCGAACAAATGCTTGCGCGCTTCGGAGTCAATGCCATGACCGTTGTCCCGCACGTATAGACGGTATCGGCCGTCAGCCATTTCGCCCTGCAGCCATAATTCCGGCAGTGGCTGTGCGTGCATGGCGTCCAGTGCGTTGCCGATGAGATTGACCAGGATTTGCTCAAGCCGGGTCTGGTCAATCTTCAACGCCACATTGTCGAACTGCTCGTGTAATTGCAGATCGAAATTCTCCAGGCGTCCGTTGAGGACCTGCAGTGCAGCCGCCACTGCCAACCCCAGCGATGCCTGGCCTTGATCATCGCCACGGCGGGCGAAGGCACGCAGGCTGGCAGTGATGCGGCCCATGCGATCTACCAAGTCATTGATGGTCCGCAGATTGGTGCTGGCGGTGTCAAGCGCGCCCCGCTCGATGAAGCGCACGGTGTTGCCGGACAAGGTGCGCAGGGCGGCCAATGGTTGGTTCAACTCATGGGCAATGCTGGTAGACATCTGGCCGATGGCCGCCAATTTGCCCGCCTGGACCAGTTCATCCTGAGCCCGGCGCAACGTGTCCTCAGCCTGGCGTCGTTCGCGAATCTGGCCTTTCAGGCGTTCGTTGCTGGCCCGCAAGTCTGCCGTGCGCTCGGTGATTTTACGTTCCAGTTCGTCGTTGGCGGCTTGCAATGCTTCCCGGGCGGCGAGCCGGGTCGAGAGCACCTTGCGCCGCTCGTTCCAGGCAATCAACAGAAACGCCACCAGCGCGCAGACCACCGCCACCAACATGCCTTGGCGGGCGGCTTCGCTGCGTAATTCTTCCAGCGGCGTGAGCAGGGTCAAGTGCCAAGGGGTGTCGGTAAGCTGGGTACTCTGCGCCAGATAGCTGACCTGAGTATGGTCGTGATCGACGCTGCTGTTGGCGGGATAGGTCAGTTTTTCCACGCCCTCGGCCAGTGGCTCACGGGCCAGGGGCACCAGTTCGTTCAGCGGCCACCAGTAATATTGCAGACTGCGGGCAAGACGCTCTTTGATTTCAGGGGTTAATGGTCGAACCGATTTAAGCCGGCGTGCCGGATCGCTCGACAAAATAATGATGCCGTTTTCGTCGGTCACATAGGCTTCCAGCCGCGCGCGTTGCCAGCGCTCCTCGAGGGCTTCGAGGCGCACCTTGATCACCGCCACGCCGATGATTCTGCCGTTCTCTTCAAGACCATGGGCCAGGTAATAACCCGGCTCACCGGTGGTGGTGCCAATCCCATAGAAGCGCCCAGGCTGACCGCGCACGGCGTCTTGGAAATACGCGCGAAACGATAGGTCTTCGCCCAGGTAACTATCAGCGTCGCGCCAATTACTAGTGGCCAATACGCGGCCCGTGGTATCGAGCACGTAGATCGCCCGGCTGCGGCTGCGGCGGTTAAGCCCTTCCAGGTAATTGTTGACGTTCTGCCGCAACTCCGGCGTAGGGTCGTTCAACAGCCGCGACACATTGGCTTCGAGTTCGAGCACGCTCGGCAGGTAGGTGTAGCGGTTGATCTCGCTTTCTACCGTGCGGGCGTGGAGTTCCAGTTGACGCTGGCCGTTTTCGCTCAGCGCCTTGACGCCGTTGCGTTCGCTGACCAGATAGCTGACGTAACCCAACGCGACCATCAACAAGACAATCAGCGGGGGGATGAACAGATGGCGTATCAGGCGGGGTTTCACGGCAAGTGATGGCGGGGGCGCGCGATAGGATTCGGGGTCGCATTTCATCACAGTCGTCCGGGACCGGCCAGCGTCCGTGCCGCAATCGATGCGGGCACGGACAGCCGGCATTGCTTAGTGCTGCAAGATCTTGGCAAGGAATTGCTGAGCGCGCTCTGAACGGGCGGTCACATCACCAAAAAACTCTTCTTTTTCGCAGTCTTCGACAATCGAACCCTGGTCCATGAAAATCACCCGATTCGCTACTTTGCGGGCGAAACCCATTTCGTGGGTCACGCACATCATGGTCATGCCTTCGTGGGCCAGTTGCACCATGACGTCGAGGACTTCGTTGACCATTTCCGGGTCAAGGGCCGAGGTCGGTTCGTCGAACAACATCACCACCGGGTCCATCGCCAATGCGCGGGCAATTGCCACGCGCTGCTGCTGGCCGCCGGACAATTGCCCCGGATGCTTGTTGGCATGAGCCGACAGGCCGACCCGTTCCAGCAGTTGCAGGCCTTTTTGAGTGGCCTCGTCCTTGCTACGACCCAGGACCTTGATCTGCGCGATGGTCAGGTTTTCTACGATGGACAGGTGCGGAAACAGCTCGAAATGCTGGAACACCATGCCGACCCGGGAGCGCAGTTTTGGCAAGTTAGTCTTCGGGTCGGCAATCGAGGTACCGTCGACAATCACGTCGCCCTTCTGAAATGGTTCCAGTGCGTTGACGCACTTGATCAAGGTCGATTTACCGGAACCCGAGGGGCCGCAAACCACCACCACTTCACCTTTTTTGACTTCGGTGCTGCAATCGGTGAGCACCTGAAAGTCGCCATACCACTTGTTGATATTTTTGATGGAAATCATACGGCGAACCTTTTTTGCAGACGCTTCACCAGTTGAGAGGCGGCAAAGCTGATCACGAAATACACCAGACCGGCGAAGATCAGGAACTCATTGGAGCGGCCAATGATGTCGCCACTGGAGCGCGAGGCGTTAAGGAAATCCACTAGGCCTACGGTGTAAACCAGCGAGGTGTCCTGGAACAAAATGATGCTCTGCTGCAACAGCAGCGGAGTCATCTTGCGAAACGCCTGGGGCAGGATGATCAAGCGCATCATCTGCCAGTAGTTCATCCCCAACGCCTGGGCTGCGCCCATCTGCCCTTTGGGAATGGCTTGAACCCCGGCCCGTACGATTTCGCAAAAGTACGCGGCCTCGAACATCATGAACGCCACCAGACACGAGGTGAACGCGCCGATGGGCGTGTCTTCGCCGGTTATCCAGCGCAGCACGAAAGGCACTGCCAGATAGAACCAGGTGATCACCAGTAGCAGCGGGATCGAGCGGAAATAGTTCACGTACGCGCCGGCGAACCGCGCCAGCAGCGTGCTGGACGACAACCGCATCAGCGCCAGGATTGTGCCCAGGGCAACGCCGCCCACAACCCCGAGCACCATCAGTTGCAGGGTCGTGATCATGCCGTTCCACATGCCGGGAAGGGCGGGAATAATTCCAGTGAAGTCCATTATTTACCCCCCAGGGATATCAACCCAGGCACTGCGACTTTCTTCTCGATCAGGCGCATCAGCAACATCAGGCTCATGTTCAAGGTGAAGTAGATCAGGGTGGCCAGGGTGAACGCTTCAAACAGGTTGGCGGAGAACTCGGCGGTTTGCTTGGTTTGCGCGAGCAACTCCATCAGGCCGATCAGCGAGGCTACGGACGAGTTTTTGAAGACGTTGAGAAATTCCGAGGTGAGCGGTGGAATAATGATCCGGTACGCTTGGGGAAGCAGCACATTCCAGTAGATCTGCGGCAGGGTGAACCCCATGGCGCGGGCGGCCGATTCCTGACCACGCGGCAACGCCTGAATCCCGGTGCGCACTTGTTCGCAAACCCGGGCAGCGGTAAACAGACCCAGGCAAACCACCACGCTGAGAAAGGCCGACGTCGTTGGGTTCAAGTCCTGCTTGTACCATTCCTGCAGGTGGGCAGGCAGTAGGTCCGGCACCAGGAAGTACCAGATAAACAGTTGCACCAGCAGCGGAACGTTACGGAAAATTTCCACGTAAACCGTGGCAATGCCCGATACCCAACGGTTCGGCACAGTGCGCATCACACCGAGCACGGAGCCCAGCAGTAACGCGACGATCCAGGCGGCGACGGCAATGGCGATAGTCCAGCCAAGACCGGTCAAATACCAGTCCAGATAGATTTCATTGCCGATACCGGTGGACTTGAGGAATACGCCCCAGTCCCAGTTGTAATTCATTGAGGTTTCCCCTCCGTCAGACAGGAGGACGCGTTGGCGTCCTCCTGTAATGGATCAGCCAGTGCTTAGATTTTTACGTCTGGAGCTGGCTGGTCGGTAGGGGTGGCGATCAATGCTTTCAGTTGGTCGCTCATCGGGAACATCAGATTCAGACCCTTGGGCGGGATCGGCTGAGTGAACCACTTGTTGTAGATGGTGTTGATTTCGCCAGACGCGTAGGTGGCCCTGATGGCGTCATCCACGGCTTTCTTGAACGGCGCGTCTTCTTTGCGGACCATGCAACCGTAGATTTCGTAGGATTGCGGAGTACCGGTTACCGCCCAGTCAGCCGGGGCCCTGGCTTTAGCCATTTCGCCTGCGAGCAACGCGTCATCCATCATGAACGCGACGGCACGGCCGGACTCCAGCATCTGGAACGATTCGCCATGGTCTTTGGCCGAGATAACGTTCATGCCCATTTGTTTGTCAGCGTTCATCGCTTTAAGGATGCGCTCGGAGGTGGTGCCCGCCGTGGTCACGACGTTCTTGCCTTTAAGGTCAGCGAAGTCCTTGTAGGCGGAATCTTTTTTCGACAGCAGGCGGGTGCCGATTTCGAAGATACCCACCGAGAAATCCACCTGTTGGCCGCGCTCGGCGTTATTGGTGGTCGAGCCGCATTCGACGTCAACCGTGCCGTTTTGTACCAGGGGAATACGGGTTTGCGACGTGACCAGGTTGTACTTGACCTTCAGGTCCGGCATGTCCAGGTCTTTCTTGATGGCTTCAACGATTTTCAGCTGGATGTCGTGGGAGTAGCCAACCGGGACGCCGGAAGCATCCGCGATGTAGGAAAACGGGATTGAACTGTCACGGTGTCCGAGGGTGATAGTGCCGGACTCCTTGATTTTCTTCAGTGTGCCAGTGAGCTCGGCAGCGAAAACTGGAGTGCTGATCAGAGCGGCAGCGATTGCTGCGCCCAGCAGATGGGGAACGATGCGCATCGGTTAATCCTCGGCTTTGTTTTTTTTATGGGACCGTCATGGCGGTCCGCTCAATCAGCGAATGCCTTTACGGCGGCCCAATCAGGCGCACGCTACGATCAATGCATTCGATCCAGTGCATAGAGCATGACTCATGCCAAGCTGGCTAATCTGCATAACCATATGATTTATATAGAGTTTATATTCTATCTTTGGCGGGATTTGAAAACGTGCGTCCGGTATGCCGAATCAGTGGCTACCGGGCGTTCGGAAAGCCGAACGACCAAGAGGCATGCCAGCCTTCCCATTGCGAGAAGGCTGGAGGCTGTTACAAAGGTTTAGGCTGCTTCAATGCTGCTTTTATGGCGAGCGACAGTATTGAGGTAGTCCTGCACGCGCTGATGTTCTTGCGCAGTGGTGAACAACCCCAGTTTGCTGCGACGCCACAGAATGTCCTCTGCGCTCAAGGCCCATTCTTCGCTGCACAGGTAATCGACCTCGCG
The DNA here is from genome assembly GCF_028293835.1 of Pseudomonas sp. Lineage (GTDB taxonomy): Bacteria > Pseudomonadota > Gammaproteobacteria > Pseudomonadales > Pseudomonadaceae > Aquipseudomonas. Next base: position 20,744 of record NZ_JAQGNX010000165.1, read on the forward strand.
GGTATACAGGCCGCCGCCGAGGTGCTCACCCATGTCGGCAAGGCTTTGTACGCCATCGACCAGGCGCCAGCTACGGCTGCCGTAAGTACGAGCCCAGCGGCGAGCGACTTCAGTGGGTAACCAATCAAAACGTGTTCTTAACTCGCTGGTCAGCGCATGTGGCGAGGTCATGTCTTCGCCGCCTGGCAAACTGGCAGTGGCCGTCCAGTTTGGTTTCATCTGTGGGAAGAACGGAGCGAGCTGCGCCATGGCCGATTCAGCCAATTTGCGATAGGTGGTGAGCTTGCCGCCAAACACCGAAAGAATCGGTGCTTCCTCGGCACTGCCCGACAGCGACAAGGTGTAGTCGCGGGTAATCGCCGACGGATTATCGGACTCGTCATTGCACAGCGGTCGAACGCCGGAGTAAGTGCGCAGAATATCGCTGCGGTTGAGCTGCTTTTTAAAATGCTCGTTGACCACGTTAAGGAGGTATTCCGTCTCACCTTCGGTGATCGACACCTTGCCTGGATCGCCCTGATATTCGCGGTCGGTGGTGCCGATGATGGTGAAGCGGTCCAGGTATGGAATAGTGAAAACGATACGTTGATCTTCGTTCTGCAGGATGAACGCATTGTCGCCTTCGTATAGGCGGGGCACGATTAAGTGGCTGCCCTGAATGAGGCGGATGCCGTATTGCGACTCGAGTTTCAGGTCATCACGAATGAACTTGGCCACCCACGGGCCTGCAGCGTTGACCAGCGCCTTGGCACGAATAGAAAACAGGCTGCCATTGGCGCGCTGCATGTTCAGGTGCCACACGCCGTTGCTGCGATGTGCATTGATGCAGCGCGTTTGGGTATGAACATGTGCGCCGCTTTCCCGGGCAGCCATGGCATTAAGGACAACCAAACGTGCGTCATCAACCCAGCAATCCGAATATTCGAAGCCGCGTGTAATGCTGGCCTTGAGTGGGCTGTCGTTGCCAAAGCGCAGGGTGCGTGACGCGGGCAGTTTTTCCCGCTTGCCCAAATGGTCATACATGAACAGGCCCACGCGGATCATCCACGCCGGACGCAGATGTGGGCGGTGGGGCAGTACGAAGCGCATGGGCTTGACAATGTGCGGAGCTTTGGCCAACAGCACTTCGCGTTCGGCCAGCGCCTCGCGCACCAAACGAAATTCGTAATGTTCCAGGTAACGCAGGCCGCCATGAATCAACTTGCTGCTGGCCGATGAGGTGTGGCTGGCAAGATCATCTTTTTCGCACAGGAACACTGACAAACCGCGGCCGGCTGCGTCGGCGGCAATCCCGACGCCATTGATGCCACCGCCAATCACAGCAATGTCATAAACCTCGGAAAGCGGTGGCACAGGCAAGGAAGAAGTGGGCATCTGGCGGCCTCTTGGATCGGCGAATTCGAACATTTATGTTCAATTTCGAAAATAATAGCGCAATAAAGAGGCGACTTCCAGTGGGAAGCTATTGAAAATACTGATGAGAAAGGCGGGAAAAGAACAAAAGTGAACATTCAGCTGCAGGGGCCAACGCATTGGCAAGGGGGTCCATCAGGTCAACTGCGTCCAGCCCCTCGCCTGTAGGAGCCAACTTGTTGGCGAGGCGGTTCATCAGGTAAACCGCGTCGAGCCATCGCCAACACGTTGCTACAGGACGGCAGTGTTCACACTATCTCTAACCGAATCTTGTGCTGCGTCAGCAAGTGCATCAGCGCGGGGACCGGGGCGTGGTCGGTTACCAGGCAGTCAATCAGGCTGATCGGTCCGAGGCGAACCATGGCGTTGCGTCCGAATTTGCTAGAGTCGGCGGCTAATATGACCTGGCGAGCGTTGGCGATGATCGCTTGGGAAACACGCACTTCTTGATAGTCGAAATCCAACAGGCTGCCGTCTTCATCGATCCCGCTGATGCCGACCAAGGCGAAATCCACTTTGAACTGGTTGATAAAATCGACACTGGCCTGGCCAACCACACCGCCGTCGCGACGAACATTCCCGCCCGCTAACAACACCTCAAAGTCGTCCTTGGCACTGAGGATCGACGCGACGTGCAGGTTATTGGTGATGATTTTCAGGTTGTTGTGATTCAACAACGCGCGGGCGATGGATTCGGTGGTGGTGCCGATGTTGATGAACAGCGAGGCGTGATCCGGTATTTGCGAAGCAATCGCTTCGGCGATGCGTTGTTTCTCATCGCGCATTTGGTCCGCGCGCATGGCGTAGGCCGTGTTCTCGATGCTTGAGTCATAGGCTGCGCCGCCGTGGTAACGGCGCAACAGGTTCATTTCCGCCAGTTGATTGATATCGCGGCGGATCGTTTGTGGGGTCACGACAAACAGCTGAGCCATTTCTTCGATGCTGACGTAACCGCGTTCGCGTACCAGTTCGAGGATTTGCTGCTGGCGGGGAGGCAGATTCATTATTTTGATTTTCCTGTCTGGCTGCCTGTAAATGGCGTCCATGATGCCGCAGGCAACTACTGCCTGTCAGCCGGAAACTCGTGCTGCTCCCCGTACAGCTATGGATCAGTCGGCGTTTTCTTCGTGTGGCTCCCAGTCGCGGGTGCGGCTCACCGCTTTCTGCCAGCCCGCATAAAGCTTCTCTTTGTCAGCGTCAGCGAGCTGAGGCTGAAATTCCCGTTCGATGACTGCCTTGTTGCGCAACTCATCGAGGCTGCCCCAGAAGCCTATCGCCAGGCCGGCCAGATAGGCGGCACCCAGCGCGGTGGTTTCGCGCATTTGTGGGCGTTCCACCGTCGTGCCCAAAATGTCTGCCTGGAACTGCATCAAAAAGTTATTGGCGACCGCGCCGCCGTCCACGCGCAAGGACTTCAGGCGCTCGCCGGAGTCCTGCTGCATGGCATCGAGGACGTCACGTGTCTGATAGGCAATGGATTCCAGCGCTGCGCGAATGATGTGATCGACTTTGACCCCACGAGTCAGGCCGAACAGTGCGCCCCGTGCATACGGGTCCCAGTAGGGCGCACCCAGGCCAGTAAACGCAGGCACTAGATAGACGCCATGGCTGTCTTTAACCTTGCCGGCAAAGTATTCGGTGTCGAGTGCATCATTAATTAATTTCAGCTCGTCTCGCAGCCACTGGATCGTCGACCCGCCATTGAATACCGCGCCCTCCAGCGCATAGGCCACTTCGCCACGTGGACCGCAGGCGATGGTGGTAAGCATGCCGTGGGCCGACTGCACGGCTTTTTTACCGGTGTTCATCAGCAGGAAGCAACCGGTGCCGTAGGTATTTTTAGCCTGGCCAGGTTCCACGCACATTTGTCCGAACAAGGCGGCCTGTTGATCACCGGCAATGCCGGCAATCGGGATGCCGCTTTTGCTGTGGCCGTACACTTCCGAGGAGGAGCGAACTTCAGGCAGCATCTCCCGAGGGATATCCAGCACCTGCAACATCTTTTCATCCCACTCCAGGGTATGGATGTTGAAAAGCAGGGTGCGCGAGGCATTGGTGTAATCGGTGACGTGCACCTTGCCGCCAGTAAACTTCCAGATCAGCCAGCTATCAATGGTGCCAAACAACAGTTCGCCTTTGCGCGCGCGTTCGCGGCTGCCCTCAACCTGGTCGAGAATCCACTTCAGCTTGGTGCCGGAAAAGTACGGGTCAATGACCAATCCTGTCGTTGCGCGGATGTAGTCTTCGTGCCCGTCACGTTTGAGTTGCTGACAGATTTCAGTGCTGCGACGGCATTGCCAGACGATAGCGTTATACACCGGGCGGCCGGTATCGCGTTCCCATACCACCGTGGTTTCACGTTGGTTGGTGATGCCGATAGCGGCGATTTGGTCATGGTGCAGATCTGCCTGGGCCAGTGCCTTAGTCATGCAGGCGGTCTGGGTGGCAAAAATTTCCATGGGGTCATGTTCGACCCAGCCCGGTTGCGGGTAATGCTGGGTGAATTCACTCTGCGCGGTACTGATCACGTTGGCATCGCGGTCGAAAATCATCGCCCGTGAGCTGGTTGTGCCTTGATCAAGAGCAATGATGTAATTCTTATTCTTTGAGTCAGTCATGTCGATTGCCTTGCACTAATGAGTGAGTTTTCAAAAACTGGCTGGAACGTTGTTCACTACTGCTTTGGACACCTGTTGTTTTCCAGCGACGGGCGCGCTGGGAAGGTGCCGTGCGATCAACCCACGATAACCTGCTGCGCCCAGGCATGCGCCGAGGATGGGGGCAACTATCGGTATTAAGAAATACGGAATTTCCCTGCCACCGGTTAAGGCCATCGAGCCCCACCCCGCGAAGAATGTCATCAGTTTAGGCCCGAAATCCCGAGCCGGGTTCATGGCGAATCCGGTTAGCGGCCCCATGGATGCGCCGATTATCGCAACCAACAGGCCGATCAGTAGCGGCGCCAGTGGTCCTTTCGGCAGGCCGTTATTATCGTCGGTCAGGGACATGATCACGCACATCAGGATGGCCGTAATAACCAGCTCCACCAGAAAGGCTTGGCCTGTGGAAATAGCGGAATTGGGATACGTCGAAAAGATTGAAGCCAGTTCCAGGCTCGCCTGGCTGCCTCGAATCATGTGATGGGCGTGTTCGAAATCGAAGAACAGGCTGACGTAAAGTCCGTAGACCAATGCGGCGGCACAGAGCGCGCCCGCCACCTGCGCCACGATATAGAACGGCAATTTTCTTTTTGCGAAGTCGCCGAATATACACAACGCGATACTCACAGCGGGATTCAGGTGAGCGCCAGAAACGCCAGCAGTCAAATAGATCCCCATGCTGACCGCCAGGCCCCAGATTATGCAGATTTCCCACAAGCCAAGGCTGGCGCCTGCGACCTTGAGCGCTGCAACACAACCGGTGCCAAAAAATATCATCAGCGCGGTGCCCATAAATTCGGCGATGCACTGCCCGGTCAGCGTCGGTTGTAAATGCGGTGGCTGATTAGCCGTGGTCATGCAATTCCCCTTATTTTTGTTTTTGAACACTGCCGAACAATCAGCTGCATTCAATTTTTTTACCCTGAAACGAGAAACCCCATCTCCTCTCAGGTTACGAACTTTGACCAGAGGAAATTTGATTTATTCGTTATCGAAAAAATATAGACATTAAAGAACTCTGTCAAAGGTCGAAAGTGAACCTGGTGATTTTAGTGATTGGCCGTTGCGGTTGCGCTTCGGATTCCGTTGTAGGAATGGTTTTGTTGTTGTTTTTTGATCGTATGACGATGCTGCCGCACTGATCCAGCCACAGTCGGAGCATCGCGGTGAATGGGGAGTATTCGTGGTAGATGTCTTAAACTATCGCCACATTCTCAACGGCCAGTGACCTAGCGGAGAGCTGCATGACACCTGCATTGGATTTGTTGAAAAAAGTTCGAGCGGAACATCGTATTCACAGTTACGAACATGATCCGAAAGCTGCGTCCTATGGGTTAGAGGCGGCGGAAAAGCTTGGATTGGAGCCCGCGCGGGTGTTCAAGACCCTGTTGGCAGCCACTGAGAAAGGCGAATTGCTGGTGGCCGTGGTTCCCGTTGCGGGCACCCTGGATCTCAAAGCATTGGCCCACGCCGCTGGTGCGAAAAAAACCGAAATGGCTGACCCTGCTGCGGCTCAACGCGCCACTGGGTATTTGCTGGGAGGCATCAGCCCGCTGGGCCAGAAAAAGCGCCTGCGAACGTTTATTGATCATTCAGCGCAGCCGTTTTCCACGATCTTCGTCAGCGCAGGCCGCCGCGGTCTTGAGGTTGAACTCTCTGCCGCCGTGCTGGCCGAACACACCCAGGCGACGTTTTCGGAAATAGGCCGCCCATAAACACTTTATTGTTGTTAAACCTCCCTTCTGTGACTGGCGATACACTCAGTTGAAGTGCATGCTTCGTTTCAAATAATGACTCGAACACAGCAGGGATGTGCCCGTATGCAGCTTGAATATCATCAGGTAGACGCGTTCAGCGAGCGGCCTTTCGGCGGCAACCCGGCCATGGTTTATCGGCTCGACAGTTGGTTGGCTGACGAGTTGATGCAACACATCGCGGCTGAACACAATTTGGCAGAAACGGCCTTCCTGGTGCGTGAAGCCCAGGGCTGGCACATCCGCTGGTTCACCCCGACCACAGAGGTACCGCTGTGTGGTCATGCGACGTTGGCCAGCGCGCATGTGTTGTTTGAGATCTATAACGAACCGTCCGATCGCATCGACTTCATTGGCAAGACAGGGGCGCTGAGTGTTACCCGTGAAAACGACCGTTTGGTGCTGGACTTCCCGGCAATGGTGCCCACCAGTTCAGCGGTGACCATCGAACTGGAACGCGCGCTTGGCGTGGATATCGTCAACGTTTACGGCTCAGTCGAGCTGATGGTGATACTTGAGTCCGAACAGGCCGTACGTGAATGCAAGCCAGACATGGCCGCTTTGGCCCGGCTGCCTTGGCCCGGGGTGATCGTAACCGCAAGGGGCGAGCAATATGATTTTGTCTCACGCTATTTCGCGCCGGGCATAGGTGTCGCTGAAGACCCTGTAACCGGTTCAACCCACTGCTCGCTGATTCCTTACTGGTCGGGCCGGCTCGGTAAACTCAGCCTGACGGCCTATCAATGTTCGGCCCGAGGCGGTGAGTTGTTTTGCCGTCTCGAAGGCGACCGGGTCAAAATCGGCGGCCATGCAAGGCTGGTGGCGAGCGGGACATTGTTGCTGGGGTGAATGCTTGCGGGAATTCAATCTGTAGCCGACTTGTTGCGAGGCGGGCGAGGCGGTACGCCTGGAACATACCCGGTGGTGCTTATATCGCCAACAAGTTGGCTTCTACCGTGGCTTCGGGTTCGCTTTAAACACCACCACGGCCTGCTCTTTCACCCGAACCCCGACCTCTTCACCGGGCTGGTGATTGGCGTGGCTCGGGAACAGCGCTTCTAACGGACTACCCGAAGGCAGTCGTAACCGATACAGCGTCGACGACCCCTGGAAGGTTCTGCTCATCACCGTCGCCTTCACCTGGCTGTCCGGCGCATAAACGATACCGTCGGGACGCAGTAGTACGTCTACGGCCGTGCCCTGGGGAAATGTGCTGTTTGCGCCCAGGACACCCAGTTCGGTTTGCACCGATGCCGCATCAATAACCTGACCTCGAACGAAAAATCCCTGACCGATAAAGCTCGCGACAAAGGGCGTCAACGGCGCGTGGTAGAGATTGTAGGGCGTGTCCCATTGCTCGAGACGGCCTTCCTTGAACACGCCGACTTGATCGCTGACGGCGAAGGCTTCTTCCTGATCATGAGTCACCAGAATCGCACTGGTGCCACGTACCTTGAGAATGTCGCGAACTTCACCGCTGAGGCGTCTGCGCAATTCTCCGTCGAGGTTGGAGAAGGGCTCATCAAGCAACAATAGCTGTGGTTCCGGTGCAAGCGCTCGGGCCAGGGCAACCCGTTGCTGTTGACCGCCTGACAGCTCATGGGGGAAACGTGTGCCCAGTGTGCCCAGGCCGACCAGTTCGAGTAATTCGCTTGTCACCCGTTTGAGGTGCGGATGGTTTCGTATGCCAAAACCGACGTTATCCGCCACGCTCAGATGGGGAAACAGCGCGTAATCCTGGAATACCATGCCGATTCGGCGCTTCTCAGGCGCTAGCGTAAACCCGGCGCGGGAAATAATGTCACCGTGAAGGCTGATTTCGCCTTCAAGCAGTGGTTCAAAGCCGGCGATGGCACGCAGCGTGGTGGTCTTGCCGCATCCGGAAGAGCCCAGCAGGCAACCGATGTCGCCCGCGTTAAGTTGCAGATCAAGCTGCTGCACCACGGGTTGATCCTGATACCCACACGCCAGGTTGCGCAGGCTCAGCAGAGCGGGTTGATTCATGCGCTGCGGTAGGCCGGTTCAACCAGAAACTCAAGCAGCGCTTTTTGCGCGTGCAGGCGATTTTCGGCCTGGTCCCAAGGTACCGCACGTGGGTCGTCGAGCAGGTCGAGACTGATCTCTTCGCCACGGTGCGCCGGTAAACAATGCATAAACAGCACATCTTTGTCCGCAAGATCCAGCAATTGGCGGGTCACCTGGTACGGTGCGAACAGGGCCAGACGCTTGGCGGTTTCTTCTTCCTGGCCCATGGACGTCCAGACGTCAGTGCTGACGAGATGGGCGCCGCTGACCGCTTGTTTTGGATCGCGGACAACGCTGACACGATCCCCGGCCAGGGCCAAAAATGCCGGGCTGGGTTCGAAACCCTCGGGGCATGCGACACGCAGTTGGAAATCAAATTTGATTGCCGCTTCTATATAGCTGTTGCACATGTTGTTGCCATCGCCGATCCAGGCCACGGTTTTGCCTTGAATCGAGCCGCGATGCTCCAGGAAGGTTTGCATGTCAGCCAGCAGTTGGCATGGGTGCAGATCATCGGACAGACCGTTGATCACCGGGACGCTGGAATGGGCGGCAAATTCGACCAGATTGCTATGGGCAAATGTACGAATCATCACGGCGTCGACCATGCGTGACATAACGCGAGCGCCGTCACCGATAGGCTCGCCTCGTCCCAGTTGGGTGTCGCGCGGGGACAAAAAGATTGCCTGACCGCCCAGCTGGATCATGCCGGCTTCAAACGAAACACGTGTCCGAGTCGAAGATTTCTCGAAGATCATTCCGAGAACCCGGTTTTTCAAGGGCTCGAAGAGTACGCCGCGATTTCGCAGGTCCTTCAGCTCTATGCCGCGACGAATTACGCTGCCTAGCTCTTCTGGCGTGTAATCCATCATCGAGAGAAAGTGCCTTGCGCTCATCATTAACTACCTTTTTGCAACAGACCGCAGATACTCAAAGCCGGGTTTTATCGGGAAAACGGGCGAGACCTGCGGCGAAAGCCGCACGGGGCGACGAATAGGGAAGGCGCGATGGTATAAGCAAATGTCGCGTATTGCCAATAGCGAGCCAACTTCAACAACTTGGGCGTAGTTGTACACTGTGCTCCCGCGCATTGGCAATTCGTACCAATCTTGTAACGGTGACAAACCGTTACCTGATACAGACCGCACTTTTGCCCGCTGCAGACCATTTCTTAATTTGCGGCGCTGGGTTATAAAGGTCGCTTGCTTAACGTGCGGGGCGGACTGGCGAATGGATTCTAAAGAACAGCAATTAACGGAACTACTCGGGCTTACTGCCCGCACGCTGACGCACCTCACCGCATCGATGACCTCCATGTCTTTCGAATTGCTGCGCAGCAAGGACGAAGTCACCCGCATGGCCGGCAAGCACATGATTGATCGCATGGCGACCATCAGTGCGGGTCTGGATGAGCATTGGCGTTTGATCGGTGAGCTGACAGGCGTACATATTGCTCAAGAGCAGATCGAAACCATCCATGAAGTGCAGATGACGCTGAAAACGGTCGTGCCCATCGGCTAATCGACCGGCATCTGCCTGCCTGATGCCATCCGATTCACATGACAAACGTCTCTGGCGTAGTCGTCCTCCAAACGCCATAGTTTTGTTTCCGCGATCGCTGAGATCGTTCATGACAAAATGAGGCTGGCGATGACCAAGACTCTCCACCACCGTGCCTGCCACCTGTGTGAAGCCATCTGCGGGCTGACCATCGAAACCACCGATGAAGAGGGTGTAGGTACCCGGATCACCTCAATCAAAGGTGATGCCCTGGACAGCTTCAGTCGTGGCCATATCTGCCCTAAAGCGGTGGCGCTGCAAGACATTCAAAACGACCCTGATCGCCTCAGGCAGCCGATGCTCAGAGTGGGTACGCAATGGCAACCCATCGAGTGGCAAGCTGCGTTTGACCTGGCGGCCGAGCGCTTGTTTTCCATACAGCAGCGTCAGGGCCAAAACGCGGTGGCGGTTTATCAAGGCAACCCCAGCGTGCATAACTACGGGTTGATGACCCACAGCAATTACTTCCTCGGATTATTGAAAACCCGCAACCGCTATTCTGCGACCTCGGTTGACCAACTGCCCCATCACCTGACCAGCTTTTTGATGTACGGCCACGGCCTACTGTTGCCGATCCCTGACATCGACCACACGGACTTCATGTTGATCCTGGGCGGCAATCCTCTCGCCTCTAACGGCAGCATCATGACGGTCCCCGATGTAGAGAAACGCTTGAAAGCGATTCAGGCGCGGGGCGGTAAAGTAGTGGTCGTGGACCCTCGTCGCAGCGAAACCGCAGCCATTGCCGATCAGCATCTGTTTGTACGTCCCGGCGGTGACGCCGCGTTACTGTTCGGCTTGCTCAACACCTTGTTCGAAGAGCATTTGACCCGTACCAGCCACTTGCCGGTGGATGGGCTGGAGGAGGTGCGCCACTCTATCAAGCATTTGAATGCCGAAGCGATGAGCCCGCGGTGCGGAGTGCCCGCAGAACACATTCGCCAGTTGGCCCGGGACTTCGCCGCAGCCGACAAAGCGGTTTGCTACGGGCGGATGGGCATCTCCACCCAGGCTTTCGGCACGCTGTGCCATTGGCTGGTGCAATTGATCAACCTGGTAACAGGTAATCTTGACCGGGTGGGCGGAGCGCTGTGCACCGAACCCGCAGTGGACCTGGTGGCCTCGACCTCGGGCGGGCATTTCAATCGCTGGCAAAGTCGCGTGTCGGGACTACCTGAATACGCCGGGGAGTTGCCGGTTTCAGCCCTGGCCGAAGAAATGCTGAGCCAGGGGGAAGGGCAGGTCCGCGCGTTGATCACTGTGGCGGGCAATCCGGTGCTGTCGACGCCCAACGGGCGCATGTTGGAACGAGCCCTCGAAGGCTTGGAGTTCATGCTCAGCATTGACCTGTACATCAACGAAACCACGCGTTTTGCCGACCTTATTCTGCCTTCCACTTCAGCGCTGGAAAATGACCATTACGACACCACCTTCAACATGTTCGCCGTGCGCAACGTCACTCGTTTTAACCGCGCCATTCTAGAAAAGCCGAAGGGCGCTTTACACGATTGGGAAATTTTTGTCGGCTTGGCCCAGGCGTTTGCCGCCAAAGCCGAACGAGAGCTGAAACCTACCATCGCGCCGTCACAGATGATTGATCGTGGCTTACGTGCTGGGCTGTATGGCGATGCTTCAGACTACAAGCTGTCCGTGGAGCTGCTGCGTGATTACCCCCACGGCCTGGATTTGGGCGCGCTTAAGCCGAATCTCCAGCCGCGTCTGAAAACCGCCAACCTACGCATTCAGGCGGCGCCGGAGGTCATCCTTGCTGACCTTGCCCGATTCGCGGCGGTGGAGGTGCCTCAAGCCGGGGAACTGCTATTGATCGGTCGTCGGCATGTACGGAGCAATAATTCCTGGATGCACAATTACCACCGACTGGTGAAAGGTAAGCCGCGCCATCAATTACTTATGCATCCCGATGACCTGACTAGCCGCGGGCTGAGCGATGGGCAATGGGTTCGCGTAAGTTCCCGGGTGGGCATGGTTGAAGTGCAGGTCGTAGGCAGTCTGGAGATGATGCCCGGCGTGGTCAGCCTACCCCATGGATGGGGCCATGGGCGCCCCGGCGTGCAGATGGAAATTGCGGGAAATCAGCCGGGCGTCAGTGCCAATGACTTGACCGATGAGCGTCAATTAGACAGGCTGTCTGGTAACGCCGCGCTGAATGGCGTACCGGTGCAGGTCGCCGCAGCGTGAGTTTCATTAGTCAATGGTCGATAGCCAGGGGAGAGTCCGAGCGTGTTACTCGGGTTTGGGCTACAATGCGCGACCGTGCCGACATCTGAGTCGGAAAGTTTAGCCGAGGTGTTCCATGGATATCATCGAAACGATTAAAGAGCAGATCAACGCCAACACCGTTCTGCTTTACATGAAAGGCTCTCCAAATGCGCCACAGTGTGGTTTTTCGGCAAAAGCTTCCCAGGCATTGATGGCATGTGGCGAAAAGTTCGCTTATGTCGACATCCTGCAGAACCCCGAAATTCGTGCAAACCTGCCTAAATATGCCAATTGGCCAACCTTCCCGCAGCTGTGGGTCGGTGGTGAGCTGGTTGGCGGTAGCGACATTATTACTGAGTTGTTCGCCAGTGGCGATTTGCAGACCCAGATCAAGGACGCAACCGCAAAAGCAGCCGCTGAAAAAGCCGACGCTTGATTGCGGGTGTCAGCCTGCCGCGATTGCGGGCAGGTTCGTTTGCAAGCGGTTTGAAACGGTGTAACCGATGCGCCGTTCTCAGCCAGCAGACCTGAAAAAGCCCCGTTCTCCATGGAAAGCGGGGCTTTTTCAATGGGGCGACAGCTGAATCAGTCGCCCATCTGCGATTGCAGGTAGTTTTCAATACCGACTTTATCGATCAGGCCCAGTTGTGTTTCCAGCCAGTCGATGTGCTCTTCTTCCGACTCAAGAATGTCTTCCAGCAGCTCACGGCTGCCAAAATCGCCGACGACTTCAAAGTGCTTGATGGCGTCTTTAAGGTCGACCAAGGCTTTCTGTTCGATCTTAAGGTCGCACTCGATCATTTCTTTGGTGTGCTCACCGATCAGGATTTTGCCCAGGTCCTGGAGGTTGGGCAGACCTTCCAGGAACAAAATCCGTTTGATCAGTTTGTCGGCGTGCTTCATCTCGTCGATGGATTCGTGATACTCGTGTTCGCCGAGCTTTTTCAAGCCCCAATCCTGGTACATGCGGGCGTGCAAGAAATATTGATTGATTGCGACCAGCTCGTTTCCGAGGATCTTGTTGAGATGCTGGATGACTGTGATGTCGCCTTTCATTTTGACTGCCTGCCGTTGGCTCTCTAGATAAGCCACAAGTCTGAGCCGCGTTATTACCTCTGTCAAACCTAAGTTGTTGAATAATATATAGATTAAATACAAATAAGAATGTTTGAGTTCCGCATCTTAGCCCTAAGCGCTTGAATTACAGGCATAAAAAAACCGGACGCGAGGTCCGGTTCTTTAAACTAAACAGAGTCAGGCAACTGAAAATTCTGCGGGATAGCCCATCCCTGCCTGGCTGCTTTGCAGTTCCGTCAGCGTGTCACGCACGATTTCCTTGGCGAACGTGGCGCATTTTCCACATTTGCTGGCAACACCCAATGTTTGGCGGACGTCGCGGTAACTGCAGCAACCTTCCAGAATCGCGTCCCGGATTTGCCCATCAGTCACACCTTGGCAGAGGCATACATACATAAGTGAGAACCGTCGTTGGTTGTGGCTCAATGCAGCGGATACTAATGTTAATGAGAATGCTTGTCAAAACAACTTTCATTGAGATGTCGTGTTAATTCATTCCAGCGACGGACGGGCTACCTGCACGCAGGCAGAAATCTGGGCGTAAAAAAACCGGCCATACGGCCGGTTTATTCTGAACGCGACCCTTATCAGTCGTTGAAATCTTCCCAGCCACCCATCTGTTTCCAGCGGTTGACGATGCCGCAGAACAGCTCTGCGGTCTTTTCAGTGTCGTAGCGCGCTGAGTGAGCTTCGCGGCCATCGAAATCGATGTCAGCGGCCTGGCAGGCCTTGGCCAATACAGTTTGGCCGTAAGCCAGGCCAGCAAGGGTCGCGGTGTCAAAACTGGAGAAGGGGTGAAACGGGTTACGCTTCATGTCCATCCGCGCAACGGCCGCATTCAAAAAACCCAGGTCGAAGCTGGCGTTATGACCGACCAGAATGGCCCGCTTGCAGCCATTGGCTTTCAATGCTTTGCGCACCCCGCGGAAAATATCCGTCAGCGCCACCTCTTCACTCACGGCCATGCGCAGAGGGTGATCAAGTTTAATGCCGGTGAACTCTAGCGCTGCGGCTTCAACATTAGCGCCTTCGAACGGTTCTACGCGAAAGAAATACGTGTGTTCAGGGAATACGAAACCTTTTTCGTCCATGCCGATAGTTACAGCGGCAATTTCCAGCAGAGCGTCGGTGGCCGAGTTGAATCCGCCGGTTTCTACGTCGATAACGACCGGCAGATAGCCGCGGAAGCGGGCCGCCATCGGGTGCCTGGAGCCCCCTCCGCCGCCATGGCCTTCCTGTTCGTCGTCGAAATGATCTTCGCTCACGCGTGTTCCTCCAGCAGGCGCCAGCGCAGTTTTTCACCGGCGCGCAGCGGAATTACGGACAGCTCGCCAAATGGCAGGCTGGTGGGTGCGGTCCATTCATCACGGACCAGCGTTATGGTGTCGCGGTTGGTTGCAAGGCCGTAAAACGCCGGGCCGTGAACACTGGCGAAACCTTCCAGCTTGTCTAGCGCATCACGGGTTTCAAACGCCTCGGCGTAGAGTTCGATCGCCGCGTACGCGGTGTAGCAACCGGCGCAGCCGCACGCTGCTTCTTTAGCATGCTGGGCGTGGGGTGCAGAATCGGTACCGAGGAAGAACTTGGTGCTGCCACTGGTGGCGGCGTCGAGCAATGCTTCCTGGTGAGTATTGCGCTTGAGAACCGGCAAGCAATAAAGGTGTGGACGAATGCCGCCGACCAACATGTGGTTGCGGTTATAAAGCAGGTGATGGGCGGTAATGGTTGCGCCAACGTTGGCTGAGGCTTCGTTGACGAACTGAACTGCTTCGCGCGTCGTGATGTGCTCGAAGACCACTTTCAATGTTGGGAAGCGCTCTACGACGCGCCGCAGATGCTCCGCAATGAAGGTTTTTTCGCGGTCAAACACATCGATTTCGCCACGTGTCACTTCGCCGTGGACCAGAAGTGGCAAGCCAACCTCGGCCATGGCTTCAAGGGCAGGGAAAATTTTGTCGATGCTGGTGACGCCTGAATCGGAGTTGGTGGTCGCTCCGGCCGGGTACAGTTTTGCGGCATGGACGAAGCCGCAGGCCTTTGCCGCATGAATATCTTGCGGTTGTGTCAGGTCAGTCAGATAAAGCACCATCAACGGCTCAAAGCGGCTACCGGCCGGGCGTGCAGCGAGGATGCGCTGGCGATAGGCGTCAGCCTCCCGGGCATTGCGAACCGGCGGAACCAGGTTAGGCATGATGATGGCGCGGCCAAAAGTACGCGCAACGTCAGCAACGGTGTGAGGCAAAACAGCTCCATCGCGCAAATGGATGTGCCAGTCGTCGGGACGTAGAAGGGTCAGGCGGTCAGACATTGGGGATTCCAGGCGGGTCAAACTCGCTGGGAATCCTACCGGAAAACACTCTTCCAGGCACTCGCTATCAAGTTTTCCCAGAACTAACCGATAGCCAGACGTATGCAGTATTTCTAGTGGAGCCTCCCGTGCGCCAGCGTTATTTAGCCTTGCTTAGCGTGTTTGCCAGTTTGCCGGCGGTGGCTATCACTTTCCAGACGCGTCTGGAAAGCATCGAATGGAAAGTCGAAGGTGATAAATTCGAATGTCGCCTGACCCAACCCATCACTGATTTCGGTGCGGGTGAATTCGTTCGTCGTGCGGGCGAGCAAGCCACTTTCCGTCTGAAAGCCAACGGAGGGGTACTGACCCCTGGTTCGGCCACGCTGCTGGCGGCGGCGGCACCCTGGCAGCCCGGCCGAGGCGACATCAACCTCGGCGCGGTGCGGGTAAACAATGGTGCGGTTCCGTTCAATACCTCCCAAGGGCAGGCGGGACGTCTGCTGGCAGGTCTGCTGGAAGGCCGCAGTCCGCTGATCCGCCATCAAAGCGAGGAAGGAAATCTGCTGGAAGTACGTTTGCTGCCTGTCAGGTTTAACAAAGCATTCGTCGATTACCAAGCCTGCACCGCCAAGCTATTGCCCAAAAACTATGAACAGGTCAGGCAAGCGCAAGTGGGATTTCCCGCTGGTGATGCCGAGCTTGATGCGCAAGCGCGCGCCAAGCTGCAGGTCATTGCTGACTTCCTGAAGGCCGACCCGACGGTGAATCACATTGAACTCGATGGCCATTCCGACAACAGCGGCAATCGATTGACCAACCGCGATATGTCCAGGCGCCGAGCGCTGGCTGTAATGGATTTCTTCAAGGCGCAAGGTGTTCCCGAGAAAGAAATCGTCATGCGCTTCCATGGCGAACGCTACCCGCTGGCTCCAAACACCAATGCGGCCAATCGCTCCCGTAACCGGCGCGTCAGCGTGCAACTCGAACGGTTGCCGCCGGTTGACAAGATACCTGCGGTCGTAACAGCGGGATCGGCTGCATCAACGTCGTAATCGGCTGCGATTGTTGGTTCGGTCGACATTAACTGTCGCTTGGTCGTCACAAGCTGTCGCGCCTCTGTAAAGCCATGGGTTTGAGCGGTAGAATCCTCCGCTTTCCGTACAACCCGGTGGAGTGATGGCATGGCGGATGTAAACAAGGTAGTTCTCGCGTATTCGGGTGGCCTGGATACTTCGGTAATCCTGAAATGGCTGCAGGATACCTATAACTGCGAAGTAGTGACGTTCACCGCTGACCTGGGTCAAGGCGAAGAAGTCGAGCCGGCACGCCTCAAGGCACAAGCCATGGGCGTCAAAGAAATCTACATTGATGACCTGCGCGAAGAATTCGTGCGTGACTTCGTGTTCCCGATGTTCCGCGCCAATACGGTCTACGAAGGCGAGTACCTGTTGGGTACGTCCATTGCGCGTCCTTTGATCGCCAAGCGTCTGATCGAAATCGCCAATGAAACCGGCGCTGATGCCATTTCCCATGGCGCGACCGGTAAAGGCAACGATCAAGTCCGTTTTGAATTGGGTGCTTACGCGCTTAAACCAGGCGTCAAAGTAATTGCTCCGTGGCGCGAGTGGGACTTGCTGTCGCGGGAAAAACTGATGGATTACGCCGAGAAGCACAACATCCCGATCGAGCGCCACGGTAACAAAAAATCGCCATACTCCATGGACGCCAACTTGCTGCACATCTCCTATGAAGGCGGCGTGCTGGAAGACACCTGGACTGAGCACGAAGAAAGCATGTGGCGTTGGACCAAGTCGCCAGAGGACGCGCCGAACGTTGCTACTTACCTTGAGCTGACTTACCGCAACGGCGATATCGTCGCGCTGGACGACGTTGAAATGTCCCCTGCGACCGTCTTGGCTGAGCTGAACCGTATCGGCGGCGAAAATGGCATTGGCCGTCTGGACATCGTCGAGAACCGCTACGTTGGCATGAAGTCCCGCGGCTGCTACGAGACCCCGGGCGGCACCATCATGTTGCGCGCTCACCGCGCTATTGAATCCATCACCCTGGACCGCGAAGTCGCTCATCTCAAAGATGAGCTGATGCCCAAATACGCCAGCTTGATCTACACCGGCTACTGGTGGAGCCCTGAGCGGCTAATGCTGCAACAGATGATCGATGCGTCACAAGCACACGTGAACGGCGTCGTACGTCTGAAGTTGTATAAAGGCAACGTGATCGTTACTGGTCGCAAATCGGATGAGTCTTTGTTCGACGCCAACATCGCAACCTTTGAAGAGGACGGTGGTGCTTACAACCAGGCCGATGCAGCCGGCTTCATCAAGTTAAATGCGTTACGCATGCGCATCGCGGCCAATAAAGGCCGCAAGCTGTTCTGATAAATCGTTGTCTTTGCTGTGCCCTACGGGGCGCATCAAGGACTGCCATAGTGCGTGCGGTTTTGATTTCGGGCAATGTGCACCGGCTGATTATTTAAGTTCAGATTTTTTGATGGCTTTCAAAAAGTTGTTCTCGTTGGAAAAGTCTGACGGACCGTATAGAACTTTATGATTGAAGTTTAGCGTCAAGAAGAACAAAAAAGTTAATGCTGACGGGAAGGCGATAAGAAACCAAACGTAGATCCCTTGGTTGTTCTCGTCGAGGTAGGGCAGCGCCGTGGCCGCCGAAGCTTCACACAGGCTGGCGAACAGCGCGATGACGTGGACTGGGGTGAGTGCTTTGATTGAATTTTTAATCATGGCTATTATTACTCTAATGGGTGGCGGAGCAAGTGCTCAACTGTCTTTAAGCGTACTGTCTATATCTTTGCAATAAACAGTTGAGAGCAGGCTTCGTTTAAACACAATGGCAAGTGGATGCCATCGCTCATTCCGCTGTTGGCGGGTCGCAGATTGTGGGGTCCCTCGTCTGTTTGAAGTCGAACCGATAGTCCCGCCCGATTTTCCATACCTGGCGCACGGTCAAGCGCAGTTGCTGTGCTATTTCAACGACGTTGTAGCCCAAGCCGGAGTAGTGCATGGCGTGGCCGGCTGTCTCATCGCTCACGCTGTCGAGGTCTCTTGTCGTTTCGCTTCTGGCTATGCGAACAGGACGGCTGTACGAGATTTTAAGGCTTTGTTCTCTTGCCATTCGCTTAATGTCTTTCTTGTTCATGCGCAGTGAGTATTGCAGTGAATTCACTCCAGCCCCCTTCGCCACCAAGCTCTTTAATAGTTCGACTTTTTTATGACCGTCTTCCTCTGTTTCGATATCATTTTTTGCAGCCCGTGATAACTCGCTGGGGAATTCGGCGGTTTCCCCAACAGGCACTACATGGATAACACCTCCTTGTTGAATGAAGCGTTCTACGGCGCTAGTCAAGTCGAGTTCGGGCATAGATAGGGACGAGGGGCTAGGGGTTTTATTATTCATGGTGCTGTACCTGTTCTGTAGACGGCAGCAGGCTTAACCGTTGGATAGAACACACCCGTGGTGGTCCGCCATGGAGGTGGATTTCTCCATGGGTCGGCCCAAAAAGGTGAGTCCTATCGGCTCGGTTATACCCAAGAAGGGGCTTTTTTTGCCAGCGAGCGGCGGGCCGATAATCTGTTATTCAGAAGTGCGCAACAGCACTCAATTTGAAACTATTGAAGTGCCTGTCGATAAAAAGTAACGAGTGGTAATAGGTTTTGCAAGAGAAAAAAGTAGAAGGGATAAAATGTAATGACAGGAGTGCGAATCGCTTACTTTTTATTCGCCACTCTTCTGTGTCTGATGTAGTACGTTTCCTTTTTGCGCTTTTGAGACTAGTAACACTGTAATGAATAGCATTAACTCCAAGTCGAACGAGCCCATAACGCCGGTTCGGGGTTAATTTCCCATCAAGTAGAGGGCGGAATTGTTTTGTCAAGGGCAGCAGGCTATGGCTGTTTTTTAACGCTGCCGGACACACGTGGCGTGAGAATTTCCCGGACGGCTCTGCTGCTGATTTTTTAAGTTAAATTGTAGGACCGATCAAACGTCAAGCACGCCGGCAAAGGTTTTAGGATGTAGGAAATGTCTTGTCGGGATGTAGTCTTTTTCCTATAGGTAACAACATGGCTACCATTTTCTGTTTAAAAGGATAGTTTGCACAATCGTTTCGCAAATCCTCTGGATGGAATTAGTAATAATTCTCTGTACGTAGTTCTGTGGTATGTCAGACAATTCGATTTATTCTGCTGATACAAGAGCGATGAACCTTGAACGTGCGCTTGTCTTGCCGATGCCGCGCATCGCCAGGTTCTGATTTCCAGGGATGAGGATCTAAAATAAAAACTACTGAAGTGCTGGCTAGTGGCCATGCGACACGATCGGCCTATGTTGCTAATAGGAATCGAGGCTAGTGCTGAATAGTCTAAGGGAGCGGGGATATGCTTGACCGAACGGCGATAATTCTATTACGTGAATCAATATGCAGTAGATCGACAAACGGAGGTGCAACCATTTTTTTAGCCCGCGAGGTAAACGCGTTGCGAATGGACGCCAGAAACTTCATGTACATGAGGACTTTTGTAGGAAATGTCTCTCGCTCATGTAGGAATCGTCTTTGGCTGTTGGTCCTCGAGGAGGTGCGCTATGCAAAGCACTAAACGACTAGGCTATTGTGCTGACTCTGACAATTTGAACAGCGAAAATTGGACTTGCTCATGAATAAAGTGCTGATCGTGGATGATCACCCCGTCATTCGGCTTGCTGTACGCATGCTAATGGAGCGCCATGGCTATGAAGTCATCGCGGAAACGGACAATGGCGTGGATGCCTTGCAACTTGCTCGCGAGCATTTACCCGATATCGTTATTTTGGACATCGGCATTCCGAAACTGGATGGGTTGGAAGTTATCGCTCGTCTGTCTGCGATGACGCTACCTTTCAGGGTGTTGATTCTGACTTCGCAAGCGCCGGGTCATTTCTCCATGCGCTGCATGCAGGCGGGGGCTGCGGGTTATGTGTGCAAGCAGCAAGACCTCACCGAACTGCTGAGTGCAATCAAGGCGGTGTTGTCCGGGTACAGCTATTTTCCGAACCAGGCACTGCACACTGTGCGCTCAAGCATGGGCAATGCCAGTGAGACGGACATGGTTGATCGGCTCTCCGGCCGGGAGATGATGGTGCTTCAGCAGCTGGCGCGGGGAAAGACCAACAAGGAGATTGCGGATGGAATGTTTCTTAGTAACAAGACTGTCAGCACTTACAAAACCCGTTTGCTGTTAAAACTCAACGCTCGCTCCTTGGTAGACCTGATCGAGCTAGCGCAACGCAACGGGTTGGTATGATGACGTTCAGAGGCGTAAGGAAGGCGTATCAGGCAGGAAGATACAGGGTGTACCAACCTTGATGATTCAAGGGTAAGGTTGCGCTAAAGCCTCTCGCGGACGAGAGGCTTTATACCGCATGCATTGATTTTACGACCACAAAATATCTTATAAATCAAAGTCATAATCGGCCAATCTACGCTGCAAGCGTCGTTCTTCCAGTAGATTGTCAATGGTACGACGTTTACTCAAATTGGTTTTTGCCTGTTCCACAGGCGGTTGGTTTTCATCGTCCGTTTCAACCGCGACGAAATCGTCGTCCTCGTCCAGTTGCTCTTTGCCAGTGCTCATAAAGTGACTCCAGGCTTAGGCTCTCATTGGCGGACCTTATAGCGGCAAATCCTGACCGGGTAAAAAAGATTTTTTCAATCGATCACCTCTAAAAACTACTATCGCTCAATCGTCGGACGTTTTTTCCTTGAATTCACACAAGTCTTCAATCCTGCAACTGCCGCAGCGGGGCTTGCGGGCCTGGCACACGTAGCGTCCGTGGAGGATCAGCCAGTGATGGGCGTCAAGCAAGAAATCTTTAGGAACAAATTTCATAAGCTGGCGTTCTACTTCGACGACATTTTTGCCTTTGGCTATGCCTGTCCTGTTGCTGACCCGAAAAATATGGGTATCCACTGCCATGGTCAACTGGCGAAAGGCTGTGTTGAGAACCACGTTCGCCGTTTTACGTCCGACACCAGGCAGCGCTTCCAACTCTTCGCGGGTCTCAGGCACCTGCCCACCGTGCCGTTCGAGCAACAACCTGCAGGTTTCGATCACGTTTTTTGCTTTAGCGTTGTAAAGACCGATGGTTTTTATGTACTCGGAAAGCCCGGCAACGCCGAGGTCATAAATCGCCTGAGGGGTATTCGCCACGGGATAAAGGCGTGCAGTCGCTTTATTGACTCCGACATCGGTCGATTGGGCGGAAAGGATCACGGAGATAAGCAGTTCGAAAGGCGAGCCATAGGCCAGTTCGGTTTTCGGTTCTGGATTGTCCTCATGCAGCCGACGAAAAATTTCCAGGCGTTTAGCAGCGTTCATGGATGCAGCGTTTCCTTGAAGGCGGAGGGGTAGATTAGCGCTTGGTAGCCGACACTTGGCGTTTACTTGGGCGAATGGGTCCAAACAATAGCGCAGTGGCTGACGGGGCGCTGGTGGCCGGCCACAATGCAGCGCTCAGTAGCGGGCGTATTCATGATAAGCGTGTCGTGTGCGAGCCCACGACGACGTTGGGTTGCGTCACGGTGGTTGTTTCGAAGAAATTCAGAGCCTGCTCGGCCGCTTCGAACTCGCGCTGCAACTCTACCAGCTGTTGCTGCTGCTCCCGGGTTGGCGGGTGGCCAAAGGCTTTCAATGATTTGTTCAGTTGCGCGCGGTTCATGGCCAAGGTGATCTTGGCCTTTTTCAGCGCTTGGTCGCTGGCAGCCGCTTTTTGGGCGCGAATACGCTCGATGGCCGATTGCACCAGGTCGTTCGCCGTATCGGAGGCTACGGGTGCGGTTGCCACGCGTTGCGCACGTGCCAGACGTTCCCCCTGCCGCTTTTCTTCTTCTCGATGCATTCGATCGTTTCGTAGCTCGAAACGTCGGCGCGCATGGTTGCGTTTGGCCGTGCGTGCTTGTTGCTGCTCAGTACCAAAAGCCAAGCCGCCAACGATAGGCACGACACTACCAAGGGCTGTCTCGTTACCAAGGGGCAGCGCATGCATCTCGATGCAGTCCACTGGGCATGGCGCCACGCAAAGATCGCAACCGGTGCACTCGTCAATGATGACGGTGTGCATCAGTTTTGCCGCACCGAGAATCGCATCCACCGGGCAAGCCTGGATGCATTTGGTGCAACCGATGCATTCCGCTTCGCGAATGAACGCGACCTGCGCCGGTGCCGGGCCGCGCTGAATGTCCAGTTGGATCACCGGCACTTTCAGCAAACGAGCGAGCGCGACGATGGTTTCGTCGCCACCAGGTGGGCATTTATTGATCGCTTCGCCAGCTGCGATCCCTTCTGCATAGGGTTTGCAGCCGGGGTGGCCACATTTCCCGCATTGAGTTTGTGGCAACAGGGCGTCGATGCTGGTGATCAGGTTCATGGCGTGAGCTTGATTTTTGTCATGGGATGTCGAACGGATGACTGGCCTTCAGAAAAGATAGTACCGAGCAGGCTGAGCGTGTGCTTCTTGCATAAAAAAGCCCACGAACGGTGAGGCTCGTGGGCTTGACGCAGGGTTTACTTGATTCGTTGGCCTGGCTTGGCACCGCTGTCCGGGCTAAGCAGGTAGATTTCCTCGCCTCCAGGGCCCGCCGCCATCACCATCCCCTCGGAAATACCGAAACGCATTTTCCGTGGTTTGAGGTTGGCAATCATCATCGTCAAGCGGCCCTCAAGCTCGGCCGGGTTCGGATAGGCGCTCTTGATCCCGGAGAATACATTGCGCTGTTCATCGCCGATATCCAGGGTCAGACGCAGCAGTTTGTCGGCGCCTTCAACGTGTTCGGCCTTGAGGATCAATGCTACCCGAAGGTCGACCGCAGCGAACGCATCAAAGTCTATCTCGGCGGCCAGCGGTTCTTTGACCAATTCGCCATTGCCTTGCGGGGCAACCGAGGTCTGGCTGACGGTCAGGTCTTCTTTCGACGCATCGCTCATGGCCTGGACTTTTACCGGGTCAATTCGGGTCATCAGCGCAAGGAACGGATTGAGCTGATGATCGCTCAGCAGCGTCAGGTGATCGCCCCAGGTCAACGGCGCGACGTTGAGGAATTTCTCGGCATCGGCAGCCAGCAGCGGCAACACCGGCTTGAGGAAAATCACCAGTTGGCGGAACAGGTTGATGCCCAGCGCGCAAACGGCCTGAACCTCATCTTGCTTGCCTTCCTGCTTGGCCAACGACCAGGGCGCCTTGTCGGCGATGTAAGCGTTTGCGCGATCAGCCAGGCCCATGATTTCACGCATGGCGCGGGCGAAATCTCGCGCCTCGTACGCCTCTGCGATGCCTGGCGCAGCAGCGAGGAATGCGTCGGTCAGCTCGGGCGCTGCGTTGCCCGCAACCAACACACCGGCGTTACCTTTGTGGATGAACCCTGCACAACGGCTGGCAATGTTGACCACTTTGCCGATCAAGTCCGAGTTGACCTTCTGCACGAAGTCTTCGAGGTTCAGGTCCAGGTCATCGACCCCACGGCTGAGCTTGGCCGCGTAGTAGTAACGCAGGTATTCCGGCGGCAGATTGTCAAGGTAGGTACGGGCCTTGATAAAGGTCCCGCGAGATTTCGACATCTTCTGGCCATTGACGGTCAGGTAGCCGTGGACGTTGATTGCGGTTGGCTTACGGAAGCCTGCGCCTTCGAGCATGGCCGGCCAGAACAGCGCATGGAAATTAACGATGTCCTTGCCGATGAAATGGTACAGCTCGGTGGTGGAGTCCTTGGCCCAATACGCATCGAAATCCAGATCGGGGCGGCGTGCGCACAGGTTCTTGAAGCTGGCCATGTAGCCAATCGGCGCATCCAGCCACACATAGAAATACTTGCCCGGCTCACCAGGAATCTCGAAACCGAAATACGGCGCGTCCCGGGAGATGTCCCACTGTTGCAAGCCAGCATCCAGCCATTCTGCGATTTTGTTCGCGACGGCTTCTTGCAGCGTGCCACTGCGGGTCCAGCTTTTCAGCATGGCGTCGAAGTCGGGCAATTTGAAGAAGAAGTGCTGCGATTCCTTCAAGACCGGCGTGGCCCCGGAAATGGCTGATTTCGGGTTCTTCAGGTCAGTCGGCGCATAGGTCGCACCACATTTCTCGCAGTTATCACCATATTGGTCTTCCGTGCCGCATTTCGGGCAGGTGCCCTTGATGAAGCGGTCGGCCAGGAACATCAGCTTTTCCGGGTCGAAATATTGAGTGATGGAGCGCGTAGCGATGTGCCCGGCATCGCGCAGTCGGGTGTAGATCATGCTCGACAACTCGCGATTTTCATCCGAGTGCGTAGAGTGGAAGTTATCGAAATCCACCAGGAAGTCGGCAAAGTCGGCGCTGTGTTCAGCCTTTACATTGTCGATCAGTTGTTCTGGAGTGATCCCTTCTTTTTCAGCACGCAGCATGATTGCCGAGCCGTGGGCATCATCCGCGCAGACGTAGATGCACTGATTGCCACGGTGCTTTTGAAAGCGCACCCACATGTCAGTCTGGATGTACTCAAGCATATGGCCAAGGTGGATTGATCCATTGGCGTAGGGCAGGGCGCTGGTGACGAGGATCTTGCGTGGCTCGGACATGGGGCTCGGCTACTTGAAGTGGAACGGAGGTCGGCCACTATAAAGGTCTGGGCGATATTTTTCACCCCGCCGTCACATATTGACCGCATTCAACGCAACGTTAAGCTCATGGCTAAAACATGCCGAACGGCTGCATAAGGGGTAGGATAGCCGCCTGTTTTACTCAGTCTTTATTCTCGGGAGTAGCCATGAGCGCCGTTAATCGCGCAGCGGTGGAAGCCGTTCTTCGCCAATATACCGACCCTTATTTGAATCAGGATCCTGTCAGCGCTGGCTGTGTTCGTGCCATCGACATTCAGGGTGATCGCGTCGCCGTGCAGCTTGAACTCGGCTATGCCGCCGCGTTGTTCAAGAATGGCTGGGCGCAAATGCTGCAAATCGCCATCGAAGGGCTTGATGGCGTGTCGTCGGCCAAGGTCGAGGTGCGCAGCGTAATTGCCCCGCACAAGGCTCAGGAGCAGATCCCGGGCCTGGCCAATGTGAAAAACATTGTGGCGGTGGCCTCGGGGAAGGGCGGGGTGGGTAAATCCACTACTGCTGCGAACCTGGCGCTGGCGTTATCTCGCGAAGGGGCGCGGGTCGGCATTCTCGATGCCGATATCTACGGCCCAAGCCAAGGCGTGATGTTCGGCATCGCGGAAGGCACCCGGCCGAAAATCAAGGACCAAAAATGGTTCGTGCCCTTGGAATCCCATGGAATTCAAGTGATGTCCATGGCGTTTCTGACCGATGACAACACACCAATGGTTTGGCGTGGGCCCATGGTTTCTGGCGCTCTGCTGCAATTGATTACGCAGACCGCGTGGGATGATCTGGACTATTTGGTTATCGACATGCCGCCAGGCACTGGGGATATTCAGCTGACACTGGCACAGAAAGTCCCGGTGGCGGGCGCTGTGATTGTCACCACACCGCAAGATCTGGCATTGCTGGATGCGAAGAAGGGCGTGGAGATGTTCCGTAAGGTGAACATTCCGGTGTTGGGCGTCGTGGAGAACATGGCGGTACACATTTGCTCTAACTGCGGTCATGCAGAGCATTTGTTTGGCGAAGGTGGCGGTCAGAAGCTGGCGGCGCAATACGACGTCGAGTTGCTGGCCTCATTGCCCTTGTCGATGTTGATTCGAGAGCAGGCGGACGGCGGCAAGCCTACGGTCATCGCTGAGCCTGAAAGCCAGATTGCTATGGTCTATCAGGAGCTGGCCCGGCATGTAGGTGCGCGGATCGTTCTGCAGGAAGCGCAATCGCAGGCAATGCCGAGCATTACCGTTAGCGACGACTAACGCTAGCTGTAGGAGCCGACGTGTTGGCGAGAGGTGTTGCGCAGTCTTATCAAACAACGCATAACTTAGTGACTTAAAAATAATATGTAGGAGCTGCCGAAGGCTGCGATTCGACCGGGAACCGGTCGCCCTCGTGATACCGCTGAAGGAGTGCCGGTCGCCCGCGACCCCGGCCTATCGCAGCCTTCGGCAGCTCCTACAGATTTTTGTTTGCTGCGCGACAGCGAGGCGTCTGGACAAAGGGCGACCTCCTGCAGGGTCCTGCATTTACCCATAAATTACAGGCGTAAAAAAACCTCGCTTTTAAGGGCGAGGTTCTTTTTAAGCGAATAAGTACAAG
>NZ_JAQGNX010000169.1 GCF_028293835.1 Pseudomonas sp.
CAAGTTGCTGATTGGCAAAGTCGGCGACCGCATTGTGGAGTTGGCTGCCGGTTGGGCCATCGTGCTGGTGATCTCGGGTTTGTATTTATGGTGGCCGCGCGGCGCCTCCATGGCTGGGGTGTTGTGGCCACGCTTGAACAGTAAAGGCAGGCTGCTGTGGCGCGACTTCCATGCAGTGACCGGTTTCTGGGGCGCGCTATTTTTGCTGTTGATGCTGCTCAGCGGCATGACCTGGACCGGCGTGTGGGGCAAACAGTTTGCCGATGTCTGGAACACCTTCCCGGCGGCCATGTGGAACGACGTGCCCAAATCAACTAAACAGGCCGGCGAACTGAATACGCCGACCCGCCAAACCGTGCCGTGGGCATTGGAAAATACGCCGATGCCGGTGTCAGGCGAGCATGCCGAACACATGAACCACGGCGGCGCAATGTCGATGCCTGCGGCGCCAACGCTGTCGCTGCAACAAGTGGTCAACATTGCTACCGAGCGCCGCGTTGAGCCGGGCTATAGCATCACCGCGCCAACCACTGCCGATGGCGTGTTTACCATCGCGGTATTTGCCGATGATCCTCGCAACGATGCCACGCTGCATGTGGATCAATACAGCGGCAAGGTGCTGGCCGATATTGGCTGGAAGGACTACAGCAACGTTTCCCGCGCGACGGAAATGGGCGTGATGCTGCACGAAGGCAAGTTCTTCGGCTGGATCAATCAACTGCTGATTCTGTTGATCTGCCTCATGGTGCTGCTGAGTTCGGTCAGCGGATTGGTGATGTGGTGGAAACGTCGCCCACAAGGCGGCCTTGGTGTACCGCCGCTGCGCCACGACCTGCCCCGCTGGAAAACCGCCATCGTGATCATGGTTGGCTTGGGCCTGGCGTTTCCGCTGGTAGGCATTTCGCTGGTGGCTGTCTGGGCGCTGGACTGGTTGGTGTTGTCGCGAATTACCCGGACTCAGCGCCCTGCCAGGAATTCGTAGGAGCTGCCGAAGGCTGCGATTCGACCGGGAACCGGTCGCCCAACCTCCTACAGATGACATCTTTACCCCATAGGAAACCCATGACCGAACTCACGCTCACCCATCTTGCCTGGTCGCCCCTGGGCCATGGGCATTGCCATCATCAGTTCCAGCTGCGTGAGGTGGAGTTGAGTGTGGCGGCCGGTGAGTTCGTCGGCCTGATCGGGCCCAACGGTAGCGGCAAGACCAGCCTGTTGCGCTGTGCTTATCGGTTCAACCGACCGGCCACGGGCGAGGTGCTGTTGGGCGACGTCGATATCTGGCGGCAGTCGCCACGCTGGTGCGCGCAACGGATCGCCGTGGTGCTGCAAGAGTTTCCTGACGCCTTTGGCCTGAGCGTCGAGGAAGTGGTCGCCATGGGCCGTACTCCGCATAAAAGCCTGTTCGAAGGCGACACCCTGGAAGACCGACAAATTGCCCGCGATGCGCTGCTTTCGGTGGGCATGCACGGCTTCGAAGACCACGGATTCCCCACCTTGTCCGGTGGCGAAAAGCAGCGCGTGATTCTCGCCCGCGCTCTTGCCCAACAACCGACCATGCTGATGCTCGATGAGCCGACCAACCACCTCGACCCGCGCTATCAAATCGAACTGCTGCAATTGATCAAACGCCTGAACATTGGCGTGTTGGCCAGCCTTCACGACCTCAACCTCGCTGCTGCCTTTTGTGACCGCCTCTACGTTATCGATCACGGTCGCATTGTGGCCAGCGGTACACCCGCAGAAGTCCTTACCGAAGAACTGCTGCGCGATGTGTTTGGCGTCGAGGCGCTGGTCGACACCCATCCGCTTTGCGGCTACCCGCGAATTACCTGGATCACTCTCCCATGACCTCGTCTTTGTTCCTGCGCATCAGCCTTACCTTCGGCCTGATGTCAATCGTTGCCCAGGCTTCAGCCGAAGCCACGCACTACCCGCTGACGGTGCAAAGCTGCAACCGCGACGTCACCTTCGACCAAGCGCCGCAGCACGGGTTAAGCCATGACATCAACATGACACAAATGATGCTCGCCCTCGGTTTGAAGTCGAGCATGGTTGGCTATAGCGGCATTAGCGGCTGGAAATCCGTGACGCCGCAAATGGCGAAGATCCTCGACGGCTTGCCAGAACTGGCGAGCAAATACCCGTCGGTGGAAACCCTGCTCAGCGCCAACGTCGACTTCTTTTTTGCCGGTTGGGATTACGGCATGCGGGTTGGCGGCGACCTCACCCCGCAGACCCTGGCCCCGCTGGGAATCAAAGTCTATGAGCTGACTGAATCCTGCGCGTTTGTGATGAAACGTCCAGCGGCAAGCCTGGATGACATGTACAACGACTTGCGCAACCTGGGAAAAATATTCGACGTCCAGGACCGCGCCAATCAGTTAATTGTGCAGATGCAGAAACGGGTTGCGACGATCACGGCCAGCTTACCCGCCGACCGTCCGCGGGTATTTCTCTACGACAGTGGCGAAGACCGAGCCATGACCTCGGGCCGCCTGGCCATGCCCCAAGCGCTGATCGCAGCAGCAGGCGGACGCAACGTGCTGGACGACGTCGACGCCAGTTGGACACGGGTCAACTGGGAAAGCGTGGTGGAGCGTAACCCTGAAGTCATCGTGATCGTCGATTACGGCGAAGTCACCGCTGAACAGAAAAAACACTTTCTACTGACCCACCCGGCGCTGCAATCCATCGACGCGATCCGCAACCAGCGCTTCATCGTGATTCCCTACGTGGCCGCCACGCCGGGGATCGACAACATCGACGCCATCGAAACCCTCGCAGCAGGCTTTCACGGCCAGGCGCTGTGACCGGGCGCCGCGCTTATGCCCTGCTAATCCTCGGTCTGGGCCTTGTGCTGCTGGCGTCCTGCGTGTTGTCCCTGGGTTTTGGCGCGGCGCCGGTGCCCGCACAGATCGTTTGGCAGATCCTCTTGCACAAGCTATTCGGATTTGGCCCGCAAGTGCCGAGCTGGAGCGCCGGACAGGAACACATCGTGTGGCTGATCCGCGTGCCAAGAATGCTCCTCGGCGCATTGGTCGGCGCCGGCCTGGCGTTGACTGGCGCAGTGCTGCAAGCGGTGACCCGCAATCCTCTGGCCGACCCGCATTTATTGGGCGTGACCTCCGGCGCCACCCTGGGCGCAGTAATCGTGGTGCTGCATGTCGGTGAAGTGATTGGGCTGTTAACGCTGCCACTTGCAGCATTCATCGGCGCGCTGTGCAGCATGTTGATGGTGCTTGCCATCGCCAACCGCCGAGGTCGTCTG
This sequence comes from Pseudomonas sp., assembly GCF_028293835.1. Lineage (GTDB taxonomy): Bacteria > Pseudomonadota > Gammaproteobacteria > Pseudomonadales > Pseudomonadaceae > Aquipseudomonas. Next base: position 3,272 of record NZ_JAQGNX010000169.1, read on the forward strand.
GACAGCGACCGTTTGCTGCTGTGCGGCATCGCGGTGTCGTTCGTGATGATGGCACTGGCCAACTTGCTGCTGTTCATGGGCGACCATCGCGCCAGTTCGGCCGTAATGTTCTGGATGCTCGGCGGCCTGGGTCTGGCCCGTTGGGAGCTGCTGGGCATTCCGGCCCTGAGCGTATTGATCGGTTTGATTTTATTACTGGCCATGGCTCGCGCGTTGAACGGGTTGATGGCCGGTGAGCAAACCGCCGTGACCCTGGGCCTGAACGCACGCAACGTGCGGATAAAAGTGTTTTTAATCGCCTCGTTGATGACCGGGGTCATGGTTTCCATCAGCGGCTCGATTGGCTTCGTCGGCCTGATGGTGCCCCATGTAGCTCGACGTCTGGTGGGCGCCGAACACCGGCGATTGCTGCCTGCTTGCGTGCTAATGGGTAGTATTTTCCTGGTGTGGGTCGATGTCGCTGCAC
>NZ_JAQGNX010000185.1 GCF_028293835.1 Pseudomonas sp.
GTTGTACATCACGAAAGCATCGTTGACGGACACGCAATAAAGCTCATCCATGCCAAGGCTTTTCATCTCGTCATATCCGGCTTCAAAACCGGGAAGCTGCTTCGACGAACACGTTGGCGTGTAGGCGCCGGGCAGGCCGAAAATCACGACGCGCTTGCCCTTGAACAAGTCACCGGTGGAAACATCCTGCCAGCGGAATGGGTTTGGCCCTTCCACGGTCTCATCGCGAACGCGGGTTTTCAGGGTTACGTTGGGAACTTCACGACCGACGTGCATCGGGGTCTCCTCTGTTTGGATAATCTTGAAAGGACGGGGCGTCCTCGACACCGCATATGAGGATGCTAACCCCCGATGCCAAGGGTGCTTTACGACTAATCGTTCAGCGAATAGCTTGAGCAGGACCAAGGGGAATTAGCATGATCGTCAGGACACTTGCCGCCGCGTTGCTCGCATCTGCCGCTTTCGCGCCCGCGTCGGCGCAAACCATACGTGCCGACCAGTCCGCCTTTCGCGCACTTTATCAGGAATTGGTCGAAACCAACACGACGCTTTCGGTCGGAAGTTGCACTGACGCGGCCGCCAAAATGGGCGCGCGACTAAAGGCGGCCGGATTTGCCGACGCTGACATCACCTATTTCTCTACCCCGGAGCATCCCAAGGAGGGCGGTCTGGTCGCGGTCCTGAAAGGGAGCGATGACAGGATCAAGCCGATGCTGTTGCTCGCTCACGTCGATGTGGTCGAAGCCAAGCGAGAGGACTGGACGCGCGATCCGTTCAAACTCATCGAGGAAAATGGATTTTTCTATGCGCGCGGAGTCATGGACGACAAGGCGATGGCCGCGATCTGGACCGATGCGATGATCCGCTTCCGCAAGGAAGGCTATAAGCCGAAGCGGACCATAAAACTGGCGCTGACCTGTGGCGAGGAAACCAGTTACGCATTCAATGGCGCGCAATGGCTGACCAGGAATCGGCCCGATCTGATTGCGGCCGAATTTGCGCTGAATGAAGGCGGCGGTGGACGGCTGGATCCTGATGGAAAAAAGGTTGCGCTGGCTATTCAGATTGGCGAAAAAGCCGTCCAGAACTATCGGATAGAGGCGACCAACCCCGGTGGCCACAGCTCGCGTCCCGTTCCCGACAATGCGATCTACGAGCTGGCCGACGCCCTGCGCGCTGTCCGCAGCTATGAATTTCCCGCCAAGTTCACCGACACGACGCGGGCATTTTTCACTCAAACCGGGAAAACAGTTGGGGGTGAGATGGGTGCGGCGATCACAACGTTGCTGGCAAATCCGGGTGATTCAGCGGCTGACAAGATCGTCTCATCCGACGCCACGTTTCATTCGACGCTGCGGACGACCTGTGTCGCGACTTTGCTCGACGGCGGCCATGCCAACAACGCGCTTCCGCAGAGGGCGGGCGCCAATATCAATTGCCGGATTTTCCCCGGTGAAACCAATGAAACGACAAGCACGGCGCTGAAAACGGCGATCAACGATCCAAAAATCACGCTGACACTTGTTCCCCCACTGCGGCCGATTGCCAAACCTCCGGCTCTCGACCCGAAGATCATCGGGCCTGCGACCGCCGTTGCCGCAAAGCATTTCCCCGGTGTGCCGATCCTGCCGATGATGTCGACCGGGGCGACGGACGGCATCTTTCTCGAAGCGATCGGCATCCCGGTCTACGGGGTTCCCGGTATTTTTGCCGAGACAGACTTCAACGGCATTCATGGACTGAACGAACGGCTGCGCGTGCGGTCGCTCTATGAAGGCCGCGATTATCTATACGATCTGGTCAAAATGTATGCCGCGAAATAGCGGCTACATTTCCCCGCGCGCACGACGCAGGGCATAGTATTTCTGCACGTTGGCGCTGTGCTGCGACAGAGTATCTGCGAACGACGAACCGCCTGTCCCGTTAGCCACGAAATACAGCGCCTGCGTGGGAGCAGGATCGAGCACGGCGAGGATGGACGCCTTGCCCGGATTGGTGATCGGCCCAATCGGCAGGCCCGACTTCCGATAAGTGTTATAGCCATTCTCGGCCTGTAACTCGGACCGCAGGATACGACGGCCCAGCGGTTTTCCGCGCGTCACTGGATAAATCGTCGTCGGGTCGGCCTGCAATGGCATCGCGCGCTTGAGCCGATTGGAATATACACCCGCAACCATCCGGCGCTCGCTCGCCAGCGCCGTTTCCTTTTCCACGATCGACGCAAGGATGATTGCGGCCTCGGGCGTGGTCACCGCTGTCGTGGGTTTCCGGGTCTTCCAGGCATTTGCCAGTGCCGTCTGCATCGCCTTCTGCATCCGTCCGACAACCGCCGCCCGGCTTTCGCCACGCGTATAGGCATAGGCATCGGGGAGCAAAGATCCCTCCTGCGGGATCGCGATGTTGCCTGTCAGCAATGGCGTCGCCATCAGTTTTTCCTGAACCAGGATCGACGGCATTCCTTCCGGAATCACGACAAAACGCTGCAGCGTGCGACCCGATTGCAGCAGTCTCAGGATCGCTTCCGGCCCCATGCCCCGCGCGATATGATACTCACCCGGCTTGATCGGAGCCTTGCTCCCAAACAGTTTTGCATCGGTCAGGAACGCGCGCGATGACTTGATCGCCCCATTTTCCTCCAGCGTCTTTGCAGCCGACGTCAGGCTGGATCCGACCGGAATAACGACGTTGACGTCACGCGGCGCGCCGCCCGCGTTCCGAAACAGGGTAACCGCGATGAATGCCGCGACGATCAGCAACGCGACAATCAGCAGCCGACGCATCAGATTGCCTTCATCACCAGACTGGCATTCGTGCCGCCAAATCCGAAGCTGTTGTTCAGCACGGCTTTAACCTTACGCTCCTTGGCTACGTGGGGCACGAGATCGACGCCCACGCAGCCTTCGCTTGGATTGTCGAGGTTCAGCGTGGGAGGAACGATCTGGTCGCGCAGCGCCAGAATGCAGAAGATGCTCTCGATTGCACCCGCACCGCCAAGCAAATGCCCGGTCGCCGACTTGGTCGAACTCATCGAAGCCGTATCCAGCGCACTGCCGAACAGGCGACGAACAGCCCCCAGCTCGAGCTCGTCACCCAATGGCGTCGATGTGCCGTGCGCGTTGATGTAATCGATGTCCGACAGTTCTAGGCCGGACTTGCGCATCGCCATCTGCATCGACCGGAACGCGCCCGAACCCTCAGGATGCGGCGCGGTTACATGATACGCATCGCCCGACAGGCCGTAACCGATTACCTCGGCATAGATTTTCGCGCCGCGCTTCTTGGCATGCTCATATTCTTCGAGGACGATGACACCGGCACCCTCACCCATCACGAACCCGTCGCGATCGACGTCATAGGGACGCGATGCCTTTTCGGGCGTGTCATTGAACGCTGTAGAAAGTGCGCGAGCCTGCGAGAATCCGGCGATACCGAGTGGGCAAATCGCACCCTCTGCTCCGCCAGCCAGCATGACGTCGGCGTCATCGTCCCGAATCATCCGCGCCGCGTCGCCAATCGAATGCGCGCCGGTGGAGCAAGCCGTGACGACTGCATGGTTCGGGCCCATCAGGCCGTATTTGATGCTGACCTGTCCCGAAATCAGGTTGATCAGCCGCCCGTGGACAAAGTGCGGTGAGACACGGCGCGGACCGCGTTCGTGCAGGACGATCGATTCGCTGGCGATACCGGGAAGGCCGCCGATGCCCGAACCGATCGAAAGCCCGGCGCGAAACCGCTGTTCCTCGGTCATGTCGGTCAGGCCGGCATCCTCGAGCGCCTGTCCGGCGGCATCGATGCCAAAGATGATGAACGGATCGACCTGCCGCTGAACCTTGTGATCAACGCGCTTGTTCGGGTCGAAACCGTAAGGATGGTCGGCGGGCTTCACCTCCATCGCGATCCGGCAGGCGTAGTCGGTCGCGTCGAAGCGCGTGATCGGCCCGGCTCCGGATTTGGATGCCAAGATATTGGCCCAAACGGTTTCCACGTCAGCGCCCAATGGCGTGACCATACCCAA
>NZ_JAQGNX010000023.1 GCF_028293835.1 Pseudomonas sp.
TAATCAACCAACGCTGGCAATGCATCGGCGCCTTCGGGCTGCTCCAGTACATGCAACTCATCCAGACCCATGCCGAGATAGGCCCGTAGCGCAGGCTCCTGGACATTGCCGGCATGCAGCACGTGCAAGTTATCCCCGGCCAATTGCAAGCCCAGCTCAACCGCGCGGGCATCTTGCTCGGCACGGCGCGGACGGCCAGAAGTGGGGTGGGCTCCAATGGAAACCAGGCTAACCACATGGATTGCATTGTTATCCACCGGCGCCTTTGAACTAAGAAGCGAATTAAGCGGCATCGCGTTTCCCCTCGTTGCGGTAGGTCTCAATCGCAGCGATCAACGCCTTAAGAATGTCTGCGCTCTCACCGATCACCGACAAATCGGCGCGTTTGATCATGTCGCAACCTGGATCAAGGTTGATCGCCACGACCTTGTCGCAGGCGCCGATGCCTTGAAGGTGCTGAATCGCCCCGGAAATACCCACCGCAACGTATACCCGCGCAGTGACCCATGTGCCGCTGGCGCCGACCTGACGATCACGGGCCATGTAGCCATCGTCCACCGCCACACGGGAGGCGCCTTCGGTAGCGCCCAAGGCCACAGCCGTACGGTGGAACAAGTCCCAATCCTTTACGCCATTGCCGCCCGAGAAAATGAACTCGGCTTCGGCCATGGGAATCGCTGCCGGGTCGACGGCCACTGCGCCGAGGTCCTCGATACGCGGCAAGCTACGCGCCACGGCTGTGGATAACTCCACGGGCAAGGCTTCGTGACGGGTTTCGCTAACCGGCTCTGCACATTCGACGGCGGCCAGGATCAATCGCGCCAATGGACCGGCCAGGTCTTCACGACCCGCACCGGCACGGCCGATGCATTGGTCAGCCGTGACTTGCCACACCCGTGTTGCCGGCCGTTCGCCCAGGCTGGCGGCGAAACGCCGACCCAGTTCGCCACCACCGGTGCGGCTATCAGGCAGCAACCAATGGCGGGGGCTGAATTGGTTATCCACAGCCCGCAGTCCCTGAACTCGTTGCTCTGGTGAATAACCGCTGAATTCGCCGCCGTCCAATACCAACAGTCGGTCAACGCCCGCTGTAGCGAAGGTCGTTTCTTTGTGTTCGCCAAAGATAACGGCCAGGACCGCGCCGTCTGTGCCGGCCAAACTGTGGGCAAGGCCCAGCAAGTCACGGTCATGGGCACTCAAGCGGCCGCCAACCATGTCCGGGGCTACACAAATGTAGAACGCCGGTTGCGCAATCTGATGCAGCGGCAATTGCACTTCAGCAGCGGAAGAGCGTTTAACCGCCCCGCCCTGTTGCGCGCCGCTGCGGTCAATACGTTTGATGCCGTTGGGGCCGATAAAGCCGACGTTGTGCACGTCTTTACGGACAATGCCGTTGGGCCCCATCCAGCTGGTCTGTGCCGGTTGCATGGCCGCATGCAGCGGGTGCAGGCGGTTACGGGCAATCCATTCAGCGCGAGGGTCACGGCGAATAATGTCGCTCATCAGTGCACCTCCGCGAGTTTGGGCTTGGTCGAACCGTGTTTGAGCGGCAAAGGCTTGCTGGCGGCAACGCCTTCCAGCAATGCGTCCGCCACCAGTTCGGCAATGTCTTTGATCAGCGGCCGAGGTTCGACTACGCCCTCGAGCATCGCTGTGCATTGTGGGCAACCCACCGCGACCAACTCAGCGCCGGTTTCGCGGATGTCGTCCATGCGCATGTCCGGAATACGTTGCTTGCCGGGGATGTCGGTAATCGGCGCGCCGCCACCGCCGCCGCAGCAGCGTGAACGGAAACCAGAGCGTTGCATCTCTTTGATCTCAATCCCCAGCGCGCGCAGTACCTCGCGCGGCGCCTCGTATTCGCCGTTATAACGACCGAGGTAGCACGGATCGTGGTAGGTCACGCTGGTGCCTTTGTGCTGGCCCAGATTCAATGCGCCCGCTTCGATCAGCTCTGCCATATAAGTGCTGTGGTGCTGCACTTGATAATTGCCATCGAACGCGCCGTATTCATTTTTCAGCACATGGAAACTGTGGGGATCGCAGGTGACGATGCGTTTGAAATCGTATTTAGCTAACGTCTGAATGTTGCGTTTGGCCAGCATCTGGAAGGTAGCTTCATCGCCCAAACGCCGTGCCACGTCGCCGCTGTCGCGCTCTTCCAGGCCCAGCACGGCGAAATCGACATTGGCGGCTTTCAGCACCTTGACGAAGGCGCGCAGCGTGCGCTGGTTACGCATATCGAACGCGCCGTCACCTACCCAGAACAACACGTCGGCAGTCCGGCCTTGACTGGAGAGGTCGCTGAACAGAGCGAGGTTCAAGTCGGCCGCCCAGTTCATCCGGCCGCCCGGCGCAAATCCACCCGGGTTGTCGGTGGCGATCAGGTTGTCGAGGACTTCAGCGCCTTTGTTCGGCGTCGCGCCTTTTTCCAAAGTGAGAAAACGGCGCATGTCGACGATGGCGTCAACGTGTTCAATCATCATCGGGCATTCTTCGACGCAGGCACGGCAAGTGGTGCATGACCATAACGTATCGGCATCGACCAGGCCGTTGACGATTGGCTGATGGGCGTTACCGCCGTGTTCGCCGATTTTTTTCCCTGGATACGGACTGCCTGCAAAATTGGCATCGGTGCCGCCCGCCAAACCAACGACCATGTCTTGAATCAGCTTTTTCGGGTTCAGCGGTTGGCCAGCGGCAAACGCCGGGCACGCGACTTCGCATTTACCGCACTGCACGCAGGCGTCGAAACCCAGCAGTTGGTTCCAAGTGAAATCCTTGGGTTTTTCTACGCCCAACGGCGCACTGCTGTCACTTAGGTCCAACGGTTTCAAACCGGTAGAACGACCGCCGCCGAAACGCTCGGAACGACGGTGCCAGGCCAGATGAAACGCGCCAGCGAAGGCATGCTTCATCGGCCCGCCCCAGGTCATGCCGAAGAACATTTCCGATACGCCCCAGGCCACGCCCAGGCTCAATAACGCCACCAGAACCCAACCGCCGAAATCTTCAGGCAAAATCCCGGCAATCGGCAACGTCACGAGAAAGAAGCTGACGGAAAACGCCATCAGGCTTTTAGGCAAGCGCATCCACGGACCTTTCGACAGCCGCGCCGGTGGGTTGCGCCGACGCAGCGCCATGAAGATCGCGCCGACGAACATGATCGCCGTGGCCAGCAGCAAAGCGTAGCCAAGGATACGGTTATGCAGGCCCAAGCCATGGACCAGAATTGCCAGCAACGCCGCCAGCGCAAAGCCGCCGGCCGTTGCGACGTGAGTATTGGCGATGTATTTATCCCGGGCGACCACGTGGTGCAAGTCCACCATGTAGCGCTTGGGCATTGCCAGCAAGCCACCAAGCAGGTCGACCTTGGACGCCCGGCCCTGACGCCACAGCATCATCCGCCGCAACGCGCCCAACACGGCCAAAGCCAGGGCGACGAACAACAGGATGGGAAGAAGGGTGTTCAACATGTGGAGCTCCCATCAAAAACCGGGTGGGTCTGAATTCACGCTTTTAAAACCGGACTCGGTCATCTGTAAGAGCGCGCTAGAGCGCGGAGCGGCCACAAAAATCACTTATCCAATGAAATTCGAAGGCCGTTCCGGCCTTATCGCGGGCAAGCGCGCTCCCACAGGGTTCCCTTAAAAGTCTTTACACAACCGCAATGCGTCATAAATGGCCGCATGGATGTTGCGCTGGGCCACGCAGTCGCCGATGCGGAACAGCAAGTAGCCGTCGCCCGGTTCGCTAAGGCAAGGTTGCGGTTGAATGGCGAATAGCGCTTCGATGTCGATTTGGCCTTTGTTGCGCGAGGCCTCTTTCAACTCGTAGTACATCCATTCATCAGCACGCACGCCGTTCTCGATCACCACCTGATCAACCACGCGTTCTTCTTTGGCACCGGTGTATTCGTTTTCCAGCACAGCAACCAGTTTGTCGCCTTCGCGGTAGACCTTCTCAAGCATCAGGTCGCCGGTCATGATCACTTCTTTGGGATACATGCTGCGGTAGTACGTCGGGAACGACGTGCCGCCGATGGCCACGCCCGGCTTGATATCGTCGGTGACGATTTCAACCTGGCTGCCTTTGTCAGCCATGAAGTCGGCAACCGACATCCCGGTGAATTCGCAGATGGTGTCGTAGACCAGCACGTTCTTGCCCGGCGCCACGGTGCCGTCAAGCACGTCCCAACTGCTGACAACCAAGCCTTCAGCCGCGCCCCAATGTTCGTTCTGCTCCAGGAACGGATGACCGCCGTTGGCCAGCACCACTACGTCTGGACGCAGGTCGAGAATGGTGGCTGGATCAGCCGCCGTGCCCAAACGCACATCAACCTTCAACCGCGCCAGTTCCAGCTGGAACCAACGGGTAATACCGGCAATTTGATCGCGCTGCGGCGCTTTCGATGCGGTGGTGATTTGCCCGCCGAGGGTGTCTTTCTTCTCGAACAAGGTCACGTCATGCCCACGTTCAGCACACACCCGAGCAGCTTCCAGGCCTGCAGGGCCTGCACCAACGACGACTACCTTGCGTTTCACGCCGGTGCTTTTTTCGATGATGTGCGGCACGCCCATGTATTCACGGGAAGTCGCAGCGTTCTGGATGCACAACACATCCAGACCCTGGTATTGACGGTCGATGCAGTAGTTAGCGCCGACGCATTGTTTGATCTGGTCGATCTGGCCCATTTTGATCTTGGCAATCAGGTGCGGGTCAGCAATGTGCGCGCGGGTCATGCCGACCATGTCGACGTAGCCGCCTTCCAGAATCCGTGTGGCCTGGTTCGGGTCTTTGATGTTCTGTGCGTGCAGCACCGGCACCTTGACCACTTCCTTGATCCCGGCTGCCAAGTGCAGGAACGGCTCAGGCGGGTAGCTCATGTTCGGGATAACGTTGGCCAGGGTGTTGTGGGTATCACAACCCGAACCGACGACGCCGAGGAAGTCGATCAACCCGGTGGCGTCGTAGTACTTGGCAATCTCCTTCATGTCCTCATGGCTCAAGCCATCAGGGTGAAATTCGTCGCCGCAGATGCGCAGGCCGACGCAGAAGTCAGGACCGACTTCCTTGCGCACTGCCTTGATTACTTCCATGCCGAAACGCATGCGGTTTTCGAAACTGCCGCCCCACTCATCGGTACGCTTGTTAACCCGTGGGCTCCAGAACTGGTCGATCATGTGTTGGTGCACGGCAGACAGCTCAACGCCGTCCAAACCACCGGCCTTGGCGCGGCCCGCAGCGCTGGCGTAGTTGCCGATCACCCGCCAGATTTCTTCTGGCTCGATGGTTTTGCAGGTCGCGCGGTGCACCGGTTCACGGATGCCCGACGGCGACAACAGCGTCGGCCAATGGTCGCCGTCCCAGCGGGAGCGGCGGCCCATGTGGGTGATCTGAATCATGATCTTGGCGCCATGCTTGTGCATGGCGTCGGCCAGGTTCTGGAAGTGCGGAATGATCTTGTCAGTCGCCAGGTTGACCGATTTCCACCAGCCTTGCGGACTGTCGATGGCCACGCTGGACGAACCGCCACAAATCGCCAGGCCAATGCCGCCCTTGGCTTTTTCTTCGTAGTACTTTACATAACGGTCAGTGGTCATGCCGCCGTCGGTGGCGTACACCTCGGCGTGGGCAGTACTGAGTACGCGGTTGCGGATGGTCAATTTGCCGATTTGGATGGGTTGGAACATTGCTTCGAAAGCCATGACAGAAACCTCGACTTACAACGGCTTGACGATGAACAGGCCGTCGTCATGGCCTTCTTCCGAACCGCCATACACCTGCTCGGCGACTGTGCGAATCGGGCTGCCTGCGGCTTCAAGAATCTGGTCCATGGCACCTGCGAACCAGCCGGTGAACATGTAATCAACCTTACGTCCGACTTTGCCGTACACGTAGACGAACGCCGAATGTTCCAGGCGAACGCTGGCGGTGCCTTTTTCCAAGTCGATAGCTTCGATCTTGAACAAGCCCCAACCGCGTTGCGACAGACGTTTCATGTAGTGTTCAAATACTGCAACACCGCTCAGGCCGTGGCATTCAGCTTCTTTTTCGCACCAGTGCCAAGCCGATTTGTAGCCCGCTTTGTACAGAATTTCGGCGTAGGCGTCGGCGCCCAAAACGTCTTCGATGCCCATGTGGTTGTTAACAAAAAAGTGACGTGGCACGTACAGCATCGGCAATGCATCAGAAGTCCAGACACCGGTTTCGCTGTCGACTTCGATAGGCAATTGCGGGGCGATTTTAGCCATGGGGTAAAACTCCAGAAATATGGTGACGCCCTCTGCGCAAATGGCAGAGGGGTATTCAATTATTTTGAGGCTGCCGGGGGTGTTACTCGCCCCAGACGTCGGCCAGAACATTGACCCAGTTTTCGCCCATGATCTTGCGCACGACGCGCTCGGGATGGCCGCGCTTGAGCAAGGTCTCGGTCAGGTTCGGGAATTCGCCCACGGTACGGATACCCAGTGGGTTGATGATTTTTCCGAAGCTAGTCAGACGGCGGGCATAGCCCTTGTCGTGGGTCAGGTACTCGAAGAAGTCCTGGCCGTGGCCCTGGGTGAAGTCGGTGCCGATACCGATGGAGTCTTCGCCGACAAGGTTCATCACGTATTCGATGGCTTCGGCGTAATCGTCGATGGTGGACTCAATGCCCTTGGCCAGGAACGGCGCGAACATGGTCACGCCAACGAAACCGCCGTGATCGGCAATGAACTTCAGCTCTTCATCGGACTTGTTGCGTGGATGTTCTTTCAACCCGGACGGCAGGCAGTGAGAGTAGCAGACCGGTTTTTTCGATTCGAGGATGACTTCCTCGGAGGTTTTCGAACCCACATGAGACAGGTCGCACATGACGCCGACGCGGTTCATTTCGGCAACGATCTCGCGACCGAAGCCCGACAGGCCGCCGTCACGCTCGTAGCAGCCGGTGCCGACCAGGTTTTGCGTGTTGTAGCACATCTGCACGATACCGACGCCGAGCTGCTTGAAAATCTCGACGTAGCCAATCTGGTCTTCATAAGCGTGGGCGTTCTGGAAACCGAAGAGGATGCCGGTCTTGCCTTGTTCTTTGGCCTTGCGGATATCCGCCGTGGTCCGTACGGGGATCACCAGATCGCTGTTTTCACGCATCAGCTTCTGGCTGGTGCAGATGCTATTGATGGTCGCCTGGAAACCTTCCCACACCGACACGGTGCAGTTGGCCATGGTCAGGCCACCTTTGCGCATGTCTTCGAACAGCTCACGGTTCCACTTGGCAATGATCAGCCCGTCAATAACGATACTGTCGGCGTGCAATTCGGCTGGGCTCATCAGGCGGTCCCCTATAGTGATTCATGCGCCGAATCATGTGCCGGCGCTTTGGGGCCAGCATATGCCTGAGGGTTGAGCGAGCCGGGTGCAAAAACGACAAGGGGTTTGCCGAAACCGTCAAGAAGCGACAAAGGGTCTGTACCGCTGGCCCGGATAGACCGCTTGCGCTCTGTTCTTTGCTTGGCTACTGGGCCAAAATCGCCGACGAATGTTGTTAACAACGGACGAGGATGTCGTAAATGAGGTCAATGTTATTGGTTCTGGCAGTGCTGGCCACCGGCGCGCAAGCCGAAGAAGGTACCCCGTGCGACAAGGTGGAAACCACCCAGCAAGGCTTCGAATGCTCCGCGTTCAACAGAACCACTGCTGATCGGGAGATGAACACAGCCTATAAAGACCTGATTGATCGCATCAGTACACAGTACGCGGCGCATCCGCCGCAACTCAGCGACTATTTGGCAAAAATCAAAAATGCCCAGGACATTTGGGTAAAACTGCGCGACGCCGATTGCGCGGTACAGACCTTCCTTAATGAAAAAGGCAGCCAAGCCTTCCAGATAGCCCAAAACGACTGTTTTGCGCAGAACAGCGATGAACGGTCGGAGTATTTGCAGTCTATCGGGATTGAGTGACGCCATTACTGCGGGAGTGGCCGCCACGTCTTCGACGCCGCGCTGTCGCGCAGCAAACAGAGAACCGGTAGGAGCTGCCGAAGGCTGCGATAGGCTGGGGTCGCGGGCGACCGGCACCCCTTCAGCGGTATCACGAGGGCGATCGGTTCCCGGTCGAATCGCAGCCTCCGGCAGCTCAAGAGCGGGCTTGCTCGCGATCCCGCAAAGACTTCCACATAACCCGTGGGACCGAATGCATTCGGGAAGCAGGCGGCGCGGTGCACCGGCAACATCAATGCGGTGCTAAGCAGACCTGCTCGCCCGGTGTTCAAGCCACTCCGCCATGGACTTGTCTTCGAGCGCATAGGTCCCTCGGCTGGACTTCCAGACCAGCTCCTTTTCACGCAACGCATCTATGCAGGCTTGAATGGTCTGGGTGCCGGGTACCGTGTCGCTTCCCATCACTTCCAACCGCTTTCTCACTGCCAATACGGTCGCTTCTGTAAAAGCAGAGAAAGGCTCATTGCTCCGCGAACGTTGCGCCATGACGTCTAACACCGCTCGCTGGGCTAGCGTCAAATCGTTATAAGAGCTTTCAAAGTCATTCCAGACTCCGGCTCGGATCACTTCCGAGCTATCGCGCAATAATTCACCCAAATTGCTTGCCTCTCCCAGCTCCAGCGCGACATCGCCGATGATGCTCCTAAGCATTTCGGGCCGACGACCGACCAGTTCGAACGCACGATCAATATCCTCTGCTTCGAACTGATTCATTTGCGCCAAGTGAGCGTTCAAATGGAGTGTGTAAGCTCTGGTGAACTCTTTTCCCAGCAATGGAAACGGCGTGATACTGGAACCATAAAAAGGCTGGGTTCGGCTGAGTACCAGATGCGCCAACTTGTCCCGGTTCGAGCCGGTGAATACCAGCTTTAATCCGCCCGCTGCAGTGTCTCTGCCCTGATTAAGCTCATCCCGCGCAGCCTTGAGTGCGAACATTGCATTGATGCCTGAGTCGGTAGTCAAGGCATGTTGGGCTTCATCAATGACCAGCACGATCATTTTGCTCGAAACGCTCTGGAGAAGTTCGAGCGCTTGGGTCAGCGTTGCGCCCTCGGGCAATTGTGGCTTGCTGAAATCCCATGAAAGGGTACGCAAAAAGTTGAGCTTTTCGATGCCCATTGACTTGGCCAGCTTGCGAATACCCTTCTCATGGGGTACCAAAGCACCGGCTATCGCAGCAGTGATTAATTCGGCGGGATCTTTTTGCTTGTTGGCCCATAAATCGACGTAGATAGCTAGCCACCCGCGCGCCTCACAGGCCGGAATAAGGTCCTCACGAAGAAAAGTGCTTTTACCCGTACGACGTGGAGCCGCAAGGAATAGACCTGAGGTGTAGTCCTGAAGGCCCGCCCCTACCAAACCCTCAGCGACAGTGGCGGCCAAGGCAGGACGACGAAACACAAAGCCGGTGGACTTGACCATGATTTACACTCAATTATCTTGTCTACTATAAATTATAGTGAAGATTATAATCCGGTATAAACCGATGTCAATCCAAACGTGATGCGCGCTAAACCTTCAACCGCAGCCGATCTTCCCTCGGGCATTTCACAAACCGTCCTTTATAGCTGCGGGTAAAGTACGACGGTGACTCAAAGCCGCAGGCGATGCTGATTTCCAGGACGCTCATGTCGGTTTGACGCAGCAACTGCCGGGCTTTTTCCAGGCGCAGGCCGAGATAGAAATTGCTGGGTGTGTCGTTCAAGTACAGTCGGAACAGCCGCTCTAGCTGACGACGGGTGACTTGAATGCCTTCGGCCAACTGCAAGGTACTGAGCGGCGGTTCGGTGTGTTGCTCCATTTCACCGATGACCTGCACCAGCTTTTTATTGTTGATGCCGAAGCGCGTGGCGATTTGCATGCGTTGGTGGTCTTTGCGCGGGCGGATACGCCCCAGCACGAATTGCTCGGACACTTTTATCGCCAGCTCCGGCCCGTGGGCCTGGCCGATGAGGTCGAGCATCATGTCAATGGACGCCGTGCCGCCGGCAGAAGTGATACGACGCCGGTCGATTTCGAACAGCTCCTGAGTCACCACCATGTTTGGGTATGACTCTTTGAATGCGTCCAGTGCCTCCCAATGCAACGTGAGGCGATGCCCCTCGAGCAGCCCCGCTTGAGCCAGCACAAAACTGCCGGTGTCGATGGCGCCCAAGGTCACGCCGTCGTGGTCGAGCCGACGCAGCCAATGTTCCAGCGCGGGGGTGCAAAACTGCAGCGGTTCAAAACCTGCGACGACCCATAGCGTCGAACCCTTCTTCAGCGGCTCCAACGCGGCATCGGCGTTGACCGACATGCCGTTGCTGGCAATCACTGCCCCGCCATCCATGCTCAGCACATGCCAACGGTATAACTCGCCGCCGAAACGGTTAGCCACACGCAGCGGTTCGACGGCCGAGACAAAGCCCATGATCGAGAATCCGGGCATGAGTAAAAAATAGTAATCCTGGGACATCGGGGCGCACTCATCGGGGTAGCGTAAATACCACATACGCCCCTTGTATCAGGACGGCAAGAGGACAGGTCGCTGCTGTGCAAGAGCTGGTCGCCGCTGTGCGTTTTTACCGGGCTGCGGCTGCGTAATGTGGCCTCACTGCGCACAAAGACGCCGGCCCCTATCGCTGTCCCCATAAAAAGAATCTGCCGAGGAAAACCACCATGAAACGACTGATCACCACTTGTTTGCTGGCACTCACCAGCAGCACCTTCATAGCCGGCAGTGTACTCGCAGCGGACGCACCCGAATGCCAGAACGTGCGTCTTGGCGTCGTTAACTGGACCGACGTCATGGCCACCAGCGCCATGACTCAGGTGTTACTCGATGGCCTGGGCTACAAAACCAAGCAGACTAGCGCCTCACAACAAATTATTTTCGCCGGCATCCGTGATCAGCGCCTGGACATGTTTCTCGGCTACTGGGACCCGCTGATGACCCAGACCATCAGCCCGTTTGTGAAAGCCAATCAGGTTCGCATATTGCCTGATCCGAGCCTCAAAGACGCCCGGGCGACTCTGGCAGTACCGACTTACCTGGCTGACAAAGGCCTGAAAACCTTCGGCGACATCGCCAAGTTCAAGAAAGAGCTGGGCGGCAAAATCTACGGTATCGAACCTGGCTCAGGCGCCAATACCCAGATCAAAGACATGATCGCCAAAAACCAGTTCGGTCTTGGCGATTTCCAACTGGTTGAATCAGGCGAAGCCGGAATGCTGTCGGCAGTCACTCGCGCCGTAAACCGCAACGAAGCCATCGTGTTCTTCGGTTGGGCACCACACCCAATGAACGTCAATCAGAAGATGACCTACCTCACCGGCAGTGAAAACGCCCTCGGCCCGAACGAAGGCGAAGCCAAAGTCTGGACCGTTACCGCACCGGACTACGCCCAGCGCTGCCCGAACGTCGACAAGCTGCTCACCAACCTGACATTCACCGCCGACGACGAGAGCCGGATGATGCAACCGCTGCTGGATCACAAAGATGCAACGGCGTCAGCCAAGCAGTGGCTTAAGGATCACCCGCAGGATCTGCAGCGCTGGCTCGCCGGGGTGAAGACCTTTGACGGCAAAGACGCCGCCGCCAACCTGCAACTCACCACCAATCCTTGATTTGATCTGAGCGACCCAACGTTCCGCAGCCGATTCCTGGCTGCGGTGCGGGCTACTACGCCTCTCAGAAAATATTTTAACCAGCCTGTAAGGAATCTGAAATGAACCATGACGTCATCATCACCTGCGCACTCACCGGTGCTGGCGACACGACCGGGAGAAGCCACCTTGTCCCGATCACTCCGAAACAAATCGCTGCCGCTGCGGTTGAAGCCGCCAAGGCTGGCGCGACCGTGGTTCATTGCCATGTTCGCGACCCCGAAACCGGTAAATTCAGCCGTGACGTAGCGCTGTACCGCGAAGTGATGGAGCGTATTCGCGAAGCTGACATCGACATTATCGTCAACCTGACAGCGGGCATGGGCGGCGACCTGGAGATCGGCGCTGGCGAAAAGCCAATGGAGTTTGGCCCTAACACAGACTTGATCGGCCCTCTGGCCCGTCTGGCGCACGTTGAAGCGCTGCTGCCAGAAATTTGCACGCTGGATTGCGGCACCCTGAATTTCGGCGACGGCGACACTATTTACGTGTCCACTCCAGCCCAACTGCGCGCTGGCGCCAAACGCATTCAAGAGCTGGGCGTGAAAGCCGAGCTGGAAATTTTCGACACCGGTCACCTGTGGTTCGCCAAACAAATGATCAAGGAAGGCTTGCTCGACGACCCTCTCTTCCAGCTGTGCCTGGGAATTCCATGGGGCGCACCGGCCGACACCACCACCATGAAAGCCATGGTCGACAACTTGCCGGAAAATGCTGTGTGGGCTGGCTTCGGGATTGGCCGCATGCAAATGCCCATGGCGGCGCAAGCGGTATTGCTCGGCGGCAACGTGCGGGTCGGCCTGGAAGACAACATCTGGCTGGATCGCGGTGTGCTGGCGAGCAATGGCGCACTGGTCGAACGTGCCTCTGAAATCCTCAGCCGCCTCGGCGCCCGGGTCATGACCCCAGCGGAGGGCCGCATCAAAATGGGCCTGACCAAGCGCGGCTGATGCAATTCCCTGTAGGAGCCAACCTGTTGGCGAGGCGGTCTGTCAGGCACACCGCATAAGCCTTCTCGCCAACAAGTTGGCTCCTACAGATCCTTATCTTCTTCAGGAACTCACGATGACTTTCATCACTGACATCAAAACTTTCGCCGCCCTCGGCAGTGGCGTTATCGGCAGCGGCTGGGTATCACGTGCGCTGGCTCATGGCCTGGACGTTGTGGCGTGGGACCCGGCGCCAGGCGCAGAAGCGGCGCTGCGTAAACGCGTGGCCAATGCCTGGCCCGCTTTGACACAAAACGGCCTGGCCGAAGGCGCGTCGCAAGATCGCCTGCGCTTCGTTGCGACCATCGAAGAATGCGTGCGCGATGCCGATTTCATTCAAGAAAGCGCGCCTGAACGCCTGGACCTGAAGCTTGAGCTGCATGCGAAAATCAGTGCGGCGGCCAAGCCTGACGCGCTGATTGGCTCCAGCACTTCCGGCCTGTTGCCTAGCGATTTTTACGAAGGCGCAACTCACCCGGAGCGCTGCGTCGTCGGTCACCCGTTCAACCCGGTTTACTTGCTGCCACTGGTTGAAGTCGTCGGTGGCAAAAACACCGCCCCTGAAGCCGTGCAAGCCGCGATTACTGTTTATAAATCGTTGGGCATGCGTCCGCTGCATGTGCGCAAGGAAGTGCCCGGCTTTATCGCCGACCGTTTGCTTGAAGCGTTGTGGCGAGAAGCGCTGCACTTGGTCAACGACGGCGTCGCTACCACCGGGGAAATCGATGATGCGATCCGCTTCGGGGCTGGTCTACGCTGGTCCTTCATGGGCACCTTCCTGACTTACACCCTGGCGGGTGGCGATGCGGGCATGCGTCACTTCATGGCCCAATTTGGCCCGGCATTGAAACTGCCGTGGACCTACCTGCCAGCGCCGGAGCTGACCGACAAGCTGATCGACGATGTGGTGGACGGCACCACTGAACAACTGGGCGATCACAGCATCGCCGCACTGGAACGCTATCGCGACGACTGCCTGATGGCCGTGCTTGAAGCCGTTAAGGTGACCAAAGCCAAACACGGAATGGCGTTTAGCGATTGATGCCGTTCTAAGGAAACCCGAACGCTCCCAGACTCAATATGAGACACCCATGCCAGCACTCACCACTTACAAAACCCCAATCCTCGCCGATTGGGTTGATTACAACGGGCATCTGCGAGATGCGTTTTATCTGTTGATTTTCAGCTATGCCACCGACGCGTTCATGGACCGCTTGGGTTTGGACAGCAGTAATCGCGAAGCCAGCGGCAATTCGTTGTTCACCCTTGAGTGCCATCTCAATTACCTGCACGAAGTGAAGCTGGGTGAAGAGGTCGAAGTCCGTACGCAAATCGTCGGTCATGACCGCAAACGCGTGCATCTCTACCACAGCCTGTACAAACCCGGCAGTGATGACGCCTTGGCAGCCAACGAGCAAATGTTATTACACGTCGACTTGGCGGGCCCCCGCTCGGCGCCTTTCAGCGAGACGGTGCTTAATACCTTGCTGGCCCTGGCCGAAGATCAGAAGGACCTGCCGAAACCGGTATGGATTGGCCGCGTGATCGCCCTTCCCGCCTGAGCCACACACAACGAAAAGGACCTGGCCATCAACACTTCAGCCTTCGCAGATTTCCGCAGCTATCCGCTGATCAGTGCGCTGGTCGCCGTTCAACCTTTGGCTGATCGGCTGCACGTGCAGTGGGCCGACGGCCGCAACAGTCCGTTCCACCATCAATGGCTGCGGGACAACTGCGCTTGTTCCGATTGCGTTCACAGCGTGACCCGGGAACAGGTGCTGGAGATTGTCGACATCCCCGACGATCTGGTGCCGAACGCCAGTTTCATCGACCCCAAAGGCTGCTTGTGTGTGGATTGGCATGACGGCCACCAGAGCCGTTTCGATCCGGGCTGGCTGCGTGCCCATGCGTATGACGATGAATCGCGCGCCGAACGACTGGCGGCCAAACCCCGCAGCCAGCTGTGGACCGCCAACCTGTCGCTGCCCGTCTTCGATTACCAAGCGATCATGGACGACACGCCAACCTTGCTCAACTGGCTGTTGGCCCTGCGGGATGTCGGCCTGAGCCAAGTTCGCGGCATGCCCACCGAGCCCGATTCAATGGCGCTTATTGCGCGGCGGATTTCCTTTATTCGCGAGAGTAACTTCGGCGTGCTGTTCAACGTGCGCTCGAAGGCCAATGCCGACAGCAACGCCTATACCGCATTTAATTTGCCGTTGCACAGCGACCTGCCAACCCGCGAGCTGCAACCAGGTCTGCAATTTCTGCATTGCCTGGTGAATGATGCGGTGGGTGGCGAAAGCATATTCGTCGATGGGTTTGCCATCGCCGACGCGCTGCGATGGGAAGACCCGGAAGCCTTTCGCAGCTTGTGCGAGATCCCGGTGGAGTTTCGCAATAAGGATCGCCACAGCGATTACCGCTGCCAGGCACCGATTATTGCCCTCGACTTATCCGGGCAGGTGAGTGAAATTCGCATGGCCAACTTCTTGCGCGGCCCGTTCGACGCACCTGCTGCGCAAATGCCCGGGTTGTATCGGGCTTATCGACGTCTTATTGCCATGACCCGACAGGAGCGTTTTCGAATAATTGCGCGGTTGAATCCCGGAGAGATGTGGTGCTTCGACAACCGCCGTACCCTGCATGCACGCAATGCATTTGACCCAACGTCCGGCGCCCGGCACTTTCAGGGTTGCTACATTGATAGGGATGAATTGTTGTCGCGGATATTGGTGTTGCAGCGATGAATCGTGCCGAAAACCTGTAGGAGCCAACTTGTTGGCGAAGGGATTAATGCGGTGTGTCAGGCGCATTGTCTCGCCAACAAGTTGGCTCCCACAGAAATCAAAAAACCCGCATCGCTGCGGGTTTTTTTCAATCAACCAAAACTCAGTTGACCTTGGCTTTCAACTCGCCAGCCGCGTAACGCTGGTACATTTTTTCCAGCGAGATTGGCTTGATTTTGGATGCGTTGCCTGCGGTGCCGAACGCTTCGTAGCGGGCAATGCAGATGTCGCGCATGGCAATGATGGTCGCACCGAAGAATTTACGTGGGTCAAATTCGCTCGGGTTGGTGGCCATCAAACGGCGGATTGCGCCAGTGGATGCCAGACGCAGGTCGGTGTCGATGTTGACCTTACGCACGCCGTATTTGATGCCTTCAACGATTTCTTCAACCGGTACGCCGTAGGTTTCTTTGATGTCGCCGCCGTATTCGTTGATGATCTTCAGCCACTCTTGCGGGACCGAAGACGAACCGTGCATCACCAAGTGAGTGTTCGGGATACGTGCGTGGATGGCTTTGATGCGGTCAATCGCCAAGGTGTCGCCGGTAGGCGGCTTGGTAAACTTGTAAGCGCCGTGGCTGGTACCGATGGCAATGGCCAAGGCATCTACCTGCGTCTTCTTCACGAAGTCAGCCGCTTCTTCCGGGTCGGTCAGCAGTTGGCTGTGATCAAGCACGCCCTCTGCGCCAACGCCGTCTTCTTCGCCAGCCATGCCGGTTTCCAGCGAACCCAGGCAGCCCAACTCGCCTTCAACCGAAACGCCACAGGCATGCGCCATGGCCACGGTCTGTTGGGTCACGCGTACGTTGTACTCGTAATCAGTCGGGGTCTTGCCGTCTTCGGCCAGGGAGCCGTCCATCATCACCGAGCTGAAGCCCAGTTGAATCGAACGCTGGCAAATGTCAGGGCTGGTGCCGTGGTCCTGGTGCATGACCACCGGGATGTGCGGGAACTCTTCAATGGCAGCGAGAATCAAGTGACGCAGGAAAGGAGCACCCGCGTATTTACGCGCACCGGCTGAAGCCTGAACGATCACCGGGGAATTGGTCTTGTCAGCCGCTTCCATAATGGCGCGCATCTGTTCCAGGTTGTTGACGTTGAAGGCGGGGACGCCGTAGCCGAATTCGGCTGCGTGGTCCAACATCTGGCGCATGCTGATAAGTGCCATTTTAGGTCTCTCTCCCGGTAAGTCGATAATCGTGCGAGCCTGCCTGATCGGCGGCTGCGGTTCAATTTTTGCGCATCTTACACGCTAAGCGCGCGTATTCGGTCCCGAACAACAGCGGCTCTGGTTAAAGAGCCTTGCAACCGCGACCGATCAAATCATTGGTGGAAACCCAGTAAACCAGGCCCTCATCACCCTTTATGTGAAACGCCAATACACCATCACTGAACAGCTCACCTGAAGCACCCGGCTCAGGCTTTAAACGGTAGACCTTGTCGCTGCCCAGCAGGCGCAGTTCGACCTCGCTTTTCGTGCTGTTGTCATAGTGCCAAAGCAAAGCTGCCTTACTGTCACACACCCAATTGGTCCATGTTTCGGGCTCGGGTTCTTTCATGTTCATGCTGGCGCAACCGCCAAGTACTGCAAGTGTCGTGAGGGCGATTAGGCCTTTCATTACGTCTCCTGGTCGCCCCATGAAGCCTGACAGGTGTCAGTCACTTCGGTCGATCAGGGGCAATTCTGTTCCTGACTACGATCACCGGCCGGCTCACCCGTGGCTTGCGCCTCTACCCGTTGATCATTCTGGGTCGTCGGGACATCAACTTGCGCAGGTACTAATACCTCGCACGCCTTGGAATGTGCGCCTGAACCGGTACAACCGGCCAATACCATACAACCGAACAGCGTGATAACAGCAACTTTCATGGCGAAACTCCTTCTTCTAAAAGTAATCACTCCTGTAAAAGACCACTGCCAATCACCAACGTTGCTTTGCCGTCGTTAACCTCGTTAACCATAGCCCTTCACCGACACGAAGCACCTTTGTTGCCTTTAACGGCTTCGTAGTCGTATTTGTCCAACGCTTCCTGGCCCCCGCGCTTGTAAATGATCGGCACGGTTTCCGCTTGCCAGCCAGACTGATAACAGCTCATTTGCAGCCCAGCGGGCGCGACCGGCGCCTCGTCAGCTTCCGGCGCGCTGGCACAGCCGACCATCAGGCCGGTGATAATCAACAACGGTAAGCCCTTAAACATGTCGCTCCCCTTTACCAAGACTGCTTTCAGCCCTTGGCACGTTGCTCCAGCACTGCAACGGCAGGCAGCACTTTACCTTCGACAAACTCGAGGAACGCACCGCCGCCAGTGGAAATGTAGGAGATTTTATCCGCGATGCCGTACTTGTCGATGGCTGCCAGCGTGTCACCGCCACCGGCAATGGAAAATGCCGAACTCTCGGCAATCGCTTTGGCCAGGGTTTTGGTGCCTTCGCCGAATTGATCAAACTCGAACACTCCGACTGGGCCGTTCCACAGAATAGTCTTGGAAGATTTCAGTAAGTCAGCGAAGTGCGCAGCGGTTTGCGGCCCTATGTCGAGAATCATGTCGTCATCGGCGACGTCTCCCACCAGTTTTACGCTGGCGATAGCGCTTTCAGCGAATTCCTTGGCCACGACCACGTCGGTTGGCAGCGGAACACTGACCTTGGCCGCAATAGCGCGTGCGGTGTCGAGCAAGTCTGGCTCGTACAGCGACTTACCGACGTTATGGCCCGCGGCTGCAAGGAAGGTGTTGGCGATGCCGCCGCCAACGATCAATTGATTGCAGATCGAACTCAAGCTGTTGAGTACGTCGAGCTTGGTGGAGACTTTAGAGCCCGCAACAATGGCAGCCATCGGCTGGGCTGGGGCGCTCAGGGCTTTGCCCAAGGCATCCAGCTCGGCAGCCAGCAACGGGCCTGCGGCAGCCACTTTAGCGAACTTGGCGACGCCATGAGTCGAACCTTCGGCCCGGTGCGCAGTGCCGAAGGCGTCCATCACGAACACGTCGCACAGAGCGGCGTACTTATGCGCCAGCTCGTCAGTGTTCTTCTTCTCGCCCACGTTGAAGCGTACGTTTTCGAACAGGACGACGTCGCCGGCCTTGATTTCGAAACCGTCCAGATAATCAGCCACCAGCGGCACTTCGCGACCCAAAGCATTGCTCAAGTAATCAGCAACCGGCTTAAGGCTATTCTCAACCGAAAACTCACCCTCGGCAGGACGCCCCAGGTGCGAACAAATCATCACTGCCGCGCCCTTTTCCAGCGCCAGCTTGATGGTGGGCAGCGAGGCCACAATCCGCGCATCGCTGGTTACCTTGCCGTCTTTCACCGGGACATTAAGGTCTTCGCGGATCAGTACACGCTTACCTGTCAGATCGAGATCGGTCATCTTCAACACGGTCATGGGCAGTCCCTGTTTTACTGTGGGTAATGCACGGCGTTCAGATAGTGATCTGCAACGTCGAGCATTCGATTGGCAAAGCCCCACTCGTTATCGAACCAAGCCAGCACGTTCACCAGCCGAGGGCCGGAAACGCGGGTCTGACTGGCATCGACAATGGCCGAATGGGGGTCATGGTTGAAGTCACAACTGGCATGCGGTAACTCGGTGTAAGCCACAAGCCCCTTGAGCGGGCCACTGGTGGCAGCCGCGCGCAGGATCCGGTTGATCTCGGCAGTGTCGGTATCACGGCCAACTTGCATCGTGATGTCGAGGCACGAGACGTTAACCGTCGGAACTCGCACAGCTTTGGCCTGAATTCGCCCGGCAAGTTCCGGCAGCAGCCGTTCAATGCCACGGGCCAGACCAGTGGACACCGGAATGATCGACTGGAAAGCCGACCGCGTACGACGCAGGTCTTCATGGTGATAAGCGTCGATCACCGGCTGATCGTTCATTGCCGAGTGAATCGTGGTGATGGTGATGTATTCCAGCCCCAGCGCCTGATCCAGCAAGCGCAGCAAAGGCACGCTGCAGTTGGTGGTGCAGGAAGCGGCTGACACCAGCAGTTCATCACCCGTCAGCTCTTGTTGATTGATCCCATAAACAATGGTGGCGTCGACATCCGCTTCGCTGGCCATGGGTTGCGAGAACAGCACCCGGGGCGCGCCGGCATCCAGGAAGCGTTGGCCATCGGCACGGGTATGAAAAGCGCCCGAGCATTCGAGCACCAGATCCACACCCAGCCCGGCCCAGTCGATACCTTCCGGGATCGCGCTGCGCAAGACTTTGATGCGGTGATCATTAATATGCAGATAATCGCCTTCGACCCGCACTTCGCCTGGAAAGCGACCGTGGGTGGAATCGAAGCGCGTGAGGTATTCGAGACTGGCCATGTCAGCCAGATCGTTGATTGCAACCACTTCAAATCCGGCCTTCGCCCCTCGCTCACACAGCGCACGCACGACACAACGACCGATACGGCCGTAGCCGTTGAGAGCAACTTTATAGAGGCGTGGCTGAGGCATGGGGGTACTCGCAGGTAAATGCAAAACCTGTAGGAGCTGCCGAAGGCTGCGATAAGGTCCGAAGGACCTTGCGCGGCTTCAAGCCGCGACCGCTTCGCAGTCGATCGCAGCCTTTGGCAGCTCCTACAAGGGGAGTGGCGTGTTCCTTAGTCTTCCAGCAATTCTTCAGCCGTACTCAGGATATTTTCCAGAGTGAAGCCAAACTCTTCGAACAAGGCTGGCGCAGGCGCCGACTCGCCGAAGGTGGTCATGCCGATGACACGACCTTCCAGGCCCACGTATTTGTACCAGTAGTCCGCGTGGGCGGCTTCGATGGCGATACGTGCGCTGACTTGCAGCGGCAGCACGGCCTGCTTGTACATGGCGTCTTGAGCTTCGAAGACGCTGGTGCATGGCATGGAAACCACGCGCACATTACGGCCCTGGGCTGACAGTTTGTCGTAAGCCAGTACCGCCAGGCCCACTTCCGAACCGGTAGCGATCAGGATCAATTCCGGCTCGCCGACACAATCGCGCAACACATAACCGCCTTTCTTGATGTCCTCAAGCTGAGTGGCATCCCGGGATTGGTGTGTCAGGTTCTGACGGGAGAAAATCATCGCTGATGGCCCGTCGTTACGCTCAATGGCGTACTTCCATGCCACTGCTGATTCCACGGCATCGGCTGGGCGCCAGGTGTCGAGGTTCGGCGTAGTACGCAAGCTGGTCAATTGTTCGATTGGCTGGTGCGTTGGACCGTCTTCGCCCAGACCGATGGAGTCGTGGGTAAACACATAGATCACACGCTTCTTCATGATCGAAGACATACGCACCGCGTTACGCGCATATTCCATGAAGATCAGGAAGGTTGCGCCGTACGGAACGAAGCCGCCGTGCAGGGCGATACCGTTCATCATGGCGCCCATGCCGAACTCGCGAACGCCGTAATGCAGGTAATTACCGTTGGCGTCCTCGCCGGTGATGCTCTTGCAGCCCTTCCAGATGGTCAGGTTGGAGCCGGCCAGATCAGCCGAACCGCCGAGAAACTCAGGCAACATCGGGCCAAACGCATTCAGTGCATTCTGGCTGGCTTTACGGCTGGCAATGGTCTCGCCTTTGGCGTTGACGTCAGCAATGTAAGCTGCGGACTTCTCGGCGAAATCAGCGGGTAATTCACCGCTCATGCGGCGGATCAATTCGTTGGCCAACTCAGGGAATGCGCCAGCGTAGGCCGCGAAACGCTGATCCCACTCGGCTTCAACGGCCAGACCGGATTCCTTGGCGCTCCATTCGGCGTAGATATCAGCCGGAATTTCGAACGGACCGTAGTTCCATTTCAGCGCAGCGCGGGTCAGGGCAATTTCTTCAGCCCCCAGTGGCGCGCCGTGGCAATCTTCCTTGCCCTGCTTGTTCGGCGAACCGAAACCAATAGTGGTCTTGCAGCAGATCAGCGTTGGCTGAGCGCTTTTGCGTGCGGTTTCGATCGCGGTTTTGATTTCGTCAGCATCGTGCCCGTCAACATTGCGGATCACTTGCCAGTTGTAGGCTTCGAAACGCTTTGGCGTGTCGTCGGTGAACCAGCCTTCAACTTCGCCATCGATGGAGATGCCGTTGTCGTCATAGAACGCAATCAGTTTGCCCAGACCCAAGGTGCCAGCCAGCGAGCCGACTTCGTGGGAAATGCCTTCCATCATGCAGCCATCACCTAGGAATACGTAGGTGTGGTGATCGACGATATTGTGGCCTGGACGGTTGAATTGTTCGCCCAGCACTTTTTCAGCGATGGCGAAACCGACAGCGTTAGCCAAACCCTGCCCCAACGGGCCAGTGGTGGTTTCAACACCTGGGGTGTAACCGTATTCCGGGTGGCCCGGGGTACGGCTGTGCAATTGACGGAAGTTCTTCAGGTCGTCAATGGACAGGTCGTAGCCCGTCAGATGCAGCAGCGAATAGACCAACATCGAACCGTGGCCGTTGGACATGATGAAGCGGTCACGGTCGGCGAACGAAGGGTTGCTCGGGTTGTGCTTGAGGAAGTCACGCCAAAGCACCTCGGCGATATCCGCCATGCCCATAGGGGCACCCGGATGGCCGCTGTTGGCTTTTTGCACGGCATCCATGCTGAGGGCACGAATAGCATTTGCACGCTCACGACGGCTGGGCATCGCTGATCTCCTGGGGCTGGAAAGAATGGGATCGGAAAAAAGTGAGCATTTTCCCTCACGCACTGCTTGGGGGCAATCACCGAACGTGTTTTTCCTGCAATTGCCATGTTCTGGCGCCGTTTTGCCACGTTTCAGACCCCAGAAGCGCCAGCAGATCGGCTGAAACCACCCATCGTTCAATATCAAAACATTTTGATATAGCACTTGCGGGCTGAACAGCCGCTCTCTAGACTGCCAGCCCTATGAACTTACGCGTGCCCGCAATCCGCCATGATGAAAGTGACGACCTGGCTGCCTTGTGCAAAGCCGGGGGCGATCCACTGCGACTTAATGTGTTGCGGGCATTGGCCAACGATTCGTTTGGCGTTTTAGAGCTGGCGCAAATTTTCGCCATCGGCCAATCCGGCATGAGCCACCACTTGAAGGTGCTGTCGCAAGCGGAACTGGTGGCCACGCGCCGCGAAGGTAACGCGATCTTTTACCGTCGCGCCCTGCCCCACATCGGACTACCGGGAGGCAGGTTGCACGCAGCCTTGCTCGACGAAGCCGACGACCTGACGCTGCCGACCGATGTTCAGGCGCGAATAGGCGCCGTACATGGGCAACGCGCCGCGGCCAGTCAGGACTTCTTTTCCAGGGTCGCGGACAAGTTTCGCGCCCAGCAAGATTTGATCGCCGGCTTGCCTCAGTACCGCGAGAGCCTGCTGTCATTAATGGACAAACTGAGCTTTAGCAGCGATGCCACTGCCTTGGAAGTCGGCCCCGGTGACGGCGGATTTCTTCCGGAACTGGCGCGGCGCTTTCGCCAGGTCACCGCGCTGGATAACAGCCCGGCTATGCTGGAGTTGGCCCGTCACTTATGCGAGCGCGAAGCCTTGGGCAATGTTGAGTTGCACCTGGCAGACGCCTTAAGCGACGTCGATGTACGCGCCGACTGCGTGGTGTTGAATATGGTGCTTCACCATCTTGCCGCGCCCGCCGAAGCCCTTAAACAATTGGCCCATCTGGTGCAACCAGGCGGTAGCTTATTGGTGACAGAGTTGTGTAGCCACAACCAGAGTTGGGCCAAGGAGGCCTGCGGCGATCTCTGGTTGGGTTTTGAACAGGATGATCTGGCCCGTTGGGCCATCGCTGCGGGACTGGTTCCCGGGGAAAGCCTCTATGTAGGCCTACGTAATGGTTTCCAGATACAGGTTCGCCACTTTCAGCGACCGACTGGCGACACTCACAATCGGTACAATTCAGGAAATCCGTCGAGATGAGCGAATACTCCCTTTTCACCTCCGAATCCGTGTCTGAAGGGCATCCGGACAAAATTGCTGACCAGATTTCCGATGCGGTTCTGGACGCCATTATTGCCGAAGACAAATTTGCTCGCGTGGCTTGCGAAACGCTGGTGAAAACCGGCGTAGCGATCATCGCTGGTGAAGTGACCACTTCGGCCTGGGTCGATCTGGAAGAAATCGTCCGCAACGTGATTCTTGATATCGGCTACAACAGCTCCGATGTCGGCTTCGACGGCGCGACCTGTGGTGTGATGAACATCATCGGCAAGCAGTCTCCCGACATCAACCAGGGCGTTGACCGTGCCAAGCCGGAAGATCAGGGCGCCGGTGACCAGGGCCTGATGTTCGGCTACGCCAGCAACGAAACCAACGAGCTGATGCCTGCGCCAATCGCGTTCTCGCACCAGTTGGTCAAGCGTCAGGCCGAAGCCCGTAAATCCGGCCTGCTGCCTTGGCTGCGCCCGGACGCCAAATCCCAGGTCACCTGCCGCTATGAAAACGGCATCGTGGTCGGGATCGACGCGGTGGTGCTTTCGACTCAGCACAACCCGGAAGTGTCCTACACCGATCTGCGCGAAGGCGTGATGGAGCTGATCGTCAAGCACGCGCTGCCCGCTCACCTGCTGCACAAAGACACCCAGTACCACATCAACCCGACCGGCCAGTTCATCATTGGTGGCCCAGTGGGTGACTGCGGTCTGACCGGTCGCAAGATCATCGTTGACAGCTACGGCGGCATGGCCCGTCACGGCGGCGGCGCGTTCTCCGGCAAAGATCCATCGAAGGTTGACCGCTCTGCGGCGTACGCTGGTCGTTACGTGGCCAAGAATATCGTTGCTGGCGGCCTGGCCGAGCGTTGCGAGATTCAGGTTTCTTACGCGATTGGTGTCGCTCAACCGACATCGATTTCATTGAACACCTTCGGCACCGGCAAGATCAGCGATGACAAGATCGTCAAGCTGGTGCGTGAGCATTTCGACCTGCGTCCTTACGCGATCACCACCATGCTCGACTTGCTGCACCCGATGTATCAGGAAACCGCAGCGTACGGCCACTTCGGTCGCACGCCGGAAACCAAGACTGTAGGCAACGACACCTTCACCACGTTCACCTGGGAAAAAACCGACCGCGCCGACGCTCTACGCGCTGCTGCTGGTTTGTAACTTCCTCTGAAGAAGCCTCAGCCGACACACGTTGGTTGGGGCTTTTTTGTGCCCGCAATGTCCCCCCTTACCTGTAAGAGCCAACGTGGTTGGCGAGGCAATTTAACTGACACACCGCATTAAGCCTCTCGCCAACGAGTTGGCTCTTACAGGGGTTGGCGTTCTGGCCAGCTTCTGCAAAACCCCGTAACCACTCCAGCCCCCACCGTCCTATACCAGCAACTAGCCTCACAGCTCCCTCACAAGCAAGGATGCTTCGATGCTGCGCTTATTCGCCGGTTGCCTGCTTACCTTCACCTGTCTGACTGCCAACGCCGCAACCGAATGCCCCGATTGGCCCGCCAGTAAAGCCAACAGACAAATATCCACGCTGCAACAGCAAATCAGCCTATGGGACGACAGTTATCACCGTCTCGGCGTGTCGCTGGTGGCGGACGAACTGTATGACCAATCTCGTGGGCGCCTGGCCCAATGGCGTTCCTGCTTTGCCCAGACTCCAGCGATCAACGACGATCCGCTTAAAACGGCGCGCGGCGCAACCACTCACCCGATCCCCCATACGGGCCTGAACAAGCTACCCACAGAGCGGGCGGTGCAAAACTGGCTGAAAGATCGCAACGACCTGTGGATTCAGCCCAAGGTCGACGGCGTAGCGGTCACGCTGATTTATCAGAACGGTCAATTCAAACAGGCCATCAGCCGCGGCGACGGGCTCAATGGTCAGGACTGGACCGCTCATGCACGGCTGATACCCGCCATACCGCAACAGCTCCCGGCGCCGGATGACGTGGTGCTGCAAGGCGAGCTGTATTGGCGGTTGCAAGATCATGTGCAGGCCCGCGGCGGCAGCCTCAACGCGCGGAGCAAAGTCGCCGGGCTGTTGGCGCGCAAAACCATTCGGGTGGCCGAAGCGCGGAACGTCGGTCTGTTCGTCTGGGATTGGCCCAGCGGACCCGAGTCGTTGCCCGACCGACTGGCCGGGCTAACCGCCATGGGCTTCAGCGACAGCGCCACCTATAGCCATCCGCTGGAAAACTTCGAACACGCAAAAGCCTGGCGTGAGCATTGGTATCGCACTGGCTTGCCGTTCGCCAGCGACGGCGTGGTGCTGCGCCAAAGTCTGCGACCGCCCGCACAGCGCTGGCAGGCTAAAGCGCCTTATTGGATCGCCGCATGGAAGTATCCGTTTGCCCAAGCCCTGGCAGAGGTGCGCAAGGTCAACTTCGCCATCGGACGCAGCGGGCGAATTACCCCTGTACTGGAACTCGAGCCGGTCAGACTCGACGACCGCCAAATCAAACGCATCAGTGTTGGCTCGCTGCAACGCTGGGCGCAGATGGACATACGTCCCGGCGATCAGATTGCCATCAGTCTCGCCGGACTGACCATTCCGAGGCTGGACGGCGTGGTGTCGCGCAGTGCTGACCGTGTGAAGCTCGATATTCCCGTGGCAAGCGACTATCACTTCCTCAGTTGCTGGCAGCCCACGTCAGGCTGCGAAAGCCAGTTTCAGGCGCGACTGACCTGGCTCAGCGGTAAGAAGGGTTTAGCCCTGAACGGCGTCGGTCCGGGCACCTGGGAAAAACTGATCAGCGCCAGGCGCATCAATGGATTGCTCGATTGGATGACCCTGGATGCCGCAGAGCTTGTTAACATTCCAGGCTTTGGCGAGCGCAGCGGCGCTAAACTGTGGACCAGTCTTCAAACCGCTCGGCAACAACCGTTTCATCGCTGGCTTAAAGCCATCGGTTTACCGCCCACCGCCGAGGTTGAACTGGGAAACCAGTGGAATGTGCTGGCGGCGAAAACGGTAGAGCAATGGCAAGCCGAACCGGGCATTGGCCCAGGGCGGGCCACGCAACTCAGTGCATTTTTTAATGACCCGCACGTACAGGCATTGAGCACCCAGTTGCGGGAGCACGGAATTGAAGGTTTTTAGGTCGACTCTATTTCAGGAATGTTTCAAAGGGAGTTCGTATGAATATTTTGTCACCGTTGGTTTTGTTCACTGCGTACGGCCTACTCGTTGCGCCTGTTCTTGCAGCGGACGCGCCACCTCTGACGGGCTGCGCCGCCAAGCGCCAGGAGATCAGCACTCAGATTGAACAGGCCAAAACCCGCGGCAACATTGATCAGCAAGCCGGGCTGGAAAAAGCGTTAAGCGAAAATATCGCCCATTGCACCGACGCCTCGCTACTCAAAGCGTTTGAAAACAAAGTGCTGGACGCAAAAAGCGAAGTCAGCCGCCGCCAAAAAGATTTGGACAAAGCCGTAAGCAAAGGCGACCCGGACAAGATTAATAAGCGTAAAGACAAGCTCGCCGAAGCCCGCCAGGAACTCAAAGACGCCCACACGGAATTGGAGAAAGTCGCGCCTGATGAGGATTGAAGTGCCGGGGTTAATGCCGAAGCCTTTGTAGGAACCGACGGGTTGGCGAGGCGGTGTGTCTGATACACCGCACCAGACCTCTCGCCAACACGTTCGCTCCTCTACGGATCAATGATCGCGAAATTCTTTATGGCACGCCTCACAGGCGTCTTGAACCTTCTGCACCGCGGGGTTCAGGTTGCTGGCTTTGAAGGGTTTTGCATTGGTGGCGACCACCAGCTCTCCGGTGGCTGATTCCAGCGAGTGAGCAAGCTCCTGAAAGCGTGCCTGCTTCTGCCAGACTTCGTCTTTGGCGCTGCTATTGGAGTCTTCCTTCACCGAAGGAAAGTGCTTCCATGGCTCATGGGACAAACTGTCGAGCTTGACCGCGCCATCGGTGAAGCGCTGACCGTCGAATGCCACACGCCCTTTGAGCATGCCGCTAAGGTCTTCGCTGGTCTTGAGCATCTGCTTGAAGATTGCCTTGCGCTGGCCCAGCGGCGAGTTGGGATCGACGCCGCCGCACGCGCTCAACGCCAGGCAGGCCAGCAATACTACGGAAAATCTTTTCAAGGTCATGACGGCTTCAGGCTAGGGAAACGGTCGCCAGTATCCTCGGCTGATTGCCAAAGGCCAAGCGCGCCATTGCCGCAGCCTCCGCCTGTTACGCCGAAACCAGGAACAGCGCCGCGATGATGCCCATGCCAATGGCCCAGAACAATGAGCGCAACGGCGCCCAGTCCGCCAGATAGCAAATGATGTACAGCAGGCGACTGGTGACGAATAACACCGCCAACACATTGATCGTGACCATCTGCGCATGGCCGACGTATTGCGCAATGATCACCGCAGCAGCAAACGCTGGCGTTACCTCGAAGCTATTGCGCTGGGCAGAGTCGGCGCGCTTGGCAAAGCCCTGGAGGCTGTCGAGGAAAGCACGCGGATCATGATTCTGCCGAGCGCCAAACTTGCCGCCGCTAAACTTGGCGAGACCTGTGCAGACATAAGGCAGGAATATCGCGATAAACACGCACCAGAAAGCAACAGTCATACATTCATCCTTATGGTCTCAGCTTCTATTAGGAGCATTCCAAATAACATTCATCGGCAGTTATGAGGCAGAGCCTACTGAAAAGTTGGTCCAGTTAACCCTTGCCTATCCCGCCTAAGGTACTTGATTCGCCATATTTCCGTTGCTAGATATACTATCCATTAACACGCCATACCCAGTTGCGCACCCAACAATTCCAATAAGCTTGCTGCTTCTGAACTCGACCATTGGTGGATCGGGTTTTGTCGTTCGCATGCGTGTGCTTGCTCTGGCGTCAAGACACACACGGGAAATAGACGCATGCCACTTGCCTTGCTCGCACTGGCCGTTGCCGCTTTTGGCATTGGCACCACCGAATTCGTGATAATGGGCTTGCTGCCCGAAGTCGCCGCAGACCTGCAGGTCAGCATCCCTAACGCCGGGCTGCTGATCACTGGCTACGCCCTGGGCGTGGTGTTGGGGGGTCCGATTCTTGCGGTGGCCACTGCCAATATGCCGCGCAAAGCCACGCTGCTGGGCATGACCGTGGTGTTCATCCTTGGCAATATCCTGTGTGCGCTGGCGCCGAACTATGCGGCGTTGATGGCCGCACGGGTCATCACTGCGTTGTGCCATGGCGCCTTTTTCGGCATCGGTTCGGTGGTGGCTGCCGGTCTGGTGCCGCCTGATAAAAGGGCCCAGGCCATCGCGCTGATGTTCACCGGTTTGACCTTGGCCAATGTATTGGGTGTGCCGCTGGGCACAGCGCTTGGACAATATGCCGGATGGCGCTCGACGTTCTGGGCAGTGGCGGTGATAGGCGTGGCGGCGGTACTGGCGCAGATCATCTGGTTGCCGAAAAACATACCCATGGAAAAAACCCATCTGGCCATCGAGTTCCGCGTACTGGCTAAGACCAACGTATTGCTGGCATTGGCCATGAGCGCATTGGCATCGACCAGTCTGTTCGCCGTTTTCACTTATATAGCACCGATTTTGCGCGACGTGACCGGCGTAAGCCCCCACGGCGTGACCATCATGCTGTTACTGTTTGGCTTGGGCTTGACCGGTGGCAGCATGATCGGCGGTAAGTTGGCCGACAGCCGATTATTGCCGGCGTTAGTGGGCATGTCGGTGGCGGTGGTGTTGGTAATGGCATTGTTCAGCCAGACCGCACACTCAGTGATTCCGGCGGCGATTACGCTGTTAGTCTGGGGCGTTGTGGCGTTTGCACTGTGCCCGATTTTGCAATTGCTGATTATTGATCAAGCCAGCGACGCTCCGAATCTGGGCTCGACGCTCAACCAAAGCTCCTTCAACCTCGGCAATGCGGCCGGAGCCTGGATCGGCGGACTGGTCGTCGGCAGCGGCGTCGACCTGGCCGACCTGCCATGGACCGGGGCCGCCTTGGCAGTTTTAACCGTGCTGACAGCCCTGTTTTATATCTACCTGCAACGGCGTAATGCTCACGTTGTGGGTGCTTGATGGCTGCCCATGACAGAGCCTGTGGGCTGGACGCGGCATGGCACGATTTGGGGGCAACCCACAAATCCCCGGTGGTGCGAACGTGTTCGCGAATGCAACACCTCGGTATTTCAGACAGACAGCGCTGCCTGATTCGGATGAATTCGGTCCCACCGGTTTCAGTTAATGATG
Source organism: Pseudomonas sp. (assembly GCF_028293835.1). Taxonomy (GTDB): domain Bacteria; phylum Pseudomonadota; class Gammaproteobacteria; order Pseudomonadales; family Pseudomonadaceae; genus Aquipseudomonas. The sequence goes on from NZ_JAQGNX010000023.1 coordinate 29,508, forward strand.
TCTTCCTGAAACTGGTCCTTCACGTATTTGATTTCAGTCCGGCCATGGGGCGCTGGCAGGCCGTCTTCGCCCAGGTTGACGAAAACCATTTTTTCCACCGTGAGCACGCTTTTGCGGGTGATCTTGTTACGCACTTCACAGGTCAAGGTGATCGAGGTGCGACCGAACTCGGTGGCGGTGATGCCCAGCTCGATGATGTCGCCCTGACGTGAAGCACTGACGAAGTTGATCTCGGAAATGTACTTGGTGACAACCCGCTGGTTGCCTAATTGAACGATGGCGTAAATCGCCGCCTCCTCGTCGATCCAGCGCAACAGACTGCCGCCGAACAACGTGCCATTGGGGTTGAGGTCTTCGGGTTTAACCCACTTGCGGGTGTGGAAATTCATGCTCACTCCTGACCGTCTTGCCGATTGATTCTGATGGATGCGGGCAATAATGGCAGACCCGCCGCATTCTCTCTACGCAGCTGCCTCTATGATGGCCATTAGTTTCATCGGTTTATGCGACAGAAAGGCTTTAGAACAATCGCCAGCACAGCTATAATCGCCGTCGCTTCAAAACGGTCATCTTCCCTTGATACCGTTCCCGCCACCTGTCCGAGGGGCGCTGCAGCAGGTTCATCCTGTCAGGCTCGGATGGGGCGTTGTTTCATCGGCAGGCTCCCAGAGTCGCCGATCAAACCTTAAACGCACAACGGCGCCCATTCGCATATTACGAATGGAGACTCTCAATGAGTGCTGTAATTTCGCCCGCTGATTTCAACGACTACAAAGTCGCCGACATGTCCCTGGCTGCCTGGGGCCGTCGCGAAACCATCATTGCCGAATCCGAAATGCCTGCCCTGATGGGCCTGCGCCGCAAGTACGCCGGTGAGCAACCGCTCAAGGGCGCGAAGATCCTCGGCTGCATTCACATGACCATCCAGACTGCCGTGCTGATCGAAACCCTGGTTGCCCTGGGTGCCGAAGTGCGTTGGTCGTCGTGCAACATTTTCTCGACTCAAGACCAGGCTGCTGCTGCTGTTGCCGCTGCCGGCATCGCTGTTTACGCCTGGAAAGGCGAAACCGAAGCTGAATACGAGTGGTGCATCGAGCAAACCATCCTTAAAGATGGTCAGCCTTGGGACGCCAACATGATCCTCGACGACGGCGGCGACCTGACCGAGATCATCCACAAAAAATACCCGCAGATGCTCGAGCGCATCCACGGCGTGACGGAAGAAACCACCACCGGCGTCCACCGTCTGTTGGACATGTTGGCCAAGGGCGAGCTGAAAATCCCGGCCATCAACGTCAATGACTCCGTGACCAAAAGCAAGAACGACAACAAGTACGGCTGCCGTCATAGCCTGAACGACGCCATCAAGCGCGGTACCGACCACCTGTTGTCCGGCAAGCAAGCCTTGGTTATCGGCTACGGCGATGTGGGCAAAGGCTCGTCCCAGTCGCTGCGTCAGGAAGGCATGATCGTCAAGGTTTCCGAAGTCGATCCGATCTGTGCCATGCAAGCCTGCATGGACGGTTTCGAACTGGTTTCGCCGTTCATCGACGGGATCAACGACGGCACCGCCGCCAGCATCGACACGGCGCTGCTGGGCAAGATCGACCTGATCGTGACCACCACCGGCAACGTTAATGTGTGCGACTCGAACATGCTCAAGGCCCTGAAGAAGCGTGCGGTCGTGTGCAACATCGGTCACTTCGACAACGAAATCGACACCGCTTTCATGCGCAAAAACTGGGCATGGGAAGAAGTGAAGCCACAGGTTCACAAGATTCACCGTACCGGCCCTGGCACCTTCGATCCGCACAACGATGACTACCTGATTCTGCTGGCTGAAGGCCGTTTGGTAAACCTGGGCAACGCCACAGGTCACCCGAGCCGGATCATGGACGGTTCGTTCGCTAACCAGGTGTTGGCTCAAATCTTCCTGTTCGGTCAGAAGTACGCGGACCTGGCACCGGCTCAAAAAGCCGAGCGCTTGACCGTAGAAGTGCTGCCGAAGAAGCTCGACGAAGAAGTGGCGCTGGAAATGGTTCGCGGGTTCGGTGGCGTTGTGACGCAACTGACCAAGACCCAGGCCGACTACATCGGCGTGACCGTTGAAGGCCCGTTCAAGCCGCACGCTTATCGTTATTGACTGATCGGCGCTTGCGCGCCCGCGATTGATCTCGGCCTGTCCGCTCCCCCTGTGGGAGCGGACTTGTCCGCGAACGAGCGCGAAGCAGTCGCAGGAGCCATCATCGACATTTTGAAGGTCGTTCCGACCTTATCGCGGGCAAGCCCGCTCCTACAATGAGATCGGCTTTCATGTCCCAAGACCGTGGTTTTAGCTTCGAATTTTTTCCGACCAAGACCGATGCCGGGCATGAAAAATTGCTCGCCACCGCTCGTCAATTGGCCACGTACAACCCAGATTTCTTTTCCTGCACCTATGGTGCAGGCGGCTCGACCCGAGACCGCACGATCAATACCGTGCTGCAGCTTGAGCGCGAAGTAAAAGTTCCGGCCGCGCCGCATTTGTCCTGCGTGGGTGACAGCAAGGCAGATTTGCGCGCCCTGCTGACTCAATACAAAGATGCCGGGATCAAACGCATTGTTGCCCTGCGCGGTGACCTGCCTTCAGGCATGGGCATGTCCAGCGGCGAATTGCGTTACGCCAGCGACCTGGTAGCTTTTATTCGCGCAGAAACTGGCAGTCATTTTCACATTGAAGTGGCCGCCTATCCGGAAGTGCACCCACAAGCGCGCAATTTCGAAGACGATTTGGCGAATTTCGTGCGCAAGGCTCAGGCCGGTGCCGACAGCGCCATCACCCAATATTTCTTCAACGCTGACAGCTATTTCTACTTCGTCGAGCGCGTGCGGAAATTGGGGGTAAACATCCCAATCGTGCCGGGCATCATGCCGATCACTAACTACAGCAAGCTGGCGCGCTTCTCTGACGCCTGCGGCGCAGAGATCCCGCGCTGGATTCGCAAGCAGCTGGAAGCTTACGGTGACGACGTCCAAAGCATCCAGGCGTTTGGTGAGCAAGTTATTACCGAAATGTGTAACCGGCTGCTGGAAGGCGGCGCTCCGGGTTTGCACTTTTACACCCTGAATCAAGCCGAACCGAGCCTGGCCATCTGGAATAACTTGAAACTGTCCCGCTGAAAACAAATCCAACGTGACAGGTGTGCTTGTGTACCATCCATGCCTGTTTAATCAGCAAGGTCCCGCACCCGCCGGACCTTGCCGACACCCTGGACTACGGACTTACCCTGTTGACATCTTCACTCTCCACCCCGCAAGCACCGCAGCTCGTCTATCTGGTTTTTGGTGCGAACACCTACCATCAGGAAGCGGTATTCAGCATTGCCAGCGCTATTGCCGGCATGCGCGAAACGCCAGGTCAGGCGCTGGACATTCAGGTGTTCACCGACAATCCAGCGCCGTATGCACAATTGCCGGTGCGCATTCGGTCACTGGACAAAGAAACCCGCACGCAGTGGAGCGCACCCCATGGCTACCATTTTCGGACCAAACACGTAGCGCTGCGCAGTGTGTTGGCGGAATCGGAATGCGCCCTGCTGATCGACACCGATACCTTTTTCCATTGTTCGCCCCTAAAGCTGTTTGACCGGGTCAAGCCTGGCACCCTGCTGTGCAATGCGTTCGGCCCACGCTATGGCGTTTTTAAACAAGTGCCGTTGTATGTGGTCCTCGCAGAACGCTTAAGCGCCAGAGGGCTGGCCGACGACGCGATGCCGCTGCTTAACTCCGGGGTTATCGGCCTGATGCGTGAAGACGCAAGCGTGCTGGACCACTCCATCGCCTTGATGGACGAGTTTTACCCGGAAGTGGCCACGTCCTATACCCTCGAAGAGTTTTGTCTGAGCGTGGCGGCTTATCGCAGCAAAACGGTCAACGAGTGCACGGACCTGATCCACCACTACTGGAGCCGCAAACAACTGTTTCGAGCAAAAACTCGCGCGTGGCTGTCAAAGCACGAAGACGACCTGCTCAGCACGGCAGCGCTGGATGACACGCGACGGGTAACCACCCACCTACCGCGTCCGGCCACCTGGAAACGCCTGATGTACAAGGCCGTGACCGCAGGCGTCTCGTCCACGCAACGGCAGTTTTTGCGAGAAATCCTCTACGGTTGCACCTGGCACAGCAATGAATTCGATCGCGCGTGTTCGCCGGTATGGTGGGAAAAGGCCCGGGAAAACGCGGAACAACGCCTTAAGCACCGACTGGAATCTGCCCAACTTAGCAGTTGGCTGAACCATTGGGGCGTTCGACAGATTCTTGGCAAGCGACGCGACGAAATTTACCGGCACCTGCTCGCGCAGGAATCCGCGAAGGGATGATCCGCCCGGTCATACGCCACGATCCGGCTCTTTTCTTTAATCAGCGCCCGTCGTAATCTCCGCTCATGCTTGCTCCCACCTGGTTTTTGACCGCCCTTCTTTTCGCCTGCCTGAGCTTCACTGCGTCGGGTGAAACACTGCATATCGTGACCGAACCCTGGGCGCCGTATGTGTACATCGAAAACGGTCAGGCACGGGGGCTGGATTACGAAACCACCGCGATCGTTTTCGAGCGGCTGGGTATCGACGTGAAGTGGGAGTTTTTGCCCTGGAGGCGTTGCCTCTCGATGCTTCAGCAAGGACAGGCGGACGGCGCGCTGGATATCTTCAAGCGGAGCGAGCGTGACGAATTACTGCTGTACCCCAGCGAGCCACTGTCTGAGGTCGAGTGGGTGTTGTTTGACGCTAACGCCCGCCCTCATCCGTTTTTGACAATGGAAGACTTGCGTGGCCTGACCATCGGGATTTCGCCGGGTTATCTGTACAGCACGGCGTTCGACGCATCGACGGTGTTCACTCGCGAACCCGCGCCAAGCCATGAAGCTAACTTCGGCAAGCTACTGTTGGGTCGGATTGACATGGTGATCACTGACCGCCGCGTCGGTCAGTATGTGCTGAAGCAAATGAAGGCCCAGGCCCTGGTTAGCCAGTCTTCCACCGTCCTGGGCCGAGAGCCGGAGTACCTCGCACTGCGCAGAAATGCTGGCATGGACCTGCTGGTGCAGCGGTTTGGCGCCGAGCTTAAACGATTCAAGCGCGAGCCGGCGTATGCCGAGTTATTGTCCCGCTACACTGGCGAGAGCATGCCAGCAGAGACTTTGCACGCTGGAGAGCCTGAGCCTTCTGCCGCTACGCCCAATAAAACCGTTGAGCAGCAGGAAAGCGGCGCGCGGTGATTGCTCTGTTATACTCTGGCCTTCCCGTCAGGCTTACGCCCGGACGCTCCGCCTTGCAACAGACCTTTTGATCACGCCAGTCGCGCCTTTTCCTTCCCGCGACGACGTGCCGAAATGACTTAAAGGCCCAGCAGGACCGGACGAGATTGCGTTATCTAAACGCCATTCGCCAGGCAAGACCATTCTTATGGGCATCGCCCTAACTAAAACAGGATTACTCATGTCCTTTGCTTCCCTCGGTCTCTCCGAGGCTTTAGTCAGCGCCATCGAGGCCGCTGGCTATACCCAGCCTACTCCAGTGCAACAGCGGGCCATTCCCGCCGTGTTGCAAGGTCGCGACCTGATGGTTGCGGCCCAGACAGGTACTGGTAAAACCGGCGGTTTCGCCCTTCCGATTCTGGAACGGTTATTCCCCAACGGTCATCCGGACAAGTCCCAGCGTCACGGCCCGCGCCAACCTCGCGTCCTGGTCCTGACCCCAACCCGCGAACTTGCGGCGCAAGTGCATGACAGCTTCAAGGTCTATGCCAAAAACCTGAAGTTCGTCAGTGCGGTGATCTTCGGCGGTGTCGGTACGAATCCACAGGTCCAGGCCATGGCCCGAGGCGTTGACGTGTTGGTGGCCTGCCCAGGTCGCCTGCTCGATCTGGCTGGCCAAGGCAGCGTCGACCTGTCCCACGTTGAAATCCTCGTGCTCGACGAAGCCGACCGGATGCTCGACATGGGCTTCGTCCATGATGTGAAAAAGGTCCTGGCCCGTCTGCCGTCAAAACGTCAGAACCTGCTGTTCTCGGCGACCTTTTCCAACGACATCACGGCCTTGGCCGGCAAGCTGTTGCATAACCCGGAACGCATTGAAGTCACGCCGCCGAACACCACGGTTGAGCGTATCGAACAGCGCGTTTTCCGCTTGTCGTCGAGCCATAAGCGCTCGTTACTGGCACATTTGATTACAGCCGGCGCCTGGGAACAGGTTCTGGTCTTTACCCGGACCAAGCACGGTGCCAACCGTCTGGCCGAGTACCTGGATAAACACGGCCTCTCCGCCGTGGCGATTCACGGTAACAAAAGCCAGAATGCACGAACCAAAGCCCTGGCCGACTTCAAGGCCGGTGCCGTACGCATCATGGTCGCTACCGATATCGCCGCTCGTGGCCTGGATATCGATCAGTTGCCCCATGTGGTCAACTTTGAATTGCCGAACGTTGATGAAGATTACGTTCACCGTATCGGCCGCACTGGCCGCGCGGGCCGCAGCGGTGAAGCTATTTCTTTGGTTGCACCGGATGAAGAGAAGCTGCTCAAAAGCATTGAACGCATGACCCGGCAGAAGATCTCCGACGGCGATCTGATGGGCTTCGACATCACGGCCGTTGAAGCCGAAAAGCCAGAAGTACGCGAGCGCCCGGATGTGCGTGCTAATCCACGCGCCCCCCGTGGCCCACGCGGTGATGGTCCTGCCGGTGGTGGTGGCGGCAGCGGTCGCAAGGACAAAGGCAAGGACCGTGGCCAGGAAAAACCTGCGGCGGCTGCAGCACGTCCTGAGCGCGCCGAGCGTCCAGCACAAAAGCCTCGCGAAGGTACTCCGGCCCGCGAACAGCGTCAGCCTGCCCCGCGCTCTGATCGTGCGCCGGACGAGTTTCTGGATGACGAAGTGGATAACTTCGGTAACCGCGCTGATTACGTCAGCCCATACCCGAACAAAGGCCAAGGCCGTGGTCGGCGTCCGGGCGCACCTGCTCCGGCAGCCGTCGCGGGCGGTGCAGCACCTGCTGCTCGCGCACCAAGCCAAGGCCGTCCAAGCGGTCCACGCACCGGCACCGGCGCCACGACTGGCACACCGCCTGCCAAACGCACCGGCGGCGGTCCGCGTAATGGCGCACCTCGCGACGGTCAAGCCCGTCGTGAAGAGCAACCACGCAACCGCCGTCCGGCCCGTGATGATCAACCCGCGCGCCAAGAGCCCGCCGTTCGCGGCCCGCGCGACGGTCAGCCTGCGCCGACCATCGTGCACAAAGAGTCCAAGACCGACCGTTTCCCTTCGGCTGAGCAATTGGACCAACTGCCAAGCCGCCCACGCGGCGAGAAGCCAGCACTGCTGACGCGTAATCGCGAAGGTTGAGCTAGCGGATAGAAAAACGCCCCGATCGGGGCGTTTTTTTTGTCCGCGGTTAAGGGATATTCCCCTGTAGGAGCCAACTTGTTGGCGAGAGGGCATATGCGGTGCATCATTTATAACGCCTCGCCAACAAGTTGGCTCCTACAGAATGTTGCTTTAGTTCCGGATACAAAAACGCCGACCCTAAGGCCGGCGTTTGGGTGTCACTCAGTAAAACGCTTACTTGGCTTTAACACCTTCGAACGCGATGATCAGTTCCAGCGACTCGGAAGCCGGACCCAGATCCATCATCGTGCCGAAATCAGAACGCTTGATCGTGGTGGTGCCTTCGAAGCCAGCACGGTAGCCGCCCCACGGATCCTTGCCTTCACCGAGGAAGGTGGACTTGACCACAACCGACTTGGTAACACCGTGCAGGGTAAGGTCGCCCGTTACGTCAGCAGTCACTTTACCGTCAGCATCTTTACCGGTCGTTTTGACTGAGGTAGAGACAAATGTAGCTTCAGGGTACTTGGCGACATCGAGGAAATCCTTGCTGCTGATGTGCTTGTCGCGTTCAGCCTGGTTAGTGAAAACGCTGGCGGTTTTCAGCGTAATGCTGATCTTGCTGTCTTCAGGTTTCGCGGCATCAAAGCTGAACGAACCGTCCCAATCCTTGAACGTGCCGTAGATGAAGCTGTAGCCCAAGTGGCTGATCTTGAAGTTGATGAAGGCGTGTTGACCTTCCTTGTCGACTTTGTAATCAGCGGCCATCGCCTGACCGGCCGACAACAAAGCGGTACCCAGTGCCAGAGCGGCGAAAGTCTTCTTCAACATGCTGTAATTCCTGTTTGGTTTGAACATTAGTCGCGACCCAACATGCGCGTAAGGGTCGCATCGCGATCAATAAAGTGGTGCTTCAACGCTGCAAGACCGTGAAGGACTGAGAAAACCACCAGCGTCCAGGCCAGGTATAAATGAATGGCACCAGCGACATCTGCCTGATCAGGGATGCTGTCGATCAACGACGGCACTTCGAACAGGCCAAACACCGAGATCCCCACACCGTCGGCGGTGGAAATGAGGTAACCGGCAAACATCGTGGCAAACAGCACGACATATAAAAACAGATGACCCAGCCTGGCCCCCAGACGCGTCCATTTGCCGTGAGTAGCAAGGGCCGTAGGCGGCGGACTGATCCAACGCCAAATCACCCGGAACGACATCACGGCAAACAGTGTGAGGCCGATGCTTTTGTGCAGGTCCGGCGCGGCTTTGCGCCAGGCGTCGTAGTAATCGAGCCCAACCATCCACAACCCGAGCGCGAACAAACCGAACACTACGACCGCCATGCTCCAGTGCAGCGTCATGCCGACCAGACCGTAACGAGAGGATGAGTTGCGTAGCTGCATACCGATTACCTTCTAAGAATGGGTCCAAGATTAGCTTTTTATCTATCGAATGGAAGCGCAAATTTTCGCTACGAAATATCGAGAAATACGATCATTATTCGGTCAGGGCAATCCGAACGCCAGCATCCTGATAATGCCCATTGGACCATACTGCGCCGTGACAACCGGACATTCGACTCCGACGAGCGGAGCTAACCGGTCAATCTGCGTTACAAGAGGTTGTTCCGCAGTCATGCATTGCATAGGCTTGCGCGATTGTTTGCCCTCGCGCGAAGCGAGTTGTCATCAGGAGATTACGAATGGGCTTGAATAACCAGTGGATGCAACGCGACCTCGCGGTGCTTTGGCACCCTTGCACCCAGATGAAAGACCACGAAAGCTTGCCGCTTATCCCGATCAAAAGCGGCAAAGGCGTATGGCTCGAAGATTTCGAAGGCAAACGCTACCTTGATGCTGTCAGTTCATGGTGGGTCAATGTGTTTGGCCATTCCAACCCACGTATTAATCAGCGGATCAAGGATCAGGTCGACCAACTGGAACACGTGATTCTGGCCGGTTTCAGCCATCAGCCGGTCATCGAGCTTTCCGAACGCCTGATCAAGATGACGCCTGAGGGTCTGACCCGCTGCTTTTACGCCGACAACGGTTCTTCGTGCATCGAAGTCGCGTTGAAAATGAGCTTCCACTACTGGCTCAATCGCGGTCAGCCGAACAAAAAGCGTTTCGTCACCTTGACCAACAGTTATCACGGCGAAACCATGGCCGCCATGTCGGTAGGCGATGTGCCGCTGTTTACCGAGACCTACAAAGCGCTGTTGCTGGACACGATTAAAGTGCCGAGCCCCGATTGCTACCATCGCCCCGAAGGCATGAGCTGGGAAGAACATTCGCGCAACATGTTCGCCGCCATGGAGCAGACCCTGGCCGAGCACCACGACACCGTGGCAGCCGTAATCGTCGAGCCGTTGATTCAGGGCGCTGGCGGCATGCGCATGTATGACCCGATCTACCTCAAGCTGCTGCGCGATGCCTGTGATCGCTACGGTGTGCACTTGATTCATGATGAAATCGCGGTGGGTTTCGGCCGCACCGGTACCATGTTCGCCTGCGAGCAAGCCGGCATCACCCCGGATTTCCTGTGCTTGTCCAAAGCGCTTACCGGTGGTTATCTGCCCCTGGCCGCCTGCATCACTACCGACGACGTGTACAACGCGTTTTACGATGACTACTCATCCTTGCGGGCCTTCCTGCATTCCCACAGCTACACCGGAAATCCCCTGGCCTGTGCGGCGGCATTGGCGACACTGGATATTTTCGAGCAGGACAACGTCATCGAAAACAACAAGGCCCTGGCTGCACGAATGGCCAGCGCGACCGCGCATTTGGTTGATCACCCTAACGTGGCTGAAGTGCGCCAGACCGGCATGGCTCTGGCCATCGAAATGGTCCAGGACAAGGCTACAAAAACTGCCTATCCGTGGCAGGAACGACGTGGTTTGAAAGTGTTCCAGCATGCACTGGAGCGCGGCGCCCTGTTGCGTCCGCTGGGCAGCGTGGTGTATTTCTTGCCGCCGTATGTGATCACGCCGGAAGAAATCGACTTTCTGGCCGCGGTCGCCACAGAAGGCATCGACATCGCAACCCGCACCCATGTCAGCGTTGCCGTGCACGAAAATTATCATCCGGATTTTCGTGATCCGGGCTAAGCAGCACGGGTACACATACTCCTACAGGGGAACATGCATTTGAAGAAGCACTGTTTACTAAATCCCAGAGACCCAACATGAGACTGTCCCGCTTTTTTATCGATGCGCCATTGAGCCTTGGCGAACACGAATTGCCAGAAGCCCAGGCGCACTACATTGGCCGAGTGCTGCGCATGGCCGAAGGTGACGCGCTGCAATTGTTCGACGGTTCGGGCAATGAATTTCGCGGCACATTACTGGAAGTCGGCAAGAAACGCGTGCGGGTGACACTCGACGAACAGTTCGCCGGACAAACCGAGTCGCCACTGAAAATCCATCTGGGCCAGGGCTTATCACGGGGTGAGCGCATGGACTGGGCGATTCAGAAGGCCACCGAATTGGGTGTTCGTGAAATAACACCGATCATTAGCGAGCGCTGTGAGGTTCGTCTCAAAGACGAGCGCGCCGAGAAGCGCCAACTGCACTGGAAACAAATCGCAATCAGTGCCTGCGAGCAATGCGGGCGCTCGGTGGTGCCGGTGATCCATCCGCCGCTGGTACTGGCCGATTGGCTGAAGCAAACCGATGCCGATTTGAAACTGGTGTTGCACCCGGTTGCCGAACCACTGACCCGGCACGACCGCCCGTTCACCCTGGCCTTTTTGATTGGCCCGGAAGGTGGCCTCAACGATGCCGAAATCCATCAGGCGAAAGCTGCTGGCTTCCACGCCGCCCGCCTCGGCCCCCGTGTACTGCGAACCGAAACCGCACCCGTGGTCGCATTAAGCATCGCACAACAACTGTGGGGTGATTTCTGAGATCGGAACAACCCCAAGGAGCCAACTTGTAGGCGAGGACCTTGCTGGGCCGCCTCGCTACTCGCCTCACAATACATAAAACAAAATCGCCACAAAGTGCAGCAAGCTGCCAGCAATCACGAACAAGTGCCAGATGCCATGCCAGTGCCTGAAACGGGTGTCGAACGCGAAAAATATAATGCCGATGGTATATAAAATCCCACCTCCGGCCAGCCACATGAATCCCGCCGTGCCCAACGCTGCCATCAACGGCTTGACCGCCACCAATACGATCCAGCCCATCACCGCGTAGATCACGATGGACATCACCCGCGCCTCGGAACGCGGTTTGATTTCTTGCAACATGCCGATGACCGCCAATCCCCAAACCACACCGAACAGGGTCCAGCCCCACGGGCCGCGTAATGTCACCAGGCAGAACGGCGTGTAGCTGCCCGCGATCAGCAAGTAAATCGACAGGTGATCGACCTTTTGCATGATCACCTTCGCCCTTCCGCGAACGCTGTGATAAATCGTCGATGCGCTGTACAGCAGCAACAGCGTCACGCCATAAATGGCCATGCTGACGATCTTCCAGACGTCGCCGCCCAGGCTCGCCAGCACCAGCATCCAGACCACGCCGACCAATGCCAGCACGGCACCCACCAGGTGGGTCCAGGCGTTGAAACGTTCTCCGTGATACATACTCGAACCCCAAAAGCGCCACAACCAAGCGCGCAAGGCTCAGGGTTCTGTCGCAAAAGCGCAATCCCCCGGCGAGAACTGGCGCAACGCCAGTCGATAAAACGCTAGAGTAATTAGCTCCCTAACGTTCACACTGGCACCGTTTACGCCTTAACCTTTTTTGGGAATCAACATGGAACCCTCCGACCGTATTCGCCCAACGCTGTGGGAGCTGTTTTTCAACTTTGCCATGGTCGGACTGTTCGGGTTTGGTGGCGTGATGCCGTGGGCGCGGCAGATGATGGTCGACCGTCGACAATGGGTAGATGAGGCAGAATTCGCCGAACTGTTGACCACTGGCCAGTTTTTCCCCGGGCCGAATATCGGCAATATCAGCATTATTTACGGCAGGCGCCAGCAAGGACTCGCCGGGGCTTGGGTGTCCATTGTCGGGCTGTATTTATTTCCCACCATTGTCACGATCCTCGCCGGTTTTGCTTACACCAGATGGTGGAATGTGTATGCGGTGCAGCAGGTATTTGGCGCCGTGATGCCCATTGCCACCGGCCTGATGCTCGGCACCACATTACGCTTGCTGCACGGGATGCCGCGCAATGTGCACACCCTTGTGGTGTTCGTCATCACTTTTGTCCTGACCGGGCTGCTGGTGCTGCCGCTGTGGATGGTATTGCTGATCTGCATTCCCCTGTCCCTGGCCCTGAGTTACCTCACGCCCGGCGTACGCGCCAGTCACGGCGAGGCCTGAGCCCATGCAGAGTGTGCTGCTGCAATTGATGTTCAACTGCGCGCTGTGGTCGCTGATGGCCATTGGCGGCAACAGCGTGGCGATCAGTGATATCCACCGCTACGCGGTGATGCAGGCGCATTGGGTCACCGATGCACAATTTGTCGCTTTCTTTGCCATGGCCCAAGCGTTGCCAGGGCCAAATGGCATGTTTCTGGTGTTCATCGGTCAAGAGGCGGCGGGTGTTACGGGGGCCTTGACCGTGATGGTCGCCAAGCTGGTGCCATGTTCGATGATCACTTACTACGGTGCGGCCTGGCTGGAGCGCCAATCCCATCGGCCATGGGTGCAACGAGTCAAACGCTCGCTGTTGCCGGTGACCATCGGCCTGATTCTGGCAGCGTCATTCGTGCTGATCAAAAGCATGGAGAACGGCTGGGCGCAGATATCCCTGACCATCGTCAGCGCAGCGGTCATCTATTTTTCCCGTCTTAACGCCATCTGGCTGATCCTCATCGGCACAGCGCTGGGCCTGACCAGCGGCCTGCTGAATGCTGATTGGTTTTGATGTGCAGCCAGCAGCCGACGACTCGGGCACAATTGCGCGATTTGGTGGCCGCTCTATTTAGCAAAACACCCTCCTACAGTTACCTTCATTCAGTAATTTATACGTTGTTTGATGGAGCCACCCCGCCATGCTGATCGATGAAGAATTGACCTTGAAGAAGCTGGAGATCTTTCTGGCCTTCATGCGCACCGGCAACCTGGCGCGGGCAGCCGTTGAGCTGCAGACCAGCAATGTCAGTGTTCACCGGGCGATTCACTCGCTGGAAAGCGCACTGCGCTGTCCGCTGTTCAAACACGAAGGGCGCAATTTAACTCCGCTGGAAAGTGCTTATGTGCTGGAAGAACGCGCGCAGAAGCTGATTCAGGACGTGGTCAAAACGGTCGAGATGACGCGCCAGGCGGCCGGCTTTTCAGCGGCGCGTTTCAAGCTTGGCGCGCTGTACTCGCTCACCGTCAAAACCGTGCCGCAGTTGATCATGGGACTGAAAATACGTCGCAGCGAGTTGAACATTGATCTGATCCTCGGCTCGAACATTGACCTGTTCTACAAGCTGAAGAACATGGAAGTTGACGCGATTCTGGTGTCGCTCAACGAAAGCGTCAGTGACCCGGACTGCGAGCAGCTGGCGCTGTTCTCCGACGATATCTTTCTCGCTGCACCGGCTGATTCACCGTTTTCCCATCAAAGCGAAGTCGACCTCAGCGACCTGCGCGAAGCCACTTTCCTGACCCTGACCCAAGGCTTCGCCACCCACCAGGACGGTGTTCGGGTGTTTCAACAGGCGGGCTTCGAGCCAAAAGTGGCGATGCAGGTCAACGACATCTTTACCCTGCTGAGCATGGTCAGTTCCGGGGTTGGTTATGCCCTGCTGCCGGGACGGGTGGCGGCGGTGTACGAAAACCGAGTGCGCTTGATCCCGCTGCAACAGCGCTACCGCATGCAGCAGCACATCGGCGTGGTATTTCTCAAAGCCAAAGAACGCGACCCAAACTTGTTGGCATTAGTGGCTGAATGCCGGATGTATGCGAATCGGCATTCGGCCTGATACAACGGCAATTGATCTGTAGGACGCGGACGGCGCGGTTTGTCTGATACACCGCGTTGGCGAGGCGGCGTATCAGGCACAAGCGAGTGGCCTTCTCCCTAACCCATTATCCCGCGGACAATGAAGTACAGCACCGAAGGCCCCAATAAGCAGCCTAAGCCGGTGTGGAAGGTGGCGGTAAGCGCGCCGTATGGCACCAGGCGTCGATCGGTTGCCGCAAGTCCCGCAGTAACGCCGCTGACAGTACCCGCCAAGCCGCCGAAGACCATCGCCGAGCGTGGGTTGTCGAGGCCCATCCAACGTGCAGCCATGGGTGTGCAGACCATGACCAAAATCGCCTTGATCAACCCGGTTGCGATGGACAAGGCCATCACGTCAGAGCTCGCTCCAATCGCTGCGCCAGTCACTGGGCCAACGATGTATGTCACGGCGCCAGCGCCAATGGTCGTCATGCTGACTGCATCGCGATAACCGAACATCCAGGCGATGCTCGCACCCACGATAAACGGCAGCGTGGTGCCCAGTAACAAGGCGATGACGCCGATCAATCCCGCTTTGCGCGCTTCGGTGGCTTGCACTTCAAAAGCTGTGGCAACAATGGCGAAGTCACGCAACATGGCGCCGCCCATCAAGCCGATGCCGGAGAACAAGCTGATATCCGCCAAGCCTTTTTCGCCTCCGGTCATGGTCCCGCCAACCCAGGCCAGAATCAGCCCGATCACAATCGCAATCGCCGAGCCGTGAATGCGCCCGAAGGTCAGGTGCCTGGAGATCAACACCGACACCCACATGACGATGCCGACAAACGCGAACGCCGTCACCAGGCCGTATTGGCCCAAATCTTTTGCCAGTAGAGGCCACATATCAGCGTCCCCCTGCGGTGGTTGCAACAGGCGGCGACGGTGAAGCGGGCAAAATCAGCGAAGGCTCTTCATCCGGCAGCGGTTCGCCTTTGTTGAAGCGACTGATAAGCGCGATTACGCAACCACAAACCAACACCGAGGCGATGGCAGCCAAAATGGCTACCGGGCCGCCATGCAGGGCAGTCACCACGTTTTGTTGCGCGGCCATGGCGACCACTACCGGAATGTACATCGCGCCCCAAAAACCGACGCCCATCTCACAGTCTTTGGTCATGCCGCCGCCGCGTTTTTGCATATACAGTCGGGCGCAGATCAACAGGATCATGGCGATACCGACACCGCCGACATTGGATTTGACGCCTAGCAAAACCCCCAGCATGTCGCCAAGAATTACCCCTGCCAGGGTGCAGATAGCCAGTAAGGCCACGCCGTAAATAATCATTATTTTTATCCTCACATTGCGTTGCTGAAGTTGTTGTTTTTATCCTTCGCAGCAGCTATCGGTCTATGGGTTACGGCTTCCCTCCTCTTGCAGCAACGCGCTCAACGTATCCATGCGAGCCCCCTGAAAGGCGACCGCTGTTCCTTGCTCAAACGCTTTTCGGCCCAACCCCGTAAGCACGGTTCCAGGCGGCAACTCGATTTGCAGGCGCACGCCACGCTCGTAAGCGGTTTGCACCGTGCTGCGCCAGTCGATCACCCGGCACATGTTGTAGGTCAGGTCATCGCGTAGTTTGTCGGCGGTCATGATCAGGCGCGCCGTGCTGCCGCTCAGGTAACGCACGGCGGGCGCTCGCATGGACACTGTGGCAAACGCCTCGGCCAACGCCGAAGCAGGTTGCTCGAGCAACGCGCAATGAGATGGCACGCTGACGGCTAAGCGTTTTACTGCCGCTGCGCCGTGGGCTTTTGCCAACTCGGCGATCTGCGCCATCGCTATGTCACTGCCGGCTACCACCATTTGCGCGTCGGCATTGATGTTGGCCAGGTACAGCGGCGTCTCGGTGCTATGAACCTCAGTGATCAAGGCCTCGACCGTAGTTTGATCCAGCCCGAGAATTGCGGTCATGCCAAACCCCGAGGGGTAGGCGTTTTGCATCAACGTGCCGCGTAAAGCGACCAGACGTACGGCATCGGCAAAATCCAGCGCACCGGCGATAACGGCTGCGGGGTACGCGCCAACCGACAGGCCAGCGACATACGTAGGCGCTGCACTTCGTTCAATCAGCAACCGGGCGCAGGCGACACCTGCGATCAATAAGCACAGCTGCACGGCGCGGGTGTTGACCAGTGCTTCGGCAGAATCCAGGGCCCATGCGTCTTCGCCCAATTCATCGCTGGCCTCAATCAAGCACTGACGAATCAGCGCTTGCTCGGGCAGTTGATGGAGCATCTGCGGGTACTGCGCGCCCTGGCCGGGGAACACCATAAAGCTGCTCATGCGGCACACTCGGCTAACAGCCAGGGATCGTCGATCAGGCGCGGGGCTTGGTCTGTTTTAAGCAGAACCGATCGCGCAGAAGTTGCCCACTCCCGCAGTGCTAAGCCACCCCCGGGGGTTTGCAGCTGCACGTCGATTTGGCATGCCACGCGCTGCAGATCTTTGACCAGCTGCGCGGCCCGTGCACGATCAAATAGCACCGGCGTGCGCAGTATCAAATCCAGATCGCTGTCCGCGTGCAGTGCCGCACACCGGCTGGCCAACTCAAATCCAGCGCTGCCGCTGATACCCCATACCAGCCCCAAATCGTCCATCACTGATCGAATCTGCTGCAGCGCTTTTAAGGCGGGCCAATCGAGGCTGCGCTGACAACCAACCTCGATTAATTGCTCCGGCGAAACCTGTCGCTGAATATCAGCGCGGCTCATCAGCGTGGCGTAGCGCTGTTCCCGCAACGGCCCACGAACGCCCACCGCGATTTGATCAGCCGCCACCAACGCCCGACGCACCACCACCGGCTGATCGAGGCTCAGCGCTTCGGCCACCCAGTGGGGCGCGTCGGCTGGTAACGCACGCGCAGGCAAACCCCAGAGCAAATCATGGGGCAGCACCGCGCCGAGACCGTTCATTTACCACTGCGCCCGCAGCAGTTCTCGCACTTTGGAAGAGGCCGCGCGGTTGTCGGCACCGAGGCGACTGCTCAGGTCGTTTCCTTTCCCGCGAACGTCATCTACGGCGGCGATCAGGCACGCTTGAACCTGCTCGATATCCTGCGGGGTCGGCTGTTCGATCTGGCTGACAGCAAGGGTCTTCCACAGCAAACCGAGGCTCGCGTAGCTGTCGATGTCATAAGCCATGGGCGGAACGCTGGCGGCGAGTTTTTCCAGTTCTTCGACAGTGCGCAGCGTGACCCGAGCCGCAGACGCTTTGCCCATGGCATGTACCATCACACCGGGATCGCGCAGGGCAATCAGGCGGTTGGCCTGATAACCATGGGCCAAAAATGCGCCGGACATGGCCTTCCCCACCAACAGCGCAATCACCGGGTGCCCGGCCAAACGGGCGCGGGCGTAACTGTCAGCAGCACCGGCGAGGGCTTGATGAATGCCCAATGCTTCTTCCCGGCGCCCATACGCTTGGCTTGGCACATCGACGATGGCAATCAAGGTGCGCTTGTGTTCGTTGCGCTGATCCAGCTCGATGGCCTCATCGACGGCTTTGGCCAACCCCCAACCTTCCAGCAGGCCGACTTCGCCGTTACGCGCCCGGGGAAAGGGGTTTTCAGGATCAGCGACCACGGCTAAAAAGCGCGCTGGCTGCTGGCCCAACTCGCCATCGGCCACTTTCAGTGAAACAGGTAAACCTTGCACTTCAGCGGCGCCATTGCTCAGGGCTAAAAACCACTGCAAACCCCGCACTGAGAAATCACTCATGACTGTTCTCCCTCATACAACGTGCGCACCGTCTGCGGGTCGATTTGTGTGGTGGTGTCCAACTGAGACAGTCGCTGCAAAAAGTGCTCGTATCGACCGCTGCGATTCAGGGTCGGCAAACCTTTGGCGAGCAGACCCGCGATTTTTTGTTGGATTTGCGCTTTGTCATCAATGGCAAACGCGTCCACCAAGCCGCTGGCGAAACGCTGCTCGCCTCCGGTCAGGCTCCAGATGAAGGGCCGATTTCGCGAGTCGTACTCTTGAATACCGGCTTCTTGCTCAATTACTTGAGGACCGTTCAAGCCCAAACGAGCCTCTTGGGTGACCAATAGATAGCTGCACAAGCCTGCGGCAATGGACATCCCGCCGAAACAGCCAACGCTGCCTGCCACCACACCGATCACCGGCTGGTACTGGCGCAGGTCGACAATTGCGGCATGAATATCGGCAATCGCCGCCAGGCCCAGGTTGGCTTCCTGCAAGCGCACGCCACCGGTTTCCAGCAGTAGGACGGCGGCGGTGGGAATCCCGTTGCGGTTGTCTTCAGCGGCCAGTTCCAAAGCGCCAGCCATTTTCGCGCCGCCGACTTCGCCCATGCTGCCGCCCTGAAACGCACCTTCAATCGCGGCGACGACGACGGGCAAACCGCCGACGGTGCCTTTGGCGATGACCACACCGTCATCGGCCTGGGGCACGACGCCTTGCTTGGCCAGCCAGGGCGACGTCATCCGGTCAAAAGGACCGACTAATTCACGAAAGCTCCCAGCGTCCAGGATGGCCCGAGCACGTTGACGAGCGTTGAGCTCGACGAAGCTGTGTTGCTGAAGCAAGTGCGCGCTGTCAGTCATGACCGATCTCCTCGAAGCCCTGCTCCATGCGCAGCCGCACAACACCGGGCGTCGCACCGAAATCATGGATGTTGATGCTCATGGCGGGCGGGGTTTGCCCATCGAACATACGCTCAAACAGGTGCTGCCAACGGGATGAAGCGCCATTGACCGACGTTATCACCTGAATCGACAACTTGCCCGGTGCGCCGGGTTCCAGCATCACTTCCAGATCGCCAGATCCGACGCAGCCCACCAATGCACGGCCCATAGGCGGTTGCCCGGCGGGGAATTCAAAAGACAGGGTTTCCATGGTCAAAAATTCCTCGAAGGTTCGCCGAGCTTAGGCTCAAGGCTATCGATAAACAGGCAGGCTGCGAGCAAGTCCGCCGCGCCACCCGGCGACGCGTTCAGGCTCAACAGTTGCTGATCCAATTCATGCAGGCAACGCCGACCGCTGAGGCTCGCGCTGCCCCCCGCATCCAGCACTTTTTGTGCACCGCGCTGCATTGCTTCAAGACCGGCTTCACCGGCGCGGTACAGCACGCAGGTATCGCCCAACGTGGTCATGATCGCGAGCAATGCATCGAGCCTGGCGTTCTGCTCGCCATGGCCGGTGGCCCGGCTGCGTTGCAACTGTGGCAGACCCCATTGCAGCACCGCAGGAAAGCCCAACTGCGCCTGTTCTCGGGCGCCGCGCGCGCCGTAGCGCTGGGCCACTTCCGCGCCGTGGCTGTTTTGCACCGGCGAGTTGCGGTCGTCGATCAGTGCCAAGCGTGCGGCTCGCAAACCGATAGCGGCCGGGGTTCGATGGGCGGGTTCCAGCGCGACAGCGACCACCAACAACCCCAAGGCCCAGATCGCCCCTCGATGGGTGTTCACACCGCCCGTGGTGTGCAGCATCGCGGCTTCGCCTTCGCGGCCGATACGGCCAATGGCTTCACGCAATGGCTGGCCAACAACGCCGAATTGCAGCGCGGCTTCGGCCATTTCTTTGAACGCTGGCCACAGCGATAACGCCGAGGCGTGCATCAGGCCCAAGTGCAAATCGCTGTGGGCACCGTTGCCGCGACGATCGACCAATGCCGGTTTCGGCGACAGGTCGGCTTCGTCGATCAATGCGTCCACCGCGAGGTCAGCCAAACGGTCTGCCAGCGATAAGGCCACGGCTTCCAGCTTGAGCGCGCGCATCACCAGCTCCTGAATTGGGCGGGTGGGTTGTACAAGCCTCCGGACCACGCCACCAGATCGGCGACGCTTTTGGCAGCGAGCAGTTCACGGCTGGCATCGGTACGCCGAATGCCCAAATCTTCCGGCAGCGCGATCAAGCCTTCACGACGCATCCGCGCAGTGTCTTTGGGGTTGTGGCGCAAACCAATCGCAGTAACACCGGCGACCGCAGCGATCATCGCTTGGCGTTCTTCCAGCGAGCGCGCCTTATACAAATAGGCGATGCCTTCTTCGGTAAGCAAGTGGGTGACGTCGTCGCCGTAGATCATGATCGGCGCCAGCGCCATGCCGCTTTTCTTCGCCACCTCAACCGCGTCCAGGGTTTCCACGAAGGTGGGTTTGCCGCCTTCCTGGAAGGTCTCGACCATCTGCACCACGAGCTTTTTGCCGCGCTCAAGGTAGGCGTCCTGGCCATCACCGGTCTGTTGGCGCATGTCCAGCCAGGCCGGCGTAGCGTGACGGCGGCCGTGGGGATCATGGCCCATATTCGGCGCGCCACCGAAACCGGCGAGGCGGCCACGGGTAACGGTTGAAGAGTGGCCATCACCATCGACTTGTAAGGTCGCGCCGATGAACAGGTCCACCGCGTATTGGCCGGCCAGTTGGCAGATCATCCGGTTGGAGCGCAGCGAGCCGTCGCGACCGGTGAAGAACACATCCGGGCGCGCTGCGATGTAATTCTCCATGCCCAGTTCAGTACCGAAACAATGGATGCTTTCGACCCAACCGCTTTCAATCGCCGGGATTAAAGTCGGGTGTGGGTTGAGCGTCCAGTTGCGGCAGATCTTTCCTTTCAGCCCAAGGGATTCGCCATAAGTAGGAAGGATCAACTCGATGGCTGCCGTATTGAAACCAATGCCGTGGTTCAGCGACTGTACGTTGTGTTTTTCGTAGATGCCGCGAATTGCCATCATCGCCATGAGGACATGAACGGGCTTGATGTGGCGCGGGTCGCGGGTGAACAGCGGTTCAATGTAGAACGGCTGATCGGCCAAGACCACGAAATCGACCCACGAAGCCGGGATATCCACACGTGGCAGGTCGCTGACATCGTCGACGATCTGGTTGACCTGGAAGATCACGATGCCGTCGCTAAACGCAGCGGGTTCGACCAATGCCGGGGTGTCTTCGGTGCTGGGGCCGGTGTAGATGTTGCCCGCGCGGTCGGCCATGAACCCGGCTGAAAGCACGACATTGGGAATCAGGTCGACCACCAGCCGTGCGTACAACTCGATGTAGGTGTGGATGGCGCCGATTTCCAGCAGGCCATCTTCAAGCAGTTGGCTGATGCGCAGGCTTTGGGTGCCGGCAAAGGAGAAGTCGAGCTTGCGGGCGAGGCCCAGTTCGAACAGGTCAAGGTGTTCGGAGCGGCCAACACTGGGCATGATCATGTGCAGATCGTGCAGCTTGGCGGGATCGACCTTGGCCAGTGAGCGCGACAGAAAATCTGCCTGCTTCTGGTTGTTGCCTTCGAGGACCACACGGTCGCCGGGTGCAATGAGTGCTTCAAGCGCCGCGACGATATTTTCGGTTGGCAGAACTACGCCATCGGCGAGAGACCGCACCTGCTCGAGCCGCCGCTGCTTTTCGTTGCGCCGACGCGACCAGCGCGGATCGAGTGTCGTTATTGTTGTCATGCTGGCTCCACGAATTCGCTGTCGTGGATCACCTTAGAAGCGAATGGCCTTCAGCATCAATCAAGCAGATGGCGTAATCGTTACGGTTGGGGTAATGGTTGCGGATGGCCCACGCCCTTTGCAGGAGCCAACTTGTGGCGATCAAACAGGCGTTGAGAGTTCGCCCATCCAGGCGGGCGCCAGCGAATGTGTTTACCGCCAATTGATCTGATACCGCGTACTGCGTCCGCCGCCGGGTAATTTCTGCAGGCAGCCTTTTTCCAGCAGGTCACCGAGATGCCGGGTGGCAGTGGCTTTACTCACCTTCGTCACCGCTTGGTATTGGGCGGCGCTGATGCCTTCTTCGAATCCATTTCTGTCTGCCGACACATCGCCATCCAGTAAACGGTTGAGCACTTTAATCTGTTCCGCCGACAGCCCATGCTCACGGTGTTGCTGCCAGAAACGCGCCTTGCTCAGCACTCGGTCAATACGCTTGATCGCCTGCTGTAAGGTCTCTAATAGGGTTTGCAGGAACCACTCCAGCCACGGTGTGATATCCAGCGTCGACTTCTGACTGTGTTCGAGAATGCGGTAATAGTCTCGGCGCGCTGTCAGGATACTCGCCGACATGGCGTAAAAACGGATGGCCTGGTCTTCGCCTTGAGCTAACGCAAGGTCAGTAATAGCACGGGTCAAACGGCCATTGCCGTCGTCGAACGGGTGCAAGGTCACAAACCAGAAATGCGCGATGCCTGCCCTTAGAAAAGGATCCAGATTTGCGTCTGCCCGACTGCTGTTGAACCAGTTGAAATACGCAGTGAGCTGCGCTTCCAGGCCTTCACGAGGGGGAGCTTGAAAATGCACTGTCGGCCGATCCAGCCTGCCGGACACAACCTGCATCGGCTCGTCGCCGCGCAATGTGCCCACCTGGATAGCATGCGATGAGTAGGTTTGCGCAACGGGGAACAGCAACCGGTGCCAGTGCAATACTCGCTCAAGGGTCAATGGCGACAGATGCTGTTGAGTGGCATCGAGCATTAATTCGGCCAAGCCCTCGCTACGCTGACTGACAGGTTGGTTCCCCGCCAATCCAAGGCGCCGTGCCAGGGACGAGCGAACCGAGCCTGCGTTCAGTTGCTCCCCTTCGATGGCCGATGAAGTAATGATATTTTGTAGCAATGCGTCCAGTTCGGTCTGTGCGCTGGCATCGGATCCTGCTGCGCCGATCATCCCCAGCAATTGACCCTGGGCTTGGGAGCAAGCGCGCAACAAGACGGTCAAGCGCTCTGCCTGCCACGTGAAGTGCGGCCATGCAGATTGCTGCCAGATCCAATCGGTGGATTCGTTCATGGGCTGGTTCCGAGACATATGAGCCGAATAATAGCCCTATTCGGCTCATGGCGTGAGCCGAATACGGTTAATATTCGGCTCATTATGCGCCTGCGTCTTGTGACGAAAGCCATGGCGAAACAGTTCGCACACTAAGATCTATGCTTGAAAATATTCCGTAGGAGCCAACTTGTTGGCGAGGCTTCCATTGCCTCGCCAACAATTTGGCTCCTACAGAGGATCTGTAGACCGTGGGAATTATTGCTTCGCCAACAGATTAGCGCCCACAGAGGATGCAACCAGCCACTCTTCCAATCCGACCAAATCCGGAATTTTGGCGACGGTGTCGCCGACTTGGACGGCAGCGAGTTCCAGCTCGGCTAACTGCACGTCGACGTAGCTGAGTTGGCTGTCGACTTTGCAGGAGCGGGGAATACCCTGGGTCAGCAGGGCGATGAATTTCAGATCGGCACGGCCACCAAGGGCGTTGAGGACGACGATCCGTGCACGACCGCCGACGCGGGTGCGGCCACCGCAAGCGGCTTCGAAGCTGAGCAGGGGCAAGGTGCGATGGCGCCAGGTAATAGGGCCGAGGTACCAATCGGGTGCATCCGGCTCGGTCTTGCTGTCTTGGTAATCGATGAGTTCAGCCACGGCAATGTTGGGCAGCAACAGACTGCGGTCGCTCAAAGGCAGTAACAGTCCGGTCAGACTGGTGACGCGGCTGCTCAAGCTTAAAGAGGCGGTGGGGTTAGACATTGACCTGACTCCATTGGGCGATGCTCTCTAGCAGGACTGACTCTTGATACGGCTTGCTCAGGTAATCGTTTACGCCGATGGCCATGGCGTGATCCCGGTGTTTTTGCCCTGAACGGGAAGTGATCATGATGATGGGCAGGTCTTTGAGGTGTTCGTCATTGCGAATTCGAGTGGCCACTTCAAAGCCGTCCATACGCGGCATTTCGATGTCCAGCAGCAGGATGTCCGGCGTGTGCTCCTGCAACAGCGCCATGGCATCGACGCCATCTTTGGCTGTAAGCACGTTCATGCCGTTGCGTTCGAGCAAGCGACTGGTGACTTTGCGCACCGTCACCGAGTCGTCCACCACCATGACCAGCAGCGGGCGCGCCTGTTCCATTTCAACGTATTTCGGCGCACCCAAGCCCGCTGCTTGTTGCGCTAACAGCCTCAAATGCAGCGCGCGAATGTGCGCCAACAGATCCAGAATGAATACCACGCGACCGTCACCTAAGATGGTCGCGCCGGAAATACCCTGCAGGCCGGAAAATTGCGCGCCCAGGCTCTTTACCACGATTTCCCGTGAACCGGCCAATGCGTCCACTTGCACGGCGACCCACTGATCGTACATATGCACCAACAACACCGGCAGCGGCTGGGTTTGACCAAGCAATTTAGGTGACAAACCGTTGTTCAATAATTCGCCGAGGTAGCGCAATTCATAAATGCGCTCGCCAAACTGATAGCGCGGCGGGTTCGATTGGTAGCAGGCCTCCAGCTCGTTAGGCATGACCCGCACAATGCCTTCGACGGTGTTTAGCGGCACGGCGTATTGCTCCTCGCCGCACTGCACCATCAATGCCCGGTTGACCGACACGGTAAATGGCAAACGAATCTGGAAGCGCGTGCCCTGCCCCGGCGTTGAGTCGATGATCATAGAGCCGCCGAGCTGTTTGACCTCGGCATGCACCACGTCCATGCCCACGCCTCGTCCGGAAATCTGCGTGACTTTTTCCGCCGTGGAGAAACCCGCCTGAAGAATGAATTGGAGCAGTTCGTAGTCATTCACCTCAGTACCGGTTTCGACCAACCCGCGCTTGATAGCCTTGCGGCGTACCGCATCCAGATCGATGCCAGCCCCGTCATCGCGCATTTCAATGACGATGTCGCCGCCTTCATGGGCCAGGCTCAAACTGATCGTACCCTCTTCCGGTTTGCCCGCCGCACGGCGTTCGTCGGCACTTTCCAAGCCATGATCGACGGCGTTACGCAGCATGTGTTCCAGCGGCGCGACCATTCGCTCCAACACGTTGCGGTCCATTTCGCCCTCGGCATCGCCCACCTCGAACTGAACCTGCTTATCCAGCTCTCCCGCGACCTGTCGCACGATCCGCCGTAAACGCGGCAACAAACGCTCGAAGGGCACCATCCGCGTGCGCATCAAGCTTTCTTGCAGTTCGGTGTTGACCCGGGCCTGCTGCGACAACAATGTTTGCGCGTCGTGGTTACGGGTATCAAGGGTTTCCTTGAGGTCCAGCAAGTCGGAGGCGGACTCGAACAAGGCACGCGACAGCTGCTGTAATAGCGAATGGCGGTCCATTTCCAGCGGGTCGAATTCTTCATAGCCCAAACGTTCGGCCTGGACCTGCTCGCGGCTGAGGATGCCGCCTTGGGTTTCAATGTCCAAACGTCGAAGCTGGTCTCGCATCCGCTCGATGGTGGTTTCCATCTCGGCCAGGGTAACTTCGGCGTCTGTGACCTGCTGTTCGATGCGCCCACGAAAGATTGAGGTTTCACCCGCCAGGTTGACGAGGCTTTCCAGTTGCTCGGCGGCGACCTTGACCATTTCCGGCGGCGTACGCTCCGCTTCGGGCTCAGGTGTGAGCACCACGGGCAATGCCGGTTCGGTGGCTGTATTTGGCGCGGCACTGGCTGCCACCTCAGCCGAATCACCGAGGGCACTGAACTGGTGAATGCTATCGATCAACAGTTTCGCACTGGGCAATGGCTCATGCCCACGCACCGCATCAAGCATGTCAGCGAGCAGATCATGACCGCTTTGCAGCAAGCTGATCAGCAGTGGATGGCTGTGCAAAGAACCAGCAGCCAGGCCTTCGTAGAGAAACTCAAGTTCGTGCGCCAAGTCGCCAATCGGGGCGATTTCAACCATGCGCGCCCCCCCTTTGAGGGTGTGTAAATCACGCAGCAGGTTTTCGATCTCAAGGGTATTTTTCGGCTCATCCTGCCAACGGGCCAACGCACCGCTGGAGCTTTCGATGATATCGAAGCCTTCCTCGAGGAAGATTTCCAGCAGTTCGGGATCACGCTCATTGAGGGTTTCGACCGCTGACTTGATGGGTTTTACGTCAACCTCATGGCCTTGGACGACGCTATTACCCTGTCGAAACGCGCGAATCGCGTCGATCAACCCGGCGGGACAACTAAGCGGTTTATGGGCTTGCAACTGCTCCAGCAGCTCCGCCAGCAAATCATGACTACGTTGCAGCAGACTGGCCATTTCCGCTGAATAACTGAAACGACGGTCGATCAAGCCTTCGTACAGGGTTTCCAGCTCATGGCCCAAATCCCCCACCGGCTGGATCTCAGCCATGCGGGCGCCGCCTTTCAAGGTGTGCAAATCACGCTGCAAGGATGACAGCGGCGTCGGGTTATCAGGATCATCCAGCCAGCGATGCAGGGCATGCCCAGCGCTGTCGAGAATATCCACCGCCTCTTCGAGGAAAATCTCCACAATCTCGTGGTCAATCTCGCCGCTTGGCGCCCATGTTGACTCGGAAAACGATTCGTCGGACGCCGAGGCATCGTCAGGCAGTTGAGCCGCCAGGCGCTCGGTGGCAGCATTCAATTCGGTGACGCTCAACGCACGGGTACTGCCGTCGGCTTTGATCACGCCCATGGCGCTGGGGTCGAGCGCTTGATCGAGCAAGTCGCGCAACGCTTCGATGCGTTCCGGGCGCGCATCCACTTCCTGGCCCGCCGCTACCTGGTCGAGCATGTCGATCAAGGCTTCGTGTCCGCTGGCCGCTTCATCAAAGAAACGATCGCTGACCGCCAGGCTGCTTTCTTCAACAGCGCCGTACAGATCAAGCAGTGCCTCGCATAACTCATCCACCTGCGGCAGATCGGCGAGGTGCGCACCGTGGCCCAAAGTGGTCAACTCATCAAGCAGTGCGCTGAGCTCCTGCCGCTCACCGGGATGCTGCCGCCAACGCTGCAACAGGCTTTCGGCGTCCAGCAGGATGTCCATGCCTTCGGCCAGAAACGCCACGATCAACTGAGGATTACGTTTCAAGCGCAGGCCGCTGTTCGGCGCACTCAGCGCGGCTTGCAAACGCTCATGCAACAGGGCCAGAACGTCTTCGATGAACGGCTCGGCACCTGCTATGGGCGCCAACGGATCGCTGTCTAGCTGCAACAAGCCTTGATCAAACAATGGCTCCGCCGCGCGCAGCAGCTGAATCTCAGCGCGCCCGAGGGGAATCAGGTTGGCTTTGAATTCACGCACCAACTGGTCCAGTGGACTGGCCAATTCGGCAACCGGTAGCACACCCGCCATATAGGCGCTGCCTTTGAGGGTGTGCAGCGCCCGCTGCAGGGCGTCGCTGATGGTAGGGGTTTCGGTGTCAGTCGCGTGATCCAGGAATCGCTCAAGGGTGTCCAGATGGCCGCGGGCTTCCTGACGAAAGATTTCCAATAACTGTGGGTCCAGCGCATCGGACACGCCCGCTTCGGTGTCGAAGGGCGCGACCGGCGCGTCGGAGGTCCGGTCCGGTCTAGCGATTGCGTGAGCCCGAGCCGCCAACGAGTCAACGTCGTCGCGCTGGCATTGAGCGTTGTCGGCGAACTGCCGAATGACCACAGGTAACAACGTCAGCACGTCGTTTAGCAGGCTCTGAACATCCTGGTCGGGTTCGACGCTGTTTTCCACCACCCGATTTAGCAAGTTCTCCACGGACCAGGCCAATTCACCGAGGATCAGTGCGCGCACCATCCGCCCGCTGCCTTTGAGCGTGTGAAACGCCCGCCGTATTTCGGTCAATGCGGCAGTGTTGCTCGTGTCGTTGAGCCACAGCGGTAACTGTTTGTGCAGCGCCGCGAGCATCTCGTCGGTCTCTTCGAGAAACACTTCCAGCAGCTCATCATCCACCCGCTCCTCATCGGCGGGCGGCGGCAACAGGCTGGTCGGCACGTGCTGAGCGGGCGGATTAACCGCCGAGACGGGGCTGGCGAGCACTTCAGCCAACGAGCGTGAAGGGCTGGTCAGCGCTTGGCGGGCATTCAATTCCAGCAGCTCGTCTTGAGTGATGACCTCGTCCAGCAACGGTACTTCAGTTGTAATGTTCGGCAGCAACGAATAACCCAGTTCCTTCAGGCTTGCTTGGGCCTTATCAAGGATCTGTTCACCTGGGGCTTCGTGGTCTTCGCCCAGGCGCTCGAGGTAATACTCGATGCTGGTCAGCGCATCGGCCAGACCGTCGAGCTGTGGCCAGGTTGGCGGTTCGGCGTCCGTCAACAGGTGCGACTGGATATAGTCGTTGCAAGCGGCAAGCAAGCTGGCAGCGCGCGCCAGAGGGATCATCGCCAATGCGCCGCGCACCTGGACCAACAAGGCAGGCAACGGTTGCAAGCGTTGCCGATCCCATGAGCCGTCGATGTAATCGATAATCATGTCTTTGGCTTGCTGCAAGCCGATGCGCGCTTCCTTGATTACTAACTGATGGATTTCGATCAGGTCAGTGGTCGGCAGATGGATTTCTGCAGGGCTGGCCTGCTCCACGGTGCCGACCATCCCGGCCAGGGTGGCTTCGACATACAGCAGCGCACCCGCCACATCCATCAAGATTGCGTCATCGGCCTCGCTCTGACCTTGAGCCAGGCGTTGGACCACCGCCAGCTGGTCAATAATGACCTTACGCGGCTGGCCGAAACCCAGCACGGCCAAGGTATCGGCGATCTGCCGCAACGGCGGTAACAAACTGCTGAGTTCGGCGACGTGTTTGCGGTCGCTGCGCACAAAACCGTCGAGGCGTTCTTTTACCCGTACCAACTCTTCGCACAACGCGCCCACCACCGAACGCATGGCGTCACGGTCCGGCCCGGCCAGGCGGGCGCGCTCTTCATCAACCAATGCGGTATCTGGCAATGACTCATCCAGTCCGTATTGCTCTTTGAGCACCAGCATATGCGGCGCCTGGCTGTCGGACTTGGCGATATAAAACAGCAGGCTTTTGAGCAGTTCATCGGGCGCAGGCTGATTGATGCCGCTGATGCCCTGCTCCAGCAAACGTTTGAGTTCCTTGTCGGACTCTTTCAGCAAGCCGCGCAGGGCCGGACTGTTGGTAAATTGGCCGTCGGCCATGGTCTCGACCAACGCCGAGGCGATTTGCCACAGCGGTCCAAGCGGCGCGTCCTTGCACAGTGCTTCAAGGCGCGTAAACACTTTGGCCATGTAACCAAGATTGGTCTGTACTTCCTGTTCGCGCAGCAAGCCCACCAATGCGGTTTGCAGCATCTGCCGCAATTTGCGCAGTAAGGGCATCAGGTCAGGGTGGTCGAGTGCGGCCAAGGCTTGGCTGTCAAGTTCCGGGACGGCCAGCAACTGCGGGGTAAACAGGCTGGTTTCCGAGAGCAGACTTTCGCCACGGGCACTGCGCAGGTCATTGAGCAGCGGCAATACCAGCAACGGCAGATCGCGGCGTGCGGCATGGGTGCGATCCAGGTAAAGCGGTAACTGGGTCATGGCTTGCAATAACAATTGCACCGCTTCGGTTTGCTGCGCCGCGCGCCCTTGCTGCAAGGCCAGCGCCAATTGCTCGATCTCTTCGGCAAGCAACGCTGCGCCATAGAACTCGACCATCTGCAGGCTGCCGTGCACCTGATGCACGTAGCCCAGGCACTCGACCAAGGCCGCCGGCACCTTGGGCTGCGCAACAAACGCTTCAAGGGCCTGACGGGCCAGCTTCAGCGTTTCGGCAATTTCGCCTTTGACCCACTCGAGGGCCACATAGTCGTGCCGATCAGCCATGAAAACTCCAGTCTTTGCTCAAACGCTTCATTGTTAGTCTTACTTAACCCCTGTAGATACTCTGTTGCCGGTCAAGCTTTTAGGAAGTGTTTTTCGCTAAAAAGCTTGGCCGTATCAAATTTTTCGCCGGCACGCAGACACGCCCAAAGCCCGGTCAAATATTTACGCATCACGGCGCCTATCGCCTGCATTTTCTTCTTCCCGCGAGCTACCAACCCCTCGTAGAAAGCCTTCACGTAACGGTCACAGCGTATCGCGCTCAAC
>NZ_JAQGNX010000042.1 GCF_028293835.1 Pseudomonas sp.
ACAATGCGATTCAGGGCTATTCATTGACCCCAGGTTTTGAAACCTACCCTGGCATGGGCTGGCTGGGCGTCATCGAGCAGCATCTGCCTGCGCAAGTGGATGCCTGAAAAAGAACATAATCGAGTTCGTCCAAGCGGTGACTGATCAGAGCAGCAAGGATTTCGTCAAACTCCAGAACCGCATCGCTGTATTCGACAATGACGGCACCCTGTGGAGCGGACAGCCGATGTACTTCGCATTTGTATTTGCTTGGAAGAGGTCAAGCGCACCGCGCCCAACACCCGGAATGGCATCACCGCTCGGCCAGCACACACCGCTGGTCAACTAAATCGAACTCCATTGCCCCTTGTCCTCTCACTTCTATGTGGCTCATCAGCCTGAAATCAAACGATCTTACGAGGACAGACGCAATGGCTCGAACAACCATAGAAGACCTGTTTATTCACGAACTGTCTGATGTGTATAGCGCCGAAAAGCAAATCACCAGAGCATTGCCACGGCTTGCGCGCGCGTCGACAAACCCGAAACTCAAGGCGGCGTTCGAATCCCACCTCGAAGAGACCCGGGGGCAAATCGAAAGAATCGATGAGTTAGTCGAAGGGGCAGGGCTAAAGCTAAAACGTATGAAATGCATGGCGATGGAAGGGCTTGTAGAAGAGAGTAAAGAGCTGCTTGATGAGATTGAAAAAGGTGAGGTGCTTGACGCCGGATTGATTGGCGCCTGCCAGAAGGTTGAGCACTATGAAATCGCCGCCTATGGCACCTTGATCGCCATGGCGACGAAGTTAGGTATGCCTGACGCAGTCAGTTTGTTGTCCGATACGCTGGCCGAGGAGAAAGCGGCAGATGAAAAGCTCACCGCGATTGCAGAAGAAGGCGGCGATCAAGCGGCGACACTGAGTCAATGAAAGGGTGCGCCTGCTGCCGTGGGCAGGCGCAGCTTTTTACCAAGACTGCTTATCGAGGCTTCATTAGCGAGCCAATAAGCGTGAGGTCACTGAGCTGAATCTTCATCTGCATCTCCAGTTGTTGCATGCCGCTAGTCACGGTAAACAGCACGTTGTTAAGCATGGAAACTTCAAATTGGGCCTGATTGATCCTGCTCTTGCGCTCTGCCGGACTTAACGTCTGGTCCTGCATCACCCGCTGTAACGCCCTCAACTTCTCTCCGATCCGTCCTTGTATGTCTCTAATGGCGCTGAGGTATTTTTTGATCCCGGTTGGCAGACTTGACGCGTCGATGTCGTCGACATTGTAATGATCTTCGATCAGCTTGCTTTTTGCTTCCGCCGATATCGACACGCCAGTTTCGGCCGATTTCTGAGCGGCCGTGTGCCCATCTTCGCCATCGACGCTTTCGCTTGAGTCGCTAGTGGTGATTGCCGAGGACGGCTGTAGCAGCAGGCTTGAAGGGCCGTTGTTTATAGCGTTCATGGTCTTCCTGACGAGAGGCTCACTACTTATGCTTATCGGCTCATAATGAAACGCCTTTAGTTGCTTTTGACCCGGTTGTTTATCGAGCTCGTTAAATATCTCCACCCGCCAATTTGTGAGTTGTTGCGTGTCGCCGGGGGGTTCAGGCTTTTTTTGTGGGTCTTGTTCAGGTGTACAATCGGCACCCGTGTACAAGCGCTATTGAGGTCCCCGCGAAAATGACGCAGATTTCAGAACGACTTTTAGTCCAGGCCCACCTCGACGCCAAGCAGCCAAAAGTGCTGAGCGCGGACGAGGAAGCGCATTACCGTGCAGCGATCGCCGCTGAGTTAAAAGCGCAAGATGCGGTGCTGGTCGCTCACTATTACTGTGATCCGGTTATCCAGGCGCTCGCCGAAGAAACGGGCGGTTGTGTCTCCGACTCGTTGGAAATGGCGCGTTTCGGTAATCAGCATCCGGCAAACACGGTGTTGGTCGCGGGCGTGCGTTTTATGGGTGAGACGGCGAAAATCCTTAATCCGGAAAAACGCGTGTTGATGCCGACCCTGGAGGCGACCTGTTCGTTGGACTTGGGCTGTCCGGCAGATGAGTTTGCGGCCTTTTGCGACCAGCATCCCGAGCGCACCGTGGTGGTGTACGCCAATACCTCGGCAGCGGTAAAAGCCCGTGCCGATTGGGTGGTGACATCAAGTTGCGCGTTGGAAATTGTCGAAAGCCTGATGGACAACGGTGAAAAAATCATCTGGGCGCCAGATAAGCACTTAGGTCGTTACATACAGCGCGAAACCGGTGCGGACATGTTGTTGTGGGATGGCGCGTGCATTGTCCACGAAGAGTTCAAGTCCAAGCAGTTGGAGGATATGAAAGCACTCTATCCGCAGGCCGCTATTCTGGTGCATCCCGAATCTCCGGAATCGGTAATAGACTTGGCCGACGCTGTCGGTTCCACCAGCCAACTGATCGCGGCCGCGCAATCGCTACCGAATAAAATGTTCATCGTCGCGACCGATCGCGGCATCTTTTACAAGATGCAGCAGGTGTGCCCGGATAAAATTTTCATCGAAGCGCCTACTGCCGGTAACGGCGCCGCGTGTCGCAGTTGCGCACATTGCCCATGGATGGCGATGAATACCCTTGAGCGCACCTTGCAGTGTCTTCGAGAGGGCAGCAACGAGATATTCGTCGATCCGGCAATAATTCCCCACGCCATCCGCCCGCTGCAGCGCATGCTGAACTTCACCCAGGCGGCACGGATGAAATTGGCAGGGAACGCCTGACAGTGACCTGTAGGAGCCGACGTGTTGGCGAGGCGGCTTGACTGACGCGTCGCGCAAGACCTCTCGCCAACACGTTGGCTTCTACCGAGACATGGGGCGGGTGCTTAGTTCATCATTTCTTTCAATAACCGCTCCTGCTCGGCAAAATCTTTCTGCCGTGCATCGATACGCGAGGCCAGTTGGAAATTGTTGTTGGCGCGGCGCTTGGCGATTTCCAGTTGCTGTTGCGCCTGTCGGTAATCACCGGTCAAGGCAAAGTACTCGGCGCGTGCCTGGCTGGAACCGATCATGTTGCCTGACAAACCGCGAATGTCTGCAACCAGGCTCCAGATATCCGGATCGGAAGGCCGGCTTTTCAGTAGTTGCTCCAGTCCTTTTTCCGCTTCGGCAGGCTTGTTTTGTTTAATCAACAAATCGACCCGTGCCTGGTTCAGCGGGTAGTTGTCAGGAAACTGCACTTTCATCCGGTCGAGCCGTTGTTGGGCGTCGGCCATTTTATTGTTGGCGACGTCGATCTCGACCTGGGCCAAATTGTACGTCACGTTATTCGGGTCTTTGGCCATCAGCGGCTTCAGCGTTTCGCGCGCATCGTTGAGTTGCGAAGCCTTGATTTGAGCGATGGCCAGGCCATAGCGTGCGTATTCGGACCGAGGATTTTCGTCTAACAGCGCGCGGAAGCGTTTTCCCGCAAGTCCCGACGATTCTTCGTAATACAGTGCGACGCGTGCGCGCATCAATTGGTACTGAACGCTGTCCTGCTTGCCGCCTGGCTTTTCTTGCTCGGCGCGGTTGCGTGTGTCAGCGATACGCGATTCAGTAACGGGGTGATCGAGCAAAAACTCCGGTGGCTTGGCATCGAATCGATATTGGCGCATCAGCCGTTCAAACATGTTCGGCATTGCCCGTGGGTCATAACCGGCTTTTTCCAGGTTGATGACACCGATTCGGTCAGCCTCTTGCTCGTTAGCGCGGGAGAAACGCGTTTGTTCCTGAATCGCCGCCGCCTGGGTGCTGGCAATCGTCGCGATCCCGGCATCGCCCGCACCCGCAGCGGCCATGACGATGCCGGCCAGCATGGCGGCGAGGACCGGAACCTGCATGCGTTGCTGCGCTTCAATGCCCCGTGCGAAGTGACGTTGGGACAAGTGAGCCAATTCGTGGGCGAGCACCGCTGCGTATTCGGATTCGTTCTGGGCATTGAGAAACAGCCCGCCATTAATCCCGACTATTCCGCCCGGTGCGGCGAATGCGTTCAGCTCGCGACTGTTGATCAGGATGAATTCCAGACGAGGATTCTGCACCTGACTGGTTTCTGCGAGGCGGTACACGGTGGTTTCGACAAAGTCCTTAAGTTGCGGGTCGGAGAGCTGGGATACTTGAGCGCGAAGCATCCCGAGCCAGGCGCGGCCCAGCTGATATTCCTGTTGCGGGGAGACAATGGAAGAGCTGGCGTCGCCCAGTGATGGCAAATCGTCAGCAAAACTCGGCGAAGCGAGCAGGCAAGCGAGCGTCAACAAGGTAGGGCGCAAAAAATTCATGCACGAAGCTCTAAGCGTTAAAGAGCCCTTACTGTAGCTGGCTGAATGGCTTGCTGACCAGAGTGAGGTATTCTTATCGCCTGTTTAGCCGTGGCGCCGCTGCAATCGGGCGCTAACAATGCAAATCAATGTGCCTGCCTGGAGGTAAATGATGTCTGACGCTTTAGAGCGGCCCGAGGCCGTTGACGCTGAGGTGGATGCCAGCGGGTTGAATTGTCCGCTGCCATTGCTCAAAGCCAAGCTTGAACTCAATCGCCTGGCCAGTGGCGCCGTCCTCAAAGTTATTGCTACCGATGCAGGCTCTCAGCGCGACTTCCGAACGTTTGCCAGACTGGCTGGCCACACGTTGCTGCACGAAGAAACAGAAGCGGGCATTTATCGTTATTGGCTGCGCAAAGCCTGAGGCTGGCGGTGCGTTCTTTTTTCCCTATCGATTGTTACTGACGATGACTGCCAAGGATTCTTGATGTTTAAGGTGCTACGCGACTGGATACAGCGGTACTTCTCTGATGAGGAAGCCGTCGTACTCGCGGTATTGTTGTTTTTGGCGTTTACGGTTGTTTTAACGTTTGGCCGCATGCTTGCGCCTGTATTGGCCGGGATGGTACTGGCGTTTCTCATGCAGGGCGTCGTTAGCTTGCTGGAGCGTTTGCGGATGCCCGAAGTGGCCGCCGTCGCGGTGGTTTTCGCCTTGTTCATGGGGGCGTTACTGGTATTCCTGTTGGTATTGGTGCCGCTGCTTTGGCATCAATTGATCACCTTGTTCAACGAGCTGCCAGGCATGCTCGCCAAATGGCAATCACTATTGTTGCTGCTGCCCGAGCGTTATCCACACTTGGTCTCTGACGAACAAGTGCTGCAAGCCATCGAAGTCGCTCGCGGTGAAACCGGAAAGTTTGGCCAATGGGCGCTGACGCTTTCGCTGTCCAGCCTGCCGTTGTTGGTCAATATCATGATCTACCTGGTGCTCGTGCCGATTTTGGTTTTTTTCTTCCTGAAAGACCGGACGATGATCGGGCGTTGGGTCAGCAGCTACTTACCCCGGGAGCGAACATTAATTACCCGGGTCGCGCAAGAAATGAACAGGCAAATCGCTAACTACATTCGCGGTAAGGTCATCGAGATTTTTGTTTGTGGCGGGGTCACGTACATAGCGTTCGTGGCCTTGGGTCTGAACTACGCGGCGTTGCTGGCATTATTGGTCGGCGTATCAGTAGTGGTGCCCTACGTTGGCGCGGTAGTGGTCACGGTGCCGGTGATGTTGATCGCACTGTTCCAGTGGGGTTGGAGCGATCAGTTTATCTACCTGATGGCGATATATGGTGTGATCCAGACTCTGGATGGCAACGTGTTAGTGCCGTTGCTATTTTCCGGAGCGGTCAACCTGCACCCGGTGGCTATCATCTGTGCGGTGCTGTTGTTTGGCGGATTATGGGGCTTCTGGGGCGTGTTCTTTGCGATACCGCTGGCTACCCTGTTCAAAGCCGTGTTGGATGCATGGCCACGCAATGAGCCGACAGTGTCGCCGCTGTTGTAGATACATCGGACCGGATCACAATCAAGGCGCTTTCGCTGCAAGCTACTTCAATGTATGCCGGCAGCGAACTCCTTTACGGCGATCAGCCGTTATTCAGTGTCTGTGCTTGCTCAAGCACGGCAGCCACATGGCCCGGCACTTTCACGCCGCGCCACTCGTGGCGTAACACACCCTCTTTATCGATCAAAAAGGTACTGCGGTCTACACCAAGGTATTCCTTGCCGTAGAGCTTTTTCAGCTTGATGACATCAAACAACTGACACAGCGCTTCGTCTTTGTCTGAAATGAGCTCGAACGAAAAGGCCTGCTTGGCTTTGAAGTTCTCATGGGATTTCAAACTGTCGCGGGAAACACCAAACACAACGGTGTTGGCTGCTTCAAATTCAGCGTGCAGGTCGCGGAAGCCCTGACCCTGGGTCGTGCAACCGGGAGTGCTGTCTTTCGGGTAAAAATAAACCACCACTTGCTGGCCCTTAAGCCCGGCCAGACTGATCATCTGCCCACTGGTGGCCTGCGCCTGAAAATCGGCGACAGCTTCATTTAAAACAACGGCCATTGATGTTTCCTTACATGGGAGCCTGTGGACGCCAAGGTTCAATCAAGGCATCAAGATTAAGCGCGTCGGCGAAATCCAGGAACTGATCACGCAGCCAACTGATCTGGATACCGGCCGGCAACGTAACGGTGAACGTTGCATTAAGCATCGTGCCGCCTGTTTGCGGCGCTTGGTAGGTATCACAAATGAGATTTTCCAGCTCGACGTTATGGTCGATGAAGAACTGGCACAGCTCATTGATGATGTCCGGGCGGTAAGCCGAGCTGACATAAGCCACATAAGGCAGCGCCTCAGGGCGGCTTTCCAGACTGGCGCTACGCACGACGCTGACGGTAAAGGCGTGCTTCTTCGACAGGCTGGGTAAACCCGTCTCCAGTCGAGCCAGAGCGTCCCAGCTACCTGATACCTGAAGAATCAGCGCACTGTATTCGCCATGTCGAGTCAGACGTGAACTCACCACTGAACAGCGGTTTTCATGACTGGCGCGGCACAGCACGTTGGTCAGCTCCATGGGGTTGGCGCCAAGGGCACTGATGACAAGGAATTGTTCGCGAACTGTGGGGGTGGACGACATTCAGCATTCCTAAGCGATGAGCGGTGAGTACATACAGTGGGCTTGCACGGCTGAGTCGACAATATATTCGTGCCGACGCCCAACCCAAACCCCAGTGACGCTTGCCCTCATGGCCGGGCCATGACGCGTGGCGACAGCATTGGCGCAAGGGTTCTGGCGGCAAAATACACCGATTGAACGAGCTGCGCAGACGACCCGTACTGACCAAAGAGCAAAGGGTAGCGAAAAGCATCGCTCAGGGGAATGCTCATAGCATGGTACTTCGCTTGTGCAAGGCTGATAGCGCCAGTACCATTACGGCTCTCTTTTTCCGGCAGGAGCGGTCGCATGATTGCGGGTAGCATGG
The DNA here is from genome assembly GCF_028293835.1 of Pseudomonas sp. Taxonomy (GTDB): domain Bacteria; phylum Pseudomonadota; class Gammaproteobacteria; order Pseudomonadales; family Pseudomonadaceae; genus Aquipseudomonas. Next base: position 7,263 of record NZ_JAQGNX010000042.1, read on the forward strand.
TGGCACTGGTCACACCGATGGACGCAAATGGTCGTCTCGACTGGGATAGCTTGAGCAAATTGGTGGACTTCCATCTGCAAGAGGGCACCAACGCGATTGTTGCGGTCGGCACCACTGGTGAGTCGGCCACACTCGACGTGAGCGAACACATTGAAGTGATTCGCCGCGTGGTAGCCCAAGTTGCAGGGCGGATTCCCGTTATCGCGGGAACCGGCGCGAACTCTACTCGCGAAGCAATCGAACTGACGCGTAACGCAAAAACCGCCGGGGCTGATGCGTGCTTGCTGGTAACACCGTATTACAACAAACCGACGCAAGAAGGGCTGTATCAGCACTTCAAACTCATCGCCGAAACGGTCGATATTCCACAGATTCTGTATAACGTTCCAGGCCGTACCGCCTGCGACATGTTGGCAGACACGGTTGTGCGACTGTCGACAGTACCGAATATCATCGGCATCAAGGAAGCTACCGGCGATTTGCAGCGCGCCAAAGATATTCTGGCGCGGGTCAGCAGCGACTTCCTGGTGTGTTCGGGTGACGATGCGACGGCGGTCGAGCTGATGCTGTTGGGTGGCAGAGGTAATATTTCAGTAACGGCCAACGTAGCGCCGCGCGCCATGGCTGATCTGTGCGCCGCCGCTATGCGCGGTGACGCCGAAACAGCACGTGCCATTCATGAAAAGCTGATGCCGCTCAATAAGACCTTGTTTATCGAATCCAACCCAATTCCCGTGAAATGGGCACTGCATGAGATGGGTATGATGCCGGACGGTATTCGTCTGCCGCTCACCTGGCTCAGCGAGTCCTGTCACGAACCGCTGCGTCTGGCCTTGCGCCAGTCCGGTGTATTGCTTTAATGAGGAAGTATCACGCAATGAAGCGACTGGCCGGCCTTTCCGCACTAGCCTTGATTATCTCCAGTACCAGCGGTTGTGGCTGGGTCTGGGGCCCAGAAGGTTACTTCCGTGATCGCGGCAGTGATTATCTTGAGGCGGCCCAAACGGCGCCTATGCAGTTGCCACCGGATATCACGGGTGTGAAACGTCTTGATCCATTGCTGCCGATTCCGCGCAACGTGGCTAACGATACGGCTAAAGGCGAGTACACCGTACCGCGCCCTCAGCCATTGTCGGTAGGTGCGACTGCAAGTGACTTCAGCTTGCAGAAAACCGGTGACACGCGTTCGATCCTGGCTCAGCGCTCGCCGGCCGAAGTCTGGCCGATTGCGCACCAGTACTTTGAAGATAACGGTTTTCATGTGGCTGAAGACCGTCCGCAGACGGGTGAATTCAACACCACCTGGCAGCGTATCGACGGCCTTTCCGCCACCATGGCCAAGCGCCTGACCGTTAGCGGAGCCAACGCCGACACCGAAGCTCGGGTGCGTATTCGCATCGAGCCAGGCGTGCAGCGCAACACCAGCGAAATCTATGTCGTCAGCGTTACGCGGCCTGCGGGCAGCAGCACCGACGTTGAATTTCCGGCTAACACCACCAATTTGGGCCTCGACTCTGCATTGACCGACGACCTGTTGGCCAGCCTGAGCCGTAGCGCCGAGAAAGGCGGCTCGGTTTCCCTGCTGGCGGCCCGTGACTTCGATACTCCCAAGCGCGTTGCCTTGAGCGTAGATGGCAGCGGCAACCCGGTACTCAACGTTGCTGACGACCTGGACCGTGCATGGTCGAGCGTGGGTCGTGCCCTGGATCAAGGCGACTGGCGTGTAGAAGACATCAACCGCAGCCTGGGTCTTTACTACATCAACCTGGCAGAGAAGGCGAAGAAGCCTGAAAACGAGCCTGGGTTCTTTAGCCGCCTGTTTGGCAGCGCCCCGAACAAAGAAGAAATTGAAGCCCGCGCCGAACGTTATCAAGTCCGCTTGAGCAAAGTGGGTGACAACGTGCAGGTTACTGTCGAGAAGAATATCAATACCGTAGCGCCTGCCGATGTAGCGCGCCGGGTGCTGGGTATCATTCAAGACAACTTGGGTTAAGTGCGTTTCGCGGTATTAGGCAGTGGTAGCCGAGGGAACGGCACGCTGGTTGCCAGTAACGACACGTACGTGCTGGTGGATTGTGGTTTTTCCTTACGGGAAACCGAGCGGCGTCTGGCGCGTCTAGGTGTCAGCCCGCAGCAGTTAAGCGCAATTCTGGTGACCCACGAACATGCCGACCATGTGCATGGCGTGGGTTTGCTTTCGCGGCGCTACAATCTGCCGGTGTACCTGAGCAACGGCACGTTGCGCGGAATGCGCAAGCCTGTGGAGGCCGCAGGGTTTCTGTCAGGTGGTCAAGGGTTGCAAGTGGGTGCGCTGAACATTGACGTGGTGTCAGTCGCCCACGACGCCCTTGAGCCAACACAGTTTGTATTCAACGACGGTCAACGCCGATTCGGCCTGCTGACTGACCTTGGCTCATACTGCCCTGCGGTGTTACAGAGTTATCACGGCCTGGATGCCTTGATGATCGAAGCGAACCACTGCCGTGACATGCTGGCCAGAGGTCGTTACCCGTACTTCTTGAAAGAGCGGGTTGGCGGCGAACTGGGACATTTGAACAACCATCAGGCTGCCAACCTGGTGAGCGAGTTGGGATGGCAGTCGCTACAGCACCTGGTGCTGGGCCACCTCAGCAGCAAGAACAACCTGCCGCAACTGGCCCGGCAATGTTTTGTCGACACCCTCGGGTGCGACCCGGACTGGCTGCAACTGGCCGATCAAGATTCAGGGCTCGACTGGCGACACATCGCCTAGCCCA
>NZ_JAQGNX010000045.1 GCF_028293835.1 Pseudomonas sp.
GCAATGCCTTTCCCCAATGAAGAAACAACACCGCCCGTGACGAAGATGTAGCGCGTCATGAAAAACCCTAGAAGTCTGCGTTAAAGCGGTCAGAGCCGCCGGGGAAAGCGAAGGAAGGCCGAAGCCCGCAATTACCAAAAAATCTCACAGTGCACTCCTTAAAATTGCTGCGTTGGGACCGGCAGACTGAAAGTGCCTGTCTGTTGCGCGCTACATTTTTGAGAATCGCCCAGCAAAAACAGCCTGGTAATTGGCAACTTCCGTCGATTCACAAGAATCCACAGAAGCTCTATCAAGAAGGGAGCGTAGTCTACCGGAAACGGCCTTTCAGCTCAAACTTTGGTCGTTCGTCGGCGCAATCCAGTGTAATCGCCAGTCGCCATGGGCTGTTCCGTCGAGTCCGGGCAGGTTGGGGACGGCCAATAACTGGTCATCCTGATACAACAATGGCAAACGACCACGCACAAAAACCGGTAAACCGCTTTCGTTGAGCAGTCGCTTGAGATCACGATGGCCCCGTCCGGGCAAGTGCATGACTTCCCCGCCTTGACGGTAACGCACATGAAATTCACCGGCCGGGGCCTCGCCGTTGAAACCAAGTTGGCCGTTACCCGCGAGCGCTAAGGTGTGCCGAGGGTCATGCCAGACGGTCACGGCGGCTGGAGGTTGCAACCAGGCCGCTGGCAACCACCAGATTCGCCCGTTTGCGCGATGAAGCTCACCGTCCGTCAGACACCAAATGGGCTGTGAACCGTCCCGGGCGTCCCGCAGGCTATCCCAGCCGACCCAATGTTCACTGTCGGGTAGACGCGTCAGAGGCGCCAGCCAATGGCGTAACGCGTTGCGTTGCCGGGCTGCCGACAAGGTCCTGAGCGGCGCCAGTTCCAGCGACAGCAATCCGAGCCAGGCGAACTCGGTGGGTGAATCGAGCTGCGCAAGGTCTTGCAGGGCCAATTCGTCCAGCAGGCCTTGGGCTTCGGCCAGGTGGGCGGTTGTGCGGGCCATGCTCGCTGTCGCCTGGGGCCAGCGCGCGGTCAATGACGGAAGAATGTGTTGGCGCAGGTAGTTTCTCGAAAACTGGCTGTCGGCGTTGCTTGGGTCTTCCACCCAGCGCAATGAGTGTTCGGTGGCATAAGCCTCAAGGGTCGCCCGGGAGACGCTAAGCAACGGTCGCAATAATTTGCCTTTGCCCAGCGTCCGTTGCTCAGGCATGGCCGCCAGCCCGCGAACCCCTGTCCCACGCATCAAACGAAACAACAACGTCTCGGCTTGATCATCACGGTGCTGAGCGGTGAGCAACAATTCGCCTGCGGCCAATAAATGAATAAACGCCGCATACCGCGCATCACGCGCCGCTTGCTCGATGCTGGCCCCAGGCTGCACATGTACACGAATCACATCCAACGGCACACCCAGAAGGCGACAGACCTCAGCGCAATGCTCCGGCCACGCATCGGCTGCAGCCTGAAGGCCGTGATGGATGTGAATGGCGGATAACGGTGGGATGGCTTCTCGTGTCGCGAGATCAGCAAGCAGGTGCAGCAGGACGGTGGAATCCAGTCCGCCCGAGAAGGCGATGCGCCAGGCCGGTGCGCTGCGCCAAGGGGTTAGTACGGTGAGCAGAAGATCGCGCAGATGTTGTTTCAAAGCACCCAAGTCCTGTAGGAGCCAACCTGTTGGCGAGGCGGTGTCTCAGATGGACCGCGCCGCCTGCTTCGCGAACACGTTCGCGAAGGCAGCAACACGGTCCATCAGACAAACCCGCTAGCCCGCAATCAGAGGCCGTAGCTCATCAGGCGTTCATAACGGCGGGCCAGCAGTGCGTCGGTGTCGAAGTTTTTGAGCATCGCCAATTGACTGCTCAATTCCGTGCGGATCGAAGCAGCGGCGGTTGCCGGATCACGATGGGCGCCGCCCAAGGGTTCACCGATAACTTTATCGACAATACCCAACCCTTTCAGACGGTCAGCGGTAATACCCATGGCTTCTGCGGCATCTGGGGCTTTGTCTGCGGTTTTCCACAGAATCGAGGCGCAGCCTTCAGGCGAGATAACCGCGTAAGTCGAATATTGCAGCATGTTCAATTGATCGCAGACACCAATGGCCAGTGCGCCGCCAGAACCGCCTTCACCAATCACGGTAGCAATGATCGGCGTTTTAAGACGAGCCATCACTCGCAGGTTCCAGGCAATCGCTTCGCTCTGGTTGCGTTCTTCGGCGTCGATGCCAGGGTAAGCACCCGGCGTATCGATAAAGGTCAGGATTGGCATCTTGAAGCGCTCGGCCATTTCCATCAGGCGGCAGGCTTTGCGATAGCCTTCAGGACGTGGCATGCCGAAATTGCGGCGAACCTTCTCCCGCACTTCGCGGCCTTTCTGATGGCCGATAATCATCACCGGCTGGTCTTCCAGGCGCGCAACACCACCGACAATGGCGGCGTCATCAGAGAAATGCCGATCACCGTGCAGCTCATCGAACTCGGTAAAGATGTGCTCGATGTAATCCAATGTGTAAGGACGGCGCGGGTGACGCGCCATGCGCGCGATCTGCCAGCTGGTCAAGTTACCGAAAATGCTTTCGGTGAGCGTATTGCTCTTCTCTTGCAGACGCGAGATCTCGTCGCCGATGTTTAGCGAGTTGTCATTGCCGACCAAGCGCAGCTCTTCGATCTTGGCTTGAAGGTCAGCGATCGGCTGTTCAAAATCGAGAAAATTCGGGTTCATAAGCATCCGTCTGGGGTCGACGGCCAAGGGGCCGGCCGGTTGATCCGTGAGCGCCCACCTTACGGGAACAGGCGCATTCAGGTCGAGATTAAAAAATTATGGTTGAGCGCAGGCTGCTTGCACAGGCCTGCACTATCAACGGTACTGCAGAAAGACGTTCTCACGCCCGAACTGGTCACGCAGCGCCTGAATCAAGCTGTCCGCAGGATCGATTCGCCACGCCTCACCAAACTGCAGCAACGCTTTGGCGTCCATCCCGGTGTAGTCCAGCGTGATGGGGCATGCACCACGGTGCCGCTTGCACAATTCCCCCAACCACTTGAGACGGTCGCCTTTGAGCGCATCGGCATGAATTTTCAAGCGCAAGCTTTCGGCCAAATTGGTCCGGGCATCTTCCAGGCTCATCACCCGCTTGGCCCGCAAACGCAGGCCGCCAGAGAAATCATCGTTGCTGACTTCCCCTTCGACCACCACCAGCGCGTCGGTTTGTAACAACGACTGCGCTGAATGGAATGCTTCAGCAAACAGTGACGCTTCAATTCGTCCAGAGCGATCATCCAGGGTGATAAAACCCATTTTGTCGCCCTTCTTATTCTTCATCACGCGTAGTGCGATGATCAAACCAGCAACCGTCTGGGTGTCTCGCGCAGGCTTCAAGTCGATAATGCGCTGACGAGCGAAACGGCGAATTTCGCCTTCGTACTCATCAATAGGGTGCCCGGTCAGGTACAAGCCCAGCGTTTCCTTCTCACCCCGCAGCCGGTCTTTCAGGCTCATTTCCTTGGCCTTGCGGTGGTTGGCGTAGACGTCGGCATCCGCTTCTACAAACAAGCCGCCAAACAGGTCCGAGTGCCCGCTGTCATGGCTGCGCGCGGTTTGCTCAGCCGCCTGAATCGCTTCTTCCAGCGCAGCCAACAGCACAGAACGGTTGCGGTCGAGGTTGGCCTGGTAGGTCTTTATGTCGACGTTGTCTTCAAAATACGGCCCCAGGCGATCCAGCGCACCGCTGCGGATCAAGCCATCAAGGGTGCGCTTGTTAATGCGTTTAAGGTCTACCCGGGCGCAGAAATCAAACAGGTCTTTGAACGGCCCGGCTTGGCGCGACTCGGTAATGGCTTCCACCGGGCCTTCGCCCACACCTTTGATGGCGCCGAGACCGTACAGGATTCGGCCGTCATCGCTCACGGTAAATTTGTATTCGGAAGTGTTCACGTCCGGGGATTCGAGACGCAACTTCATGTTGCGCACTTCCTCGATCAAGGTCACAACCTTGTCGGTGTTGTGCATGTCCGCTGACAATACCGCAGCCATGAACGGCGCCGGGTAATGGGTTTTCAGCCATGCGGTCTGGTACGACACCAAACCATAAGCGGCCGAGTGAGACTTGTTGAAGCCATAACCGGCGAACTTCTCCACCAGGTCAAAAATGTTACCGGCCAGATCAGCGTCGATATTGTTATTGGTGCAACCTTCGATGAAACCGCCACGTTGCTTGGCCATTTCTTCGGGCTTTTTTTTACCCATGGCCCGACGCAACATGTCGGCACCGCCAAGGGTATAGCCAGCCATGACCTGGGCAATCTGCATCACCTGTTCTTGATACAGGATGATGCCGTACGTAGGCGCCAGTACGGGCTTCAGGCCTTCGTACTGATAATCGACGTGGGGATACGACAGTTCTGCGCGACCGTGCTTACGGTTGATGAAGTCATCCACCATGCCCGATTGCAGTGGCCCTGGACGAAACAGGGCTACCAGTGCGATCAAGTCTTCGAGGCAGTCGGGCTTGAGCTTTTTGATCAGCTCTTTCATACCTCGCGACTCAAGCTGGAACACCGCTGTGGTTTCAGCCTTTTGCAGCAGCGTATAGGTAGCCTTGTCGTCCAGCGGAATAAACGCAATATCCAGCGGCGGCTCGTCGACCTTGGCGCGCTCGCGGTTGATGGTTTTCAATGCCCAATCGATGATGGTCAAGGTCCGCAGACCGAGGAAGTCGAACTTCACCAGTCCGGCGGCCTCGACATCATCCTTGTCGAACTGGGTGACCAGGCCGTCACCCAGTTCATCGCAATAAATCGGTGAGAAGTCGGTCAGCTTGGTCGGCGCGATGACCACGCCGCCAGCGTGTTTACCAACGTTGCGCACGATACCTTCGAGCTTGCGCGCCATCTCCCAGATTTCGGCAGCCTCTTCATCAATCTTGATGAAGTCCCGCAGGACTTCCTCCTGCTCGTAAGCTTTCTCCAACGTCATGCCGACTTCGAACGGGATCATCTTCGACAGGCGATCCGCCAGGCCGTATGACTTGCCCTGCACCCGCGCCACGTCGCGTATCACCGCCTTGGCCGCCATCGAACCGAACGTGATGATCTGACTGACCGCGTTACGCCCGTACTTCTGCGCCACGTATTCAATGACCCGATCACGGCCGTCCATGCAGAAGTCGACGTCGAAGTCGGGCATCGATACCCGTTCCGGGTTCAAGAACCGTTCGAACAGCAGGTCGTATTCCAGTGGGTCAAGGTCGGTGATCTTCTGCACATAGGCCACCAGCGAACCGGCGCCTGACCCACGGCCTGGACCTACCGGAACACCGTTGCTTTTGGCCCACTGGATAAAGTCCATTACGATCAGGAAGTAACCGGGAAATCCCATCTGGATAATGATGTCCAGTTCGAAATTCAACCGATCGATGTACACCTGACGCTTGGCGTCGTAATCCTCGGTGGTGTCTTTTGGCATCAAGACCGAGAGTCGGTCCTCCAACCCATCGAACGAGACCTTACGGAAATACTCATCCATGGTCAGGCCATCAGGAATCGGGAAGTTAGGCAAAAAGTGCGTGCCCAGCTTTACTTCGATATTGCAGCGCTTGGCGATCTCAACGGTGTTGGCCAATGCTTCTGGCAGGTCACTGAACAGCTCGCCCATCTCTGCCGAGCTTTTGAGGTATTGCTGGTCGCTGTAATTGTGCGAGCGGCGGGGATCATCCAGTGCCCGGCCTTCGCCGATGCACACCCGTGTCTCATGGGCCTCGAAATCTTCTTGCTTGATGAAGCGCACATCGTTGGTCGCCACCAGCGGCGCGCCAAGGCGATCAGCCAGTGCAACGGCGAGGTGCAAATGTTCTTCGTCATTGGGGCGATTGGTGCGGTGCAGCTCCACGTAAAACCGGTCCGGAAATACTGCCATCCAGTCACGCATCAATTGCTCGGCATCACCCGGATTACCAGCCAGCAACGCCATGCCGATCTCGCCTTCTTTGGCTGCCGACAGCATGATCAACCCTTCGCTGGCCTCGGCGACCCATTCCCGCTCAATGATGACTTGGCCGTTGCGCTGACCGTCAATGAAACCCCGAGATATCAACTCGGTCAGGTTGCGATAGCCCTTTGCGTTCATCACCAACAGACTGATCCGGCTCAACCCGGCGTCTTCGTCCTTGTTGGAAAGCCATAAGTCTGCACCGCAAATAGGCTTGATACCTGCGCCCATGGCGGCTTTGTAGAACTTGACCAGCGAACACATGTTGTTCTGATCGGTCACGGCCACGGCAGGCATATTCATACCGGCCAAGGTCTTGACCAACGGTTTGACCCGGACCAGACCATCGACCAGAGAATATTCAGTGTGCAGGCGTAGATGAACGAAAGAAGCCGGCATGATGATCCTATAGCGCGAATTACGAAAAAACGAAGGCCCGGATTGTACCGGGCCTTGGGTAAAACATCAGCCCGGTAAAAACATTGAAAGCGGACTTTGCAGCATCATCGCTTGCGCCTCGTAAGCCGCGCGAACCGGGGCAAACGAGCGTCGATGAATTGGTGTGGGACCCAGACGCGCCAACGCTTCCAGATGAACGGGGGTTGAGTAGCCTTTATGCGCGCCCATTCCGTAACCCGGGTAAATCAGTTCGAACGCAACCATTTCACGGTCACGGCTGACTTTTGCCAAAATCGAAGCCGCGGCAATGGCCGGCACCGATGCATCACCCTGAATCACAGACGCACTGGGTACCGACAATTGCGGGCAACGATTGCCATCGATCAATGCCAGTTTCGGAATAATGATCAGGCCTTCCACGGCGCGCTTCATGGCCAACATGGTGGCATGAAGGATGTTCAGTTCGTCGATTTCTTCAACTTCAGCCCGGGCGACATACCAGCACAGGGCCTTTTCACAAATTTCGTCGTAGAGTTTTTCACGCTTGGCTTCGGTGAGCTTCTTCGAGTCGTTGAGGCCCAGGATCGGCCTGCGGGGGTCGAGAATCACCGCTGCCGTTACTACCGCGCCACACAGTGGACCGCGACCGACTTCGTCGACACCGGCAACCAGTTCTTCGACCAGATTAAAGTCCAGACCCATTTGCATTTATAACCAACTCACTGTGAAGGCGATTGACCCAACAACCCAAGCACAGCATCGGCGGCCTGGTTGGATGCATCGCGACGTAAGGTCCGGTGAATCTCATCAAAGCCTGCCGTCTGCCCACCGCCGCTATCAAGCAGCGGCAACAACGTTTGCGCGAGGGTCTCGGCGGTCGCAGCTTCCTGCAACAATTCCGGGACCAGTAAACGCTGGGCCAGCAGATTCGGTAACGAGACGTAAGGGCTTTTCACCAGACGCTTGAGTATCCAAAAGGTAATTGGTGCCAGACGATAGGCAACAACCATTGGTCGTTTGTACAGCAGCGCTTCGAGGGTTGCGGTGCCCGAGGCGATCAAGACCGCGTCGCAGGCAGCAAGGGCAAGATGTGATTGGCCGTCGAGGAGCACGACGGGGATATTACGCCCCAGCAGTAACGCTTCGATTTGCGCGCGTCGTTGCGGACTGGCACAGGGCAGCACAAAACGAATGCCGGGACGCAGCGTCATCAGACGTTCGGCAGCGTCAAAAAACAGCCCGCCGAGCTTGCCCACTTCACCGCCACGGCTGCCCGGCATCAGGGCAACGACGTTACCGTCAGTCAAACCGAGCTGCTCACGGGCAGCGGCGCGATCCGATTCCAAAGGGATGGTGTCGGCTAGCGGGTGACCGACAAAACGCACCGGCACGCCCTTCTCTTCATAAAACCGCGCTTCGAACGGCAGCAGCGTCAGCATCAAATCGCAGCCTTCACGGATTTTCAGCACACGCTTTTGGCGCCAGGCCCACACCGACGGGCTCACGTAATGCACGGTCTTGATCCCGGCACGGCGTAGTTTGAGTTCGATATTAAGGTTGAAGTCTGGAGCATCGATGCCGATGAACACATCGGGTTTTTCAGCGACCAGCGTCTGGATTAACGCTTTGCGCCTGGCCAGCAGCTCCTTGAGACGACCGAGTACCTCGACCAGCCCCATGACCGACAGACGCTCCATCGGAAAATAGGAAACCATACCTTCCGCTTGCATGAGCGGACCACCGACCCCGATGAACTCAATGCCAGGGTTACGCGCCTTGAGCGCCCGCATCAGGCCTGCGCCCAGGATATCGCCCGACGCTTCACCCGCAACCAGTGCGATGCGCAATGTTTTGACCATCGATGAATTCATTAGCGGGTTATGCCGCGAGTCGACGTTTGTATGGACTCAAGAAATAACGCCACTTCAGGGAACAGTGCCGCGGGCTCGGCCAGCTCGGCAATCGCCTGATCGACTGTCAGGCTTTGCCGATAGACGACCTTGTACGCACGGCGTAGGGCATGAATAGCCTCTTCACTGAACCCCCGGCGGCGCATGCCTTCGAAGTTCATGCTCCGAGCTTGCGCAGGGTTACCGAACACAGTGACAAATGCCGGTACGTCCTTGCCTATCGCCGTCCCCATGCCAGAAAAGCTGTGGGCGCCGATATGGCAATACTGATGCACCAACGTGAAGCCAGACAGAATAGCCCAGTCGTTGACGTGCACGTGCCCGGCTAGCGCAGTGTTATTGACTAGAATGCAGTGATTGCCGATGACGCTGTCGTGACCGATATGCGCGTAGGCCATGATCAGGTTGTGATCACCCAACGTCGTTTCTGCGCGGTCCTGGATCGTCCCGCGGTGGATAGTCACACCTTCACGAATAACGTTGTGATCGCCTATCACCAGGCGCGTCTCTTCGCCTTTGTATTTGAGATCGGGGGTGTCCTCACCTATGGAGGAAAACTGATAGATGTGGTTGTGCTTACCGATCTTCGTCGGACCTTTGAGAATCACATGCGGCCCAACGATTGTACCCTCGCCGATTTCCACACCAGGTCCGACGATCGACCAAGGGCCGACCTCTACATCGTCAGCCAGAATAGCTGTCGGATCGATGATTGCGCGAGGGTCAATCAAACTCATAGTTTACGTTCCGCGCAGATGATTTCTGCGGAGCACACCGGTTTGCCGTCAACCGTAGCCCGGCATTCAAATTTCCAGATCTGGCGCTTGCAGCTAATAAATTTGGCTTCAAGGATCAATTGGTCGCCTGGCATGACTGGCTGGCGAAAGCGCAGTTTGTCAGAGCCGACGAAATAGTAAAGCGTACCGTCGGATGGCTTTACATCAAGCATCTTGAAGCCAAGGATGCCGGCAGCCTGAGCCATCGCTTCGATGATCAATACGCCCGGCATGATTGGATGCTGAGGAAAGTGGCCATTGAAAAAAGGCTCGTTGATGCTGACATTCTTGTAGGCACGAATGCCTTTGGCCTCGACATCCAACTCAACCACTCGGTCCACCAACAGGAACGGGTAACGGTGAGGCAGGTATTCGCGAATCTCGTTGATGTCCATCATTTCGGGGGGAAGCCTGTAGTAAAGATGGGGAGTGCGCGATTAACGCGCAGCACTCCTCCTGCAAATCAAGGAGGCAGTTTATCGGCTGTGCACGCTTGATATAAAAAAGTTATCAGCCTTCAGATGAAGCTTTACCGCCTGAGGTCACTGCCTCAACAACCTTTTCCATCTGCTGCAAGCGTCGCGCCATGTCATCAAGCTGACGAATGCGCGCTGCACTCTTGCGCCATTCCGCCGCAGGCTGCATTGCAGTCCCCGACGAATAAGCACCCGGCTCGGTAATCGAGCGGGTCACCATGGTCATACCGGTGACGAATACGCCATCACACACTTCGATATGCCCAACCATGCCGACACCGCCAGCGATGGTGCAATGCTTGCCAATCTTTGTGCTACCCGAGATACCGACACAAGCAGCCATGGCGGTGTGATCGCCAATCTGAACGTTGTGAGCGATCTGTATCTGGTTATCCAGCTTTACGCCATTGCCGATCACTGTATCGGCCAACGCACCACGGTCAACGGCAGTATTGACGCCTATCTCCACGTCATCACCGACCCGTACACCGCCAATTTGCGCAATTTTTTGCCAGACACCCTTTTCATTGGCAAACCCGAAACCTTCGCCGCCGAGTACCGCGCCAGACTGAATCACAACTCGCTTGCCGATGCGTACATCGTGATAAAGCGTGACGCGTGGCGCTAACCAGCCGCCTTCGCCGATCTCACTGCGGGCGCCAATAAAACAATGCGCCCCTACCGTAACGCCCGCTGCGATACGCGCGCAGCTCTCGATAACGGCAAAAGCGCCAACACTGGCCAAGGCATCGACATGGGCGTCAGCGGCAACAATCGCCGACGGATGCACTCCTGGCAAAGCCTTGGGTTTCGGATCGAATAAATGGGAGATCTTTGCGTAGGCCAGATAAGGGTCAGGCACTAACAACGCATCACCTGCGAACCCTTCTGCATCAGCCGGTTTGAGAAATACGGCGGCAGCATGGCTCACAGCAAGGAATTTACGGTACTGCGGATTGGCCAGGAAACTGACCTGACCAGGGCCGGCCTCTTGTAAAGTGGCCAGCCCGGTAATGTCTTTATCCGCGTCGCCACGCAGTGTGGCGTCGAGGAACTCGGCCAATTGGCCGAGCTTGATGGTTACGGTCATTGTGTTACTTCAGCTGATTCATGCGCTCGATGACTTGGCGAGTGACGTCGTATTGAGGCTTGACATCAATCACAGCACCGCGCTCGAACACCAGGTCAAATGCACCTTTTTTGATAACTTCTTCCACAGCCTGATCAAGCTTTGGCTTCAGTTGCTTGAGCATTTCACGGTCAGCAACGGCTTTGGCTTCGTTCAATTCCTTGGACTGGAACTGGAAGTCCCGTGCCTTTTGCTTGAATTCAAGCTCCAGGCGTTCGCGTTCAGGCTGTGCCATTTTATCGCCACCGCTTACCAAGCGATCCTGAATACCCTTGGCGCTGCTTTCGAGGGTTTTCAATTTAGTCAGCTGTGGACCAAATTTCTTTTCGGCATCCACTGCGTATCTTTTGGCAGCGTCTGATTCAAGCAATGCCATTTGATAATTCAACACAGCAATTTTCATTTCAGCAAACGCTGGGGTCGCTATCAGGGCTGTAGCCAAGAGAACCAGTTGAGTCAACTTACGCACAATGCACTCCTACAAAATCTGTTGTCGTTACTGTTGATCGGACAATCAAAATGTCTGACCGAGAGAGAATTGAAAAATCTGGGTATCAGCGTCATCCGGTTTCTTGATCGGCATAGCCAAGGCAAAACTCAATGGCCCCAGCGCGGTTACCCACGTTACACCGACACCGACAGAACTTGCCAAATTGGCGAGATCTACGCCGGGACAATTAGCCTTCGTGTCCGACGTTGAGACTACGTTCTTGTTGCTGCCGCAGTTGGTGTCAAAAACGTTACCGACATCCCAGAACACGGAGGTGCGTAAAGATTTCTGATCTTTGATGAATGGCAGCGGGAACATGACCTCAACACCACCTTGAACCAAAACGTTACCGCCGAAAGGCAGTGCCTTTTGATCCGGGTCCAATTGGGTACCGGCGTTACCGGTTACATCAACACCACGGCTCGGGGTACTGCGAGGACCAAGACTGCTGTCCTTGAAGCCGCGTACCGAGTTGAAACCACCACCGTAGTAGTTCTCGTAGAACGGCAGGCCGGACGTCGAACCATAACCGTCGCCGTAGCCCAACTCAGTGTGCAGACGCAGCGTGTAGTTTTCAGTCAGCGGGTGGAAATATTGAGCGCGGTAGTCAAGCTTGAAGAACGACAGATCGCTGCCCGGAATGGTGCTTTCAAACACCAGGCTCTGAGAGTGACCACGCGTCGCCAAAACACCTTTGTTCAAGGTTGATTCAGACCAGCCAGCGGACGCCTTGAAGTTGAGGTACTTGGTACCTTCCTGGTTAACGAAGTCGAAGATTTCGTCAACGGTGTACACACCGGTCTTGATTTCATCTTGCTGTACGGTCAAACCAAACGTCAGACGCGACGTTTCGTCGATCGGGTAACCGAGGCTGACACCTGCGCCCAAGCTGTCAACTGCATAGCTGGCCACGTCGACATCGAGGTCTTTGTAGTCAGTGGTGCGGTAGAAGGCATTGTAGCCAAGGCTCACACCGTCCGGCGTGAAGTACGGGTTGACGTAACCAAAGTTGTAACGAGTCTGGTATTCGCTTTTGGTCAAACCAATGCTGACCTTGTTACCGGTACCCAAGAAGTTGTTCTGGCTGATCGAACCACCCAGAATCAAACCCGCGCTCTGGGCGAAACCGACGCTCGCGGTCACCGAACCGGATGCTTGTTCTTCAACCGTGTAGTTCACGTCGACCTGGTCATCAGTGCCGGGCACTGCTGGCGTCTCAACGTTTACTTCTTTAAAGAAGCCAAGGCGATTGAGGCGGGTCTTCGATTGATCGATCAGGTACGTAGAAGCCCAGCCGCCTTCCATCTGACGCATCTCACGGCGCAGCACTTCGTCCGCAGACTTGGTATTGCCGCGGAAGTTGATACGGTCAACGTAGGCACGCTTGCCCGGATCGACTGCAAACAGAATGTCGACGGTGTGGTCTTCGTTGTTCGGTGTAGGTACACCGTTGACGTTGGCGAAGGTATAGCCTTCGTTACCCAGACGACGAGTAATCAGTTCCGAAGTCGTGGTCATGATCTTGCGCGAGAACACTTGACCCGGCTTGACCAGCAACAGCGCCTTGACCTGATCTTCAGGTACTTTCAAGTCGCCGCTCAGCTTGACCGACTTGACGGTGTATTTTTCGCCTTCGTTGACGTTGACCGTGATGTACACGCTTTTCTTGTCAGGCGTGATGGACACCTGGGTCGAAGCGATGTCCATGTTGATATAGCCGCGGTCGAGGTAGTACGAACGCAGACGCTCGAGGTCGCCGGACAGTTTTTCACGGGCATACTTGTCGTCGTTCTTGAAGAACGAAAGCCAGTTGGTGGTCTTGAGTTCGAACAGGCCGATCAGGTCCTCATCGGGGAAGACAGTGTTGCCAACCACGTTGATGTGCTGAATGGCCGCAACCGTACCTTCGTTGATGTTGATTTTCAGGCCAACACGGTTACGCGGTTGCGGTACGACTTCGGTGGAAACCTCAGCCGAGTAACGGCCTTGGGCAACGTATTGACGTTGCAGCTCGTTACGCACGCCCTCAAGGGTTGCACGTTGAAAGATTTCACCTTCAGCCAGACCTGACTGTTTGAGACCTTTCATAAGGTCTTCAGTGGTAATCGCTTTGTTACCGTCGATTTCGATACTCGAAACAGAGGGACGCTCGACCACGGTGATGACCAGGACATTGCCATCGCGGCCAAGTTGGATATCTTGAAAGAACCCGGTTTTGAACAACGCGCGAGTGGCATCCACCAGACGACGATCATCCGCAGACTCGCCGACATTCAGCGGCAAGGCACCAAAGACACTGCCGGCGGAAACCCGCTGGAGGCCATTGACGCGGATATCAGAGATAGTGAAGGACTCAGCGTGAACTTCGGCGATCATCAGTACGGCGAGAACCGCAGTTAGCAGCAGACGTTTCATGAAGTCCTTTCTTATTCCAACTGGCAATAAACAAACTGCCGCAAAATGCGGCAGATTCGCAATTCAGC
>NZ_JAQGNX010000109.1 GCF_028293835.1 Pseudomonas sp.
AGCGTTACACCAAGCTGATCGAAGAAGACGGCGGCAAAATCCACCGTCTGGAAGATTGGGGCCGTCGTCAACTGGCCTACGCAATCAACAATGTTCACAAGGCTCACTACGTGATGCTGAACGTTGAATGCACCGGTAAGGCTTTGGCTGAACTGGAAGACAACTTCCGTTACAACGATGCCGTGATCCGTAACCTGGTCATCCGTCGCGACGAAGCCGTAACTGGTCAGTCCGAGATGCTCAAGGCCGAAGAAAACCGCAGCGAGCGCCGTGAGCGTCGTGACCGTCCTGAGCACTCCGACAGCGCCGATGGCGATGACGGTGACAACGGTGACGCCAGCGATAACGCTGACGAGTAATCCACGGACCTTTTGAGGAGCCAATTACATGGCACGTTTCTTCCGTCGTCGTAAATTCTGCCGCTTCACCGCTGAAGACGTGAAGGAGATCGATTACAAAGATCTCAACACTCTGAAAGCATACGTATCCGAGACCGGCAAAATCGTTCCAAGCCGTATCACTGGTACAAAAGCTCGTTATCAGCGTCAGCTGGCCACCGCTATCAAGCGTGCCCGCTTCCTGGCCCTGCTGGCCTACACCGACAGCCACGGCCGCTGAGACCAGGCAGTCGACAAAAGTAGTAAGGGATAGAACGCATGCGCGCCATGGCTAATTTCATCATGCGCGGCCGCGTGCAGGCCACTCTCGTAGTGGTCGGGTGTGCGGCATTGCCGTTGTTGTTTTGGTTGAGTGCTGCCGCGGGTTGCCTTGTGCTTCTGCGGCGCGGTTTGAGTGATGCCGTTGGCATCCTCGCCTGGGCTTTACTGCCGGCTTTTGTCTGGTGGTATTTCGGAGAGCCTCGCACACTTATGGTGTTGCTGGGTTCACTGGGGTTGGCAGCGTTGTTACGCGCCAGCGAGTCCTGGGTCCGCGTGCTGCTGGTCAGCGTGGCACTGGGTCTGTTGTACGCAGTGATTCTGGGTGCGGTTTTCCGCGAACCCATCGAAGTGATGGCGCAGGAGTTGCAAAAACTTCTGCCGCAGGTCCTCGAAGGGCTCTACCAACAATTGTCGGTAGAAGAGCGAGCGCGTCTGGGAGCATTGATTGCACCGGTACTCAACGGCCTGATTGCGGCTTTGTTGCAGATCGTCAGTGTGCTCACCCTGATTCTGGGGCGTTACTGGCAAGCGTTGTTGTACAACCCTGGTGGTTTTGGCCGCGAATTTCGCGGCATAAGACTCCCGAGGGGACCGGCGATGTTGCTGCTGGTGTTAATGCTTCTGGGGCCGAATCTCGGTCCGCAGATGGCGATGTTGACACCGTTGTGCAGCGTACCGCTGGTGTTCGCCGGGCTGGCTCTGGTTCATGGCCTGGTTGCTGAAAAGCGACTGGGCAGGTTCTGGCTGGTGGGGTTGTACGTAACGCTGTTGCTGTTTATGCAGCTGATCTATCCGTTGCTGGTGGTGTTTGCCATCGTCGACAGCCTGATTGATTTTCGCGGTCGTTTTGCGTCGAAAGACGTTGATAACGGCTCTGCGGACGGTGAAGGTTAAAAGTTAAGAGGATTTTCACATGCAACTGATCCTTCTGGAAAAAGTCGCGAACCTGGGCAACCTGGGCGACAAAGTAAATGTTAAGGCCGGTTACGGTCGTAACTATCTGCTGCCGTACGGCAAAGCAACCGCTGCAACCGCTGCCAACGTGGCTGCGTTTGAAGAGCGTCGTGCAGAGCTGGAAAAACTGGCTGCAGACAAAAAAGCTTCGGCTGAAACTCGCGCTGCCCAACTGGCTGAGCTGGAAGTGACTATCACTGCCACCGCCGGTGACGAAGGCAAGCTGTTCGGCTCGATCGGTACGCACGACATCGCTGATGCACTGACCGCCTCTGGCGTTGAAGTTGCAAAAAGCGAAGTTCGTCTGCCGAACGGCACTATCCGTAACGTTGGTGAATACGACGTGGCCGTGCACCTGCACAGCGACGTAGAAGCAACCGTACGCGTTATTGTAGTAGCAGCTTAAGCAGCACTTAACGCTTGGCGACTTGCTTGCCAGACGTTTAACATCGGGCACGATCCTGTTCACAGGTCGTGCCCTTTGTCTTTCTGTTCTCCCTGATTTTAAGTGGCCATGAACGAAATATCCGCCCCCGAGCAATACGACCTGCAAACCGCTGCCCTCAAGGTGCCGCCGCACTCCATCGAGGCTGAACAAGCCGTGCTCGGTGGTTTGATGCTGGACAACAACGCCTGGGAGCGCGTGCTCGATCAAGTATCCGATGGCGATTTTTATCGACATGACCACCGTTTGATCTTCCGTGCCATCGCTAAACTGGCCGATCAAAACAGCCCCATCGACGTCGTGACCCTGTCCGAGCAACTGGACAAAGAAGGCCAGACGTCTCAGGTCGGCGGTTTGGGCTACCTCAGTGAGCTGGCGAAAAACATTCCGTCGGTCGCCAACATCAAGGCTTACGCGCAAATCGTGCGTGAGCGGGCGACCTTACGGCAGTTGATCGGCATCAGCGCCGAAATCGCCGACAGCGCGTTTAACCCGGAAGGGCGCAGTGCCGCCGAGATTCTCGACGAAGCTGAGCGGCAGATCTTCCAGATCGCCGAAGCGCGGCCCAAGAGTGGTGGTCCGGTCAGCGTCAACGACTTGCTGACCAAAGCCATTGACCGCATCGACACGCTGTTCAACACCGATAACGCAATCACCGGCCTGTCCACCGGTTACACCGACCTGGATGAGAAAACCAGTGGATTGCAACCGTCCGACTTGATCATCGTCGCCGGTCGACCGTCCATGGGTAAGACCACCTTCGCCATGAACCTGGTGGAAAACGCGGTTCTGCGCAGCGACAAAGTGGTTTTGGTTTATTCGCTTGAGATGCCAGGCGAATCGCTGATCATGCGTATGCTGTCTTCGCTGGGTCGCATCGACCAGTCCAAGGTCCGCGCCGGGCGGCTGGAAGACGATGACTGGCCGCGCCTGACCTCGGCGGTCAACTTACTCAACGACCGCAAATTGTTCATTGATGACACCGCCGGTATCAGCCCTTCGGAGATGCGTGCGCGTACTCGCCGGGTGGTGCGAGAGCACGGCGAAGTCGGCCTGATCATGATCGACTACCTGCAGCTGATGCAGATTCCGGGTTCCAGCGGTGACAATCGGACCAACGAGATTTCCGAGATTTCCCGTTCGTTGAAATCCTTGGCGAAAGAATTTCAATGCCCCGTGGTCGCCCTGTCTCAGCTCAACCGCTCCCTTGAGCAGCGGCCCAACAAGCGTCCGATCAACTCCGACTTGCGGGAGTCCGGAGCGATCGAGCAAGATGCTGACGTGATCATGTTCGTCTACCGGGACGAGGTGTATCACCCGGAAACCGAACACAAAGGGATTGCCGAAATCATCATCGGTAAGCAGCGTAACGGCCCAATCGGCACTACGCGCCTGGCGTTTATCGGTAAATACACCCGATTCGAAAACCTCGCGCCGGGCAGTTACAACTTCGACGAGGATTGATGCTGTAGCCCTCTGTCGGAGCCAACTTGTTGGCGATGCGGTTGGCCTGATAGACCGCATCATGTTTCTCGCCAACGAGCTGGCTCCTACAGGGGAATTCCAATTCCGACCATTACCGTCGGAATTGGTCAAATTTTGTGCTATATTCCGCGCCCGCGATTTTCCAACGTGTACACGCGCAGGTTTTTGATATGCAAGCAGCCAAGCCGTTATTTGACTATCCCAAGTACTGGGCCGAGTGTTTCGGGCCAGCACCTTTCCTGCCCATGAGCCGGGAAGAGATGGATCAGCTTGGCTGGGATTCCTGCGACATCATTATCGTCACCGGCGATGCATACGTGGACCATCCATCTTTTGGCATGGCGATCATCGGCCGGCTGCTGGAGTCTCAGGGCTTTCGCGTCGGGATCATTGCCCAGCCAGACTGGCATTCCAAAGACGACTTCATGAAGCTTGGCGAGCCGAACCTGTTTTTCGGGGTCGCCGCCGGCAACATGGACTCGATGATCAACCGCTACACCGCTGACAAAAAAGTCCGCTCCGATGACGCCTACACGCCCGGCGGTATGGCCGGCAAGCGTCCGGATCGTGCAAGTCTGGTGTACAGCCAGCGCTGCAAGGAAGCCTACAAGCATGTACCGATCGTATTGGGCGGCATCGAAGCTTCCTTGCGCCGCATTGCGCATTACGACTACTGGCAAGACCGGGTCCGTAACTCAATTCTGATCGACGCTTGCGCCGACATCCTGCTGTACGGCAACGCCGAACGCGCGATTGTCGAAGTTGCACAGCGTTTGTCTTACGGCCATAAAATTGAAGAAATCACCGACGTTCGCGGCACGGCGTTCATCCGTCGCGATACGCCAGCAGGCTGGTACGAGGTTGACTCCACGCGTATCGACCGTCCGGGCAAGATCGACAAGATCATCAACCCGTACGTTAATACCCAGGACACCCAGGCCTGCGCCATCGAGCAAGACAAAGGGCCGGTGGACGATCCGCAAGAAGCCAAGGTCGTGCAATTGCTGGCCAGCCCTCGGATGACGCGGGATAAAACGGTTATCCGCTTGCCGTCGATGGAGAAAGTCCGGGCTGACTCGGTCTTGTACGCCCACGCCAACCGTGTATTGCACCTGGAAACCAACCCCGGTAATGCCCGTGCGTTAGTGCAGAAACACGGCGAAGTCGACGTCTGGTTCAACCCGCCTCCGATTCCTATGACCACCGAAGAAATGGACTACGTGTTCGGCATGCCCTATGCGCGCATTCCCCACCCGGCGTATGGCAAGGAGAAAATCCCCGCCTACGACATGATTCGTTTCTCGGTGAACATCATGCGTGGCTGCTTCGGCGGCTGCACCTTCTGCTCGATTACCGAGCACGAAGGCCGGATCATTCAGAACCGTTCCGAAGAATCGATCATCCGCGAAATCGAAGAGATCCGCGACAAAGTCCCGGGTTTCACTGGTGTCATCTCCGACCTTGGCGGCCCGACGGCGAACATGTATCGCATCGCCTGCAAAAGCCCCGAGATCGAATCCGCATGCCGCAAACCGTCCTGTGTCTTTCCTGGAATTTGCCCGAACCTGAACACTGACCATTCGTCGCTGATTCAGCTGTATCGCAGTGCGCGCGCGTTGCCGGGCGTGAAGAAAATTCTGATCGCTTCCGGTTTGCGTTATGACCTCGCGGTCGAATCGCCGGAATACGTCAGAGAGTTGGTGACTCACCACGTTGGTGGTTACTTGAAGATCGCCCCGGAACACACCGAGGAAGGTCCGCTTAACCAGATGATGAAGCCGGGCATCGGCAGCTATGACAAATTCAAGCGCATGTTCGAGAAGTATTCGAAAGAAGCCGGCAAAGAGCAGTACCTGATTCCTTACTTCATCGCTGCCCACCCCGGCACCACCGACGAAGACATGATGAACCTGTCGCTGTGGCTCAAGGGCAACGGTTTTCGCGCCGATCAGGTGCAAGCGTTCTACCCGTCACCAATGGCCACCGCCACGGCGATGTACCACTCGGGCAAGAACCCGCTGCGCAAGGTTTCCTACAAGAGCGACTCGGTCACTATCGTTAAAAGTGAAGAGCAGCGCCGGTTGCACAAGGCGTTCCTGCGCTATCACGATCCGAAAGGTTGGCCGTCATTGCGTGAAGCGCTTATCCGCATGGGCCGTGCCGATTTGATCGGGTCGGGCAAAGACCAGTTGATTCCCCTGCATCAGCCCGCCACTGACGGTTATCAAAGCGCGCGCCGAAAGAACTCGACGCCGGTCGGCAGCCATAAAGTCGCCAAGACCACATTGATTCAGACCCAGCACACCGGCTTGCCGCCCCGCGCCAGCGATGGTGGTAACCCGTGGGACAAGCGTGAAGAGGCCAAGGCCGCTGCGTTCGCTCGCAACAAGCAAGCGAGCAAAGAGCGTATCGATGCGTCCAAGGGCAAAGGCCCAAAACCGCCAAAGCGCAAGCCAGCCGTTCCGCGCTAAAGACTGTTGTGTAGGAGCCACTTGCTGGCGAGGCGGGCGACGCGGTGTATCCGATGCGCCGCATCGCTGTCTATATCGCCAACACGTTGGCTCTTATCAACACGCATATCTTATTGACTTAAAGATAATCCGTAGGAGCTGCCGAAGGCTGCCATTCGACCGGGAACCGGTCGCCTTCGTGATACCGCTGAAGGGAAACCCGTCGCCCGCGACCCCGGCCTATCGCAGCCTACGGGTTCAGTGTTTGCTGCGCGACAGCGCGGCGTCGAAGACGTGGCGGACCCTCGCACAGATCGGGGTTTTTCCGGATGGGTAGGTCCTGCAAAGACTCCGGCTTGACCCATCAGAAATATTTCTCTCGCCCCGCTCTTTTTTTGTGCAACGCTTGCACGGTAGGGCAGTGGCGGCGCCTTAATGGTGCCCAGCGCGCTCATTGCTTTCAAGAACCGCCCGTATTTACCCGGATGGCATAAGTCTTGCGCGGTTCCATTACCGTCCAGGCTCGCAGGAGGCACGCCGTGTCGATTCATATCGCCTTGCACCACGTCACGCATTACCGCTACGACCGAGCGGTTGAACTGGGTCCGCAGATCGTGCGCCTACGCCCGGCGGCCCACAGCCGCACGCGGATTTTGTCCTACTCCTTGAAAGTCCTGCCCGACAACCACTTCATCAATTGGCAGCAAGACCCACAGGGTAACTATTTAGCGCGCTTGGTCTTCCCCGAGAAAACCACGGAGCTGCGGGTCGAAGTCGATCTTGTTGCCGAAATGGCCGTGTTTAACCCGTTCGACTTTTTCCTTGAGCCGTACGCGGACAAAATTCCTTTCGTTTACGCCAGCGAAGAGCAGCGTGAACTGGCGCCGTACCTAGCCACTCTGCCGCTGACGCCGAAGTTTGCCGCTTACCTGGCGAGCATCGACCGTACGCCGCTGCCGACCATTGATTTCCTGGTGGCACTGAACCAGCGTCTCAGCCAAGACATTGCTTACCTGATTCGCATGGAGCCGGGGGTTCAGACGCCGGAATTCACATTAGAAAACGCTTCCGGCTCCTGCCGTGACTCGGCCTGGCTGCTGGTACAGCTAATGCGCAACCTGGGCATGGCCGCACGGTTTGTCTCGGGCTATCTGATTCAGCTCAAGGCCGACGTCGAAGCCCTCGACGGCCCTTCCGGCACTGACGTCGACTTCACTGACCTGCACGCCTGGTGCGAGGTTTACTTGCCTGGCGCCGGTTGGGTGGGGCTCGATGCCACGTCCGGCCTGTTTGCCGGTGAAGGTCATATTCCGCTGGCCTGCAGCCCCGAGCCATCGTCGGCGGCGCCTATCAGCGGTTTGGTCGAGCCGTGCGAAACGGAATTCACCCACGAAATGTCCGTGGAGCGGATTTGGGAGGCGCCACGTGTCACTCAACCGTACAGCGAAGACCAATGGCTGGCGATCCAGGCCCTCGGCCGTAAGATCGATACCGATCTGATCGCCGCCGATGTACGCCTGACCATGGGCGGCGAGCCGACATTCGTCTCCATTGATGACCGCGACGGTGATGAATGGAACACCGCAGCCCTGGGGCCGGAAAAGCGCAAACTGTCCGCCGAGCTTTATCAGCGCATGCGCAAGCACTACGCGCCGCTGGGCATCGTGCATTTCGGGCAGGGCAAGTGGTATCCCGGTGAGCAACTGCCGCGCTGGTCGCTGAACTGTTTTTGGCGCAAAGACGGCCAGCCGGTGTGGCACAACAACGCGTTGATCGCTGATGAAGGCGAAGACTACGGCGCCGATGGCGAAATGGCCGGGCGTTTCCTTGCCAGCGTTGCCGAGCGCTTGAAGTTGCCGGTGCGTTTCGTATTTCCGGCCTATGAAGACAATTTCTATTACCTGTGGCGCGAAGGAGCGTTGCCGCTGAACGTCAGTGCCGAGGATTCGCGTCTTGAGGACACGCTTGAGCGTGATCGCCTGCGCAAAGTCTTCACTCAAGGTCTGGACAAAGTCATCGGTCAAGTGCTGCCGCTGACCCGCGCCAAGGCTGGGGATAAATGGCAAAGCGGTCGTTGGTTCTTGCGTGACGAACACTGCCGACTGGTGCCGGGCGATTCGGCGTTGGGGTATCGACTGCCCTTGGCCTCACAACCCTGGGTCAAAGCGTCGGAATACCCATTCATTCACCCCACCGACCATAACCAGGATTTCCCGGAGCTGCCGAGCAGCGAACAGGTGCAATCGCAGCTCAACAGCCTGACCGAACAGGTCAATGCCGATGATGAGCGCGAACCCAAGCCGGCCGAGTCCGCCCATTGGCTGACCCGCACGGCTTTGTGTGCCGAAGCCCGTGAAGGACGGTTGTACGTGTTTATGCCGCCGCTGGAAAAGCTCGAGGATTACCTTGAGTTGGTCAGCGCAGTCGAAGCCACCGCCGGGGAGCTGCATTGCCCGGTATTGCTTGAAGGCTATGAGCCGCCAAGCGACCCGCGCCTGGCGAATTTCCGGATTACCCCCGATCCAGGTGTGATCGAAGTCAACGTGCAACCCTCGGCAAGCTGGGATGAGTTGGTGGAGCGCACGGAATTTTTGTACGAGCAGGCGCGGCTGACTCGCTTGACCACCGAGAAATTCATGATCGATGGCCGTCATACCGGCACCGGTGGCGGCAACCACTTCGTCCTTGGCGGCGCGACACCTGCGGATTCGCCGTTTTTGCGGCGCCCGGACCTGTTGCGCAGCCTGCTTAGCTACTGGCACAACCATCCCTCGCTGTCATACCTGTTTTCGGGCCTGTTCATTGGCCCGACCTCCCAGGCACCCAGGGTCGACGAAGCCCGTAACGACTCGCTGTATGAGATGGAAATCGCTTTCTCGCAAATGCCCGCGCCCGGTGAAGAGTGCGCGCCATGGTTGGTCGACCGGCTGCTGCGCAACCTGCTGATCGACGTCACCGGCAACACCCATCGGGCAGAATTCTGCGTCGACAAACTCTACTCCCCGGACGGCGCCACTGGGCGCTTGGGCTTGCTTGAGTTACGGGCCTTCGAAATGCCGCCCCATGCGCGCATGAGTCTGGCGCAGCAGTTATTGCTTCGGGCCTTGGTGGCGCGCTTCTGGCGTGAACCCTACGCTCCGGCCAAGCTGGCGCGTTGGGGCACGCAGCTGCACGACCGCTTCATGCTGCCGCACTTTATCGAGCAGGATTTTGCCGACGTCATCGTCGAACTGACCGCCGCCGGTTATCCGTTGCGTGCCGAGTGGTTTGCGGCGCATCTGGAATTTCGCTTCCCCAAAGTCGGCGATTACGCCGTCAGCGGCATCGATCTGGAAATTCGTCAGGCGCTGGAACCTTGGCACGTGCTGGGTGAAGAGGGCGCGGCAGGCGGTGCGGTGCGCTATGTCGACTCATCGCTGGAACGCTTGCAGGTCAAACTCAACGGTTTGCCACCGCAGCGTTACATGCTGACCTGCAACGGCATTCCGGTGCCGCTGCAACCTACGGGACGCGTCGGCGAATTCGTTGCCGGAGTGCGTTATCGTGCCTGGCAGCCCGCCAATTGCCTGCAGCCAACTATTGCGACCCATGCGCCGCTGGTTTTTGACCTGCTGGACACATGGATGCAGCGTTCCCTGGGCGGCTGCGAGTATCATGTCGCGCATCCTGGCGGGCGCAATTATGAAACCTTGCCGGTCAATGCCAACGAAGCGGAAAGTCGACGTCTTTCACGCTTCTTCCGCATTGGCCATAGCCCTGGCAAATTGGAAGTGCCGTTGCTGACCGTTAACGATGAGCTGCCGATGACGCTGGACATGCGTCGCCACTAAAAACAAAGCCCCATCAGAACAATGCCACGCGAAGGCTCGCTCATTCGCGTGTCATCTGTTCTGCGTTAACTTGACGTCCTTTGCTGTCTGCCGAGCCTTCCATGCCCGACCTGCTTGACCGCTATCCGCTCACGACGGGTACTTATCACGAGATGCTCGATGCCAGCGGCGCCATTCGGCCGCATTGGCAACAGCTGTATGAGCATCTGCAACGCAGCACTCCTGCGCAGTTGATTCAGCGCCAGGCACTGCTGTCCCGGCAGATTCAAGAGAACGGTGTGACCTACAACGTTTACGCCGATCCCAAGGGCGCCGACCGGCCCTGGGAGCTGGACCTGTTGCCGCACCTCATTCCGGCGCAGGAATGGGCCGCTGTCGCCGCAGGCATCGCTCAGCGCGCTCGTTTGCTGAATGCCGTGCTGGCTGATCTTTATGGGCCGCAACAGTTGATCGCCGACGGCTTGCTGCCAGCCGAGCTGGTGTTCGGGCATAACAATTACTTGTGGCCGTGTCAGGGCGTGAAACCGCCCGAAGGCACGTTCTTGCACATGTATGCCGTGGATTTGGCGCGAACTCCGGATGGGCGATGGTGGGTCACTGCTGACCGGACCCAGGCGCCGTCGGGTGCGGGTTACTCCCTGGAGAATCGACAAATCGTGTCCCGGGCATTTCCCGACATGTATCGCGACTTACAGGTGCAGCACCTGACCGGATTCTTCCGGGCATTGCAGGAAACACTCGCACGCCAGGCGCCTACGGACAAAGAGCCACCGCTGGTGGTGCTGTTGACCCCTGGCCGCTTCAACGAAAGCTATTTTGAGCACTTGTACCTGGCTCGACAGTTGGGTTATCCACTGGTCGAAGGCGGTGATCTGACCGTTCGTGACGCCACGGTTTACCTGAAGACCTTAAGCGGTTTGCGTCGGGTGCACGCGATCATGCGCCGTCTCGACGATGACTTTTGCGATCCACTGGAGTTGCGTACTGACTCGGCCCTGGGGGTTCCCGGTTTGCTTGAAGCGGTTCGCCAAGGCCGGGTTCTGGTCGCCAATGCCTTGGGTAGCGGTGTACTGGAGTCGCCGGGTCTGCTGGGTTTTTTGCCGAAAATCAATCAGCACCTGTTTGGCGAAGAGCTGATTTTGCCGTCCGTGGCCACGTGGTGGTGCGGCGAGCCACCGGTTCTGGCCCAGGC
Organism: Pseudomonas sp.; assembly: GCF_028293835.1. Taxonomy (GTDB): domain Bacteria; phylum Pseudomonadota; class Gammaproteobacteria; order Pseudomonadales; family Pseudomonadaceae; genus Aquipseudomonas. The sequence continues at coordinate 11,016 of NZ_JAQGNX010000109.1, forward strand.
GCTGGAGAAACTTCCAGACTTGCTGATCAAACCAGCATTCCCTTCACAAAGCTTTGCACCGGTATTCGGCCGTGATTTGAATACCGAGCAGCGTCAGGCGCTGGCTTTACGGATGCAAGCCCGCCCGTACGCCTACGTCGCGCAAGAACTGGCGCAGTTATCCCACGCGCCGGTGTGGCAACCCGATGGCGCACAGCTGCAACCGCGAGCCATCGGCATGCGCGTCTACGCCGTCGCCAGCGCTGACGGTTATGAAGTGCTGCCCGGTGGGCTGACCCGGGTTGCTGCCGAAGCTGACGCCGACGTGGTGTCGATGCAGCGTGGCGGTGCGAGCAAAGACACCTGGGTGTTGGGCGAGCGGGCAGATGGCATCAAACCGTGGAAAACCCAGCGCGCGTTGGGTGTTCGCGATCTGATCCGGCGTGACCCTTACCTGCCTTCACGGGTGGTCGAAAACCTGTTTTGGTTTGGCCGCTACTGCGAGCGCTGCGATAACAGCGCGCGTTTGCTGCGGATCATGCTCACTCGCTATGTCGACGGCGATGATCCGTTGGCGTTGCAGGCAGCGGTGGAACTGGGTGAAACCTTGCACCTGCTGCCCGAAGAAGGTGATCTGCAAGAGCGCTTGCTTGCCGCCTTGTTGGGCGACGACTGGTCGCAAAGCCTGCGCGCCAATCTGCAGCGTTTGCAGTGGGCCGCCTCACAGGTGCGCGGTAAACTCTCGCGGGAAAATTGGCAGGCGTTGGTTGAGCTGCAGCGCGAGTCCCTGAGCCTGGAAACCGACGAGCCTGACTTCGGCGAGCTGCTCGATTTCCTCAACCGATTGGTGATGTCACTGGCGGCCTTATCCGGTTTCGCCCTGGACGACATGACCCGCGATGAAGGTTGGCGCTTTTTGATGATGGGTCGGCGTATCGAGCGTCTGCAATTTCTCTCCAGCAGTTTTGCGGCATTCTTGCGCGACGCCGCAGTAAACGATCAAGCGGGCCTGGAATGGCTGCTGGAACTGGGCAATAGCAGCATCACCTACCGCTCGCGCTATCTGGCGATGCCGCAGTTGATCCCCGTACTCGACCTGTTATTACTTGATGAGCAGAACCCGCACGCCGTGTTGTTTCAGCTGAAACTGGTGACGCGCTCATTGAACCGTTTGAACGAAGATTTCGGCGCGCCCCGGGACAGCAGCCTGACACTATTGATTCAGCGCTTGTCCGCCTTCGATCTAGGCAGCCTGGAAAACCCACTGTTTGGCAAAAGCAGCGTGCGCGCGGTTCTCGACGGCTTGGCGAAGTTACTGCAAGACATCGGTGACACCAGCGGACTGGTGTCTGACCGCCTGGCCCTGCGTCACTTTGCCCATGTTGATGATGTCAGCCAACGCACGGTGTCCGTCTGATGAGCGCGCATTACCAGATTTTTCATGACACCCACTACAAATACGACAGTCCCGTGTCCCTGGCTCAGCAGTTGGCGCACCTGTGGCCACGGCCCTGCGCATGGCAGCGCTGCACCCAACAGGAATTGTTGATCAGCCCGGCGCCCACCAGTCGCCGCGATGAACTGGACGTCTTTGGCAACCCGATGACCCGCCTGGCGTTCGAACGGCCCCACGATGAATTACAGGTCAGCGCCCGGCTGAGGATCGAAGTGCTGGCGCGGCCATCGCTGGACTTCGAGCTGTCTGCTGGCTGGAATGCCACCAGCCGCGCGTTGACCTACAGCGGTATGCCGCTGTCGCCCGATATTCTTGAGGCGTGTCGGTTTCGCTTCGAATCACCGTACGTGCATTTGAAACAGACGTTCGTCGATTTCTCCGCCAGTTGTTTTGCGCCCAACCGGCCGCTGCTCCTGTGCGTGCAAGCGCTGATGGAGAAGATCTTTAGCGAGTTCACCTTCGACGAAGAGGCCACTCAGGTCGCCACGCCCCTGGTTGAGGTGCTGGAAAACCGCCGTGGGGTGTGCCAGGACTTCGCTCACCTGATGTTGGCCTGCCTGCGTTCGCGGGGGCTGGCGGCGCGCTACGTTAGTGGCTACTTACTAACCCAGCCACCACCGGGCCAGCCACGAATGATCGGCGCCGACGCGTCACACGCATGGGTGTCGGTATTTTGTCCGGTGTTGGGTTGGGTGGATTTTGATCCGACCAACAATGTGCAGCCGACACTGGAGCATATCAGCCTGGCCTGGGGCCGTGATTTCTCGGATGTATCGCCGTTGCGTGGAGTGATTCTTGGCGGAGGCAGCCATGACCCGGAAGTGGAAGTGACGGTAATGCCCGTCAGCGCCGAGGGGGTTTGATCAGCCTTTAAAAAAGGCGGGACGATTTAGAGGGCATGCCGTCGTCTGCCGCTTGAGCGACAGACGTGGCGTACGGGTTTCGTCGGTTGGCGAAACCCAGCGGTATCAGCTGGCAGGTGTCGGTTCTACTGTTGTCTCAGCGTCGTCGGCAGGCTCTTGGCCTTCAACGGTTTCGCCTTCTGCGCCGGTTTCGGTCAGAGCGGCCGTTTTCTTCTGCAGCTTTTCCTCTTTCTTCTGCTCTTTTGCCAGATCTCTCTGACGTTTGGCGAAGGAATAATTAGGTTTAGCCATGGGCGGTCCTCTGTTTAGGCGGGAAATGCCGCCATTCTGCCTGAGAACGGCACGGTACACACGGCGTTGTGTGCCAAACGGTCCATGAACTGTCCTGTCAGGTAGGTTTTCGACCCTCCCACTTTGGTACGGCCACCGGTTTCCAGGCATTTAACGTGTCTAGCAAGTCAGTAGGCGAATCACTGATCTGCAGCATCGTGCGATGCTCGGCGCGCACAAAACCTTCGCTGACCAGATGGTCCAGGAAACCGGTCAGTTTGCTGTAGAAGCCGTTTACATCCATTAGCCCCAATGGTTTGCCGTGGTAACCCAGTTGGCCCCAGGTCCAGACCTCAAACAACTCTTCAAGGGTACCCAGGCCACCGGGAAGCGCGATAAACGCATCACTGAGCTCGGCCATCCGCGCTTTACGCGCGTGCATGCCATCGACGACTTCCAGGCGGGTCAGACCGTTGTGGCCCAGTTCCAGGCTGCGCAAACTTTCGGGGATGATGCCAATCACTTCGCCGCCAGCTGCCAGAGCGGCATCTGCAACGACCCCCATCAGGCCGACGGCGCCACCGCCGTAAATGAGCGTCAGCCCACGTTCAGCCAGCGTACGGCCCAACACAACGGCCGCTTCGCGATAGGCCGGATTGCTGCCAGTACTGGCACCGCAAAAAACACAAACGGACTTTAAAGACATTGCCTACTCCTTGGTCATCAATGCCACAGAGTAAAGGCTTGGCCTGGTCAGTCCAAGTGCCAGTGGCGCTGAAAGCGTTCGTGAGGTTGTTCATAGGTGCCGCTGGCGCCACAGGCGTAAACGGCAAGCAAGCTACGGAAAAGCTGTTGAGGTGCATGGTCTACGCTCCTGAATGATGGCCCATGCTATGCCGCCGCCGTGGGGTTGACCGGTTGATTCTTTCCATGGTGGCGATAGTCATCTGCGTTACATTGACCTAGGTCATTGGAACTTGAGTGCAAATCAGGCAGTCTTTCTGTATACAATCCGTGATCCAAAGAACAACAACTTAATCTCGCCCTGGAGACTCATCATGATTCGTAAACTTGTCGCTGTATCCCTGCTAACCCTCGCGAGTGGCCATTTGTTGGCGGCGGAATGCAGTGTTGATGTCGATTCAACGGACCAGATGACCTACAGCACTAAAAACATCGACATCGACAAGAGCTGCAAAACCTTCACCGTTAACCTGACCCACTCCGGCAGCTTGCCGAAAAACGTCATGGGTCATAACTGGGTGTTGGCTAAAGAAGCGGATGCGCAGCCGGTCGCCACCGATGGCCTGAGCGCGAGCATTGACAAGAATTATCTGAAAGACGGCGACGCACGCGTTATCGCCCACACTAAAATCATCGGCGCAGGCGAAAAGGATTCGGTGACTTTTGATGTGTCGAAGCTGACGGCTGGCGAAGCGTATGCATTCTTCTGCACGTTCCCAGGCCACATCAGCATGATGAAAGGGATTGTTGCGGTTAAATAGTAACGACTGCCCCTGTTGGAGCTGCCGAAGGCTGCGATAAGGTCGCAACGACCTTCAGCGATTTCAGGAGCGCGACCGGTTTCCGGTTGAATCGCAGCCTTCGGCAGCTCCAACAGGGTATGAATTACTTAGATCCAGTCATTTTGAAGATACCCTGGGCGTTGCTGCTGTCGAAGTTCAGGTCGAGCCTGTCATCAATGGGGTCGGTTTTGCGTTGAATGAATTCAACAAACGAGCCCGGCACCTTGTGCTCTTGCAGCTTTCCGCTCGCATCCGCCATTGTCCGTTTTACCGTGCACGCTTTGTAGGCGGTCTGCATGACCCTGCCTGAGGCAGATGTTTCAATGCTGTCCTTCATCGGCCTGTCCCGACGAGTTTGCTCGGCGACCACCGATTGCAGATCAACCACCCGATCCGTCAGATGATTGAAGCTGTTGCCCTCGGTTGAAATCCACGCCATTTCCGCGCTCTCGCTGAGTAATTGCTGGTAATCGGCATGCCGCACCACGCCGTGTTGGCGGCCAAACGCCTCATACACACCCGGTAGCAAGCGGTAAGCCTCCCTCAACGAGCAATGACGGGTCAATTGCAGGCGCTTAAGGATGCTTAGGTGCTCGGCGTTCAGAGGATCACGACTGGAACTGACCACGCGTTCCACCGCACCTTGGAAGGCCTCGCTGAAACGACCGGGGTGCAGTTCGGACACAAAGAACTGAGCGATGTCTTCCGGCAGGTCTTGCTGGCGATAGCCCCAGCCGGTCATGTTCAGTTTGGTCAGCGGATACGTGCGCACATCGGTGAAGCCCAATGGCTCCAGCAAGCGGGTGAACGCCAGGCGCCCGCGAGGTAGCTCGCCGTTGGCGAACCAGTCCACGGTACGAATCGCGCCGTGATCGAATATGACTTTGCGTTGTTGCTCGGCTTGTTCATCAACATACAGACGGCCTGCGGGTACGGCTTCGACCAGTTTATGAAACAGGCACAGGTTCAGCGCTTCAGCCAGCCACACACGGTGCAACTCAGCATCGCTCCAGGTGAAGTCATGCAACCCTTGGGGCACCTCTACATGGGCTTCAAGCCACTGCGCGGCGGGTTGGCCGACAACGGATGCAACAAGCGAAAACAAGCCTTCGAAGGAGGACATAAGCAACGGGCTCTGACGGTAAAAAGTAGACCCCTATGAAAGCCTCGATGGCCGGACACGACAAGCGAAAAAAAACGGCGGGTTCATTCCTTTTTCTATCGCACTCAAGGAGCCAACTTGTTGGCGAGGCGTTTTACCTGACACACCGCCTCGCCAACAAGTTGGCCCCTACCCAGCAAGTTATGCTGTTACGGCGCGTAGGGTTGTTCGCGCTTGTGTTGGGTCTTGAGGTAGGTGTCGCGGATGATTTTAAACGCTGCCTCGCGAACCGGCTCGCCGTGCAGGAAGGCGTCGATCTCGGCGTAGGTCACGCCGTGTGAAGCTTCGTCTGGTTTACCTGGCACCAGATCCTCAAGGTCGGCAGTCGGTACTTTTTCCACCAATGACTGCGGGGCGCCGAAACTGCGGGCAATGGCCCGAACCTGATTTTTCACCAGCCCACTGAGCGGTGCGATGTCGCAAGCGCCGTCGCCGAACTTGGTGAAAAAACCCATTACCGCTTCCGCCGCATGGTCAGTACCAATGACCAGACCCTGACGTGCACCGGCAATTGCGTACTGCGCCACCATGCGCATCCGCGCCTTGGTATTGCCCGTCACGAAATCCACTACACTGGCGTGCTGACCCTCGAACGCCTTGATCTGCGCCGTCAATGCCTGCACCGAAGGGCCAATGTTTACGGTATGCGTTTCGTCCGGCTTGATGCATTCAAGGCTCGCCTGGGCTTCGTGCTCATCGGCCTGAGTCTGATACGGCAGGCGTACAGCGATGAAGCAATAACTTTTATCCCCGGTGCTTTCGCGCAATTGTTCTACTGCACGCTGTGCAAGCAGCCCGGCAGTCAGTGAGTCAACGCCGCCACTGATGCCCAGCACTAACGTTTTGAGTTGTGAGTTTTTTAGACACTGCTGGATAAAACCAATCCGTCGCGCGAGTTCCGCTTCAAGGGCGTTCTGGTCGGCGAAAGGCGGTTGAACATTGAGTTCTGCAGCGATCTGGAGCTGTACGGCTTGCATGGTTCACTCCTCAACAAGTTTTGCGGGGACGGAAGATTTTATAGGCGCCAGCTCGGCGACCGGGCTGACCGGCACTTTGAAAACATGACGCAGATAGGCAACAAAGTTCGGATCCTTGCACTGCGTCTTACCGGGTTCGTCGGAAATCTTGGCCACTGCCTGGCCTGCACAAGCGGTCATCTTGAGCACAATACTCATGGGCTCAATGCCCGGAATATCAGCGGTCAAGTTGGTGCCAATACCGAAGCTGACATTGATCCGACCACGCAAGGCGCGGAATATTTCCAGGGCTTTAGGCAAATTCAGGCCGTCTGAAAAGACCAGTGTCTTGCTCATGGGATCGATACCGAGCTTTTGATAGTGGGCTATGCATTTTTCGGCCCACTGCACCGGGTCGCCGGAATCATGCCGCAGACCATCGAATAGCTTGGCGAAGTACAGATCGAAATCGTTGAGGAATGCATCGGTGGTGATGCAGTCCGTCAGGGCGATCCCCAGCAGCCCACGGTATTCACGGACCCAGCAATCGAGCGCAACGATTTGGCTGTCGATCAGCCGCGGCCCCAACTGTTGGTGGGCCATGATCCATTCATGGGCCATGGTTCCCAGGGGTTTCAAGTCGAGTTTGCGCGCCAGCTCAACGTTGCTGGTGCCGACAAACTGGCCGGGGAAATCGTGCTTGAGTACCGAAACCACTTCCTCTTGTACGCGGTACGAGAAGCGGCGACGGGTGCCGAAATCAGCCACTTTCAATTCAGCCAGTTCGTCGCTGGAGGCGTTGGCTTGCAGCCAGTCGAACTTGCGGTACAGCTGATCCCGGGCCTGCACCAGCAGCGTGCCGGGGTGGCGGATGCGGTTGCGCACTTCGCTGACAATCGCCAGAAGTGGGACCTCAAACATGATCACGTGCAGCCATGGCCCGTGCAGGCGAATGCGCAACTCGCCATCTTCGATGTGAGTTTGCACGTAGCGCATATTGAAGCGGAACAGGCCAAGAAAACGTAAAAAATCAGGCTTCATAAAGCTGATGCGTTCAAGAAAACCCAACTGCTCAGGTCCCATGGACAGCTCGCACAGCAGGGCGATCTGATGGCGAATCTCGGTCAGATAAGGCCGCAGATCTTCGCCATTGCGGCAGCGGAACTCCCACTCCACATCCACGTTGGGGTAGTTGTGCAGTACCGCTTGCATCATGGTCAGCTTGTAGAAGTCGGTGTCGAGCAGGTTCTGCACAACACGATCGGAGAAGGCGCTTTCGCTCATCGAGTCGCTCCAGCGGGACCGGCCGCTTGCTGCGGCCTAACGAAATTCAAATTGGACGTCGCCTGCCGCGAGCCAGGGCCAAAGGCAGTGCGCTGCTTTTGTAATAAGGCAGACATGATGCCAGCAGGAAGCGCTGTGGGGCAGAATTCTTTCACGAATAGCTGCAACGCTTGATCCAGCGCAATGGGGCTTGGTCTGGACATTGGTTGTCTGGCATCTATTGGTCCCCCTCCGGATTGTAGGATCGTTCCTGATTTTATGTAGTCAATGGATGTTCTTCGGTTTTGAACTGTTATCGGTGTTGTTAAGTGAATAGACTTTCGCCCTTGGATGTGAGTAGGGGTGGAATGTCGATGCATTGTTTAAAAGTTATCGTGTTGATGAGTTTGGTTTTTTTAAGTGGTTGTAAAGAAGAGTTTGCGGTCTTGGAGTTTGACGTCCCTGTAGAACAGAGGCAAGTGGTCTCTGCGCAGGCGTATATTAGCGTGGACTACAGAGAAATGCTCCGTGAAAAATTAACGGCTCATGGAATAGACCTCAATAGAATTGAACTGACCAAGGATAAAGGCAATTCTAAAATCCTCAATGTAGTATTCCCATACGGCTCAATGAGCGTGCCGCAACGGGAGCAGATAAAGGCCGTGCTTACCGACATTATTTCGTCGCGCACTCACTGGAAATTCAAGGCTAACCTACGGCCGCACTGGAATACGCTCAATTTAACCAGCGAGGCCGGCCGTCAGCTGGCGTTGGAAATATCGCAGCAGGTGACGCTCGAATCCTCCGACCCATTCAAGGTTATCCTCGCGGGGAAAGCTACCTTTGACTCGGTGATCTCCACGTTGCTCGATAATAAAGTATCGCAAGAGTTCTTCTGTCATGTGGAGTTGGAATTACAAAACGCTATTCCTTTCGCAAGCATTATAAGTGTTGATGCATTCGACCCGCCTGAAAGGGTAACAGGTAACGTTATGCTGAAAAAAATAATGCCTGGAAACAGTGCGTATAAAGTGTCGGCGACGTTCTATGTGGAAGACGATAATATGCGTCGAACGATTAATGAGAAAAGACTGGTCATTTCTAATTCCGTACTGCCGGACGGTAACGATGTGAAGGCGCTTTCGTTTGAAGTTGGAAGCTTGGGTGAGCAAGCTTCCAGAGGCGGAAAATTATCCGGTTCGTCCTATCATCGGCTTGAAAAACAATGCATGGAAATGGCCGGCAACCTGGGCCGACCGTTCTCATTCCAGTTCGGAAATGGGCTCGACCGACTCAATAAGGTAACCTTTCTTTAAACCTATACCACATCCAGCTGCTCAAGCATCCAACTGACAAAATCACGGATTTTGGGCACTTCAGCGGTGTGCTCTGGATAGGCCATGTAATAAGCATCATGGCTCGGCAGGGGATGGGGCCACGGGATCACCAGCTTGCCTTCCGCCAGTTCTTCTTCGACCAGAAAGCGCGGCAGTAGCGCGACTCCGCACCCGACCTGCGCCGCGCGGATACACATATAGAACGTCTCAAAGCGCGGCCCATGGTAGCTGTATTCGGTTTGATAGCCTTGGCTGTCAAACCATTCGTGCCAAGCTTGGGGTCGCGAGCCACTTTGCAGCAACACGAGCTGGCTCAGCTGCGTAGGGTCAGTGAATGGCGTTGCTGGCAAGCTGCCGGGCGCGCACACGGGAATCAGTTCTTCGTTGAACAACCTCACCGATTCGGCCCCAGGTCGTGCGCCTTGGCCAAAGTAGAACGTCAGGTCGCAGCGGCCTTGAATCAAGTCGTCCTGCTCCTGCTCGCTGACCAAGTCCAAATGAATATGCGGATGACGCAGCCGCCAGCCTTTCAGCCGCGGCACTAACCAGCGGGCGCCAAAGGTCGGCGGGGTGGACACGCGCAAGACCTCGGTTTCGCCACCATAAGAACGCAGGTAGTGGGTAGACATCTCCACTTGCACCAGAATCTTGCGCACTTCACCCAGGTACAGCGCGCCCGCCGGGGTCAACTGTAAGCGTCGGCGGACTCGGCGAAACAGCAAGTGCTGCACCAATTCCTCAAGCTGTGCGACTTGCTTGCTGACCGCGCTCTGGGTCAGGTTGAGTTCTTCAGCTGCGCGGGTGAAACTCAGGTGCCGGGTCACCGCTTCGAAGCATTGCAGCGCGGTGATCGATGGCAAATGGCGTTTGTTGAGCATGGTCTGGCCTATGGTTTTTCGACACTGCCAGGACACACGCACAGGGCAGCATGAATAAACGGAATGATATCTCGCCTAATGGTCGTTTGTTC
>NZ_JAQGNX010000030.1 GCF_028293835.1 Pseudomonas sp.
CTTAGTTGCACTTTTTGGAAATTGCCGTGGCAAGTTCACCGACATTCTTGAAAGACGCCATTTCCGATGCCGAGAATTTTATCCCGAAGGTTTTGCTTACAGTCAGGATAAGGCGTACGTGGCTGAGACTGTCCCAGCCCGAAACATCGTCAGCCGTCATAGCCGGCGTTACCACCAGATCGTCTTCGTCAAAAACAGCCTGAAATATTTCGGTCAGCTGGCCATAAATCGGATCTTCGCTCACACTCATTTGATTTGCTCACTTTCAGCGAACAGCAGGAAAGATTTAAGGTTAAAACGTGGAGCGGTCACCTTTCTGAAGAAAGGACAACGTCCGGCCTCATGCTAGAGCCTTTTGGACTAGAAATTATTTTAACGATTGAGGTCATTGATTGATTAAGTCATTACGCCATTACATTGCACGCACTTAAACCGTTATACAACAACGAGCCCATTGAATTATTGGATGGGCCGCTCTTCAATACGCGTGATTGATGGCGCCATGTTATTGGGCACATATACAGTGTTGATAGACACTCCTCTATTAGTCACTGTGCTTAAGCCTGTTATTCGACTGATGAAGCTGACCGCCGCGGGTCGCTGCGTGCCTTTTATTTTTTTGCCATCCCCCGCCTGAATCCTGCCTGAATCAATTCCAACCAAGAGTGCCTCATCTACCCCCACCGCTTTACACTGGGGCACATCCAACACTCGTGGAAGTATCAATGACTGCTGAGACCAAACCGACCCCACTCCTCGAAACCGTCGAAGGCAAGCGCCTTACCGGGGATGACGCTGACCGATGGCGGGAATGGGGGCCGTATCTCAGTGATCGTCAGTGGGGCACCGTGCGTGAGGACTACAGCGCTGATGGTGATGCCTGGCGTTATTTCCCCCACGATCATGCCCGCAGTCGTGCGTATCGCTGGGGCGAAGATGGGCTGGCTGGATTCTCCGACAAGGGGCAGCGCTGGTGCCTGGGACTGGCGTTGTGGAATGAGCACGATCCGATTATCAAAGAGCGCTTGTTCGGCCTGAACAACTCGGAAGGTAATCACGGCGAAGACGTCAAAGAGCTGTATTTTCATGTCGATGGAATCCCAAGCCATGCCTACATGCGCATGCTCTACAAATATCCACACGCTGCATTTCCCTACGACGATCTGGTTCAGGAAAACGCCCGACGCGGCCTGAACGATTCGGAATACGAGGTATTGGATACTGGCGTATTCGACGACAACCATTATTTTGACGTGAGCATCGAATATGCCAAGCACACGCCTGATGATATTTTCATGCGCGTCACGGTAGAAAACCGTTCGGAGAAATCCGCACGGTTACACGTGTTGCCACATGTTTGGGCGCGCAATACCTGGAGTTGGGGTGACACAACCGAGCGCCCTAGCCTTGCCCTTGAAGAGCAGCAAGTGCTCGCGAGTTATCCCCAGCAACCAGCAAGAGTCGCTACCGCCTGGGGCCAGCAACCCTGCGAATGGTTGTTCTGCGAGAACGACACCAATACAGCCCGTCTCAACGGTCAATGGGCGAGCGGACCCTTCAAAGACGGAATTAATGACTATGTGGCTGGCGGAAAAACCGACGCGATTCATCGCGATAAGGGGACCCGTGCCGCCGCGCACTTCGTGCTTGAGCTTAAAGGTCGCGAGACTGAAGTCATTTACTTGCGTTTTGCTCCCCGCGACGCCGAGGCGGTGAATGGCAGAAAGCTGGTGGATCTATGCCGTAAGCAGGCTGACGATTATTACGCGGTGCTGCAGAACAACCAAAAGGACGCCGACGCCCGCAACGTGCAACGCCAAGCATTGGCAGGCCTGCTCTGGTCGAAGCAATTGTATTACTTCGATGTCAATCGCTGGCTAGACGGCGACTCGACGCAACCGCCACCCCCGCCCGAGCGCGCTGGAATTCGTAACACCCATTGGCGGCACCTTTCCAATTTCGACATCGTATCCATGCCGGACAAGTGGGAGTACCCGTGGTACGCATCTTGGGATCTGGCGTTTCAGGCCGTTGCCTTTGCGCTGATCGATCCGGTGTTCGCTAAAGACCAATTATTGCTGCTGGTAAAAGACCGCTTCATGCATCCCAACGGCCAACTGCCGGCGTATGAATGGCGTTTTGACGATGCAAATCCGCCGGTACATGCCTGGGCCTCCTGGCGGGTTTATCAACAGGAGAAACAATCAACCGGCGTTGGCGATCTGGACTTTCTCGAGCGCATATTTCATAAGCTGCTGCTTAATTTCTCCTGGTGGGTCAATCGCAAAGACGCTGAAGGGCGCAACGTGTTTCAAGGTGGTTTCCTAGGCCTGGATAACATCGCGCTGTTTGATCGTTCGGCAGCGATGGCGCCGGGTTACGAACTGGACCAGGCAGACGGCACCGCGTGGGTGGCAGCCTACGCCATGGACCTGATGCGTATTGCTTTGGAATTGGCCAAACGTAACCCGGTGTATGTCGATATCGCCGTTAAATTCTTCGAACACTTTTTATACATCGCAGGCGCTATCAACCGCGGTGACGACAGTTCTGGTGGGCTCTGGGACGAGCAGGACAAGTTCTTCTACGATGTACTGCATCGCCCTGACGGAAGTATCGAACCCGTGCGCTTACGCTCGTTGGTGGGCTTGATGCCACTGTTCGCGGTCCAGGTGTTGGAACAACGAGAGCATGAAGGGCTGCCCGGGTTACGCGAGCGGATGCTCGGGTTCCTGCGCCACAGGCCAGATTTTGCCAGGTTAATTTCACGTTGGACTGAGCCAGGTAAAGGCAATCGAATGCTATTGGCGCTGCTGCGTGGTCAACGGACTAAAGACTTAATGTCTCGGATGCTCGATGAAAATGAGTTCTTATCCGAGTTTGGTATTCGCTCGCTTTCAAAGGCCTACGAAGATAAGCCGTTCAGCATGCAGGTTAACGGCAGCAACCTGTGCGCGGATTATCAACCGGCCGAGTCCAACTCGCGACTGTACGGCGGCAATTCCAACTGGCGTGGACCGGTGTGGATGCCGGTTAACTACATGCTGATTGAGTCCCTGCGAGAATTTCACCGTTACTACGACGACAACTTCCTGGTTGAGTACCCGACCGGTTCAGGATTCTTGTCGTCCCTGGACGAGGTGACTGACGGCCTGAGCCAGCGACTGACGCGACTGTTTTTACGGGATGAGAATGGGCGTCGGCCGAGCATGGCGGCATACCCTCAGTTGCAGGATGATCCAGCCAGTCGGGATTTGGTGCTGTTCCATGAGTACTTCAGCGGCGAAACCGGACGAGGTCTTGGGGCGTCTCATCAAACCGGTTGGAGCGCGCTGGTAGCGTTGTTACTACAAAAATAAATGCGAGCCAAAAATGGGGCATAAAAAAACTTATGCACTTATTTGGCTCGCTAATACGCTGAAGAAATAAGCTGAAGTATTAGTAAGTTAGCGTCTGTTTCTAACCCATTTACAAAAGTGGTGCACAGGTTATCCACAAAATCAGATTACTGCACTTTCGCTGCTCGGCGCTGGTGCAACCACTGAACCCATGGCGCGCTGGGTTGCCTCATTCCAGGCCGCTACTCGGTCGTTGAGCGCGGCGATGGCCCGTGGACCAGTGCCTTCGGCGTACATGGGTTCGCCAATCACCAGCTCTATAGTGCCAGCCTTTTTTGCCCAACCTTCTTTCGGCCAGTACTTGCCCGCATTATGGGCAATAGGCAGCACCGGGAGGTTCGCGTTGACCGCCAGCGCAGTTCCGCCCCGTGAGAACTTGCCCACCTGGCCGAACGGAACGCGAGTACCTTCCGGGAAGATCAGGACCCAAACGCCGTCCTTAAGCAGTTCGTTGCCACGTTTGGCGACGTGCTTAAGGGCTGCTTTAGGGTTGTCACGGTTAATTGCGATTGGCCGCAACATGGCCATGGCCCAGCCGAAAAACGGGACATACAAAAGCTCGCGCTTTAGTACCTGGCTTAACGGCTCGAAATGCGCAGAGAGAAAAAACGTCTCCCAAGTGCTTTGGTGGTTAGACAAAATCACGCACGGCTGTTCCGGGACATTCTCCTGACCCTTCACTTCAACGTGGATATTGAGAAACACCCGAGTGAGCCACAAAGCGCAGCGGCACCAATAGACATTGATAAACCGGTAACGTTTGCGGAACGGCAGAAACGGCGCGATGAAGAAACTCAGCGTGCACCACAGCAGAGAACTGGTGCCCAGCAGCAGGTAAAACAGGAACGTTCGGATTGCCTGCATGATCGACATAGGTACATTTACCGTTGCGGGCATCGCCCGTCTATTTATGCTGTTGAATAAGGTCTGCGGCAACAGCCGCGAGATCGTCAAAAATCAATGTGCCGGCGGGCAGAGGACTGTTCATCGTCTTCAAACCTTTACCGGTCTTTACTAGCACAGGCTGACAGTCGACGGCCAATGCCGCCTGCAGGTCACCCAAGGTGTCGCCAACAAACCAGATACCCGTCAGATTAGCCGAGTAATGCCTGGCGATAGCGTTGAGCATGCCCGGCTTTGGCTTGCGGCAATCGCATGCTTCATTTGGGCCATGTGGGCAGTAAACGATCAAACCTACTTCACCGCCCCCCTCGGCCACCAATTCGCGCAAGCGCGCATGCATGGCATCAAGGGTCGCGATGTCGTAATAACCGCGAGCAATGCCCGACTGGTTGGTAGCCACCGCCACCGTCCAGCCGGCTTTGCTCAATTGTGCGATGGCCTCGATCGAGCCAGGAATGGGCAGCCACTCCTCAACCGACTTGATGTAAGCGTCCGAGTCTTGGTTAATCACCCCGTCCCGGTCGAGAATCAGCAGCTTCACGCGCAGTCCTTTCCGTTAGCCCAGCAGCGAGATGTCAGCAACGCCAAGGAATAGGCCGCGCAGTCGAGCCAGCAACGCATAACGGTTGGCACGCACGCTGGCGTCTTCGGCGTTAACCATCACTGCTTCAAAGAACGCATCAACCGGTTCGCGCAAGGCCGCCAGACGGCCCAGGGCTTCGGTGTACTGTCGCGAAGCCGCCATGGGTTGCACGGCCTGGTCTGCTTGTTGGATTGCCGAGTACAGCGAGAACTCATTGGCGTTGTCGAAGTATTTCGGCTCGACCGCGCTGGAGATCCCACCTTGGGCCTTGCTCAACAAATTAGACACACGCTTGTTCACAGCAGCCAATGCCGCAGCTTCAGGCAATTTGCGGAAGGCTTGAACCGCTTGAACCCGCTGATCGAAATCAAGGGCCGACGCTGGTTTCAACGCACGTACCGACAGGTACACCGCAACCTCGACGCCTTCGTCTTCGTAACGCGCACGCAGGCGGTCGAAGATGAATTCCAGCACTTGATCGGCCAAACCCGCCGGTTTGATCCGGGTGCCGAATTGGCTGACAGCGAATGCCACGGTTTGCATCAGATCAAGATCAAGCTTCTTGTCGATCAGAATCCGCAGCACACCCAATGCTGCGCGGCGCAGGGCATACGGGTCCTTACTGCCGGTAGGCAACATGCCAATGCCGAAGATGCCGACCAGGGTGTCGAGTTTGTCGGCAATGGCCACAGCGGCACCGGTCAGGGTGCTTGGCAATTCAGCGCCAGCGCCACGGGGCATGTATTGCTCATTCAGCGCCAGTGCAACGTCTTCAGGCTCGCCGTCCGCCAACGCATAGTAATAACCCGCTACGCCCTGCATTTCCGGGAACTCGCCGACCATCTCGGTCGCCAGATCGCACTTCGAGAGCAGACCGGCACGGCCAGCGCGCAGGGCATCACCGCCGATGCGCGAAGCGATAAAGGCTGCAAGCTTCGACACGCGTTCGGCTTTGTCGAAAACACTGCCCAACTGGGCTTGGAACACGACGTTTTGCAGGCGCTGGTTGAAGGTTTCCAGTTTCTGTTTTTTGTCTTGCTTGAAGAAAAACTCGGCGTCGGTGAGGCGTGGGCGAACCACTTTCTCGTTACCGGACACGATTTGCGTCGGGTCTTTGCTATCAATGTTGGCCACAGTAATGAAACGTGGCAGCAACTTGCCTTCGGCATCCAGCAGACAGAAATACTTCTGGTTATCCTGCATGGTGATGATCAACGCTTCCTGGGGTACTTCAAGGAAGCGCTCCTCGAACGAACACACCAGCGGCACTGGCCACTCGACCAGGCCGGTCACCTCGTCCAGCAGGCTCGGCGGCACGATGGCGGTGCCTTCGTGTTGGGTCGCCAGCTCAGCTACACGCTTGCTTATCAGCTCGCGACGTTCGGCGAAATCGGCCAGCACGTAAGCGCTACGCAGGTCTTGCAGATAATTGGCCGGCGAGGTGATGCGCACACTGTCCGGGTGATGGAAGCGGTGACCTCGGGAATCTCGCCCGGCTTTTTGCGCGAGGATTGTGCAGTCGATCACGTGGTCGCCGAACAGCATGACCAGCCATTGAGTCGGACGCACAAATTCTTCTTTGCGCGCACCCCAACGCATGCGTTTTGGAATCGGCAAATCATTCAGCGAATCTTCGACGATGGTTGGCAGCAGGCTGATGGTCGGTTTGCCAATAATATTCTGGCTGAAACGCAGCTTCGGGCCGCTCTGATCGATGTCGCTCAGTTCAACGCCACATTTCTTGGCAAAGCCCAGGGCGGCTTGAGTCGGATTGCCGTCAGCGTCGAACGCGGCCTGACGAGGCGGACCATCGAGATTAACGCTGCGGTCTTCCTGCTGTGTAGCCAACTGGGTAATCAAAACGGCCAAACGACGGGGTGCCGCATAAACGTGTTTGGCAGTGAAGTTCAGGCCAGCCGCTTGCAGGCCCTTTTCGATACCCGCCAGGAACGCATCACCCAGAATGCTCAGGGCTTTTGGAGGCAGCTCTTCGGTGCCCAATTCAACCAGGAAATCTTGAGCACTCATTGTGCAGCCTCCAGCTTAGCCAACACTTCGTCACGTATACCGGGGGGCGCCATCGGGAAGCCAAGTTTGGCCCGGGCCAGCAGGTACGCCTGGGCCACCGAACGGGCCAGCGTGCGGACGCGCAAAATGTATTGCTGACGCGCCGTCACCGAAATCGCCCGGCGTGCGTCCAGCAAGTTGAATGTGTGCGATGCCTTGAGCACCATTTCGTAGCTTGGCAATGGCAGTTCAAGCTCGATCAGGCGCGCCGCTTCGCTTTCGTAGAAGTCGAACAGCTCGAACAGTTTTTCAACGTTGGCGTGTTCGAAGTTATAGGTCGACTGCTCCACTTCGTTCTGATGGAACACATCGCCATAGGTCACTTTGCCGAACGGCCCATCGGTCCATACCAGGTCATAGACCGAGTCCACGCCTTGCAGGTACATCGCCAGACGCTCGAGGCCGTAGGTGATTTCGCCGGTTACTGGGTAGCATTCAATGCCGCCTGCTTGCTGGAAGTAAGTGAACTGAGTGACTTCCATGCCGTTGAGCCAGACTTCCCAGCCCAGACCCCAGGCGCCCAGTGTTGGCGACTCCCAGTTATCCTCGACGAAACGGATGTCGTGCACCAACGGATCAAGGCCCACATGTTTGAGGGAGCCCAGGTACAGCTCCTGGAAGTTGTCCGGGTTCGGCTTCAGAACGACTTGAAACTGATAGTAGTGCTGCAAGCGGTTCGGGTTTTCGCCGTAGCGACCGTCAGTTGGACGACGGCTTGGCTGCACATAAGCAGCGTTCCAGGTTTCCGGGCCGATGGCGCGCAGAAACGTGGCGGTATGGAATGTGCCGGCGCCGACTTCCATATCGTAGGGCTGAAGTACCACGCAACCTTGCTCGGCCCAGTATTGTTGGAGGGCGAGGATCAAGTCTTGGAAGGTACGCACGGCTGGCGTAGGCTGGCTCACGAAATTCACCTGTACTGGGGCTGCGATTTAAAGAGCGGGAGTATACCCGATTCAGCCGCGCCTCCACCCTTGGAGCCTTATGCCACGCTGCTTTTGGTGCAACGAAGATCCGCTTTATATCGCTTATCACGATCAAGAATGGGGCGTGCCGCTGCGCGATGCACAGAAGCTCTTCGAGTTGTTATTGCTCGAAGGGTTCCAGGCCGGGCTCTCATGGATCACAATTTTGAAGAAACGCGCCCGTTATCGCGAGGTCATGTTCGGCTTCGACGTGGAAAAAATCGCGCAAATGAGCGATGACTACGTCGAAACGTTGATGCTCGAACCCGGCATTATTCGTAATCGCTTGAAGCTTAACGCGGCGCGGCGTAATGCCCGAGCCTGGTTGGCGCTTGAGGATCCGGTGAAGTGGCTATGGTCCTTCGTCGGTGGCGAGGCCAAAACCAATCATTTTATAGACCGCAGCGCAGTCCCGGCGATTACCCCGGAGGCGGAAGCGATGAGCAAGGCACTGAAAAAAGCGGGCTTCACTTTCGTTGGGCCGACTATTTGTTACGCCTTCATGCAAGCCTCGGGAATGGTCATGGATCACACTCAGGAATGTGATCGATACGCTGTCCTCGCTCGCTGATGGTTACAATAGCGGCCTCGCGAATTCAGGAGTGATCTGTGGATAAGTTTAAAGGTGCCCTGCTGGTAGGGATGTTGCGCCTGTTTGCATTGCTGCCTTGGCGGGTGGTGCAATGGGTCGGCGGCGCTATCGGCTGGCTAATGTGGAAGACCCCGAATCGTTCGCGTGAAATCGTGCGCATCAATCTGTCCAAATGTTTTCCTGAAATGGACGCGGTGGAACGCGAGCAATTGGTTGGCCGTGCGTTGATGGATATCGGCAAAACGCTGACCGAAAGCGCCTGTGCCTGGATTTGGCCCGCGCAGAAATCCATTGATCTGGTGCGCGAAGTCGAAGGGCTTGAAGTGCTGGAAGCGGCGCTGGCGTCGGGCAAAGGCGTAGTGGGTATCACCAGCCATCTGGGCAACTGGGAAGTGTTGAACCACTTCTATTGCAGCCAGTGCAAACCGATCATTTTCTATCGTCCGCCAAAGCTCAAGGCGGTGGATGACTTGTTGCGCAAACAACGCGTGCAGTTGGGTAATCGCGTGGCGGCGTCGACCAGGGAGGGCATCCTCAGTGTCATCAAGGAAGTACGCAAAGGCGGTTCGGTGGGGATTCCAGCGGATCCTGAGCCTGCTGAGTCCGCAGGAATTTTCGTGCCATTCTTTGCGGTTCAGGCGTTAACCAGCAAGTTTGTGCCGAACATGCTGGCGGGCGGCAAGGCGGTGGGTGTGTTCCTTCACGCCATGCGCCTGCCGGACGGTTCCGGCTACAAAGTGGTCCTGGAAGCCGCTCCCGAAGCGATGTACAGCACCGACACCGCCACTTCAGTTGCGGCCATGAGTAAAGTCGTCGAGAAATATGTGCGAGCGTACCCGAGCCAGTACATGTGGACGATGAAACGCTTTAGAAAACGCCCGGCTGGGGAAAAGCGTTGGTATTGAAGTTAGCTTCCACCGGATTTGTGGATTGCCGAAAGTTCACGTTGACAGTTAAACCGCAGCGATCTTGATCAGTTTGGCGTAGTAAAACCCGTCGTGTCCGCCTTCTTGCGGCAGTAGCTGACGGCCGTGGGGTTGTTTCAGGCCGGGTGGTTGCTGCCCAAGCTGGCCGGCGATGTCCAGCTCTCGGGCGCCGGATGTGCGGGCCAGAAACCCATCGACCACGTCGGTGTTTTCCATCGGTAACGTCGAACACGTGGCATACAGCAAGATGCCGCCGACTTCGAGTGTGGGCCACAGTGCGTCCAGCAGCTCACCTTGCAGCGTGGCGAGGGCCGGAATGTCGTCGGCCTGACGAGCCAGTTTGATGTCCGGATGGCGACGAATCACCCCCGTGGCGGAACATGGCGCATCAAGCAGGATGCGCTGGAACGGTTTGCCGTCCCACCATTGCTGAGTTTCCCGTGCGTCGGCGGCGATCAGCTCGGCGCTCAGCCCCAGACGCTCGAGGTTCTCCTTCACCCGCACCAGGCGCTTGGCTTCCAGGTCTACCGCCACCACGCCGGCCAATTGCGGCTGGACTTCCAGCAAGTGGCACGTCTTGCCTCCCGGCGCACAGCAGGCGTCTAGCACGCGTTGGCCGGGGGCCAAATCAAGCAGATCGGCCGCTAATTGCGCGGCTTCGTCCTGAACGCTGATCCAGCCTTCGGCAAATCCCGGCAAGTTGCGCACATCGCACGGCTCGCTGAGCACGATGCCGTCCTGACTGAACGTGCAGGCGTGAGCTTCAATGCTCGCGCCCTGCAACAACTGCAGGTAGGCATCCCGGCTGTGGTGACGGCGATTAACCCGCAGAATCATCGGCGGATGAGTGTTGTTGGCCGCACAGATGGCTTCCCACTGTTCAGGCCAATAGGCCTTCAGCGCTTTTTGCAGCCAACGCGGGTGCGCAGTGCGAACCACCGGATCGTGTTCCAGCTCGACAAACAGCGCTTCGCTTTCTCGTTGGGCACGACGTAATACGGCATTGATCAATGCTTTGGCCCACGGCTTTTTCAGCTTGTCGGCGCAGCCCACGGTTTCGCCGATGGCGGCGTGGGGCGGAATTCTCGTGTAAAGCAATTGATACAGCCCCACCAGCAGCAATGCCTCCACATCGGCATCCACGCTTTTGAAGGGTTTTTGCAGCAGTTTTGCCGCCAGCGCCGACAACCTCGGTTGCCAACGTGCGGTGCCGAATGCCAGGTCTTGGGTCAATCCCCGGTCACGGGCGTCGACGTTATCCAGTTGTTTTGGCAGGGAACTGTTTAGCGAGGCTTTTCCGCTGAGGACCACGGCCAAGGCTTTTGCAGCGGCGAGACGCGGGTTCATTGAGGATCCACCCCAGCGCCGAGGACAATCCCTACTGCGAATTTCTCGCGACGGCTATTGAACAGGTCGGCGAAATTCAGCGCCTTACCACCGGGCAGCTGCAAACGAGTCAGGCGTAAAGCCTGTTGGCCACAGGCTACGATCAAGCCGTCTTTGCTGGCGGAAAGAATCGCACCGGGCGTGCCCTGCCCTTCGTCGAGGCTGGCGGCCAGTACCTTCAGCGCTTCGCCATTGAGCGTGCTGTGGCTGATCGGCCACGGATTGAAGGCGCGCACCAGACGTTCCAGCTCAACAGCCGGACGATTCCAATCGATACGTGCTTCGTCTTTGTTCAGTTTGTGAGCGTAGGTCGCCACCGCATCGTCCTGAACAGCGCCAGACAGCGTGCCGTCAGCCAGACCGGCGATGGCCTGAATCACAGCCGGTGGGCCGAGTTCGGCAAGACGGTCATGCAGACTGCCGCCAGTGTCTTCAGCGCTGATGGGCGTGGTGACCTTAAGCAGCATCGGCCCAGTGTCCAGGCCTGCTTCCATGCGCATGACGGTCACGCCGCTTTCAGCATCGCCCGCTTCAACCGC
This sequence comes from Pseudomonas sp., assembly GCF_028293835.1. Classification (GTDB taxonomy): domain Bacteria; phylum Pseudomonadota; class Gammaproteobacteria; order Pseudomonadales; family Pseudomonadaceae; genus Aquipseudomonas. The sequence goes on from NZ_JAQGNX010000030.1 coordinate 11,360, forward strand.
GCGCTGGATCGGCGCCGCTCCACGCCAACGCGGCAGCAGCGAAGCATGGCTGTTGATGCAACCCAGCCGCGGAATATCCAGCACCACTTGCGGCAGGATCAGCCCGTAAGCGACCACCACTAGCAGGTCGGGTTTGAGCGCAGCCAGTTCGGCCTGGGCCTCGGCGTTGCGTAGCGTAGGCGGTTGCAAAACCACGATACCCTGTTGCTCAGCGAGCTGTTTGACCGGGCTCGGCATCAGCCTTTGTCCACGGCCAGCCGGGCGATCAGGCTGGGTGTAGACGGCAATCACCTGATGGGGGCTGTCGAGCAAAGCTTTGAGGTGTTCGGCGGCAAATTCCGGGGTGCCGGCGAAGACGATGCGCAGTGGCTCGGTCATGGTGTTCTCGGTATATAGAGTTCGGACCTGTAGGGCCTGTGTTTGCAGCGCGACAGTCCTAAAAGGATCAGGCTTGCTTGTGCAGTTTTTCCAGCTTCTTTTTGATTCGATCGCGCTTGAGGTTTGACAGGTAATCAACGAATAATTTGCCGTTGAGGTGATCGCACTCATGCTGGACACACACCGCCAACAATCCTTCGGCAGTCAGCTCGAAAGGCTTGCCGTCGCGGTCCAGAGCGGTAACTCTAACCTTGTTCGGACGGTCGACGTTTTCATAGAAACCTGGCACCGAGAGGCAGCCTTCTTGATACTGCTCCATCTCGTCGGTCAGGGTTTCGAACTGCGGATTGATGAAAACCCGGGGTTCGCTGCGGTCTTCGCTGAGGTCCATGACGACGATGCGTTTGTGGACGTTGACCTGAGTCGCCGCCAACCCGATACCTGGCGCTTCGTACATGGTTTCGAACATGTCATCGATCAACTGGCGAATGCCGTCGTCGACCACGGCCACGGGCTTGGCAATGGTGCGGAGGCGCGAATCGGGAAATTCGAGAATGTTTAAAATAGCCATATACGTTAGAGCTGCACTTGTAGGGTAAAGTCGAAAGTCGGTTGCTAGTCCGGACAGGGTCCGAAGGCTGCAATCTCGTAAAACCCAAGCCTCTGGGACTCTGACTGTTTCACGGGAAGCCATATGATAAAGGGATTCACCGCATGAGGAAATCACTACTCGCCCTGCTGCTGTTGGCCTGTGCTGGCCTTTGTCAGGCGCAAGTGCAGCTCCGGGAAGGTCATCCGGAGAATTACACCGTCGTCAAAGGCGATACCCTTTGGGATATTTCCGGAAAATTTCTGAGCGAACCCTGGAAATGGAAGGAAATCTGGAAGCAGAATCCGCAAATAGCCAACCCTGACCTGATTTACCCCGGTGACAGGCTGTCGTTGATTTATGTCGATGGGCAGCCGCGCCTGGTGGTCAATCGCGGGGAATCACGCGGCACCATAAAATTGTCTCCACGTGTACGTACTACGCCGATGGCCGAAGCGATCCCGAGTATTCCTCTGGGCACGATCAACAGCTATTTACTCAGCAACCGCATCGTGGATGACCCTGCTACCTTCAAAAACGCGCCCTATATCGTCGCCGGAAATGCAGAAAGCGTCCTGAGCGGTGTAGGTGATCGGGTGTATGCGCGAGGAGCGTTCGATTCGACCCACCTGGTGTACGGCATCTTCCGTCAGGGCAAAACCTACACCGACCCGGTGACCGGCAACGTGTTGGGTATCAATGCCGATGACATTGGCAGCGGCGAAGTGGTCGCCCATGAAGGTGACGTCGCGACCCTGATTCTGCAACGCTCTACCCAGGAAGTACGCCTGGCTGACCGTCTGTTTACCAGCGAAGAGCGCCCGATCAATTCGACATTCTTCCCCAGCGCCCCGGACACTAAAATCGATGGACTGATCATTGATGTGCCACGGGGTGTGACACAGATTGGCGTGTTTGACGTGGTCACGCTCGACAAGGGACGGCGCGACGGTCTGGTGGAAGGCAACGTGTTGGCGATCTACAAGACCGGCGAGCAGGTGCGCGATGACGTGTCCGGAGAGCGGATAAAAATCCCGGATGAACGCTCGGGGTTACTAATGGTTTTTCGCACTTATGAAAAGCTCAGCTATGGTTTGGTTCTCCACGCTACGCGTTCTTTGACGGTCTTGGACAAGGTGCGAAACCCGTAGAGCTATGTGACGGATATAGGGCATGTTTTTCCCACCGGGCATGCGCTTATCAAATAGTTACTAACAGAGTTGTCCACAGGTTGTCCATGCTGTGAGGGAGGCGCAACTGATCAAGGAAGATCTATGCCGCTGTTCGATATTGCTGATTTTTCACCCGCTGAACTTGAAGCCAGGCTGCGCGTGCATCGCTTGCCGGACATTGGCCCCAAGCGTTTTCATCGGCTGATCAAGGCCTTTGGCTCAGCGTCCGCCGCCATTAGTGCACCCGCCAGCGCGTGGCGATCGCTGGGCTTTTCCAACGAGTGTGCGCAGGCCCGCCGTAGCCCGGAAGTTCGTGACGGGGCCCATGCAGCGATGGCCTGGTTGGACCGCCCTGGCCAGCATTTACTGATGTGGGATGACCCAAACTACCCCGCGTTGCTGGCCGAGATTCCCGACGCTCCACCTCTGCTGTTCGTCGCGGGCGACCCTCTTATTCTGCAGCGCCCGCAGCTCGGCATGGTCGGCAGCAGACGTGCTTCCAAGCCGGCTCTGGACACCGCGACGGCCTTTGCCCGCAGCTTGGCGGGCGCTGGGTTCGTCATTACCAGCGGCTTGGCGCTCGGCATTGATGGTGCCGCCCATCAAGGCGCGCTGGACGTCGGCGGGCAGACAATTGGCGTGCTCGGCACTGGCATCGAAAATTTTTATCCACAGCGCCATCGGCAGCTTGCCGCCGCCATGTGCGCCCAAGGCAGCGCGGTGGTTTCCGAGTTTCCGCTGGACGCAGCGCCGCAGTCCGCCAACTTCCCTCGACGCAACCGAATCATCAGCGGCTTGTCGCTGGGCGTGCTGGTGGTTGAGGCCAGCGTGCGCAGCGGATCGCTGATCACCGCCCGCCTGGCTGCTGAGCAAGGGCGTGAGGTCTACGCCGTTCCTGGCTCGATTCATCACCCTGGGGCTCGCGGGTGCCATCAGCTGATTCGTGATGGCGCCGTGTTGGTAGAAACCGTCGAGCACATCCTCGAAGCCTTGCGCGGTTGGCAGAACATTGACAGTGGCGTGAGCACTGCTGCCGCTACCCCCAGTCAACTTGCCCGTCATCCCTTGCTCGATTTAATGCACGCCGCGCCCCATACCAGCGAAGCGTTAGCGCTGTCCATGGGCTGGCCGTTGCCCAAGGTTCTGGCTGCATTAACCGAGCTAGAGCTGGACGGGCATATAAGCTGTGAGGCCGGACGGTGGTTTGGTCGTGTGCGCTGAGGTTAAACTGCGCACAGTAGTTTCCGGGAGATAGAGCAAATGGTCAGCAGTTGGCGTGTGCAGCAAGCCGCACGAGAGATTAGAGCTGGCGCAGTGATTGCCTATCCAACCGAAGCGGTGTGGGGGCTGGGCTGTGATCCGTGGAACGAAGACGCGGTTTATCGGCTGTTGGCGATCAAATCCAGACCTGTCGATAAGGGCTTGATACTGGTCGCCGATAACATTCGGCAATTCGACTTTCTGTTCGAAGAGTTTCCGGAAATATGGCTGGACCGCATGGCTGCAACCTGGCCGGGACCCAACACCTGGCTGGTGCCGCATCAAGACCTGCTGCCGGAATGGATAACGGGCATTCACGACACCGTGGCGTTGCGTGTCAGCGATCATCCACAGGTGCGTGAACTGTGCGCACTGGTCGGGCCACTGGTTTCAACCTCCGCCAACCCGCTTGGGCGTCCGGCCGCCCGGACGCGCATTCGCGTGGAACAATATTTCCGGGGCGAAATCGACATGGTTCTGGGCGGTTTATTGGGCGGCCGCAAGCACCCGAGCTTGATTCGTGACTTGGTCACGGGCGAAATTATTCGCCCGGGCTAAGTCATCTCAATCAAGGAATCAGGATGGTCGATCCCGTGGTGCGCCGAGCGCTGAGCTCCACATGTGCCTTGGCGGCATCTTTCAGCGCATAACGCTGAATGTCATCGACCTTGAGCGTGCCGTTGGCCAGCATAGCGAATACGTCATTGGCCATCGCTTGCAGGTTCTCGGCATTGTTAGCATAGGTCGCAAGTGTCGGGCGCGTGACATACAGCGAGCCCTTCTGCGCCAGAATTCCCAGGTTCACCCCAGCCACCGGCCCGGATGAGTTACCGAAACTGACCAATAGCCCACGCGGCGCAACGCAGTCGAGGGAAGTCAGCCAAGTGTCCTGTCCTACGCCGTCATACACCACCGGGCACTTTTTCCCGGCGGTCAAATCCAGAACCCGCTTGACCACGTCTTCGGTGCTGTAATCGATGGTCTCCCAGGCACCCAGCGCTTTCGCGTGGGCGGCTTTTTCGGCAGAGCTGACAGTGCCGATCAGTTTCACACCGATTGCCTTTGCCCACTGGCAGGCCAGCGAGCCTACGCCACCCGCTGCTGCGTGAAACAGCACGGTTTCGCCGCCCTTCAGCGCGAACGTTTGGTTGAACAGATATTGCACGGTAAGGCCCTTGAGCATCACCGCCGCCGCTTGTTCGAAGCTGATTGAATCCGGCAGTTTTACCAGGCTCGCAGCAGGAATCAGGTGCACGTCAGCATAAGCGCCCAAGGGTCCGCCACCGTACGCCACACGGTCGCCCACTTTGAATTGGCTCACTTCGCTGCCTACCGCTTCCACGATGCCCGCGCCTTCGGTTCCAAGGCCCGACGGCAATGAAGGCGCCGGATACAAGCCGCTGCGGTAATAGGTATCGATGAAATTCAGGCCGATCGCTTTGTTGCGCAGGCGTACCTGCTGTGGGCCCGGTTCAGCAGGTTCGAAATCTACATACTCAAGAACTTCTGGGCCGCCGATGCTGCGGAACTGGATACGCTTTGCCATCTGTTCTCTCCGGTGATGAATTGAAACAAGAAAATGCAGGCACCTATCGGACCCCATCCCTTGATCCCCGTCAACAGCGTCAGCCACAACGCCAATGGTATGCTACGCGCCAATTTGCCAGCCCCGCTGCCCCCCACGGCTCAGCGACGTTTCAAGGTGACCCGATGACGACCCGCACCGAAGCTGTTAAAGCCTACTTGCTCGACCTTCAAGACCGAATCTGCAATGCGCTGGAAAGCGAAGATGGCGGTGCGCACTTCATTGAAGACGCCTGGACCCGGCCGGCAGGCGGAGGCGGTCGCACCCGAGTGATCGAAAACGGTGAGCTGATTGAAAAGGGTGGGGTCAACTTCTCACATGTATTTGGCAGCGGCTTGCCACCGTCCGCCAGCGCTCACCGGCCAGAACTGGCCGGGCGCGGTTTCGAGGCGCTGGGCGTGTCGTTGGTGATCCACCCGCACAACCCGCACATACCGACGTCCCACGCCAATGTGCGTTTTTTTATCGCTGAGAAAGAAGGCGAAGAGCCGGTCTGGTGGTTTGGCGGCGGTTTCGATCTGACGCCGTATTACGCCGTGGAAGAAGACTGCGTGCATTGGCACCGCGTTGCCGAGCAAGCCTGTGCGCCGTTCGGTGATGATGTGTATCCGCGCTACAAAGCCTGGTGCGACAGCTACTTTCACATCAAACACCGCAACGAACCGCGAGGCATTGGCGGCCTGTTTTTCGACGATGTGAATCAGTGGGACTTCGAGACCAGTTTTGCGTTTATCCGGGCAATTGGCGATGCGTTTATCGATGCTTATCTGCCCATCGTTAAGCGTCGTAAGGCTACGGCATACACCGCGCAACAGCGGGAATTCCAGGAGTTTCGCCGTGGGCGTTATGTCGAGTTCAACCTGGTGTACGACCGAGGTACATTGTTCGGCTTGCAGTCCGGCGGTCGCACGGAGTCGATCCTCATGTCGCTGCCCCCCCAAGTCCGCTGGAGCTACGACTGGAAAGCCGAACCCGGCAGCGAAGAAGCGCGCCTGACCGAGTATTTTTTGCAAGATCGGGATTGGTTGGCACTGGCGTGACTTCGATAAGATCATCCCTCTGTAGGAGAGGGTGGCACGTATATAAAGACTGAATCAGGAACCCCGCAATGGACCATTACGTCGTTTTCGGTAATCCCATCAGCCACAGCAAGTCCCCGTTGATTCATCGCCTGTTTGCTGAACAAACCGGCGAGCAATTGGATTACAGCACCCTGCTGGCGCCGTTGGACGATTTCATTGGCTGCGCAAAAGCTTTCTTTGAAAACGGACGTGGCGCCAACGTCACCGTGCCCTTCAAGGAGCAAGCCTTTCGTTTCGCCAACAGCCTGACCGAACGAGCACAACGCGCGGGTGCGGTAAACACCTTGCGCAAAGGTATGGATGGTCACGTGTTGGGGGACAACACTGATGGCGCCGGGCTGGTACGGGATTTGACCGTAAACGCTGGAGTCGCCCTAAAGGGCAAGCGCATCTTGCTACTCGGCGCGGGCGGCGCGGTACGGGGCGCCTTGGAACCCTTATTGGCCGAGCAACCCGCCGCACTGGTCATTGCCAACCGCACGGTAGAAAAAGCCGAATTGCTTGCGCATCAGTTCGCCGACCTGGGGCCGATTTTCGCCAGTGGTTTTGATTGGCTGGAAGAATCAGTCGACGTGATTATCAACGCCACCTCCGCCAGCCTTGCCGGAGAGGTTCCTCCCATCTCATCGAGTTTGATCCAGCCCGGCCGTACCGTTTGCTACGACATGATGTACGGCAAAGAACCTACACCCTTTTGCCGCTGGGCCACGGAATACGGCGCGACCCACGTGCTAGACGGCCTGGGCATGCTCGCCGAACAGGCTGCCGAAGCGTTCTACTTATGGCGTGGCGTGCGCCCGGACACCGCACCGGTATTGGCTGAATTGCGTCGGCAATTAGCCAGCGCCTGAGGCGCGGAAAAAACTAATCGACGAACAGGATCGGGCACTTATCGGCGCCTTCCAGCTTGCGCAGTTCTTCAATCACTTGCGGCCGAGCGTTTTTCAGCGTCAGGCTGCGGTTCAGACCGCGCAAACGGCGGGCTTCCTGATGCAGCATCTCCACGCCTGAGTAATCGATAAAGTTGATCTGCTGCGCTTCGATCACCACGTGTTCGCCTTCGCTGCGTTGCAGGCGAACCTGCAAGTAGTGGCTGGCGCCGAAAAAGATCGAGCCGCCGACCCGTAGGATATCGTTATCCCCGTCACGCCATTGCTGCACCCGTGGCTGCGACGTGCGCTTGAGGTAGAAGAACAGCGAGGCCAGCACACCGGCATAAATCGCAGTTTGCAACTCCAACAGCAACGTCGCCAGACAGGTCAGGGCCATCACCGCAAACTCTGCCCGACTGACGCGGAACAGCGCGCGAATCCCGCGACGGTCCACCAGGCCCCAGCAGATCAACAAAATCGACGCCGCCATGCTCGGAATTGGAATGTGCGCGATCAGCGACGCCCCACACACTGCGAACAGCGCCACCCAGAGTGCCGAAAAAAGGCCCGCCAAGGGTGAGCGGGCCCCTGCGTCATAATTCAGGGCTGCACGGGTAAACGAACCTGCTGACAAATATCCGGAAAACAGCGAGCCGACCATGTTCGAGAGGCCCTGGGCGCGGATCTCCTGATTGGCGTTGAGCAGTTGTTGCGAGCGGCTGGACAGCGACCGGGCAATCGACAGGCTGGTCACCAGTCCAAGCATGCCCACGGCGACGGCGCTAGGCAGCAGCTTCAAAATCAATTCCGGGTCCAGGGGCAGCGCACTGAGCGGCGGTAAATGCCCGACGAAGGCGCGTACCAATTGCACATGACCGAATTTTTCTGGCCACAGCCAGACCAGCGAACCTGCCCCAAGCAAGGTTATCAACAGGGTCGGCCAGCGTGGCAGAAAGTATTTCAACGTGGCGCCCACGGCCAGGGTCAACGCACCGAGTATCAACGAGGGATGATCAATCTCGCCCCGATGGTCCAGCAGCGCTGAAACACTTTTAAGGGCGGTGGACTGGCTGCTCATCTCCAGCCCGAACATATTCGGTAACTGACCCAACGCAATGACGACAGCGGCGCCCAAGGTGAAACCCAATATCACCGAATGTGAAACGAAGTTCACCAGTGCGCCGAAACGGAGTAACCCCAACAGCCATTGGAAGATTCCGGCGATGAACGTCAGCAGCAAAATCAAGGTGATGTAATCCTGGCTGCCCGGCAACGCCAATGGACTGATGCTCGCGTACAGCACGATGGAAATAGCCGCAGTGGGTCCGCCGATCAAATGGAATGACGAGCCCCACAAGCAGGCGATCATGACCGGCACGATTGCTGCGTACAGGCCGTACTCAGGCGGCAATCCTGCGATCAAGGCGTAAGCGATGGATTGCGGCAGTGCCAGGATTGCCCCGCTTAACCCGACGAGTGCGTCGTTGCCGACGCTGGCACGGGTTTGTCGAGGGAGCCAATCCAGAAATGGAAAGAAGGTGTGACGGTTGAACCAACCCATGAATCTCTCGGTGGTTTTGCACGTGAACCTACAGAGTTCCGCATATTCTGTAGGAGCCAACTTGTTGGCGATATCAGCAGCATCTCCGCGCTTGAGATGCAACGCGTTGCCCGCCTCGCCAACACGTTGGCTCCTACAGATCCAGCGCAGAGCCGTTACAGCGTTGCTTTTACAGCAGTCAGTGCATCTTTCTGGTCGATGGTTTTCACACCATCAAGCCATTTGTCCAAGACCGCCGGGTTAGCTTTGATCCAGGCTTTAGCCGCTTCTGTGTTAGTGATTTTCTTGGTCACAACGTCAGCCATGATGCTGTTTTCCATTTCCTGGGTGAAGCTCAGGTTAGTCAACAGCTTGCCAACGTTCGGACAGGCATCGGCATAACCTTTGCGCGTCAGGGTGAACACGCTGCCGGTATCGCCAAAATACTTCTCACCACCTTTGAGGTAATGCATTTTCATCTGCACGTTCATTGGGTGTGGCGTCCAGCCGAGGAATACCACGAAGGTGTTCTTCTTCACGTTACGCGCGACTTCGGCCAGCATTGCCTGTTCACTGGATTCAACCAGTTTCCATTTGCCTAGGTCAAACTCGTTGCCCTTGATGATTGTTGCCAGCGAAATATTTGCCGGTGCACCAGAGCCGATGCCATAGATTTTGCTGCCGAACTTGTCGGCATATTTGTTCAGGTCAGCAAAGTTATGCACACCGGCATCCCAAACATAATCCGGCACGGCGAGAGTGAACTCGGTGCCCTCCAGGTTCTTGTTCAGCTGGGTAACATCGCCATTGGCGACGAATTTGTCATAAAAGCCCTGCTGAGCAGGCATCCAGTTACCCAAAAAGACATCCACTTGGCCGTCCTTGAGGCCACCGTAAGCGATCGGAACTGCCAAGGTATCGACCTTGGCTTTATAACCCATGCCATCGAGCAAAAAACCGGTGATGGCGTTGGTTGCGGCGATGTCGCTCCAGCCTGGATCGGCCATCTTCACCGTGCTGCAGCTCTGTTCGGCGTAGGCCGAAACGCTGGTCAAAGCAATAAAACCGACTGCCAGTGTTGTGGATAACTTCATATGGTGTGCCCCTTTGGTTTTTTTCTTGATTTTGGCAGGGTTAAGGTTGTGGATAACGTGCCTTACGCTCCAAATCGTCTAAGTCGATATGGTTGCGCATGTATTGCTGACTGGCGTCTACCAGCGGCTGGTGATCCCAACTCTTCAGCTTGCCGATTGCCAGCGTCTTAGCGACAAAGCGTCGACGACGCTGGCTGGCGAGCACCTGGTGGTGTATCGCCGGTATGTCCCACTTGGCCCGTGCTTCGGCCAGGAAATCGGTGAACAGTTGTTGATGGGCGGCTGATTGGCTCAGTTCCTCCAGCTCTTTTGGATCGTTGTTCACATCAAACAACAAGCACGGATCTTGCTCCGAATAGATGAACTTATAAGCGCCGCGACGAATCATCATCAGCGGACCAATTGTCCCTTCGGCCATGTATTCACCGAACACTTCGTCATGCCCTGCTTCGCCGTTCAGGTGCGGCAACAGCGAGCGACCATCCAACGGCAATCCGGCGTCCAGTTCGCCTCCGGCCAACGCCACGAAAGTTGGCAACAAATCGGCGGTGGACACCGCGGCGCCAACCCGGCCAGCCCTGAATTGGCCTGGAGCGTAGACCAGCAACGGTACGCGCGCAGCCATTTCGAACCAATGCATTTTGTACCAAAGACCACGCTCACCGAGCATGTCGCCGTGGTCACCGGAGAACACAATAATGGTGTCGTCAGCCAGTCCGGAATCCTCAAGGGTTTGTAGCAGTTTGCCGACATTACTGTCGATGTAACTGCATGCACCGAAGTAAGCGCGGCGTGCGTCGCGAATCTTATCCACAGGCATTGGCTTGTCCCACAGATCATAGACCTTGAGCAAACGCTGCGAGTGCGGATCCAGCGCGGCCTGATCGGCGTGGGCTGGCGGCATTGGAATGTCTTCGTCGGCGTACAGGTCCCAGAACGGTTTCGGGATGGTGTATGGATCGTGCGGGTGGGTCATGGAGACAGTCAGGCAAAACGGCGCATCACCGTCCTGACGTATGTGGTCGAACAAGTACTGTTGGGCCTTGAACACCACTTCTTCGTCGAAATCGAGCTGATTGGTCCGCACGCACGGGCCGGCTTGCAGTACCGAGGCCATGTTGTGATACCAGCTTGGTCGAACATCCGGCTCGTCCCAGTTCACTGCCCAGCCGTAGTCTGCCGGATAGATGTCACTGGTCAGACGCTCTTCGTAGCCATGCAACTGGTCCGGGCCGCAAAAGTGCATTTTGCCGGACAGCGCGGTTTTGTAGCCGAGGCCGCGCAAGTAGTGTGCGTAGGTCGGAATGTCAGCCGGGAAATCGGCCGCGTTATCGTAGGCGCCGATCTTGCTCGGGAGCTGACCGCTCACCAAGGTAAAACGCGACGGGGCACACAGCGGGCTGTTGCAATAGGCGGCGTCGAACACCACGCCTTCAGCGGCGAGGCGGCTTAAGTTGGGCATTTTGATTGGAGATGACGCGTAAAACGGCAGCATCGGCGCGGCCATTTGATCGGCCATGATAAAAAGAATGTTCTTGCGCTTCATGTATTCGCGGCATTCCATAGTGGATGTTTATGCGAGAGTGCTGTCCATGAGCATGCGACCCATGGGTTGGGCGGTAAAGCCCACACAAAACAATACCTAGGATAAGGCTGGCTTATGTATGAAGCGCTGGGAGATATGTCGCTGGACCTGCTTCGGGTGTTTGAATCCGCCGCTCGCCAGCGCAGCTTTACCGCCGCCGCCGTAGAACTGGGCACCACGCAGCCTGCGGTCAGCCAGCAAATCAAACGCCTTGAGGAGCAACTGTCGACGCGGTTGTTTGATCGCATCTACCGCGGCATCGAGCTGACTGACGCTGGCGAGGTGCTGTTTGGTTACGTGCAGGGGGGCATGCAGTCGATTGATGCCGGGTTGAATGCGGTCACCGCCCAGCGTCAGCATGAGGTGTTGCAGGTCGCCACTGATTTTGCCTTTGCTGCCTACTGGTTGATGCCACGCTTGCATCGTTTTCACCAGGCTAACCCTGATGTGGACGTGAGCCTGGTCACCAGCGAGCGCAGCCATAACATGCTGCGCGCCGATGTCGACGTCGCGGTGCTGTTTGGCGATGGGCGATTCAAGCAGGGCGAAAGCCGTTGGCTGTTCAGCGAAGAAGTATTTCCGGTGTGCAGCCCGCAATTGCTCAGCGGCCGCACCCTGCCCTTGCCGACCGAAGCGCTGCTGGAATTCCCACTGCTGCACCTGCGGGGCGAAGGCAGCAGCAACTGGTTTGATTGGACCGGTGTGTTCCGCGCCCTGAACATCGCCAAGGCCCCGGCCCCCGGGCAATTACGCTTCGACAATTACACCCTGCTGATCCAGGCGGCGATTGCCGGCCAGGGCGTGGCCATCGGCTGGCGGCACCTGGTCGACGCCCTGCTGGAACAAAACCTCCTCTGCCGCCCCATTGCCGCCACCGCCATCTCGGGCTACGGCTATTACGTCGTCCTGCCGCAACGCAAACGCCGGGTGCAATTGGTACAGCAGTTTGTCGATTGGCTGGCAACCGAACAGGCGCAAAGTGGGAATTTGCTGGCGGGCAGGCCGTTGCCTTTGATAGCGGTGTAGTGGTGCAGGCTGCTTTTGTAGGAGCGCGCTTGCCCGCGATAGCGTTGTGTCAGCCGATGAGAATGTCGGATTTGATGGCCCCATCGCGGGCAAGCGCGCTCCTACAGGGGTTTTGCGTCCGCTCAGAACACAAAATTCACATGCTCACGCACATGCAGGTTCAGGTCGAGTTCATCGGCGATGCCAGCAGCGACTCGGCCGAGGTGTAGCAGGGGATCGGCCAGGTCGGGCTCGAGGGTTTCGCTAATCTGGTTGAAGTGTTCAATGGTCAGCCCGAGCACGCCTTTCGGGCTGTTGATCAAGGTCCAGTTCAGTTCGCTGAAGGTCAATAAGTCGACGATGCCTTGCAGGTAGATCTCCGAAGACTCGTCAAAGTCACCCACCAGCATCAAGCGTTTGATGCCCATCCGGTGCATACCGTCGATCAAGTGTTGGGTGGCGCTGGTCGAATCAATCAGGGTCGGGCTCTGGTCCAGGAGACAAATCACCGCCGAACTCCCCGCCACGCTTTGGCTGACTTGCTCGGCGTCGGCCAGGCTGCCGATTTTGGTGCGCAATCCCGGGCGTGGCGTCAGGGCGTTGAGGTCATCGAGGATGGCGATGACTTCGTGCTGGCGGTGCAGCAACTCTGCCATCAAGGCGCTACCCAAACTGCTGATGGCGCCGTACAGGACCAGCTTCAGAACCGGGGTTTCGGCGTTCTTCATGGCAAATAATCCTTGTCTGTGGATAACTGCACTCTACAGTTGTGACCTGAGTTATTCAGCAGGGCTTTTCTGAAGATTGAGCTGGAGATTGAGTATGCACGCTGTTCAGGATTATCACGCGCATGTCTATTTCAACGCCGACACCCTCGATCAGGCGCGTGTGTTGTGCGAAGAAGCGACGCAACGTTTTGGATTGAAGATGGGCAGGGTGCATGAGCGTCCGGTGGGACCGCATCCGGACTGGAGCTGCCAGCTGGCCTTCGAGCACGCGCAGTTGGCCGATGTCATGCTGTGGCTGGCGCTGAATCGCAAGGGGCTGGTGGTGTTTCTGCACCCGTTGACGGGCGATGACCTGGCGGATCACACGGAACATGCGATCTGGATGGGGGCGGTGCGGGAATTGGATGTTTCGATCTTCAAGCGGTGACGGAGATCATGTGGGAGCTAATTCATTCGCGAAGAAGGTGGCATATTACACAAAGTTGGTGAATGACACAAAGCATTCGCGAATGAATTCGCTCCCACAATGAATCTGCGTCTTACAGATTCATTGCGGCAAATCGCCGGGGAATCAAATCAATTCAACACACCATCCAGCACGGTGTAGATCACGCCAGTGGTCAGGGCGATCAGCACCACGTCCGGGCCGACGCGGCGCCATTCGTAGCCGTCGTAGCGTGGCAGTTGTTCCAACGCGCGTGGGTCCAGGCGTTCGCCGTAACCACGGGGCAGAGGACGGCCGCGTTCGATGCGCACGCCGGGTGGCAGAGGCTGCCCGCGGCCAATGAATTCGCGGTGATCGTGGAACGAGCGACGCGCTTCGTCGAAGTTCGCAGGCGGGCGACCATGGTCGTGGTCATCGTGACCACGGTCCTGACCCTGGTGATTTTCACCCTGATGACCTTGATCATGCTGATCGTGTTGATCGCGTTCATCGGCATGCAACAACGGACTGGCAGTGATCATCAAGATCCCCAGACCTGCAATTAAACGGGTTGGCAATTTCATTACTTCATTCCTCGAAATGCGGGCAGTAAAAAGGGGCTCAAGCCGTCGGCAATGAACCCCTTCTACTTGTAACTTAGTGTGTCAGGCGAGGTTTAAATTCCACCTGTCAGCCAATCTTTACCTTTAATTGACACGCGCCTTGCGCACGCCCTCCGCCAAAGCCGAGCACAAGCTCAACACGTCGTCGATGGCCTGTTCATGGGAGGCGGCAGTGGCGATCTTGTCCACCAGCGCTGAACCGACCACTACACCGTCTGCCAGCTTGGCAATGGCTGCGGCTTGCTCAGGGGTACGAATGCCAAAACCGACGCTGATCGGCAGGTCAGTGTGGCGACGCAGGCGTTCAATCGCGGTTTTGACCTGGTCGGAAGTGGCAGAACCAGCACCGGTCACACCGGCCACCGACACGTAGTAAACGAAGCCAGAGCTGCGTTCCAGCACGCGTGGCAGGCGAACGTCGTCGGTGGTTGGCGTGGTCAGGCGGATGAAGTCGATACCGGCGGCCTGGGCCGGGGTCGCCAGTTCGGCGTCATGCTCAGGCGGCAGGTCGACGATGATCAGGCCGTCGACACCCGCGGCGTGGGCTTCAGCCACGAAGGCCTCGACGCCAAAGCGGTGAATCGGGTTGTAGTAACCCATCAGCACGATCGGCGTGCTCTGGTTGTCGACGCGGAACTCACGAACCATCTTCAGGGTTTTTGCCAGCGTCTGTCCGGCATCCAGTGCGCGCAGGGTCGCCAGTTGAATCGCCACGCCATCGGCCATTGGGTCGGTGAAGGGCATGCCCAGCTCGATCACATCGGCGCCGGCTGCCGGCAAGCCCTTGAGGATCGCCAGGGACGCGTCATAGCCAGGGTCGCCCGCGGTGATGAAGGTCACCAGCGCGGCACGGCCTTCGGTTTTCAGCTCGGCGAAACGTTGTTCGAGGCGGCTCATACCAGCTTCTCCTGAGTCTTTTCAGCGGCGGCCATGTGGCTCATCACGGTTTGCATGTCTTTGTCGCCACGGCCCGAAAGGCAGACGACCATCAGGTGGTCATCGCGCAGGTTGGTCGCGCGCTTCATGGCTTCGGCCAGGGCGTGGGCGGTTTCCAGCGCGGGGATGATCCCCTCCAGCAGGCAGCAATGGTGGAAGGCTTCGAGGGCCTCGTCATCGGTGATGCTGACGTATTCGACGCGTTTCACTTCGTGCAGGTAAGCGTGCTCCGGGCCGATGCCGGGGTAATCGAGGCCGGCGGAAATCGAGTGCGCGTCAGTGATCTGCCCGTCGGCATCTTGCAGCAAGTAGGTGCGATTACCGTGCAATACGCCAGGAACGCCGCCGTTCAGGCTGGCTGCGTGCTTGTCGGTGTCAACGCCGTGACCACCGGCTTCGACGCCGATGATTTTCACGCTGGCGTCATCGAGGAACGGGTGGAACAGGCCCATGGCGTTGGAACCGCCACCGACGCAGGCGATCAGGCTGTCTGGCAGACGGCCTTCTTTTTCCTGCAACTGCTCTTTGGTTTCTTTGCCAATGATCGACTGGAAGTCACGGACCATGGCAGGATACGGGTGTGGGCCAGCCACGGTACCGATCAGGTAAAAGGTGTCGTCGACGTTGGTCACCCAGTCGCGCAGCGCTTCGTTCATGGCGTCTTTCAGGGTGCCGGTGCCGGAGGTGACCGGGACAATTTCAGCGCCCAGTAGCTTCATGCGGAACACGTTGGCCTGTTGCCGCTCGATGTCGGTGGCGCCCATGTAGATCACGCACGGCAGGCCGAAACGCGCTGCAACAGTAGCAGTGGCGACGCCATGCATGCCGGCGCCGGTTTCAGCGATCAGGCGCTTCTTGCCCATACGCTTGGCCAGCAACACCTGGCCGATACAGTTGTTGATCTTGTGCGCGCCGGTGTGGTTCAGCTCTTCGCGCTTGAAATAGATCTTGGCGCCACCGAGTTCGGCGGTGAGACGTTCGGCAAAATAGAGCGGACTGGGGCGGCCGATATAATGCGTCCCGAGATATTCGAGTTCCGCCTTGAATGCCGGATCGGCCTTGGCTTTTTCCCACTCGGCCTGCAACTCGAGGATGAGTGGCATGAGCGTTTCGGCGACGAAACGGCCGCCATAGATGCCGAAGCGTCCGTCTTCATC
>NZ_JAQGNX010000115.1 GCF_028293835.1 Pseudomonas sp.
TGGTCTTTGGCGCAGCAGCCGCCGTTTATTGCGTACATATCCAGGCGAGTGCCGGAGTAAACCACCGGCGCACCCGGTTGCGCAGCGTCCAGGGTTCGGGCCGTGGCGCAGCCAGTCAGGGTCAATGCGATCAAGCTCAACAGCAGCGGCTTATTCATCAGCGCTCAAATGGTGTTCGCCCCAGCGTGGCAGCATGTCTTGTGGAATGTTCAGCAAATTCAAAATCCGCGCGACAACGAAATCGATCAAGTCGTCGATGGTCTGCGGCTGATGATAAAAGCCAGGCGACGCCGGCAAAATAATCGCCCCCATGTTCGAGAGCTTAAGCATGTTCTCCAAATGAATACTGGAGTACGGCGCTTCACGGGGCACTAAAATCAGCTGACGGCGCTCTTTGAGCGTCACGTCTGCAGCGCGCTCGATCAAGTTATTGCACGCACCCGTGGCAATCGCTGACAAGGTGCCCGTAGAGCAAGGCACGACCACCATTGCAGCCGGCGAACCCGAACCGGAGGCCACCGACGACATCCAGTCTTCTTTGCCATACACCCGAATCTGCCCTGCGGCGGCGCCGGTGTATTCGGTCAGGAACGCCTGCATCATCATCGGCCTTGCCGGCAACGAAACATCAGTCTCAGTCGCCAACACCAACTGTGCGGCTTTGGAGATGAGGAAATGCACCTCGCGTTCTTCCCGCACCAGGCAGTCAAGCAGGCGCAGTCCGTATTGCGCGCCAGACGCGCCGGTCATCGCCAGGGTAATGCGTTCCGGGCCGCTCATTTCAGTGCCTCCGCCAATTTGCCATGCAAGCCGCCGAAACCGCCGTTGCTCATGATCACCACTTGGGTGCCCGGCCGGGCCTGGCTTTTGACCTTGGCGATAATTGCTTCCAGGGAATCACACACGACCGAAGGCACCGTACACAACGCCGCCGTGGCCGCGAGGTCCCAGCCCAGATTCGCCGGGGCGTACCAGATGACCTGGTCGGCCTGACGCACGCTTTCCGGCAAACCGTCGCGGTGTGCGCCGAGCTTCATGGAGTTGGAGCGCGGCTCGACGATGGCGATCAACTTGGCGTCGCCGATCCGTTTGCGTAGGCCATCCAGGGTGGTGGCGATGGCTGTCGGGTGATGCGCGAAGTCGTCATAGACAGTGACGCCGTTGACTTCAGCGACCTTCTCCATGCGCCGCTTGACGCTTTTGAATGCGCTCAGCGCCTCAACGCCCTGCCTGGGCAGCACACCGACGTGCCGTGCCGCTGCCAACGTCGCCAACGCATTGGCTACGTTATGCTGGCCAGTCATGTCCCACTCGACCACGCCCTGGGCAACGCCTTCGAAGACCACTTCAAAGCGGGAACCGTCTTCACTCAACAAGCGCGCTTGCCACTGCCCGCCTTCGCCGGTGGTTTGCACCGGGGTCCAGCAGCCCATCCGAATGACCCGCAATAACGCAGGCTCAGTGGTCGGATGAATCACCAGGCCTTCGCTCGGGATCGTCCGTACCAGATGATGAAATTGACGCTCAATCGCTGGCAGATCAGGGAAAATGTCTGCGTGATCGAATTCGAGGTTATTTAAAATCGCCGTGCGCGGACGGTAGTGGACAAACTTGGAACGCTTGTCGAAAAACGCGCTGTCGTACTCGTCGGCTTCGACTACAAAAAACGGTGTATCGCCCAGACGGGCCGATACCGCGAAATTCTGCGGCACGCCACCGATCAAGAAGCCGGGGCTCATGCCCGCATGCTCCAACACCCAGGCGAGCATGCTGCTGGTGGTGGTTTTGCCATGGGTCCCGGCGACGGCCAGCACCCAGCGGCCTTGCAACACATGATCGGCCAGCCATTGCGGGCCAGACACATAAGGCAGGCCTTTGTTCAGGACGTATTCCACCGCCGGGTTGCCCCGGGACAGCGCGTTGCCGATGACCACCAAATCCGGTGCTGGGTCCAACTGCGCGGCATCGTAGCCTTGCGTCAGTTCGATGCCTTGCGCCTGCAACTGGGTGCTCATCGGTGGATAAACGTTGGCGTCGGAGCCAGTCACCCGATGGCCCAGCTCTTTGGCGAGGACCGCCAGCGAACCCATGAACGTGCCGCAAATACCAAGAATATGAATATGCATGATCAACCTCGTAAAACATGGGCGCAGGTTAGCCTAGCGAGCGGTATGTGGCGAGGGTTGACGTATGGCTCACGGCCCCTGGAGGAGCTGCCGGCGGCTGCAATAAGGTCGGTACGACCTTCAACGGTATCAGGAATCGACCGGTTCCCGTTCGAATCGCAGCCTTCGGCAGCTCCTACAGATTTGGTTTCAAATCAAAAATCATGCGCCCGCGATCTACCGCGCTATCCCGTGCTTACGAAGCTTGCGATACAAGGTGTTGCGGCTGACCCCTAACTGTTCTGCGGTGTGGGTCATGTGCCAGCGCTGTTCTTCCAATACCGCCAACAAGGCAGTGCGCTCGGCGTCGTCCAACGGGTGTTCGCTGACCAGGGTCAGCGTTGGCGCCCGTAGGTTCTGCCTAATGGCCAGCGGCAGTTCATCAAGGCCGATGCGTTGCTCATCGCACAGGGCGACCACGGTCCGCAGCACCGTACGCATCTGTCGAACGTTGCCCGGCCAAGGGAAATCCAGCAGCGCCCTGCGCGCAGCGTCGTCAAGAACCACGACCTGATTGCCGGCTTCCGCTTCCAGCAGAAAATCCAGCAACTGCGATTTATCGCTACGCTCACGCAGCGGCGGCAGGGCGATTTCCAGGCCGTTCAGGCGGTAATACAAATCCTCACGAAAACTTCCATCCGCCGCACGATCGAGCAAATTACGGTGAGTAGCGCTGATGATTCTGACGTCCACCGCATGGGGTTCGCCGCCCAGCGGTACGACCAGACGGTCTTCCAGCACCCTGAGCAAGCGTGTCTGTAGCGCCAAGGGCATGTCGCCGATTTCATCGAGAAACAACGTACCGCCATCGGCCTGTTGCAACTTGCCGTGCATGCCTTCTTTGCGTGCGCCGGTAAAACTGCCGCCGCGATAGCCGAACAGTTCGCTCTCGATCAGGCTTTCCGGAATGGCTGCGCAGTTAAGGGCGACAAACGGCTTGTCGCTGCGCAGGCTGGCGTGGTGCACGGCTTTGGCAAACGCTTCTTTGCCAGAGCCGGTTTCGCCGTTGACCAGCAACGGCACGTCGCGCTCAAACACCCTTAGTGCACGGCGGAAATCGTTTTGTAAAGCGGCGTCTCCCAGGCAAATACCCAGTAGGCGAGGCGGAACTACAGGGGCGGCGATGGGGGTTTTCGGCACACTGCGCGGCTGTCCACGTAATAGCGCAAATAACCGCCGACCGTCACGGGTGCGCAACGGCCAGGTGGCATTCGGGTGCGAACTGGCGCGACCCAGTAATTCATCCAGCGAACAGTCGAACACCACATCAACCGGCTGACCGAGCAAATTTTCCCGCCCGTAACCCAAGAGATTCAGGGCGCTTTGGTTGATGGCACTGACTCGCCCTTGGCCGTCAAATGCCATCAACCCTTCGCTGAATAAGCCAACGGACTCTGCGTGCAGGTGAAAGCGAAGTAGCCACTGATCAGCGAAACGCTGCAGGAAGTAGCCGCGCTCGATCATTTTGGCCGACAGACTCACCAGCGCCATGGTGTGAAATTGACTCTGCCGGGACACGTCCTGCCGCGCTGACGACACATCCAGCACCGCGAGCAAATCGCCATGGGGGTCGAATACCGGGCTGGCGGAGCAAGTTAGCCCGGTATGACGGCCACGAAAATGTTCTTCCTGATGAATGGTCAGCGACTGACGCTCCACCAGGCAGGTGCCGATGCCGTTGGTGCCTTCACAGGCTTCGCTCCAATCCGCACCCAACCACAAACCGGCGCGTTCGAAAACCGTGTGCTCGGTAGGCGCGGTGATGCAATTGAGAATAACCCCACGCGCGTCGGTCAACAGCACCGCGTGCCCAGCGCCGGAAAGCTGCTGATGCAGGCTGTTCATTTCGCCGCCAGCGATGCTCAACACTTGCTGCAGGCGCTCTCGGCTTTCAAGCAAGCGGCCGTGTTCAAGCACCGTTGGCGCAGCGCCTAACGCTGGATCGAGATGATAGTCCTCAAGGCA
The DNA here is from genome assembly GCF_028293835.1 of Pseudomonas sp. Classification (GTDB taxonomy): domain Bacteria; phylum Pseudomonadota; class Gammaproteobacteria; order Pseudomonadales; family Pseudomonadaceae; genus Aquipseudomonas. The sequence goes on from NZ_JAQGNX010000115.1 coordinate 4,131, forward strand.
ACGCAACCATGAGCGAGCGATGGAGGGATCGCTGCCGGGGCCATGCAGTTGGGTCTTTCCCTGGGCGAACGTGAGGACGTGTTGGGCATGCCGAGTCAAATCATCGCTGTGCACTTTTTATTATTCTCCGAGGGAGGCAACGCCAGCATCCTCTACGAGAACGCCCTTTGCAACGTGACCCGCCCGCGGAACTCAATGCTGTGCCAATAACGGTACGAAGTGTCATCTGCGGCGTGTCGCTTACGTTACAACGCGGGCATTTTGTCGCAGCCAAACCGTGTTAAAGCCTTATAAACCGGGTATCACGAGGCGCTGGCCCGACCTTTGCTCTACGCTTAAAGCAAGCGCGACAGCGCGTACTCCCCTATAACCACAAAAGCCAGGAGACACTCATCATGCTTTACGCCCATCCCGGAACTGAAGGCTCTATCGTTTCCTTCAAGACCCGTTACGGCAACTATATTGGTGGCGAATTCGTGCCGCCGGTCAAAGGCCAATATTTCGAAAATATTTCCCCAGTCAACGGCAAACTGATCGCCGAATTTCCGCGTTCTTCCGCCGAAGACATTGATAAAGCGCTGGATGCTGCCCACGCGGCGGCCGATGCATGGGGTAAAACCTCCGTCCAGGCTCGCTCACTAGTCCTGCTTAAAATCGCCGACCGTATCGAGCAAAACCTTGAACTGCTGGCGGTCACTGAAACCTGGGACAACGGCAAAGCCGTTCGTGAAACCCTGAATGCCGATATCCCGTTGGCAGTGGATCACTTCCGTTATTTCGCCGGCTGTTTGCGCGCCCAGGAAGGCAGTGCCGCCGAAATCGATGGCAACACTGTTGCTTATCACATCCATGAACCACTGGGTGTGGTCGGGCAAATCATTCCATGGAACTTCCCTCTGTTGATGGCCGCCTGGAAACTTGCGCCAGCCTTGGCTGCCGGTAACTGCATCGTGCTGAAACCCGCCGAGCAAACTCCGCTGGGCATCAGTGTATTGATGGAGTTGATTGGCGACTTGTTGCCACCGGGCGTGCTGAACATCGTTCAGGGTTATGGCCGCGAAGCAGGCGAAGCACTGGCCAGCAGCAAGCGTATCGCCAAGATCGCCTTTACCGGCTCAACGCCGGTTGGCTCGCACATCATGAAACTGGCGGCGGAGAACATTATTCCGTCCACCGTTGAGCTGGGTGGCAAGTCGCCGAACATCTTCTTCGAAGACATCATGCAGGCCGAGCCGGAGTTCATCGACAAAGCCGCTGAAGGCATGGTGCTGGCTTTCTTCAACCAGGGCGAAGTCTGTACCTGCCCATCACGGGCGCTGGTACAAGAATCGATTTATCCTGAATTCATCAAGGCCGTACTGAAAAAAGTCGAACAAATCAAACGTGGCGATCCTCTGGACACTGACTGCATGGTCGGCGCTCAAGCCTCGGAACAGCAATTCGACAAGATTCTCTCGTACCTGGAAATAGCCAAAGGTGAAGGCGCCGAGTTGTTAACGGGCGGTAGCGTCGAGAAACTCAGCGGTGACATGGCGGGTGGTTACTACATCCAACCCACGCTGCTAAAAGGCAACAACAAGATGCGCGTGTTCCAGGAAGAAATCTTTGGCCCGGTGGTCAGCATTACCACCTTCAAAGACGAAGCCGAAGCCATCGCCATCGCCAACGACACCCAGTTCGGCCTGGGCGCCGGGGTGTGGACTCGGGACATCAATCGCGCCTACCGCGTTGGTCGGGCATTGAAAGCCGGTCGTGTATGGACCAACTGCTACCACCTCTACCCAGCCCACGCCGCATTTGGTGGCTACAAAAAGTCCGGTGTCGGTCGCGAAACCCACAAAGTTGCACTTGAGCATTATCAGCAGACTAAAAACTTGCTGGTGAGCTACGACACTAATCCGCTGGGCTTCTTCTAAGTCCGCATTTTAAACGTATCCTCATAACCCCCGGTCAGTTGCGGCTAACACGCAACTGGCGCGGGGGTTGCATGCGTTTAATCATCGAGCTGGCAGTACTCGTAATTGAAAGTTCTAGAAACCTACAATGGCGACGCGAGGACTTATGACTATTACTACAACAACGTTAAAACCAACACTGGGTACCCTGCACCTCTGGGGTATTTGCGTAGGACTGGTAATTTCCGGCGAGTATTTTGGCTGGAGTTACGGTTGGGGTGCGGCAGGGACGCTGGGTTTTTTAATCACCACGTTGATTGTCGCCACGATGTACACCTGCTTCATCTTTAGCTTCACCGAACTAACCACCGCTATTCCTCACGCGGGCGGCCCGTTCGCCTATAGCCGTCGTGCCTTTGGCGAGAAAGCCGGGTTAGTTGCCGGGCTTGCCACCTTGATCGAATTCGTTTTTGCGCCACCGGCGATTGCCATGGCCATTGGCGCTTACTTGAATGTCCAATTCCCGGAACTGGACCCCCGGCACGCGGCAGTTGGCGCCTACATTATCTTCATGGGCTTGAATATCTTGGGCGTGAGCATTGCTGCCACCTTCGAACTGATAGTCACCGTTCTGGCAGTCCTTGAGTTGCTGGTGTTCATGGGCGTGGTCATGCCCGGCTTCAGCTTTAGCAATTTCGCGCTTAACGGCTGGTCCGGGGCTGATACCTTCAGCATCGCCTCGGTCCCCGGCATTTTCGCCGCTATCCCCTTCGCCATTTGGTTCTTTCTTGCCATCGAAGGCGCCGCCATGGCCGCCGAAGAAGCCAAAGACCCCAAGCGCACCATTCCAAAAGCCTACCTCAGCGGCATCCTGACTCTGGTATTTCTGGCCCTGGGGGTGATGGTCATGGCTGGCGGCGTGGGCGACTGGCGTCAACTGTCGAACATCAACGACCCGCTGCCACAGGCGATGAAAGCCGTGGTGGGCAGCAACTCCAGCTGGATGCACATGCTGGTGTGGATTGGTTTGTTCGGCCTGGTGGCAAGCTTCCACGGGATTATTCTTGGCTATTCACGCCAGTTTTTCGCCTTGGCGCGTGCGGGTTACTTGCCAAAAAGCCTGGCGAAACTGTCGCGCTTCCAAACGCCACACCGGGCGATTCTGGCTGGCGGCGTGATCGGCATTGCCGCGATCTATAGCGACGGCCTGGTCAATTTGCAAGGCATGACACTGACCGCCGCGATGATCACCATGTCGGTTTTTGGCGCTATCGTGATGTACATCATCAGTATGCTCAGCCTGTTTAAACTGCGCAAAACCGAACCTCTGCTGGAGCGCACCTTCCGCGCGCCGGGCTACCCCATCGTGCCCGGCATCGCGCTGTTTCTGGCGCTGGTGTGCCTGTTGGCAATGGCTTGGTTCAACGCGGTGATCGGTTTGATCTTCATTTGCTTTATGGTCATTGGTTTCGTTTACTTCCAACTGACTGCAAAACAACGCTTCGACGCGCCAGTGGACGCTATGCTGACGGGTATCTAAGTTGCACCTGCGTCGGGCCCGCGCCCGACATAGGCCCCATTGGAGTGCAGGCCAGAGCACGCCCCGCACTGGTAGAACCACAGGAGGACACCGTCCATGGCTGCGTTTGCCCATACCGTCGGCGCCCAGACCTATCGTTTCGACACCCTCAAAGAACTGATGGCCAAAGCCAGCCCGGCACGCTCCGGGGATTTTCTGGCGGGCATTGCCGCGCTCAACGACGGCGAACGGGTCGCCGCGCAAATGGCACTGGCCGACACCCCGCTCAAGCATTTCCTTGAAGAAGCGCTGATTCCCTACGAAGAAGACGAAGTCACCCGGCTGATCATCGACACTCACGATCCCTTAGCGTTTGCCGCCGTCAGCCACTTAACCGTTGGCGGCTTTCGCGACTGGCTACTCAGCGACCAAGCCACCGAAGACAGCTTGCGCGCCCTCGCCCCCGGCCTGACCCCGGAAATGGCAGCGGCAGTATCGAAACTCATGCGCGTGCAGGATTTGGTGTTGGTGGCGCAAAAGATCCGCGTGGTCACCCGCTTTCGCGGAACCATGGGTTTACGCGGCCGTTTATCGACCCGATTGCAACCCAATCACCCCACTGATGAACCGGCCGGGATCGCCGCAAGCATTCTCGACGGCCTGCTGTACGGCAACGGCGATGCCATGATCGGCATCAACCCGGCCACCGATAGCACGCCCTCAATCGTCGCGCTGCTGGAAATGCTCGACGCGATCATCCAGCGCTACGACATTCCGACCCAAGCCTGCGTGTTGACACACGTCACCACCGCCATCGAAGTGATCAATCGCGGGGTTCCGCTGGACCTGGTGTTTCAGTCTATTACTGGCACCGAAGCAGCCAACGCCAGTTTCGGGATCAATTTGAATGTGTTGCAGGAGGGCTACGAAGCGGGCCTGAGCCTCAATCGGGGCACCCTCGGGCAAAATCTGATGTATTTCGAGACCGGCCAAGGCAGCGCGTTGTCGGCCAATGCCCACCACGGCATCGATCAGCAAACCTGCGAAACCCGCGCCTATGGGGTGGCCCGGCATTTCAAGCCGTTTTTGGTCAATACCGTGGTCGGCTTCATCGGCCCGGAATACTTGTACAACGGCAAACAGATCATTCGTGCCGGACTGGAAGATCACTTCTGCGGCAAATTACTCGGCGTGCCCATGGGCTGCGACATCTGTTACACCAACCACGCCGAAGCCGATCAAGACGACATGGACACACTGCTGACACTGTTGGGCGTGGCCGGAATCAATTTCATCATGGGCATTCCGGGCTCCGACGACATCATGCTCAATTACCAAACCACTTCGTTTCACGATGCGCTGTACGCGCGGCAAACCCTCGGCCTGCGACCCGCCCCGGAATACGAGGCATGGTTGGCGAAAATGGGTATCTTTACCCAAGCCGATGGGCGCGTACGGTTCGGTGACAGCCTGCCGCCAGCCTTCCGCCAGGCGCTGGCGCACCTTGGATAAGTGAGTTTCCCCATGGCTGAAAAACCCGTTTTGCCCACTGACAGCCAGAACCCGTGGTTGGAACTGCGGCGCCTGACCCCGGCGCGTATCGCCCTCGGTCGCACCGGCACCAGCCTGCCGACCAGCGCGCAGCTGGATTTCCAGTACGCCCACGCCCAAGCCCGGGACGCTGTGCATTTGCCGTTTGATCACGTAGGACTTAGCGCGCAGTTAGCCGAGCGCGGTCGCGAAACCCTGTTGCTGCACAGCGCAGCAACCGATCGGAACAGCTATCTGCAACGCCCGGACCTTGGCCGACGCCTGGATGAGGCCTCTGCCCAGCAACTGCTGGAGTACGCGACCTCCCATCCCGGCGGCGTCGATGTGGCAATTGTGGTGGCCGACGGCTTGTCGTCGCTGGCGGTGCATCGGCACACGTTGCCATTTTTGCAGCGAATGGAAGAACAGACCGCCGCCGAAGGCTGGTCGCTGTCCCCGGTGATTCTGGTGGAACAGGGGCGAGTGGCGGTGGCCGACGAAATCGGCGAACTGCTGGGGGCAAAAATGGTGGTGATCCTGATCGGCGAACGTCCCGGCCTCAGCTCTCCCGACAGTTTGGGCCTGTATTTCACCTATGGCCCTAAAGTCGGCCTGACCGACGCGGCGCGAAATTGCATTTCGAACGTGCGCCTCGAAGGCCTGAGCTATGGATTGGCGGCGCACCGTTTGCTTTATCTGATGCGCGAGGCCTGTCGCCGGCAGCTGTCGGGGGTGAACTTGAAAGACGAGGCGCAACTTCACACGCTGGAATCAGACCTGTCGGTGCCCATAAAGGGCAATTTCCTGCTGGCAAAACCGGAAGACTGAACGCCATTGGATTGCGCTTTCTAAAAGCTTTAGGCAGCATCGAAAACGACTGGCTGAGCGGCCTGTTGACGTGCCACCTCTCTAATGTAGTTAAGTTGAGGCCCCACCATGCGGATCATCCAAGCAACCCTCGATCATCTGGACCTATTGACCCCATTGTTCGTCAAATACCGCGAGTTCTATGGCGAATTGTCCTACCCGGAGTCATCCAAGGCCTTTCTGGAAAAACGCCTGCGTCGCAAAGAGTCAGTGGTTTACCTGGCGTTGCCTGATGACGACGATAAAAAATTGCTGGGTTTCTGTCAGCTTTACCCGAGCTATTCATCGCTGTCGCTTAAACGCGTATGGATTCTCAACGATATCTACGTCGCCGAAGACGCCCGCCGCCAACTGGTCGCTGATCACCTGTTGAAAGTGGCAAAAAAAATGGCCAAAGACACCCAGGCCGTGCGCATGCGGGTACTCACCAGCAGCAACAACGAAGTCGCACGCAAAACGTATGAATCCATCGGGTTCAAGGTTGATACGCAGTTTATTAACTACGTGCTGCCCATTAGTGAGGATTGAGGCTGCTACTCTGCGAAACCTGTAGGAGCCAACTTGTGGGCGAAGGGCCATATGCGGCGCACCAACTACGCCGCCTCGCGAACACGTTCGCTCCCACAATGGGTATGCGCACCGGCTGCACAACGGTTGAACCAAAATCCGGTCCAAGGGCTCTACCGTCCGTATCAAGGCCACGCCAAGCGCCTACAGAAAATTCATGTATTTCTGACGTCGCCTCGACACGCTTAGCGACAAAGTGTTCCGGCGAACCCACCATCGCCCCCTATAATGCAGCCCTTGCAGTCCTCCCCTAAACAAGCGCGCGACCCAGAATCGGGTCATGTACACAGGTGCCGCACATGGATTTCAACCCGATTGACGTTATTTTGCATCTCGATGTGTATCTCGACATGCTCGTGACCAACTATGGCACCTGGATCTACGCGATTCTGTTTTTGGTGATTTTCTGCGAAACCGGGCTGGTGGTCATGCCCTTCCTGCCTGGGGATTCTTTGCTGTTCATTGCAGGCGCAGTGGCAGCTGGCGGCGGCATGGACCCGGTGATGCTGGCAGGATTATTGATGTTGGCGGCGATCCTCGGCGACAGCACCAATTACATCGTCGGCCGAACCTTGGGCGAAAAGCTATTCAGCAATCCAGATTCGAAGATCTTCCGCCGTGACTACCTGAATCAAACCCATGACTTCTACGAGCGACACGGTGGTAAAACCGTCACCCTGGCGCGCTTTCTACCGATCATCCGCACCTTCGCGCCCTTCGTCGCGGGCGTTGGCAAGATGTCGTACCCACGGTTTTTCTTCTTCAGCGTGCTGGGTACCGTCGCCTGGGTCTGTGGATTGATCGCGCTGGGCTACTTCTTCGGCAACGTCCCCTTCATCAAAAAGAACCTGACGCTGCTGGTATTGGTGATTATCGCTTTGTCGCTGCTGCCAATGGTCATCAGCGTAGTCCGCAGCCGCATGGCAGCTCGCTCAACACACGCGGGCTAATACTGAATGTGGTCGCTCAGCGACTGGCACCGACGCCGGGTTCTCGCCCGGCATCCGGTGGACGAGGATATGTGGGCTCGCGTACTGCATCGACTGCCGATTCTCGACGGACTCACTGCAGAACAACATCAGCAGCTGCTCGAAAACAGTGTGTTATTCCTGCAAGACAAACACCTCACCGCCCTACCCGGCGTCGAACTCCACAAGGAAAACTGCCTGTTTCTTGCGGCCCAGGCGCAATTGCCGCTGCTCAATCTCGGCGATCTGAACTGGTATCAGGGCTTCCACGAGTTGGTGCTGTATCCCGGCGATTTCGTCAGCCCGCAACGTCATCGCGACGCCAGCGGCGTCGAACACGAATGGGACGGCGAGCACAGCGGCGAAGCATGGTCCCAAGGCCCGGTGATCCTGGCGTGGCCCGGCGTGCTGTCCAGCGGCCATTGGGACGCCTACAACCTGGTCATCCACGAACTGGCGCATAAACTGGACATGCTCAACGGCTCGGCCAATGGCCAGCCGCCACTGCATAACGACATGCACGGCAGCGAGTGGGCCAGGGTGATGCAGAGTGCCTACGACCACCTCAATCAACAACTGGACCACCACCCCCACGCGGCAACCGCCATTGATGCTTATGCCGCAGAAAACCCGGCCGAGTTTTTCGCCGTCACCAGCGAGTACTTCTTCAGTGCCCCGGACGTACTGACCAAGGCGTTCCCGGCGGTCTATGAGCAACTAAAAGCCTTCTACCGCCAGGACACCCTGGCGCGCCTGCAGCAACTTCAACGGAGTGAACCCTCGTACAAGACACATGACTAAGGTCTATGAGCCCATTGCCGTGCGTGGCAACGGGCGCTAAATATGCCTATAATCGCGGCCACTTTTTGATCTTCCGATCAAAGCCTGAATGGTCAACTACGGGGGCAACGCCCAATGAGCTACAGCAAAATTCCGGCTGGCAAAGACCTGCCGAACGACATCTACGTCGCGATCGAAATTCCGGCCAACCACGCGCCGATCAAATACGAAATCGACAAAGAAACCGATTGCCTGTTCGTTGACCGCTTCATGGCCACCCCGATGTTCTACCCGGCCAACTACGGTTTCATTCCGAACACCCTGGCTGACGACGGTGATCCCCTCGACGTGCTGGTGGTAACCCCTTACCCGGTGACTCCAGGTTCGGTTATCCGCGCCCGCCCGGTTGGGATCCTGCACATGACCGACGACGGCGGCGGCGATGCCAAAGTCTTCGCAGTCCCCCACGACAAGCTGTCCCAGCTGTATGTCGACGTCAAGGATTACACCGACCTGCCACCGCTGCTGCTTGAGCAGATCAAGCACTTCTTCGAGAACTACAAGGATCTCGAAAAAGGCATATGGGTGAAGATCGAAGGTTGGGGCGACGCAGAAGCTGCGCGCACTGAAATCATGAAGTCGGTGAAAGCTTTTAAAGGCTGATCAACGCCGTAGCCATGCCCCGTTGTTACACGCGTGTGTGACGAAAAAAAGCCCCGGTTTTCTCATAGGAAACCGGGGCTTTTTATTGGCCGTGCACTCAACTGTCTACCGACACTAAACACTCTCGGAAACGCCCTACACACTGGTCGCCAATGTGTAATCCCCACGCTAAAACAGCGACGCGATGCACCTCTCATTTGAACACCTCGTTTATTTAAACAGCCCCGCGACCGCCGTAAACTCGCGCTCATGAATACATCAGGTGATCGCTTACGCGCCCTCCTTCGGGAGTGCCATCTCTCCGCCACAGACTTCGCTGCCAACCGCAACGTGACGCCGCAACATGTGAATAACTGGTTCAAGCGCGGCATCCCCATGGCGCGCATCGACGAAGTGGCCGAACTGCTGACCGTCAACCCTCGCTGGCTACGTTCGGGGCAAGGCCCCAAACACCCGGGGGATCCGTTCGAAGCCGCCGCCGAGGCCAGCCCGTCAACCGCCCTGGCAAAAACCAGCCCGCCGCCGGACGACGTGCAGCTGCCGTTTTTAAAGGAGTTCGTCGCCGACAACGGCCTTGGGCAAACCATCGTCGCCGAAGCCCCCGGCCGCAAAGTCCGCCTGCCGCGGTGGGCCTTGCAAACCATGAGCGTCGACCCCGAATCCGCAGTCTGTGCGCCGATGATCGGCAGCAGCATGGCCGAGAAAATCCAGGACGGCTCCATCATCGGCATCGACCGCGGCCTGACCCAGATCATCGACGGCGAAATGTACGCCCTCGAACACAGCGGCATGCTCCGCGTGAAATACCTCTACCGCCTCCCCGGCGGCGCTCTGCGCTTGCGCAGCCACAACAGCGCCGAATACCCGGACGAGGTCTTCAGCGCCGAACAACTGCAGCAACAGGACATTCAGGTGATTGGCTGGGTATTTTGGTGGTCCACATTAAACACCCGCCGACGGCCGGTATCGTTTCGCTGAGGATGACAATTGAGGTGGCCGGTGATCGTTCCCACGTTCCTGCGTGGGAATGCATCTCGTGACGCTCCGCGTCACATGCCAAAGCCCCACAAAAGCCAACAGAATGGACGCGGAGCGTCGAAGGCGGCATTCCCACGCAGAGCGTGGGAACGATCCAGCCACACCACAAGTCGCCAAAACAAGAATGATCGGTCCAAAAGCTGGGCATCCACCCCAAACCCCAGTATGATCCGCGCCACGTTTTACCCGACGCGAACCACACACTCGCCTCGTCCCCCATTCAGCCGATCCCGTTGCGGGTCGCACCTTTTGAAGGCGGTTGCGGTTTACCAAAAATAAACCAAGCCCGTCC
>NZ_JAQGNX010000119.1 GCF_028293835.1 Pseudomonas sp.
AGGTGTTGGTAGACGCAGCCATCGCGCCCCGTTGAATTTGGCGCTTCTGCAGCATAAAAAAGGGACGGCATTCGCCGTCCCTTTTCGTTTTACAGGCTTCGTACCCTGTCGACGTCAGGCCACATCCATCAGAACGATTTCGCTGTCCTCGATGGCGGTTACCCTCAGCACACGTTCGTCTTCTACCGCTACACCATCGCGGGCCACTGCACGCAACCCATTGACCTCGACGACTCCGGTCGCTGGCACCAGATAGGCCCGACGGCCAGCATCCAGATGGTATTCAGCGGTTTCACCGGCCTTCAGGTTCGCTGCCACCAAACGTGCATCGGCGCGGATCCGCAGGCTTTGATCGTCGCCGACCTTACCGCTGGCCAGGGTCACAAAACCTTCGCGATTACCTTTAGGGAAGGGCTTGGCACCCCAGGAAGGCGCTGATCCCGTCTCGTTCGGCACGATCCATATTTGAAAAATCCGGGTTTCGGTGGACTCCTGGTTGTATTCGCTGTGAGCAATCCCCGTACCGGCGCTCATGACCTGAACATCGCCAGCCTCGGTGCGGCCCTTGTTGCCCAAGTTGTCTTCGTGGGTAATTGCCCCTTCACGAACGTAGGTAATGATTTCCATATCGCGGTGCGGGTGCTTTGGAAACCCGGTGCCAGCAGCGATCACATCGTCATTCCAGACCCGCAACTGGCCCCAGTTCATGCGTTTAGGGTCATAGTACTCGGCGAAAGAGAAGTGGTGATGGGCGTTCAGCCAGCCGTGGTCAGCGCCGCCCAAGGTGTTAAAAGGTCTTAATTCAAGCATGATTGTGGCCTCTCCAGAGCAGAACCGGGCGATATGCTTCAGTGCTGCTGAACGTTGATGTGAGTTGATGGGGAGTATCATCTATCAAATTTAGTTTAGTAAAAAGCGTGAGTTTCGGGGTAAAGCTATCTGATTATTCGATTGATATTGCACAGATCGCTAAGAGGCCCGCCCCGTTCTGATGCCGCGCTAATCCTTTAGACTCCGCGACTTCACCTGCAGTTGATCGGCTAACGCGCTGATCACAAAGCATTTCACTAGAAGTCATCGTCAAATACAGCCACCATGGCCGCCAATTCGCTCACAACTGACACCTGGAGCCCGCGTGCCACATCGACTACCCGATGATCTTTCTCCTCCTGAACACCTTCCATGGATCAAACGCCTGCTGGCACGTCTGTTGGGCCGTAGCCTGAACAGTCTGAACGCGTTGCATGGGCCTTCATGGTCACAAGGTCACGCTGACGGCTACCTCAATGGTCATGGGCAGGGTGTGGATGAGGGTTACGCTGAAGGTCGCATGGACGGCGTCGAGCAAGGACGTCAGGTTTTACTGATTCGTGACATGCGTCCCACTGAGCACCGCGGGCCGCACGTAGACGACCATCTCTTTGACGACTGGCGTTTGACGCTGACTCCAGAATTAAAGAAACGCATCAAAAACGATGTCGCGCTGAAATTGCCAGCGCACATGCAGCCCAGTGCCGCGCAATGGAAGATGATCTTCAGTGACACGCCGTCTACGTATGTGATCGCGGGGGCCGGCGCGGGCAAATCGACATCCCTGGTGCTGCGAATTTTAATGTTAAGCCATTATCTGGGCTTTGAACTCGGTTCCATGACGGTGGTGACCTTCACCCGTGAGTCGCGCAAAGATTTCATTAACAAACTGATCGAGATCATGGGGCTGTGGGGACGAACCCTTAGCTTGAAAGAAGGCCGGGAGCTGGTTCGAACCTTTCATTCGCGTATCCTGCCGCTGGTGCGCAGCTTGCCTGGTTTCAGTCAGTTGCGTGCGTTCGAGAACCTCAATAACCAGACGGCGCCGTCTGGAGTAGATGAAAGCGCTGACAGCAATCCGTTCGACCTTAGGATCAACGACGCGCAACGGCAACAACTGAATCTTTGCTACCGTGACCTTTACGCCAGTAATGAGCGTTTTCGCGAAGTCATGGCACCTCTCTACCGTCAATCTTTACAGCTTAAGGAGCTGGAGCGCGACCACCCCGATGTACAAAAACGTATTACGGTGACCGAGCTTTCAGCCAAGCGTGATGAAGAACTCTGCGACACCATTGAAGATCTGTGGATTCGAGCTAAAGCGTGGCCTATAAACGGCATTGAACCTATGCGCCAAACCGTTGAAATCAATGGTTTTCCGTTTCATTTTCACGGCTATATAGCTGAGCTGGATGCCTGGGTTGTGCTTGGTTTTGACCCGTCTGAAGACCAGCAGATGAAACGATCAGCGGCCAAGTTGCCGGTATGGGCTGAAGGCGTCATCAAGCGCACCCTGTTTCAAGCTTTTTGTCGTAAGCCGGTGATATGGCTTGAAAACTACGCAGCGGCCAAAGGCGTTTTACACGCCTTGGAAGGCGCGGCGATTGCCGGTCCAGGGTTTGATTACAAGGTGAAGGGTGAGCTGAGCGCAGGGCCAGTGCTTGATGGTTTCGTTTCCGCAGCCAGCTTTATCGAAAACCTCGGTTTGGATGTGCCCGCTGCCGTGGGCGAAATGAGCTTTGCAGCTAATGATCCGGACCGCTATTTCTTTGAAGCGTTGAGCTTGTTCTGGAAGGCGTTCGAAGGACATTTATTAGCGCAATCGCCGCCGGTCATGACCTACAACAGGATGTTCGCCTTGTTTGGCGAGACCTCACCGGAAAACCTTAAAATGGTCAGCGACGAGCTGTTGCGGCCGCTGTCGCACTTGATGATCGACGAATTTCAGGACGTGTCGCCGCAAATCGTCTCGTGGATACGCGCCAGTTTGCGCGAAATCCGCAGCCGCGGCCCAGCCATGCAAGTAGGGCGTGTCGCGCAACGGTCGTCATTGTTGTGTGTAGGTGATGACTGGCAGTCCATCTATGGCTGGCGCGGCAGTTCTCCTAAATACTTCATGGAATTCGCCAAAGAATTCTCGTCACCGGCCACCACCAAAGTGATGCTGGGCGATAACTTCCGCAGCCACCAACACATTATTGACGCTGCCGAGCATATCGTTCGCGCCGCCCCTGGGATTGCCGGCAAAAAGGCCAAGGCCGCGGGTGGGCCTCAGGAACTGCTGCCTGTGATGGTGCTGGATCGCGATGACGAAGAACTTACCGAGCGTTTGATTAAGCATTACAACGACGGTGATTCGATTCTATTGCTGTATCGAAAAAGCAGCGAAAAAGCCAAGCTTTCTCAAGGGTTACAGGCATTAGTTAATTACGATTCCGGGTTGCCGACCGAGTCCAGACGTTTCAAGCAATTGACGTATCACAGCTCAAAGGGCTTGCAGGCTGATGCGGTATTTTTGCTTGGGGATTGCCAGCATCTGACTCAGTCGCCGTTCAAAAACCAGGTCTACCGCATGGCGGGGCTGGGTAAGGATGACGATGCCGATCCGTTTGATTCCGCGCAGAAGGACGAAATACTGCGCTTGGCGTATGTGGCGATTACCCGTGCGGCGCGTCACTGCTACTGGTACATCGACAGCAGCAACGGTGCCGGATCATCAGTGAACGCGATCATCCCCAAGGCGTCCGACCGGATTGCAGGCGATAAAGCATTTTTCGACGATAGACGTGGCCAGGGGGGCAGGCAGGAGTCTTGAGACGAAATGCGTTGGGGTCAACAGACCTTTAAAGTCTGAGAGGGAATGAACGACTCGAGTTCGTCCTCGATCGCTTCAATAATGCGCTCGACGTCGGGAGCGTTCATGACGGTGGCACAAGGGAGCGCGGCGATTGCAATGATCGTCTCGCCTGTGGCGCGATCGAAGAGGCGCGCAACCATGCTGCTGGGGGCGTCCATGCTGGCCTCAAACCCAAGCGGATGGAAGTGCCAGCGCATGAGTTGGCAGGCATTGGGAAACGTGACTTTGTTCATATGGCCACCTCTATATTGAACAAGCTGCCCAGCCATAAGGTGAAGTCGAAGGGCCAATGCGTTGACCCTTCTGGTGGATAAAAGTAGCACTCCCTTGCTGCGAGCAGAAATGATATTTCGTCGGCCGAGCATAACTTTTTAAATTTATTGATCCATGTCATGTTTCCGACAGTTGCGTGCGCTTTTCCCGTGAGCTTTTCAGAAAGCGAACACGGCTTTTCGCTATGCAAACGGGTTTATTCCTGTTGCTCATACTGTTAAGCACACTCGAGCGCGTGCTTTGTGCGCTTCGCTGTTTTGGATCGATTAGTCAGCGGAAAAAAATCAAAAAAATACCTACAAACACCATCAACTAATAGGACCTACCTGCCGATAGCATGTTAGCAATTCAACCCTTTGTGCCATGTCGCGTTTCGCGGTGGCACCCGATGGTCAAGGCACGGATGCTTCCCGCTGCAATTTTGAGAGCCACTCCATGTCTTTACGAAACATGAACATCGCTCCGCGAGCGTTTCTCGGCTTTGCGTTCATCGCACTGCTGGTCATCGTTCTCGGATTTTTTGCATTGAACCGAATGTCAGTTATCCGCCAGGCCACTACTGATCTGGAAACCAACATGCTGCCAAGCGTGGGCTTCCTGGGCGATGTAAATGAAAGCCTTCTTCGCATGCGCCTTCTCGCATTCCGGGTGCTAACCGAGCGCAGCCCTGAGCAGATGCAGGAGACGGATCAGCGCTTTGGCGAGTGGACTGCAAAACTACAGGCGTCCAAGAAGAGCTATGCCGCGCTACCGGCCGGTACAGAAGAGCGTGCTCTCTACAACGAATTTTCAGGTGTGCTCGAACATTATTTTGGCGAGCAGAATCAGTTATTGGACTTGTCACGACAAAACAAAGTCGAGGACATTGGCACACTGATCAGCACACAAATGAAGCTCGACTCGGAAGTCATGGGGCGTCAACTGCAAGGTTTGATAACGATTAATCGCAAAGCGGCCACCGATGCTTCCGCTGTCTCGGCCCAACAGTACGACTCGGCTAATATTGCGGTCATCGTCATGGCGGTGCTGGCCGCGGTCATGACGGTCTTCCTCGCATGGTTGTTGACCCGCAGTATTATTACCCCCCTGAACCGTGCATTGCAGGCGGCCGAGGAAATCGCCGGTGGCAATTTGACCAAGCACATCCTGGTGGATGGCAAGGACGAGCCCGCACGCTTACTCGCGGCGTTGCTGGTGATGCAGCAGAACCTGCGTAAAACCATCGAACAGATTTCCGGCTCTGCCACCCAGTTGGCGTCCGCTGCCGAAGAGTTGAGCATGGTGACCGACGACGCTTCCCGGGGCCTGCAACAGCAGAACAACGAGATCGAACAGGCCGCGACCGCCGTCAATGAAATGACCGCGGCTGTCGAAGAAGTCGCGCGCAACGCGGTATCTACCTCCGAAGCCTCGGCTCAGTCCAATCAAACGGCGCGAGAAGGCCGTGACCGGGTGGTCGAGACGGTCTCGGCGATTCAGGCCATGACTCAGGATGTACAAACCACCACCGTGTTGGTTGAAGGCCTTGCTGTGCAAGGACGGGACATCGGCAAGGTGCTCGACGTGATTCGTTCGATCGCCGAGCAGACCAACTTGCTGGCGCTGAACGCCGCCATCGAAGCCGCACGAGCAGGCGAGGCGGGCAGAGGGTTTGCTGTGGTTGCCGACGAAGTACGGGCATTGGCTCATCGAACGGCGCAATCAACCAGTGAAATCGAGCAGATGGTCGCTGGTATCCAGAATGGAACCGGTCAGGCCGTGCAGTCGATGTTGCTCAACACCACCCGTACCCAATCGACGCTGGAACTGGCACGCGCCGCAGGCGTGGCGTTGGAGCAAATTACCGTGGCAATATCGCAGATCAATGAGCGCAACCTGGTGATTGCCAGCGCCTCGGAAGAGCAAGCGCAGGTATCGCGAGAAGTGGACCGCAATTTGGTCAATATCCGTGACTTGGCCACCCAGTCCGCAGCGGGGGCCAATCAGACCAGTGCGGCCAGCAATGAGTTGTCGCGGCTGGCCATTGACCTGAACGGAATGGTCTCGAAGTTTGTGATTTAAAACATGCTTCGCCACAGGTTTTAGCTTTACCTTATAAAACCTGTGGCGCGGCCTGATAAAGATGCTACAAGTAACGAGATTCGAAACTGCCAGCTTTATTCCCGAGACTCACTATGACAATAAGAAACATGAATATTGCGCCGCGTGCCTTTCTCGGGTTCGCCTTTATCGCGCTGTTGGTCATTATCTTGGGTGTGTTTGCGTTGAACCGCATGACGGTTATCCGACAGACCGCCACCGACATGCAGTTCAACGTGTTGCCCAGTGTGGCTTTTCTTGGGGACGTGACGGAGAACGTGCTGCGCCTGCGTGTTACCTCCTTCCGGGTATTGCTCAATCGCGAACCGGCCATGTTGAAGGAAAGTACCGGGCGTATTGATGACCTGGTGGGCAAGTTGCAACAGGCCAAATCGAGTTATGCCGCGTTACCTATGTCGCCAGAAGAGGCGACACTGTATAAAACATTCAATGCCACGCTGGACAGTTACCTGCGGGCTCAAACCCAGATGCTAGAGCTGTCGCGGGAAGAAAAGACTGAAGAGGCACGGGGCATAATAAACTCGCGCATGAAGACAGATTCGGACGTGATGGGCGACCAACTTAAACAATTGATCGCCATTAATAAAAGCGCATCGAAACACATGCTGGATGTCGCCAGTGATACTTATGATCTGGCCAACGTCATGGTGATTGTGATCGCGGTTGGCGCCGCCTTGATGACAGTGCTATTAGCGTGGCTATTAACCCGCAGCATCGTTCTACCACTGACTCGTGCATTGAATGCCGCTGAAGACATTGCCGGGGGTAACCTGACCAGGGCAATAGTGGTTGACGGTAAAGACGAACCAGCCCGCCTGTTGACCGCCTTGCAGGTCATGCAGCAAAACCTGCGTAAAACCATTGAGCACATTTCGGGATCAGCCACCCAGTTGGCATCTGCCGCTGAAGAACTCAGCGTGGTCACGGATGAAGCTTCCCGTGGTTTACAACAGCAGAACAACGAAATCGAGCAGGCGGCCACGGCCGTCAATGAAATGACCGCTGCCGTCGAAGAAGTCGCACGCAACGCGGTATCAACCTCAGAAGCATCGCAGCAATCTAACCAGACGGCGCGTGTCGGCCGTGATCGGGTGGTGGACACCGTTACGGCGATTCAAGCCATGACTCAAGATGTACATACCACCACGTTGCTGATTGAAGGCCTGGCGGTGCAAGGACGGGATATCGGCAAAGTGCTGGATGTGATTCGTTCGATTGCGGAACAAACCAACTTATTGGCGCTGAACGCCGCGATTGAAGCTGCACGGGCAGGCGAAGCGGGCAGGGGCTTTGCGGTGGTTGCGGACGAAGTACGGGCGTTGGCCCACCGGACGGCGCAGTCGACTCGAGAAATTGAGCAGATGGTTGCCGGGATTCAAAACGGGACCGGTGAAGCGGTGCAGTCGATGTTGCTCAACACCAGCCGTACCCAATCCACGCTTGAACTGGCACGCGCCGCAGGCGTGGCATTGGAGCAAATTACCGTGGCGATATCGCAGATCAATGAGCGCAACCTGGTCATTGCCAGCGCCTCGGAAGAGCAAGCGCAGGTATCGCGAGAAGTGGACCGTAATTTGGTCAATATCCGTGACTTGGCCATCCAGTCTGCAACGGGCGCCAATCAGACCAGCGCGGCCAGCAATGAGTTGTCGCGTTTGGCCATCGATTTGAAAGGAATGGTGTCACGGTTTGTGATCTGAATCAGTCTTTCGCCACGCCTCAGGATTTACCAAATTAGCTGGCCGCTCGCCTGCCAATGCGCTGATCAGGTTCTCCACCGCGCAGCGCGCCATGGCTTCGCGGGTTTCATGGGTGGCCGAACCCATGTGCGGGGTGGCGACTACGTTGTTCAGCGTCAATAGCGGCGATGTCGGGTCCAATGGCTCGCGCTCAAATACGTCCAGGCCTGCGGCGCGAATCTGGTTGTTCTGCAACGCACTGATCAAAGCCGCTTCATCCACCACTTTGCCCCGTGAAATATTGATGAAAATACTCTGCGGGCGCATCAATGCAAATTGCTCCGTGCCGATCATGCCCTCGGTTTCAGCGGTCAGCGGCAAGGTCAGGCAAATGAAGTCGGCTTCTTTCAAAAGGTCGTCCAGGGTCCGGTAGCCCGCGTTGAAGCGTTTCTCCACTGCGGGCTTTGGCGAATGGCTGTGATAAACCACTGGCATGCCGAAGCCAAAATGCCCGCGTTGGGCCAATGCTTCGCCAATCCGGCCCATGCCAATGATGCCCAGGGTTTTACCGTGGACGTCGCAGCCAAAGTGAAGCGGGCCAAGGTTGCTGGTCCATTGACCGTTGCGCACCAGGTTCGCCAGCTCGACCACCCGGCGTGCCGTGGCCAAAATCAACGCAAAACCGGTGTCGGCAGTGGTTTCGGTCAGCACGTCCGGGGTGTTGGTCAGCAAAATGCCCCGCTGGTCGAGGTACTCCAGATCGTAATTGTCGATACCCACCGAAACACTCGACACGGCTTCCAAGTGCGGCGCCAGGTCCAGCAACCCAGCGTCCAGTTTAATGCTTGCACCCAGCAAACCGTGGGCATGGGGCAGGGCTGCACGCAGACGCGCCAGACCGTCACGGTTTGGTTCGTCGATCACAATAACGTCGGCCCGTTCCTGCAAACGGGTCATCAAGGCAGGCGACAGCTTTTTGTACAGAACGACCTGTTTTCTCATGGTAATCACTCCCGTATTCAAGGGTGCGCTGCAGCGCGGGGCAGGCGACGCTCGCTATGTGCGGGGGTTGAGTCGTTGCTGGGGTTGAGCAGCAACGTCAAGACCACGGAGGCCAGCAGCGCACCGCTCATTAATAAATAGGAAGCACCGGGATTGCCGGTGGCGCCGTTCAGGTAACCCACCAGATAAGAGCCGCCGAACGAGCCCAGCGCGCCCATGCTGTTGATCAACGCCATGGCGCCGCCAGCAACGTTCGACGGCAATATTTCAGGCACGATGGCGAAAAACGGCCCGTATGGCGCGTACATGCATGCACCCGCCAGCACCAACAACGAGTACGACCACCAAAAATGTTCACTGCCCAGCGCGTACGAGCCATAAAACGCGATAGCCGCCACCAGCAGCGGCGGCCAGACGAAACGTTTGCGGCGCTGGATCTTGTCAGAACCCCACGACACCACCAGCATGGCAATTACCGCGGCCAGATAAGGCAGAGCCGACAGCCAGCCGGCTTCCACCATGTCCAGATGAGCGCCTTGTTTCAGGATCGATGGCAACCATAGGACAAAACCGTAGACACCGATGCTCCAACAGAAAAACTGCAACGCCAAAATGATGACTTTGGGCGAGCGAAACGCTTCGGCATAATTTTTCACCGGTTTGATGCCAACTTGCTCAGCTTCCAGCGTGCGCTGCAGCTCGGCTTTTTCTTCCTCGCCAAGCCATTTTGCCTGGGCCGGCTTTTCATCGGCCAAGTGCCACCAGATAAAGGCCCAGACAATCGCTGGCATGCCTTCGACGATGAACATCCAGCGCCAATTGAAATGCGCCACCAGATAACCGGACACCACCGACATCCAGAGCATGGTCACCGGGTTACCCAGAATCAAAAAGGTATTGGCCCGCGAGCGTTCTGCCTTAGTGAACCAATGGCATAGGTACACCAGCATCGCTGGCATGACCGCCGCTTCGACGACGCCGAGCATGAAACGAATGACGATCAGCATGTAGGCGTTGGAGACGATCCCGGTCAGCGTGGCCAGGCCACCCCACAGGATCAAACTGACGAAGATCAGCTTTTTAACGCTGTTCTTTTGCGCGTAGATCGCACCCGGCACCTGAAAGAAGAAGTAACCCAGGAAAAACAGCGCGCCCAATAACGACGACAGCCCCGGCGTAATGTGCAAATCTTCAGCCATTCCCGAGGCGGCAGCGAACCCGTAATTGGCCCGGTCCAGATACGCCAGGCTGTAGGTGATGAACACGATGGGCATGATATACAGCCACCGGCGATTGATCAGACGTAGCTTTTCCATTGTGATGCTCCTGAGCTTGTTTTGTTTTTGTCGCAGCAGGTAATAGGTGTACGGATGGCTGTTGCTTTAGGTCAGGCCGGTTGTTGTCGCCCTTGTGCATCGGACAGCGCCGCCTGCAACTCTTCACGGGACGGTAGCCCCTCCATATCGCCCCGGCTTTGCACGGCGCGGCTGCCGATCCAGTTGCCGCGAACCACCGCTTGGGCGAAACTTTGGTTTTCCAGTAAGGCGCTGATAACCCCTACCGCAAAACCATCGCCGGCACCCACGGTATCGATCACGGTGCTCACGGGGACGCCAGGCACAAAACCTTGATCGTGCTGGGAGCGGAAATACGCCCCTTTGGCGCCGAGCTTGATCACTACCGCTTCGACGCCTTTGTCCAGATAAAACGCGGCGATGTCGCCGGGGTCTTCATAACCCGTGAGTAATGCACCTTCGCTCAGCCCCGGCATGACCCAATGAGCGAGCACGGCGAGGCGATTGATTTCGCTGACCATTGCTGCCTGGCTCGACCACAGCGAAGGGCGCAAATTGGGGTCGAACGACACGCTACGTCCGGCTTCGCGGAACGTGGTCATCAAGTGGCAGGACAGTTCCCGCGCACTCTCTGACAACGCAGCGGGGATTCCAGTGGCGTGCAAATGTCGCGCGCGGAGCAACTCGGGAGTGATGTTAGCCACCGACAGGTGACTGGCCGCTGAACCGCGACGGAAGTACTCGACACGGGGATCGCTGCCGTCTAATTCTCGCGATTTGAGTTGAAAGCCGGTTGGCTGTGTAGGATCAATCGCTACATGGCAGCAGTCGACGCCTTCACGTTGCAGACTGTCGATCACAAAACGGCCTAATGAGTCCGCCCCCACCCGGCTCAACCATGCCACGTTGAACCCTAGTCGTGCCAAGCCGATGGCAACGTTGCTGTCGGCCCCGGCGATCCGCTTGCCGAACTGTTCGACGTGGGCCAGGTCGCCTGGCTGCTCGGCGACGAACATGGCCATGGTTTCACCGAACGAAAGGATGTCGAGGTTAGACATGAGCGACAGCCTCGTGTGGTTGGCCGAGGCGGGCGAGGGGGTGAACATGCTGACGCGTCAGTTGCAGCAGGTCTTCGCCTTGCAGCGGGTATTCAATGGCTCGGGGCAAACCCTCTTTGAATTGTGTCATCAATTGTTGCCACAGGTTCAGGTCGCTCAGGGTGGGCGGGATTGCGATCAGCTTGCCTTGGGCATTGCGCGACACCGCCTTGCAGTGCACGTACTCGACGTAACGGCTCAACTGCTTGGCGGCGCTGATCGCCGATTGT
>NZ_JAQGNX010000156.1 GCF_028293835.1 Pseudomonas sp.
TGATCGTAGGCGCGCATTACGCTATTT
This sequence comes from Pseudomonas sp., assembly GCF_028293835.1. Taxonomy (GTDB): domain Bacteria; phylum Pseudomonadota; class Gammaproteobacteria; order Pseudomonadales; family Pseudomonadaceae; genus Aquipseudomonas. The sequence goes on from NZ_JAQGNX010000156.1 coordinate 28, forward strand.
CGCGAGATCGACATCGAACCGGCCAAGTCCCGTCTGGCTGGCAATCGAGTGCCGCTGCTCAAGCTTCCATCAAGGATACGTTGGCGCAGGATTTGATAAAGCTGACGGCTCAACCCGCGACCGCGATCAAGTTCGATACCCGCCAAGTTGAATGGAAAGCCTGGAGCGTTAAAAGTCATGAAATTGGCCCTACGAAATTGAGCGTTAATGGCTCTTACAACCAACCAATAGCCTGCCTAAGATTTAGCCATCAGCCAAGGAAAAACACATGTACGTACCCAGCGCGTTTAAAGAAGAGGACCTTGCCCTCTTGCACCAGCAAATCGAAGGCACGCGCCTCGCCGTTCTGGTCACCCATGGCACGGGTGGTTTATTGGCGAACCATGTGCCCCTGCTGCTTAGTCCTGAACAAGGGCCGAACGGCACGCTGCACGGACATTTGGCTAAAGCGAATCCCCAATGGCAGGAGTTGGCCAATGGCGCCGAGGCGCTGCTGATTTTTGCGGGACCGGATGCCTACGTCAGTCCCTCGTTCTATCCCAGCAAAGCCGAGCACGGCCAGGTGGTGCCGACCTGGAACTTCCTCGCCATCCATGCCTATGGCATACCCGAGGTGTTCCACGATGCACAGCGCCTGCTTAGCCTGGTCAGCGCATTGACCGACAAGCATGAGGCCGGGCGCGCCAAACCGTGGGCGGTTGACGATGCGCCTAAGGAATACATCGACAAAATGCTCGGTGCTATTGTCGGCTTCTCCGTACCCATCACTCGCCTGGAAGGCAAGCGCAAGCTCAACCAGAATCGCAACGCCGCCGACATTGCAGGCGTTCGCGATGGCCTCGCCGCTAGCGCTGCGCCCAATGACAATGAACTCGCCCAACTGATGCGCTAAGGAGCCATTGATGACCGACATTCAGATTCGCGCCGTTACGGAGAAGGATCACGCGGCGTGGCTACCTTTGTGGAAGGCTTACCTGACCTTCTACAAGACCGAGCTGGCTGACAGCGTCAGCGATGTCACCTGGCAGCGCATCCTTGACCCAAGCGAACCAACCAACGCGGCCCTGGCCTGGGACGCGGACCAAGCCATAGGCATGGTTCATTTCATCTACCACCGCTCAAACTGGAGCATCAAGAACGCGTGTTACTTGCAAGACCTGATTGTCGCTCCAGAGCAACGCGGCACTGGCGTCGGCAGACAGCTTATCGAGTACGTCTACACCACCGCCCGCGACAACAACTGCGACAAGGTGCATTGGTTGACCCACGAAACCAACGCCACGGCGATCCAGCTGTATGAACGCATCGCTGAACGTCCCGGTTTTATCCAATTTCGTAAACCGCTTTAGTTCTGGAATTTTGCTCATGTCGACCGCTGAACTGCATTGGCAAACTGCCAAACTGCCGAACGCCAAACCCATTGAAGGGCGCTTTATTCGTCTCGAAAAACTTGACCCGGCTCGCCATGGCGATGGCATGTGGGCAGCGTTGGAAGGTCCGAATTCAGACCCGAAGCTGTGGGATTATTTGCCCTACGGCCCTTTCACCCAACGCGCCGATTTCGATAAATGGCTGAGCGGCAATGCGTCCACCAGCGATCCATGGTTTTACACCGTGATCGACCGCGAAACCGGCGTGGTTAACGGTTGCCTGAGCCTGATGTCCATCGTGCCTGACCATGGCCGGATCGAAATTGGCCACGTGACGTTCGGCGCAGCGATGCAACGCACCGCCAAAGGCACTGAGGCCATTTACTTGCTCGCTAAAGAGTCCTTTGCCTTGGGCAACCGCCGTCTGGAATGGAAGTGCAACGACAGCAACCAACGCTCTAAACGGGCGGCTGAGAGATTTGGCTTCAAGTTCGAAGGCACGTTCCGCCAGCACATGGTGGTCAAGGGGATCAACCGCGACACATCGTGGTACTCGATAACGGACAGCGAATGGCCCGCACTGCAGCACGCGTTCGAAAGTTGGCTGGCCATCGAAAACTTCCACGACGGGCAGCAACTAAAGTCACTGGAATCATTTCGGTCGTTATGAATCTGTCATAACTAACCGCTATATAAGACGGCTCGTTTACAAATAAGGCCGTCTGAAATGTATTGCTCTAAGCATCGCCTTGCGCTTTCTATAGCGTTCATCGTTTCTGCAGGGTCCGCCCTGCCTGCGTTTGCGCAAACCTTAGTCATTTCTCAGCCGACGACTACGGGCTTAGAGCTTGCTGGCAGTGATTCACTGACGACGCTGTCGACCGGCAGCGTCACGGTCAGTGGCAAGGCGGTCAGTTTTAAGGGCACCACCAGTGGTGCGGGCGTGGTGGTGGACAACTCAGGCAAAATTATTTCAACCGGTGGCCGGGCTTTTGACAGCAGCGGTGATGAAACACAGGCGCGCAATTACACCCTCACCAACCGTGCGGGCGGCCTGATTGAAGGCTTCGACGATGCCATCCGGATCAATAGCAACATCCCCGGCGGCACCCTCGTCATCGACAACAGTGGCACCATTCATTCGTTGACCGGCCAAGGCCTGGACCTTGATGCCGTGCGCGGCGTCGATGTGAAAACCACGATTATCAACCGCGAAGGTGGTTTGATCCGAGGCGACCTCAGCGACGGTATGAAGACCGGTTCCAATGCCAGTATCACTAACTATGGCGAGATCTCTACAGGTGATTCGAAGGTCGACACTGATAAATTCGACGGCATCGATATTGATTCAGCTACAGGTGTCAGCGTCACTAACTACGGACTGATTTCCGGCGGGCGCCATGGCATTACCACTGACCTCGGCGCAACGCTGAGCAACTTTGGCACGGTGATCGGGCGTAACGGCTCCGGCTTTGGTTCCGATGGCAGTGGCACGGTTATCAACTACGGCACCATCACAGGCGCCAACAACGGCCTGCAACCTAACGGTGATGGCGATGGCGTGGACATCGATCTAATCGGCCATATAGAGAACTACGGCACCATTCAGGGCGTGGGTGCCAGTGGCGTCGATAAAAATGGCTTTGCCAATGGCAGCGAGGGTATCGCGGCTGGCGGCGGCTACATTTTCAACGCCAGGAGCGCAATGATCAGCGGCGCCAACAGCGGGATCCTGGTCGATGATGGCAGCGGTGGGTCCGGGGTTGGCGCTACTTATCTGGAGAACCACGGAACCATTCGCGGCCTGGACGGGTTTGGCGTCAAGTTCGTCGGCGAGTTTGACGATCAGATGATCAACGCCGGCCTCATCAGCGGCAGCAATGGCTTGGCCCTGGACCTGGGCGGCGGCAACGACTCCTTGACCCTGCGCAACGGCAGCCGTTTCAGCGGGCTGGTGGACGGCGGTAGCGGCACCGACACATTGATCATGGACGATGTTCTGGGCGGCAGCTTCGGCGCCAGCCAGAACTTCGAATCACTGCAAGTTCGTCAGGGCGTCTGGACCCTGACCGGCAGTGGCGATTTCAGCATCGGTGGTTCGGTACTCGGTGGCGCAGAACTGATCAACCAAGGCGCAATCGCCGGCACCATGACCGTCGATCAAGGCGCTGTGTATGCAGGCGGTGGTACGGTGGGCGCTCTAAACATCAACGGCACCTTGCTCGCCAATACCGTACTCGGTGCAGCCAGGGTCAATGGCGACTTGAACATGGGCAGCAGCTCGACGCTGGCCTTCGGCGCCAACGCGGATGGTAGCAGCGCGACGGTCCATGTCGCTGGCAACGCTAATCTCAATGGCGCGTCGTTGGTGGTGAATGCTAACTCCACCAGCAACGCGTATCCGTGGCAGAGCAGCTACACGGTGCTCGAAGCTGGCAACATCAGCGGTAAATTTGGCAGCGTCAGCAGCGACTATGCGTTTTTGACTCCGACGCTGACGTACGATCCGAAAAAAGTTGACCTGACCTATACCCGCAATGACGTCGCGTTCACTGATTACGCCAGCACAGCCAACGGTGGTCGGGCGGCCGGCAGCCTGGCGTCCCTGAGCAAAAACAACACGCTGTACAACGCCCTGCTGAATACCAGCGCAGGCAGCGCGGGTTCGGCAATCGAGCAATTGGCTGGCAGCAGCAACGCCAGCCTGAGCAGTGCAACCTTGGCCGGCAGTGCTCAAGTGGGCGGCAGCATGCTCGCCGCCATGCAGCAAATGGGCAGCGGCGCGGGCCTGCTGGTCGGCCTCGATCAGGCACGCACCCCGGCCCTCGCCGCTACGGGCGTACCCGGTGGCGCGCAGAACCTGAATGACCCCAACGCCCAAGGCCGACTGTGGCTGCAAGGCATCGGCAGCTACGGCAAGCTCGACGGTGAGCATGGCAGCAGCAGCCTGGAACAACGCACCCGTGGCAGCCTGCTCGGCGCCGACTGGGCATTGACCCCGAGCTGGCGTTTGGGCGTGGTCGGCGGTTATTCGAAGACTGATCTGGACAGCACCGGCGCCGACGGCACTGTTGACAGCTGGCACGTGGGTGCCTATGCCATGCGCCAAAGCGGTCCGCTGGCCCTGCGCTTGGGCGCCGCTTATAGCAAGCACGATGGCGAGAGCAAACGCAGCGTCGACTTCAACGGCTTCAATGATCGGCCAGAAGGTGATTACGACGCCAACAGCCAGCAGGCATTCGTTGAGCTAGGCTATGCGCTGGGCAGCGGTCGACTCAGCGCCGAGCCTTTTGCGAACCTCGGCTATCAGCGCTACCACCGCGACAGTTATACCGAGAAAGGCGGCGCAGCGTCTTTGCAGGTCGACGCGCAAACCCAAGACAACATCAGCAGCACCTTCGGTCTGCGCATGGCGCACCTCAACCAGCTGGAGAACGGCATCAGCCTTACCCCACGCGCAAGCCTCGGCTGCCGCCACGTGTACGGCGATGTCGACAGCGAGACCCGCCAAGCCTTCGTCCTCGGCGGCAGCGCATTCAGCGTTGAAGGCAACGCTCTGGACCGGGATAGCCTGATGGTCGAAGCCGGCCTGGACATCGGCCTCTCCGCCCGCCATACCCTAAGCGTCGGCTACAACGGCGAACTGGGCAGCAACAGCCGCAACCATGGGTTGATGGGGCAATGGCAGATGAGCTTTTAAGCCGAATATCCTGCGCAACCCCAGGCATATTCAAACTTTTTGTAGGAGACACTTGTTGGCTAGACAGGCGACGCGGTTCATATGACTGCCCGCGATGCTGCTGATATCGCCAACAAGTTGGCTCCTACAGATTGAACTGAGCGCAATAAAAAAAGGGGAGCCACGAGTGCTCCCCCCAGAGTAAACAGTTAAGCGGGTATCGAATCAGCCTTCGATTTCCACGAGGATTTCGCCAGGGTTGACGCGGTCACCTTTGGCGACATGGATCGCCGTGATTTTGCCTGCGATGGTGGCCTGTACTTCCGTCTCCATCTTCATGGCTTCGGTGATCAGCAAGGCTTGGCCTGCTTTGACCACGTCGCCTTCTTTGACCAGTACATCAACGATGTTGCCCGGCATCGTGGTGCTTACGTGGCCCGGTTCGGTGGCTTGCGCACGCTTGCCGATCCCGCCGCCGACGAATTCGTTGAGCGGCTCGAACACCACCTCTTCCGGCATGCCGTCGATGGACAAGTAAAAGTGGCGCTTGCCGCCGGCTTTGACGCCAACACCGGTGATGTCTACCCGGTAGCTCTCGCCGTGTACGTCGATTACGAATTCGGTCGGTACGCCCTCTCCGCCCGGCTTACTGACGCCGCCCACTTCGGGGATGGGCAACAGCTCTTCAGGCTTCAAGGTCCCTGCTTCGCGCTCTTCGAGGAATTTGCGTCCGATGTCCGGGAACATCGCATACGTCAGCACGTCTTCTTCAGACTTGGCCAAAGCGCCGATTTCCGACCGCAGCTTGACCATTTCCGGCTTAAGCAAGTCAGCTGGACGCACGTCGATCAGTTCTTCGTTACCAATTGCCTGACGGCGCAGTTTTTCATCCACCACGCCCGGCGCTTTACCGTAGCCGCCCTGGAGGTAAAGCTTCACTTCGTTAGTGATGGTCTTGTAGCGCTCGCCTGCCAGTACGTTAAAAAACGCCTGGGTGCCCACTATCTGCGACGTCGGCGTCACCAAAGGCGGGTAGCCCAGGTCTTTACGAACCAAAGGAATCTCAGCCAGCACTTCGGCCATGCGGTTCAGCGCGCCCTGCTCTTTAAGCTGATTGGCGAGGTTGGAAATCATCCCGCCCGGCACTTGGTTAACCTGCACGCGGGTGTCGACGGCGGTGAACTCGCTTTCGAACTGGTGATATTTCTTACGCACTGCGTAGAAGTACAAACCAATTTCCTGCAGCAACTCCAGGTTCAAACCGGTATCGAACTCGCTGCCCTTGAGCGCGGCGACCATCGATTCGGTGCCTGGATGGCTGGTGCCCCAGGCGAAACTGGAGATCGCGGTATCGATGTGATCGGCACCGTTTTCAATGGCTTTCAGCTGGCACATCGCAGCCAGGCCAGCGGTGTCGTGGGAGTGGATGAACACCGGCAGTGATTGCTCAGCCTTCAGCGCTTTGACCAACTCACCTGTGGCATACGGCGTCAGCAGGCCCGCCATGTCCTTGATCGCCACCGAGTCGCAGCCCATGGCTTCCATCTGCTTGGCCTGCGCCACAAACGCCTGAATGGTGTGAACCGGGCTGGTGGTGTAAGCGAGGGTGCCCTGGGCATGTTTACCAGCAGCCTTGACCGCTTCAATCGACACGCGAAGGTTTCGGACGTCGTTCATCGCATCGAAAATACGGAACACATCGATCCCGTTGTCCGCAGCCTTGGCCACGAAAGCCCGCACCACGTCATCGCTGTAATGCCTGTAACCCAGCAGGTTCTGGCCACGCAGCAGCATTTGCAGACGCGTATTTGGCAAAGCCGAGCGCAGCTGGCGCAAACGCTCCCACGGGTCTTCTTTCAGAAAACGTACGCAAGCATCGAAGGTCGCGCCGCCCCACACTTCCAGCGACCAGTAGCCAACCTTGTCGAGCTTTTCGCAGATCGGCAGCATGTCGTCGGTGCGCATGCGGGTCGCCAACAGCGATTGGTGGGCGTCACGCAGGATGGTGTCGGTTACAAAAATCTTCTTAGACATGAGACTTCCTCACAGGCCCGCGTGGGCGGCAATGGCGGCGGCGATGGCCAAGGCCAGCTCTTCGGGTTTGCGCTTGATCGAGTAGTTGGTCAGTTCCGGGTGCGCTTCAACGAAGCTGGTATTGAACTGACCGCTACGAAATTCCGGGTTACGCAAAATCTCCTGGTAATACGCTGCGGTGGTCTTGACCCCCTGCAAGCGCATGTCATCCAGGGCGCGCAGGCCGCGGTCCATGGCCTCTTCCCAGGTCAACGCCCAGACAATTAATTTCAGGCACATCGAATCGTAGTACGGCGGAATCGTATAGCCTGTATAGATCGCCGTGTCGGTCCGCACGCCGGGGCCGCCGGGCGCGTAATAACGGGTGATCTTGCCGAAGCTCGGCAGGAAATTGTTTTTCGGGTCTTCAGCGTTGATCCGAAATTGCAGGGCGAAGCCACGGTGAATAATGTCTTCCTGCTTGACCGAAAGCGGCAGGCCGGAGGCGATACGGATCTGCTCCCGGACGATGTCGATGCCGGTTATTTCTTCGGTGATGGTGTGTTCCACCTGCACCCGAGTATTCATCTCCATGAAGTACACCTCACCCTCGGCGAGCAAGAACTCCACGGTACCGGCGTTCTCGTAACCCACTGCTTTGGCCGCACGCACCGAGAGGTCGCCGATGTAGGCGCGCTGCTCAGGGGTCAGCTGTGGACTAGGGGCGATTTCGATCAGTTTCTGGTTGCGGCGCTGAATCGAACAGTCGCGCTCGAACAGGTGCACCACATTGCCGAAACTGTCGCCGAGAATCTGCGCTTCGATGTGCTTGGGGTTAACGATGCATTTTTCGAGGAACACTTCCGCCGAACCGAAGGCCTTGGTCGCTTCCGAGATTACCCGGGGAAAGGCTTGCTCCAGTTCTTCGCGGCTGTTGCAGCGGCGAATGCCACGGCCGCCGCCGCCCGAGGTGGCCTTAAGCATCACCGGATATCCAATGCGCTCGCCTTCTACAAGCGCTTCTGCGATATCCGCAACATTGCCTTCGGTGCCCGGCGTCACCGGCACACCGGCTTTGATCATGCTGCGGCGCGCTTCGGTTTTATCGCCCATCCGGCGAATTACTTCTGCCGATGGACCAATGAATTTAATCCCACGTTCGACACAGATATCCGCCAGTTCGGCGTTCTCCGAGAGAAAACCGTAGCCTGGGTGCAACGCATCACAACCGCTTTCCACGGCCAGATTGACCAGCTTGCGCGGGTTCAAATAACCCGCGAGCGGTTCGGCACCAATGCTATGGGCTTCGTCAGCGCGTTTAACATGCAGCGCATGACGGTCGGCGTCGGAATAGACCGCAACCGAGCGGATGCCCATCTCGGCGCAAGCACGCACGATACGGACAGCAATTTCACCGCGGTTGGCGATCAGGATTTTTGTTATCACTGGCATTCCTCGACTGATAAGCCTCGACCGTAAGTACAGACGAACCGGCTGAGCCGTTCGGCGTGTGACCGCATACTGCGTGCAGTCGCATACGGAACCTACCCTAAGCCGCGAGGAGAATTAATAAAAATCAGTTAAATTTGAGATGTGTATAAGGAAAACCTTATAGTCGTTCTTATCGGAGTTGAGAAAAGGCAGGAAAAATGCGTAAGTCATTGATGCGTATGACATTGCGCCAATTACGAATTTTCAATGAAGTGTGCGATTTGAAGTCTTACAGCCGCGCAGCCGAGGAAATGTCTTTAACGCAGCCCGCCGTAAGCCTGCAAATTCGCCAGTTGGAAGAGCTAATTGGTCAGCCATTGTTCGATTACGTTGGCAAAAAACTTTACCTGACAGAGGCCGCCGAAGCGCTCAAGGCCGCCAGTCGCGACATTTTTGGCCGGCTGGAAAATCTTGATATGCAACTGACCGACATGCAGGGATCGTTGCAAGGCCAGCTCAAACTAGCGATTGAATCCAGCGCCAAGTATTTCGTGCCGCATCTGTTTGCCGCGTTCAAGCGGCAATACCCTGACGTCATCCTGAACCTGACGGTGGTTAATCGTGCGCAAACGATTCGGCGGTTATCGGACAATCGGGATGACCTGGTGATTATGTCGATGGTGCCCCAGGACATGGGCCTGGAGTTCATGCCGTTCCTCAACAATCCCATCGTCGCGGTGGCGCCGCCCGATCACCCACTGAGTCTAGCCGAAACCTTGACCCTGAAAGATCTGGAACCGTATACGCTGCTGATCCGCGAACCCGGCTCCGGCACGCGAAAAGCCTGTGAGGAGTACTTCAAAGAGAAGCGCGTGCATTTCAATCACACGCTCGAGGTGTCTTCGAACGAAGCCCAGCGCGAAAGCGTGGTCGCGGGTCTAGGGCTGGCGATGCTGACTCGCCATGCGTTAAGCCTGGAACTGGCCACCGGCATGCTGCGTGAGCTACCGGTGGCCGAGTTGCCGCTGTATCGCAGCTGGTGCGTAGTGCAGGCCAAGGACAAGCCGCTGTCGCCGGTCGCACGGGCGTTTCTGGGGTTCATCCGCGCTGAGCGTGCACAGATCAGCCGGCTTGTTGAGCGTTTCGACGGGACTCTTCCGCAGGTTGTTGCCACACGGTATTGATCGGCCCCAGATCGAAATAGTCAGAAAGCTCCTGAGCCAATTGTCGCTGCTCGGAATAACTCTCGATGGCGCGCCGGAATTCCATGCGGCGCTGATCTTCCTGCTGCCGACGGGTGTTTTTGGAGGTATGGGCAGCGGTCGCGGTGGTGGCGTGCTGCTGTGATTCATCGTAGTGCCGAGGCATGTCCTGTCTCCCATCACGTGTTCGGGAGCTAGAGCATGAGCGTTGGCAATGACGATTACGCGGCGATCAGGTGACAGGATGATGAACAATTAAGCGGGAGCAGTTTCTGTAGAGCCAACTTGTTGGCGAGGGATTTATCTGATCCGCCGCTTCGCCAACACGTTGGCTCCTACAGATCGAGAGAATGCGGTGCCCTACAGATCAGTCATCCAGGTGCTTGGCTGATTTTGGCGACAGGCGAAGGCTACGCAGGCTGCGCTTGACGCTTTTCAAGTGGTTGACCAGGCTTGGACCACGGGCCATGGCGACGCCCATTGCCAGCACATCAATCACCACCAGGTGGGCGATTCGAGACGTCAGCGGCGTATAGATCTCTGTGTCTTCGTGAACATCAATGGCGAGGTTGATGCTGGCCAATTCAGCCAACGGCGTCTGGCTCGGGCACAGGGTAATCAACGTGGCCCCGCTTTCACGCACCAGGTTCGCAGTGATCAGCAAGTCTTTCGAGCGCCCGGACTGGGAAATGCAAATGGCAACGTCGGTGGGCTTGAGCGTGACGGCCGACATGGCTTGCATATGCGGATCGGAATAGGCAGCAGCGGTAAGCAACAAACGGAAGAACTTGTGCTGCGCATCGGCGGCAACCGCGCCAGACGCACCGAAGCCGTAGAACTCGACACGCTGGGCGGCGGCCATGGCGGTCACCGCCGATTGCAACGCGTGGGGATCGAGATTTTCACGAACCTCCATCAGCGTGTGCAGCGTGGTGTCAAAAATCTTCAGGCTGTAATCGGCGACAGAATCGTCTTCATGGATCGCGAATTGACCAAAGCTGGCCCCTGCGGCCAGGCTTTGCGCCAACTTGAGTTTCAAATCCTGGAAACCGGTACAACCAATGGCGCGGCAAAAGCGCACGATGGTCGGTTCACTGATGCCCACGCTGTGCGCGAGGTCAGCCATGGAGCTGTGCATCACGGCCGCAGGGTCCAGCAGCACGTGGTCGGCAACCTTGAGTTCCGACTTACGTAGCAAATGGCGTGACTGGCCGATGTGTTGCAACAGATTCAAAGGGGTGGACTCGGTTAGGGCGGCTTGGCCGTGTTGTAGTTTTCTTGTAGTTATACTACATGACCTGCGGGGCGCACAGCTAAACGCTTGGAAACTCGAAACGTCTCACATACCAGTATCCGGGTTTTGTGAATATCTGCAGGAGCCAACTTGTTGGCGAGGCGGGTTGTCCGGCGCGCAGCATCTCGGCTCGATGCCCTCTCGCCAACACGTTGGCTCCTACAGGGGGATTGCGCGTGAACCCCATTCCACTAACAACTGCGCAACGGCCTGTGCCTCCACCGGTCGGCTGATCAGGTAGCCCTGCACTTCATCGCACTGGTGATCTTTGAGGAAGGCCAGTTGCTCCTGGTTTTCCACGCCTTCAGCGACGACTTTCAGCTTCAGGCCATGGGCCATTGCAATGATTGCCCGTGTGATAGCCGCGTCTTCGGTGCTTTCGCCCAGACCACAAATGAATGTTTGATCGATCTTCACGTAATCCACCGGGAAGCGCTTGAGGTAGCTCAGTGATGAATAACCTGTGCCGAAGTCATCAATGGCCAACTTCACGCCCAGATCACGCAATTGATGGAAGGTCGCGATGATGTGCTCAACGCTGTCGAGGAGTTGGCTTTCGGTAAGCTCCAGCTCAAGGTAATGCGGCTCGAGCCCGGTTTCTTCGAGCACCTGGCGGACCAAGCTGACGAGCTTGCCTTGGCGCAATTGATGGACCGACACGTTGACCGATACCCGAATCGGCTCCAACCCCTGACGCTGCCATTCACGCGCCTGCCAACAGGCCTGCCTCAATACAAACTCGCCAATGGGGCCAATTAACCCGGTTTCTTCCGCCAGCCCGATAAATTCCCCCGGCGGCACCATGCCCAGGGTCGGATGCTTCCAGCGCACCAAGGCTTCCGCGGCATTCAAACGACCCGTCGCGAGGCAGAGTTTCGGTTGATAAAACACCTGCAACTGCTTTTCTTCGATGGCTTTGCGCAGCTGGTTTTCCAGCTGAAAACGATCCAAATTGTCGGCCTGCAGGCTGTCCGTATAAAACTGGAAATTATTGCCGCCCACGTGTTTGGCATGCTGCATGGCCATGTTTGCCTGGCTGACCAGCGCCGAAACCTCTCGGGCCGAGCCAGGCAGCAGGCTAATCCCGATCGACGCGCTGATTACCAACTCTTGCCCGTCGATCAGCTGTGGTGTGCGCAATTTGGCCAACAACCGGCTGGTCACCCGCGCCAGGCTGGACAGATTGCCGTAGGGGTCGAGCAACACAGCAAATTCGTCCCCCGACAACCGCGCAATGGTATCAGCCTCGGGTAACGCAGCGCTTAGCCGTCGAGCGACCTGACGCAGCAACTGGTCGGCAGTTTCATGGCCCAGGCTGTCGTTGAGCAGCTTGAAACGGTCCAGATTGATGTGCAGCAAGGCCAGACCCCGACCGCCCTGACGCACGCGCTGATTGGCTTCGCGCAGGCGTTCCGTAAACAGCGCGCGGTTAGCCAGCCCCGTCAGCTCGTCGTAGTGGGTGAGGTAGCGCATACGCTCCTCAACCTCCCGCGCCAGCGCCTGATTAAGCTGCTCGCCCCGAGCCTGAGCCTGTTGCAGATGTTCGATAAGCGCCTGGTTCTCAAACCGCCTCAACAAGCCGCGACGGATCAATCGGTTGGTCTGCACCGCCACCACCAGCAACCCGACCAAAAAAATCAAGGCAAGCCATGCCCAGCCCTGTTGCAGCTCACTGCCCTGGATAAACAGACAAATGATCGCCGGCAGCAGGCACGACAGGGCAAAGGTAAGGAACGCAGGCATGCTCACCGCGTAAGCGACACTGGCCGACAACGTGGCAGCGCCCATCAGGCCAAACACCCAGGCCTGCTCGACAAAACTGTCGGTAGGAACCAAAGCGATTGCAGCGCTGGCAAGCGTCAGTCCGCTGACGGCCGCCCCCAGTAAAAACATGCGTCGCCAGATCGGCTGTGCCTGGCGCAACGGCTCAGCCGCATTAAACGCCGCCACTTGCATGACGCGCAGAATGACCAGTGTGGTCAGCCACCCCAGCCAGATACTGATCAGCAAATAGCGCTGTGGACTCCAGAGCAGCCAACTGCAAACCAATCCGTTGATTAACATGAACAGGGTTGGCCATAGCGAACCCTGGTAAAGCAGTCGGGTGCGCTCAGCGGCAATTTGCGTGGCAAATTGCTCACTGATCACTCGTCGAGTCGCAATGTCGGCGCCCGAGGAGCTGAAAGTAGAGGTCATCGGTAATATTCTTATAATGGTTGAGCCTCGAACGTTGGCGGAGCATACACAAGCTGTTCGATAGACCAAACTGTCGCAGATCATAAAAACCGCCCGGCGGTCGGCCCGGACGCCTTGCTTCAGATGGCTCAGCCATAGCTGGCGCCGCTTGCAGACCGGACTAACCGGTCATCATTGGTGTACATTTATCGGCTAATGCAAAGCTTGGTTTGCCCGACTTGGCGCAGCACCCTAGAATGCGCTGATGCGCGATGATCTCTCTCTTTTACTGAACTCCCTCAACGATGCCCAACGTCAGGCCGTAGCTGCCTCCGTGGGTCGTCAGTTAGTCATTGCCGGCGCGGGTTCCGGTAAAACCCGTGTGCTGGTGCACCGCATCGCTTGGTTGATCCAGGTCGAGCAGGCCTCCTCTCACTCGATTTTGTCGGTGACCTTTACCAACAAAGCCGCTGCCGAGATGCGCCACCGCATCGAGCAACTGATGGATGTCAGTCCGGCCGGCATGTGGGTTGGCACCTTCCACGGCCTGGCGCACCGCTTGTTGCGGGCGCATTGGCAGGAAGCCGGCCTGAACCAGAACTTCCAGATTCTCGACAGCGATGACCAGCAACGGTTGGTCAAGCGCGTGATGCGCGAAATGGGCCTGGACGAACAACGCTGGCCGGTCCGTCAGGCCCAGTGGTTCATCAACGGACAGAAAGACGAAGGTCTGCGCCCGAAACACATTCAGGCCAGCGGCGATCTGTTCCTGACCACCATGAAAGCCATCTACGAAGCCTACGAGGCCGCTTGTCAGCGGGCCGGCGTCATCGACTTTTCCGAGTTGCTTCTGCGCGCGCTGGACCTGTGGCGCGACAACCCTGGCTTATTGGCGCATTACCAGCGTCGCTTCCGCCACGTGTTGGTCGACGAATTCCAGGACACCAACGCCGTGCAATATGCGTGGCTGCGTCTGCTGGCCCAAGGTGGCGACAGTTTGATGGTGGTGGGCGACGACGATCAGTCGATTTACGGCTGGCGCGGCGCGAAAATCGAAAATATTCACGAATACTCTTCAGACTTTCCGGACACCGAAACCATCCGTCTGGAACAGAACTACCGTTCCACAGCGAGCATTCTTAAGGCTGCCAACGCACTGATCGTCAACAACAGCGGGCGCTTGGGCAAAGAGCTGTGGACCGATGGCGGTGACGGCGAGCTGATCAATTTGTATGCAGCGTTCAACGAGCATGACGAAGCGCGCTACGTGGTCGAGACCATCGAAAGCGCGTTGAAAACAGGCCTGATGCGCAGCGACATCGCCATTCTTTACCGCTCCAACGCCCAATCGCGGGTATTGGAAGAAGCATTACTGCGTGAGCGCATTCCGTATCGGATTTATGGCGGCCAGCGTTTCTTCGAGCGTGCTGAAATCAAGAATGCGATGGCGTACCTGCGCCTGCTCGACGGCCGAGGCAATGACGCGGCGCTGGAGCGGGTGATCAACGTTCCGGCGCGGGGCATTGGCGAAAAAACCGTAGAGGCCATTCGTGAACACGCCCGTCACGCTGATGTGTCGATGTGGGAAGCCATGCGCCAACTGATCGCCAACAAAGGCCTGACCGGTCGCGCAGCTGGCGCCCTAAGCGGGTTCGTCGAGCTGATCGAGAACCTGTCGGCTAAAGTTATGGAAATGCCGTTGCATCTGATGACGCAAACGGTGATCGAGCAGTCAGGGCTGATTAATTACCACAAGGAAGAGAAAGGCGAAAAAGGCCAGGCTCGGGTAGAAAACCTTGAGGAATTGGTCAGCGCCGCGCGCAACTTCGAAAACGCCGAAGAGGACGCCGACTTGTCCCCGCTGGCGGCATTCCTTGGCCACGCATCGCTGGAAGCCGGTGACACGCAAGCTGAGGAACATGAAGACAGCGTGCAGTTGATGACCTTGCACAGCGCTAAAGGTCTTGAGTTTCCGTATGTGTTCCTGGTGGGCATGGAAGAAGGCCTGTTCCCCCACAAAATGAGCCTGGAGGAGCCCGGCCGCCTTGAGGAAGAACGCCGATTGGCCTACGTCGGCATCACCCGCGCCATGCAACAGCTGGTGATGACCTACGCCGAGACCCGTCGCTTATATGGCACCGAGACCTATAACAAGGTTTCGCGCTTCGTCCGGGAAATTCCGCCGCTATTGATTCAGGAAGTCCGGTTGTCAAACAGCGTTAGCCGGCCGTTCGGCGGCGTGCAGAAAATGGGCACCAGCAGCCTGTTTAATGGCACCGGCATTCCTGAGACCGCGTTTAGCCTGGGCCAACGGGTGCAGCATTCGGTATTTGGCGAAGGCGTCATTCTGAATTTCGAAGGTGCGGGGGCTCAGGCACGGGTCCAGGTGAATTTCGACGAAGGCAGTAAATGGCTGATGATGGGCTATGCCAAGCTGGAAGCGATTTGAAGGGGCTGATCCGGATCCTCAGTCGGCAGGAGCAACTTGTTGGCGAGAGTTTTATGCGGGGTGCCTGATATGCCCCCTCGGCAACACGCTGGCCCTTACAGAGAACTGTCGTACAAGCCACGTAGAATCGGGCCTCACCAAATCAGGTAAAAGCTCGAAACATTTAGTCACTAGCTATCGCCATGGCTCCTGTGCAACATGACGCGCATGCAATTCACAAATGGGAATCCCTTATGCAACGTTTCTTAAGCATCGTTATGGTGTTGTGCATCGGGCTCACAATGAGCCTCGACGCCAACGCGCGCTTCGGTGGCGGCAAATCCTTCGGTTCAGCGCCGAGCCATCAAATGCGCCAGGCACCTTCAGCTTCTCCATCTGCCGCTCCGGGAGCCACGGGTGCAGCAGCTGCTGCCGCTCGTCCTGCAGGCGGCGCCTCTCGCTGGCTCGGTCCGTTGGCCGGTCTCGCAGCCGGTGGCTTGCTGGCCTCGATGTTCATGGGCGGCGGCTTTCAAGGCATGCAGTTCTTCGACATCCTGATCATGGCCGTCATTGCTTTCGTGATCTTCCGGTTCATCGCCGCGCGTCGTCGCAAGCAGCAACCAGACATGGCCGCAGCTGGCCATACGCCATTTCAGCGTGAAACCATCGAGCAACCGGCTCAAAACTCGATGTTCGGTGGCTCGTCAGGCGCTGCTGCATCCAAACCGGTGATTCATGCGCCGGCCTGGTTTAACGAATCGCGCTTCCTTGATGCCGCCCGTGGTCACTTCCAGTCGCTGCAACAGCACTGGGATGCCAACGAGATGGACAAGATTAGCGAGTTCGTCACGCCGCAGATGCTGCAATTCCTCAAGCAGGAACGTGCCAGCCTGGGCGACGGCTTCCAGTCGACGTATATCGACAACCTCACCGTGCAACTCGACGGCCTGGATGATCGCTCGGATAAAACCGTTGCCACCCTGACCTTCTCCGGTCTGTCAAAGACCTCGCGTTTCGATCAAGGTGAAGTGTTCAGCGAGAGCTGGAACATGGAGCGTCCACAAGGTGACAACCAACCTTGGCTGGTCGCCGGTATCCGCCAAAACGGCTGATCCGCGCTATACCTTGGGTAGCTGCCGCTTCAATCGGCCGCCCAGGACAAACAGAACCCCGGTCTTTGGCCGGGGTTTTGTTTTATCCGTTCGGGTAGTTATTTTGAGAAATGCTTTACGCTACTGTATAACCCGCGCCAACAGTTTAGAGGATCTAGGTCGTGGAAGAAGTCATTGAAGAGCTGCGTGAAAAGAACGAACGGGTACCCGTGCCCCTCGAATTGCCCGATGAAGACGTGCTGGTAGAAATCGAGGAACAGTTGTTCATCAATATTCCTTTCGTTTTCAAAGAGTTCCTGCTGACCGTGAGCGACGTGGTGTATGGCAGTCTGGAACCGGTGACCGTGATGGACCCGCAGTCTCATACCTACCTGCCAGAAGTCTGTGCAACGGCATGGGACATTGGCGTACCACGGGAATTGATCCCGATCTGCCAGAACGGCGACGACTATTACTGCGTGGAGGAAGACGGCACTGTCGTGCTGTGGTCCGCCGAAGAAGAGTTGGTCACGGAAGAAAGCTGGGAATCAGTCTGGCACTGGGCCCGGGATGTCTGGCTGGAAAGCTAAGCCAACATTTGGATGCCGTTCCGGGGCAACACCAGGACGGTTCCAGCTAACGTTACTCTGTGGGACCTGAAATGCAGGCTTACGTGACGGCGGCCCCTTCGCTGTCGTCCCGATTATTGCTGTATAAAAAATCGACCAAAAACGTAAGCACCGCCATAAGGTGCACTTCTGACATACCCACCCCGTGAGTACGCTATGGAACCCGGAAACGCCCAGCTATCGATGACCGTATTGATGACCCCGGACATGGCCAATTTCTCTGGCAACGTCCATGGTGGCACGCTACTCAAGTACCTCGATGAAGTTGCCTACGCCTGCGCCAGCCGTTACGCCGGGCGCTACGTGGTGACTCTGTCGGTGGACCAGGTGATTTTTCGTGAGCCGATCCACGTTGGCGAACTGGTGACCTTCCTTGCGTCGGTCAACTACACCGGCAATACCTCGATGGAAGTCGGGATCAAGGTCGTTACTGAAAACATCCGTGAGCGTTCAGTTCGCCACACCAACAGCTGTTTCTTCACCATGGTGGCGGTGGACGATCAGCGTAAACCCGCTGCCGTGCCGCCGCTTGAGCCACAAACCAGCGAAGACAAGCGTCGCTTCGTTCAGGCCAAGCAACGGCGTCAATTGCGCCAGGAACTTGAGAAGCGTTACCAGGAAATCAAGGAAGAGGCGCCTTAAGGCCGGTCGCTAAACGGAACATTGACCAGAAAGACTGACGAAAATTAAGTCGAGCGGTATGGCTGAAAATCGTCGGACCCGGTTAAGCTGGACGTTCTTTGGTGGAGCACATTTTCATGCTGACGCTGGGTAATTTTTTCGTCTTGATGGTGCTGGCATCGGGTGCCGCGTGGCTGTGGCATTCCCATGGCTTACGCGAGCGGGCCTTGGCGCGGGTCAAGCAACACTGCGCGAAACTCGACATCGAATTGTTGGACGGTAACGTGGCGTTGCGCCGCCTTGGGTTTGTACGCGACGCAAACGGCCGAAAACGCCTGGCGCGGATTTATAACTTTGAATTTACCGTGACCGGCGAGCAGCGGCACCCGGGCACAATTACGATGTTCGGCGCGCATACCGCTCAGATCGAGTTGGCGCCCTACCCGTTTGAAATAAAAACGCCGCCGCCGACCAGCGACAATGTGATCGAAATGAGTCAATGGCGCGAAAATCACATCAAGCGCAAGTTGTAGAGCAGTGTGCATAAGTAGACCGGGCTGTGCATAACCCGTCTAGATCAGGCATGCAGCCAGCTCAACTTGCAGCCTTGCCTCATCCTGGGGTCCGCTGAAAATCAATTCCAGCCGCGAATCCCGGCGCCATTCACTGTTTTGCCAATGAATCGCAGCGCCCTCCAGCGCATTGCCTGACAACCAACCCGCATTGCTGTGGATAACCAGCTTGGCCCGCCGCCATGCTTGGCTACCGAGCCATTGCTGCACGCGCATCAATTCAAATTGCTGGCTTGGGTGCCAACGCCATCCAATGCTCCATCCTTCAGCCTGACCTTGGCTCAAACAAATCGGCTGACGCGGATCGGTCCAAATTGCCGGTAACTGCGCCAGACTTTTGGGTGGATTGAAGTTATCCACAGCCGCGTTTGCCTGTGTATTGACGCCTGGCAATTCAACCAGCGGCAACACGCCTTGTTCGGTCCAGAACAGCCGCCGATTGGGCAACTTCTCGGCGAGTGCGTCGCGTATAGCTGGGCTCAGGCTTTCAGACTTGTTCATGACCAACAAACCTGCATCGTCCAACGCCGCGCGCTGGCTGTTGGGCAATGGCTGACCGGCGGCAAGCGCTGCCGCATCCAATACCATGACGCTCGGCTGAACCGCTAATACCCCCTCCCACGGCGGCTCACGCAGTTGTTCCATCAACTGCGCCGGATGCCCCAGCCCAGACGGCTCGATGAACAATCGGTCTGGCCGTGCTTTTTTTAATAACCGGCCAAGGCCGACCTGAAACGGTGCGCCGTTGACACAGCACAGGCAACCGCCTGCGACCTCGCCAAGTGCGATACCATCCTTGGCCGTGGTCAATAACGCGGCATCCAGGCCGATCTGACCAAACTCATTGATCAAAATGGCCCAGCGCTCGCCAGCCGGTTTTTGCCCCAACAGTTGTTTGATTAAAGTGGTTTTGCCCGCGCCCAATGGGCCGGCAATGACATGGGTCGGGATGTTCTGCAACATAATGGCCGGCTTCTTGAGAGTGAAAGGTACGGGATAAACGATGCGCGTAATCTGGCTGGCAGCACTGCTGTTAATGTTTTCAAGCGGCGCCCGGGCAGAAGCTTGCGTGGTACATACCCGGGCTGAACGGCTTGATGTCAAAGTCTGCCAAGAAAACCGCAACATTCCGACCAAGCTGTTTCACGATGGGTTCTGCCAGCCGCAATTTGCCGGGCAAAAAGTCGATGTCACCTTTGTCGAGCAATGCCCCACAGGCGCATTCGGCGTCTGCGACAACGCCCAAGTCGCCAATATGCCCTATCACCAAAACATTCACTATTACGGCGTTGCCACCGATGCCCATTACCTCAAGCCCTTTTGCGAAGGCCAGAGCCAGGGTAAATGGCTAACGCCGTAAGCGGACCTGTAGCGATCCGCCTCAGGCCGCCTGCTCTTCGTGCCATGGACCAAACGGGTCAGTAAACAAACGCCATTGTTCGGCGCCCAGGGCCATTTCTTCATCGGTCAGCAGGCAGCTGTCCAGCTCGTCGTGTAGCCGAGCAAAATTAATGTGCTGCCCAATGAACACTAACTCTTGGCGGCAATCGCCGGTTGTTTCGACCCAATTGGCCATGATCGCCGCCGCGCTTTCCGGCTCCTGTGGCCAGTGTTGCCTGGGTACAAACCGCCACCAACGTCCAGCGAAGCCATGCCGCATCAGCCCGCCTGCTTGCGACCAGCTTCCAGCGTCCTGATGCTTGCTCGCCAGCCAAAAGAAGCCTTTGGAGCGCAGCAATTTGCCGTTGATCCATTCACGGTCGATGAAGTCGTAAAAGCGCTGGGGGTGAAACGGCCGACGTGCCCGGTAGGCCGTCGAGGCGATGCCATATTCCTCGGTTTCCGGCACGTGCTCACCGCGTAATTCCTTAAGCCAGCCCGGTGCCAGCGAAGCCCGTTCAAAATCGAAACGGCCGGTATTAAGTATGTTTTTCAGCGGTATTTCGCCCATGACCATGGGAATAATTTCTGCCTGGACGTTGAGCCGTTGCAAAATCGCGATTAACTCTCGGCGTTCGCTGGAGCTGATCAAGTCGATCTTGCTGATCAAAATAACGTCGGCAAATTCCACCTGCTCAATCAGCAAATCGGTAATTGAGCGCTCATCGTCCTCACCCAGGGTCTCACCACGGATCGCCAAGCTTTCGGCGGCCTGATAGTCGAGCAAGAAGTTCATGCCATCTACTACCGTGACCATGGTATCCAGACGCGCCAAGTCAGCCAGGCTTTTGCCTTGCTCATCGCGAAAGGTAAAGGTTTCAGCCACCGGCAGCGGTTCGGAGATGCCGGCGGACTCGATCAGCAGGTAATCAAAACGGCCCTCTTGCGCCAGCCGACTGACCTCTTCAAGCAAATCTTCGCGTAAGGTGCAGCAGATGCAGCCATTGCTCATTTCGATGAGTTTTTCGTCGGCACGGTTCAAGCTGACATCCCGTTGAACCTCGCTGCCGTCGATGTTGATTTCGCTCATGTCGTTGACGATCACCGCGACTTTCAAACTGTCGCGGTTGCGCAGGACGTAATTGAGCAGGGTGCTTTTACCTGCGCCAAGAAATCCGGACAGCACGGTAACGGGTAGACGGTTGGGCATCAGGTAGTCCTCATCGGGCGCAGGGCATCAAACAGCAATTGGCCGACGGATGTTATAGTATAACAATACAAAATAGCCAACCTGTCTGACAAAGGTCGCTTCAATGAATTACGTTTCGAAAGGTTTTATGGGGCTGGCGCTGCTGATGACCGTGCAGGCACAAGCGACCCCGACGCAGATGCAGGCACAGACCACTCGCTGCACCCAGAGCGCAAACGTGTTGGCGTGTAGCGATGCACTGGGCAATCGTTACAGCGTGGCGACGGCGGGCTCGACGTCCTACGTGCGTGGCTTTGAAGTCGAGGGCGATCGACTCTGGGCACAAACCAGTAGCCGATACGGCATGCTGACGTTTTTCAGCGGACTGGCGTCCAACGGCGAAACCTGGATTGGCTACAGCCAACGCGTCGGCTGGACAACCATCACCCGAGTGTCCAGCTCTGACGGCAAGCGCAACACATTCACCTGCAACCGCATGGGCGGCTGCCACTAACGGCGAAACTCACACCTGGCCTTGCTTGTGCTCTTGCGCCCAGGCCATGTAGGAATCAACCGGCGGGTTGTGTTTGAAATAGCGCTGCAGGCCCTCAAACAAGCCATCGGCCACCGCCTGCTGGTGACGTGCAGTCACCAGTCGCTGGCTGTCCTGCACATTCGAGATAAAGCCGGTCTCCACCAAAATCGACGGCACGTCCGGCGACTTGAGCACCGCAAAACCCGCCTGTTCGACGCGCTTCTGGTGCAGCGAAGTTATGCCGGACAAGCTTCCTAGCACGGTGTTACCCAACTGCAGGCTGGCTGCAATTGTGGCGTTCATCGACATATCGAGAATCACCCCGGCCAACATCGGATCCTTGTCTTTCAGATTAAGCAGGCTGGTGGCTCCAATCAGGTCGGCGCCGTTTTCGCGCTGGGCCATGAAGCGCGCCGTAGCCGACGTGGCACCGCCTTCTGAAAGCGCATACACCGAGGCACCGGATGCTGTGAGGCGCGGCGCAGCGTCGGCATGTACGGAAATGAACATGTCGGCGTTCATCTTGTGTGCAATCTCCACGCGCTTGCGCAACGGTACGAAGAAATCGTCATTGCGCACCAGGCGCACATCAAATCCTTTCTCACGCTTGAGGCGCTTGGCCAACAGTTGAGCAATGGACAACACCACGTCTTTCTCGCGCTGGCCTTTCGAACCAATGGCACCGGGGTCTTTACCGCCATGGCCGGGATCGACTACCACCATGATGTCGCGCTTGGGATGAGCGTTGTCTCGCAACGGCGACGGCTTTTCCGGTGGCGCCAAGGCGCCCACTGCGGCTATTTGCACGGACGCCTGCGCAGCGTTGCCTAAATCGACCACCAGTCGATGACCTTGCGAGCCTTCAGGGCCTAACAGAAAACTGTTGAGCTGAACCGGGTTGTTAAGGTCCAGCACGATGCGCGTGTCGCCTTGACCAAAATGCCCGGAGCGAATCGATTTGATGGGGGTATTGGCCAAGGCTAACTGACTGAAATTGCCCGTCAATTGCGCACCGCTGAGGTCGATGATCAACCGTTCAGGCGCGCTTAACATGAAGGTTTTGTACTGCACTGGGCCGCTTAAATCGAACACCAAGCGTAGTTTGTCGTCTGTTCGCCATAAGCGCACAGCGCGAATTTGAGCAGCAGATGCACCCAACGGTAATGCCAAGGCCGCACTGGCCAATAGAAGGTTGAGCAACATTTGACGTCTGTGCATGGGTGTTCCAAGAATGGGGAGAGCATCCAGGCTCAACAAGGCTTCGCTGGACTAATAGTTACAATATAACATGTCTATTTACTTCAAAGACGGGCCTTTTATGAACGCGCTGACATTGCCGTGCCTTTGCCGAGAAGCTCAGCCCGGCGCTTTTTTGTCGACTACCGGAACAGCTTTTGGAGTCCCGCAGGGAATTGTCAAATAGTGCATTTTTGCGTATTGAAGCTGAACTGTTGCTGAAGCGGTCCGCATTAGTTAGGGCGCTGACCGAATGGAAATCATATCCTTGGAAATGTCTGGGCGTATTGAATGGGTGTGTTCCACGTGGAACTAAGCTTCGACACCAGTTATTCGTCCGCTTCCTTGTTCCGCAGCACCCCTAGGCAGCTCATCCAGCAGGTGTTCGCCCCGGACGGTCGTGGCCAAGAAGCCGCTGGCAAAGAATGCCGATTAATTTAAATGAGGTTTCACCCGATGCGCGTCGCCTTACTCCTGTCCAGTTTGTTGCTGTTGCCGTTATCGTTGTCCGCAGCTGAGAAACTGAAAGTTGTCGCCAGCTTCAGCATTCTGGCCGATATGGCTCATCAAATCGGTGGGGAACACGTTCAAGTCGTCAGTCTGGTTGGCCCTGATCAAGCCGCTCAGGGTTTTAAGCCAACCGCCGAAGACGCGAAAAAACTGGCGCAAGCAAATGTGATTATCCAGAATGGCCTGGGGTATGAGCCATGGATGGAGAGATTGATTGCGCGCAGTGGAACCAGGACGCCGGTGATCACGGTCAGCAACGGCGTGACGCCGCGTACGTGGGATATAGACGGTAAAACCGTCCTCGATCCACACGCCTGGCAAAGCGTTGCGGATGCGGAGCTCTACGTGAACAACATCGTCACGGCCTTGAGCGCTGCGGACCCAACCCATGAAAATGCATATATTTCCGGCGGAAAAGCCTATACCAAGCAACTTCACTCGTTGATTGCTGACGCCCACGCAAAAATTGGCTTGATACCGTCAGGTACGTTACCGCCAGGCAGCCGACGCTTCGTGATATCTCATAACGCGTTTGGCTATCTCAGTCGCTCTTATCAAATTGAGTTTTTGACGGCACAAGGCGCTCCAGCAGAGGCAGTACCGACTGCCGAACAGGTCGACTCGCTGCTCGCGAAAATTCATGAAGGCAAGGCCAAAGCGGTGCTGCTGGACAACACCCAAGCTCCGGATCAACTTCGGAAAATCGCTGACAAAAGCGGCCTGCCAGTGAAGGGCACGTTGTATTTGGACGCCCTGTCAGCCAACGGCCAGGCAAGTACATTTGTCGGAATGTACCAGGCCAATATCAACACACTGCGCGATGCGTTGAGTCAGCCTTAACGGAGATCGAGCATCAAGTCCGCGGTTTAACGGCCCCGCATTGCTGGCCTAGCCACACCGCGCGGGTGTCCATGCTGCCGTTTTGCTGGACCCCAGTCGCATTGAACGTCCCGACAACCGATGTGCTGAATTCACGATCACTCTGGAATTGCGCAACGCCGGTGCCTTGCGCTTTAGGGCAGCTAAAGCGGAACTTCCAGGTCTTGCCATTGCGGTCGGTGATCTGTTGATTACAGCCAGACTTGGGGTCCGTCAGTGGAATATTGTCTGACTTGACCTGATCCTGTGTCAGGCAAACCCGCACGCCTTTCCCTGTCAAAGTCACGCCCTGTTTCTGCATGGCCTGTTCCATCATGGCTTGCTGATCAGGCGCCAGGCTTTTCAATTGATTCAGCATTAACTGCAAGTCAGGCAAAGGCTGACCGTCCACCTGCATGTTGCTGGTGGTCAGCTCCCACAATCCCGGCTGCAGCATCTGCGCTTGAGCCAAAGGCGCGCCGAGGCAAAACAGCAAAGGCAAAAAACGTTTGTTCATGTGCATATCCCTGTGTGAAACGGCCGGTCGTGCGCCAGCCTGACGATGAGTCTTAGACGATGCAAGCACCGACCAGTTTCAACCTGAATAAAATAGCGACAATTAACAGCGGCTGTGGTCTGTTAGAGACTTAAAGAACCCGGAGTAGAGCTACGCATGGATTTTCATATACCGTCTTTTGTCGGCTACTTGATCGGCTTCACTCATCTGGTTGGACTCATCGCTGCCATTCACGCACTGCTTACGGTACGCACCGCTCAAGGCGCCATCGCCTGGGCCATGCCGCTGATCTTCATTCCGTACGTCACCCTTATCCCCTACCTGGTCTTCGGTCGCAGCACGTTTGATGGCTATATCATGGCCCGGCGCCAGGCAAACCGGGAGATGCGCACGGCCATCGGCACGCTGAACTGGCGACCGTGGATAGAAGAAGCCGTTACAGCCCGCCGCTCTGATGCGTACGCATCGTTACGGGCCATGCCACGCTTGGGCCGCATGCCGTGTCTGGCGAATAACGAAGTAGCGTTATTGATCAACGGAGAAGCGACCTTCGCCGCTATTTTTGAGGCTATTCGCGGCGCCAAACAAGCGGTACTGATCCAGTTTTTTATCATCCACGACGACGACCTCGGTCGACGCCTGCAATCGCTGCTATTGGAAAAGGCCGCCGAAGGCGTGGCGATTTATGTGCTTTATGACCGCGTTGGCAGCCACGCGCTGCCCGCCAGCTACAGCGAAACCTTGCGTAACGGCGGCGTGCAGATAAAAGCATTTGCCACCCGTAGCGGCTGGCTGAATCGCTTTCAGATCAATTTCCGCAACCACCGCAAGATCGTGGTGGTAGATGGCATACAGGGTTTTGTCGGCGGGCATAACGTCGGCGATGAATATCTGGGTAAACAACCGCCGCTGGCGCCATGGCGCGACACCCATGTATCGATTATTGGGCCGGTAGTGGCGTGCTTGCAGGAGTCGTTTGCCGAAGACTGGTTCTGGGCCACCCGCGAGTTACCACCGCTGATCCTGCCTGAGAGCTACCCCGAAGACGGCGTACTCTGCCAATTACTGGCCAGCGGTCCGGCGGACGCGCAAGAAACCTGTTCGCTGTTTTTCGTTGAAGCCATACACGCGGCGCAAGAACGAGTCTGGATCACCAGTCCTTATTTCATTCCTGACGAAGCTGTATTTGCAGCCTTGCGTCTGGCGGTCTTGCGCGGCGTTGACGTACGGATTTTACTGCCGTCGCGGCCGGACCATTACGTGGTTTATGCCGCCTCAAGCCTGTTCGCTTTCGAAGCGGTGCGCGCCGGGGTACGAATTTTCCGTTATGAGCCAGGATTTCTGCATCAAAAGGTGGTGCTGGTGGACAGCGAAATCAGCGCCATTGGCAGCGCCAATATGGACAATCGTTCGTTCAGGCTCAATTTTGAATTGATGTTATTGACCGTTGACCGCGACTTCGCCAGCCAGGTTGAAAGCATGCTTAATGATGACTTCGCTCTGGCCCGGGAAATAGCGCTGGAGGAAGGCAAGGAAACCCACCGCCTGCAGAAACTCGGCATGCGGGTTGCGCGCCTGGTATCACCCATTCTATGAACCAACCGTAGGCAAATTCGTCACCGTATGTAAGGCGCTTCCTATTTGCTAATACCCTTGCCAAACAGCGCGGGAGGTCTTCTATGCTGGGTTAGTTTCTTTCGAATCAAACCCAGAGAAGACAGGAAGCCATCGATGAAAATGACCGCTTTAGGGCTGTTGTTCAGCGCCAGCGTGTTGAGCGAAGCTGCAGCAGAGGCTACGCCGCAACCCGCGATAACGACTGGCTTCGGCAAGCCAACGTTCATCCATCGCTTGTACTACAAAAAAATGTATAGCGAAAAACCCTTTGAACAGGCTGTGTTGTATTACTACGACAATGGCCTGTACAAAATTATTTCGCCGGGAGAAGAACATTACGGCGTCTACGTCACAGAGGGCGAGGTGTCTGATGACACCTATTCAATCAGTTATATATCGCTGCCCTCATCTGACTGGGGAGGCAATGTCGCCCGCCACGATTTGATTTTTCAGCGTGATTCTCTGACCTTCGAACAAAAAGCCCTCGCCTACGTGGATAAAAACATCCCCTTGCAGTACGGGACTTTCGTGCTCGAAACCAACACCGTCACCAATCCACTCACCGAAAAATGGAACTAACCGTCAGCGATAGATATCTTCCCGGGTCAACGGCAAGCCGTGGCTACCATCGGCATACGGTTTGACCGCCAGGATCTGGTGCAGATTGATCCAGCCACGTGCGAAGGCATACGCACAGCCGGCCAGGTACAGGCGCCATATACGCAGCGTCTGTTCCGGGACCATTTGCGCAGCTTCGTCGAGTCTCGCCTCCAGGCGCTGGCTCCAGTGTTCCAGCGTGCGTGCGTAATGCAGCCGCAAGCTTTCCACGTCGACAATCTCCAGGCCCGCCTCGCTGATGAACGCGCTGATCATAGAGACGTGTGGCAGTTCACCGTTGGGAAACACGTACCGCTCGATAAAATCGCCCGCGCCCCGCCCAACCGGACGCCCGTCAGTGTATTTGGCGGTGATGCCATGGTTCATGACCAAACCGCCTTCACGCACCGCACCAAACAAGCACTGGGTATACAGCTCCAGATTGGCATGGCCCACATGTTCGAACATGCCGACGCTGACCACTTTGTCGAAACGGCCGTCCTGGGGCAGATCGCGGTAATCCAGCAGCACCAACTCCACCTGATCCTGCAAACCCTCCGCCACGACCCGCTCATGGGCCAGAGCCAATTGCTCTTTGCTCAGGGTAATGCCGAATACTTTTACCCCGTATTCACGGGCAGCAAACCGCGCCAGACCGCCCCATCCGCAGCCGACATCCAATAAATATTCGCCCGGTTGCAACCGTAGCTTGCGGCATAAGTGGTGAAACTTGTCCTGCTGCGCTTGCTCTAGGGTTTCTTCGCCGGTCTTGAAATAGGCGCAGGAATACACCATCTCCCGGTCAAGCCAGAGCTGATAAAACTCATTGGAAAGGTCGTAATGGTAAGAAATCGACGCTGCATCGGTGGCTTTGTCGTGTTCCAGGCGGGCCGATATATAAGGGCCGTCATCATCAAGCAACGCTTGGCTTAACTCATCGCAGACGCGGACGACTTCGCTGATCGAGCCTTCCAGCTCCAATCGACCTTCGACGAAGGCACTACCGAGTAGGTCCAGACTGGGGCGAGTGAATTGCGAGACCAATTGTGGGTCTTTCACCACAATGGTGACGCTGGGCGTCGGGCCAAGATCGAGTTCGTTGCCATCCCACAATTTCAGCCGTAGGGGCAGGTGAAGATTCTGCAAGGCCGTTGGAAGTTGCGCGAGCATTAGTAAACCCTCTTTCCAGAAACTCAGGGAAAAGGGTAGTCCAGAAGCACGGCTGATGCCGAAACCCTCGGCGATTGGCTTGTAGCGTGTGACGATGAAGAAACGTTGGGGTTACAGCCTGTCGCCCAATGTTTCGAGCCAATTTTTGCAGCGTGCGATGGAGCACCCTCAGCAAGAATGACTACTAATTTGTAACAGAGTTCTACAAAGCTCAAGCAAATTTTTATACTTAAGGAACAGGTCTAGCACAAGGTTCTCGGTGAAAGGCCCGAATATTCAGGCCTCTGGCTTACTCTCCAACTTTAGTAGCGGCTCTTGAAAACGCAACAACCGTCCGGCATTTCCGAGCACCAGCAGCGTGCTGAGGTTATGCAGCAATGCGGCAATCATCGCACCCGCAGCCCCGAGAAAACCGAAGGCCGCCATGGCAACAATGGCCAAGGTCCAACCCAAGCCAATGATCACATTGACGTGCAACGTCCGACGGCATTGTCGACTTAACCGCACGCATGTACCCAAACGGCGTAGGTCGCTGCCGATTAAAACGATGTCAGCCGATGCCAGTGCAATGTCTGCACCGCCGGCACCCATGGCGACACCCACCACCCCGGCCTTGAGCGCCAGTGAGTCGTTAATGCCATCACCTACCACCATGGGCCGGAAGCCGCTGCTGATTTCGCCCATTACCCGATTGAGCTTGTCTTCAGGCAACGCCTGGGCCTCGATATCGCTGATGCCCACTTCCAGCGCCAGGCTATCGGCCACGCTTTGTCGATCGCCGGTCAATAGTAATTGACGCCCCAGCCCCAGGTCGCGCAACTCGGCAAGGGCCTGACGGGCTTCGGGCTTCAGGCTATCCGCCAGCAGCAGCCACGCCAGAAACACGCCATCGACTGCCAGCCCGGCAATCGGACCATCATGGTTGGGGACTGGCGAAGTGCTGATGTTCAGCTGCTCAAACAATTCCGGGCGGCCAAGTGCTGCAAGGCCATGTTCGGTTTGAGCGACAACGCCCAAGCCTTGTCGCTCATGGATATCGGTCAGTATCAGCAGTTGATCTTTTTCCACCAACCCGGCCAGCGCACGACTAACCGGGTGGCTGCTGGCCGAACCAAGACTTGCCGCGAGGGGCAGCAGAGAACTTTGCTGAGCCAGCACGGACTGGATCGATTGCAGGCGTAAGGTCCCGTAGGTCAGGGTGCCGGTCTTGTCGACGACCAATGAAGTCAGGTCGGCCAGTTCCTCAAGGAACGCTGAACTGCGAATCAAAATCCCGTGCCGTGCCGCGACCGCGATGCCGGCAATAGCCGTCGCCGGGGCCGAAAGCACCAGTGCGCAAGGACACGCGGCGACCAACACCGCCAACATCGCCTGGGCGTCGTTGGTGATGAACCAGGTCACTGCGGCAATCATCAACACCAGCACCATGTAACTGCCGGCGTAGCGCTCCAGAAGCCGAGTGATCGGCGGTTTGGAGCGCTCGGCGCTTTGCATCAGGGCGATGACCTTACCTAACGTCGATTCGTTGCCAATGCGCGTCACTTCAATGCGCAGCAGCCCGTCGAGGTTGATGGCGCCACCGAAGACTTCGATGCCGACATGCGCCTCCAGCGGCACCGATTCACCGGTTATCGGCGCAGTGTCGAGACTGGCTTGGCCTGAACGCACCACGCCATCGGCGGGCACACGGTCACCGGCCCGCACTTCCACCAAATCGCCGGCCACCAGCACCGAGTTGTCCACCTCGCGCACCGTGCCGTCGGCGTCGATCAATCGTGCGTGGCTGCGTGTCAGTCGGCCCAAGGCCTGAATCGCTTCTTGAGAGCCGATGACGCTGCGCTCTTCCAGTACATGGCCGAAGATCATGATGATGGGCAGCAAGGCCGCAGTCATCAGATCGCCAGTGGCCCAGGCGCCGAGCATGGCCAAGGCGATCAGCTGGTCGGTGATGCCGTGCAGGCTGGGGTAACGCAGGCTGTGCCAACCGGCGCTGACCACTGGCACCGCGACCAGCAAAGAGGCCACGCCCAGCAGCAATTGGCTGACCCCGGTTTGCTCCGGTACAAAAAATCGCCAGGCGAGCCCTAACGCCAACAAGCCCAAGGCAAGCATGGCCAAGGTCAATTGCCGAGCGGCATTGCGTTGCTCGGCATTGCTTAACATGCTGACCGGGACTTCGGTGGACTCGGGCTCAGCCGATGCTGCGTGAGCGTGGACACTCATTTCTCTGCTCCCTGAATAATCAGGTGGGAATCGTCACGGGGATCGACCGTAGTCACGGAACCAGCCTGACCCAGAATTTTTGGCACGCGTTCGCGGTAGATACGCATCAGCAAACCCGGATCGCTTTTATCACGCACCGACTGCGCCAGGCTGGTCACCGTTGCGGTATCGGCCTGGGCTTTGGCAAGGCGCTCGGACGCTTGGGCATGGGCGACCTGCACCGTGCGATCAGCTTGCTGGGTTGCGGTTTGAGTCAACTTTTCCGCTTCAGTGCGTGCATTGGCAACGGCCTGATCTGCAAGTTGACTGGCGGTCAGCACTGCATTGAAGGCGTTTACGGCGGTGGTCGGCAAGCTTGATTGCACATCGACCCGCGCGACTTCAATGCCCAGGCCCACGCCCGTGCCGACCAACTCCGTCAGGCGCTGGTTGATGCCGTGGACCAGATCGCCCCGCAAGCGCTCGCGACGCTCAGCGGACTTGCTGTCAGGGCTGACCATTTCCGGACGTGCCACCAAAATCGTGTCCAGGTCACGGGCGGCGGTGAGGGCCACGGTGCTGCGATTGACCAGACGGTCCAGTGCCGGCAGTACATGTTCGCCTTGCAGTACGAAGGCGTAAGGGTCGGTCACTTTGTAGTACACCGTTACGTCCAGCTGTACGACGCCAGCATCGCCGGTCAGCAAATACCCCGAGCCGGCCAGCGCATCGCTCATGGGCGTGGCGAAGCTTGAAACTCGATCTGCATCCAACGCCTGTTTCGAACGCAGTAAGGTCTCAACATGACGTTCGATCACCCGGTCCGCCGACGGCAGCAATACCACTTGTTCAAACGGCTGCGGCCACGCGGTGAGTAAACCAGCGTTTTGAATACGCTCGAGGGCACCGAGACGCAAAACCACGGCGCGATTCTGCGGGTCAATCTGACGCACATTGGACAACGCCCAGCCGAGGGCTGCGAGCAACGTCACGGCATACAAACCGAGGAACGCCAGGCGGCTTGCCTGCAACCATGGGCTGTTGACTGGAGGCCGTTGAGGGACGACTTCACTCATGGTTGCGATCCGCTTTTGGCGTCCAGCGTCGGCGGTCCATCAACCAACACGCGGAATGGCGCAGCGTCAGTGCGCAGAATCAGTTTGGTCCCTGGGGTGACTACTGTGCCCAGGGTGTCCAGGGAACGCAGCAGGTTATAGAGCTGTGGCGATCCGGCGTAGGCCTTGCCGTAAATCTGAGCGGCTTCGACCCGCGATTGCGCTTCGATATCTGCCGCCTTGACTGTGGCGTCCGCCTCGACGATCCGGGCGTCACGTTCAGCGGCAGAACGAATTTGCGCCGCTTCGCGCTTACCCACAGCCGTCCGTTCCGTGGCGATAGTTTCACGCTCGGCGCGCATACGGTCGACCGTCGCGTTCAACGTGACCGATGGCAAGGTCAGACGCTCGACGCCCACTTGTAAGACGCGAACGCCATAGGTCGAGAGCAATTGCTGTTCGATCTGATGCCGCAATTGGTCTTCGAAATCAGCGATCTTTACCTGACCGGCATCGGTATTGATCAGGCTCGACAGGTCGAAGCTCGCTGCGGTGGTTTCCAGCGCCGAGCCGACAAAGGTTCGAATTTGCCGTGCTGCTTCGTCCGGCTGATTCTGCACCGCACGCATGAAACGTTGCACATTGTCCGGATCATCCTGCACCTGCCAAGCGACATAGGCCTGCACGATAATTCGCAGGCCATCGCGGGTACCGACGTCTTGCAGACCGCTAGAAGTGGTGCGCAATCGCAGGTCAACCGGGATCGTTGCCTCGAACGGTGCCGGCCAGCGCCAGCTCAAGCCGGGATCGAGCAACACCCGCGATGGATTGCCGAAACGGGTAATGACCGTCGCTTCGCCCGAGCGCACTTGCACCAGGCTTGCCGCCGCAGCGGCAAAAAGAATCAGCAGCAGCGCCCATGCCGTCCGGCGCCAAGGGAAAGCGGCTGGCGTCGATGTATCGCCATGCTGATGACCGTGGTGATGCCCGGCATGGCCGTGATCGTGGCCCGCGTGGTCATGATGATCGTGGGAATGAAACAGACTCAAGGGACGACTCCTTAATGGACGGCTTTACTCGGCGCCGTTGGGTCTGCCGGTAACGTGAAAGTACGCAAATCGATGGTCGGTGCAGCATCGCCGCCGAGCCGATGATCGAGAATCAACAGCTTGGCGTGGGTCAACCCCTGGCTCAGTTGCGTCAAGTATTGCTCGAGCAAAAACGCCTTGCCGGCCTGGTCATACGCCTTGCGCTCGGCACTGAAGCGCAGATCTGCGCCTTGGGCCGTCGCCAATACTTCACGGGCACCTGCCGAAGCGTTATCGGTTACCACGCTGGCGTTCAGTTCGGCGAGGTTAGACTGTTCGCTGGCGGCGCCGCGCTCCCGAGAGATCAATGCCTGGGCACCAATCTGCGCCGCCTGCACCGCGTGATAAGCGTTGGCTGCCCCCGCAGGCGGGTGAATCGACTCGACGACGGTGGCGAGGATTTCTACCCCGCTGTCGAGTTTCTTCAGATCGGCCTGCACGGCGTTACCGATGTCGGCTGACAGCGCTGCTCGTTGTTCACCGAGCAACTCATCAAGGGTTCGAGAGGCAAAATCGTGCACCAGGATTCGGCTCGCGGTGCTGCGGATCAGCGTCGGGATGTCGGCAGTATTATAAGTCGCCGCCATTGCAGCCTGATCAGTCAAGCCAATGCGATAGACGAACCGCACGTCCATATTAACGATCTGAAAGCTCTGCTTTTGCGCAGAAGGCTTGTCGCCTGCGCTACTGGCGATCACTTGAGATTTGTCGTTGATATGGGTGGCATCCCATAGACGATTGGCGCTAAGCGGCGCCGGACCTTCAGCGGGTTCGAGAACCTGTTCAACCGCGTTGGACTCCGAAACACTGGTGGCGAGCTCGTGCACCACGCCATTTTCCACGGCCAACATACGCCCGAAAGGCCAAGGCAACCCCCCGTGCAAACCGGGACCGTAAACCTGTACCGGCTTGCCGAAGCGCTCGTAGATACCACGGCCCTGCATCGGAATCTCATGCACACCGCTCAGCACCCAACCCAGGCCCAGTACCACCGCCAGCACCGGCAAAAACGCCTTGCGCATGTAGGTAAACGCCCATATTTGACGCAGGTCTATACCGAATCGGTTGTGCAGTTCATTCTGCAACGCCAATAACGGCTGCGGTGGCCAGCGCAGCAGACCGGCCATGAAGCTGCTGGCCAACAGCCGCGGTTCGATTCGTTCGCTACGAGGGCTGAACAGCGACATGATCGCCCGCAGGAGAAATTCCAAGGCCACCAAAACGGGCAACAGCCCGATCAGCACGGCAAGGCGTGCAGGCCAGACGCGATCAGGTGTCGAGAAGAACAGGCACAGCGCGCTGAGCAACAGGCTGGCAATTGCCACCCGGGTCAGTTGCGCGAGCTGCGCGGCTTCCGGCCATTCAGCCGTCAATTCGTGGGTCAGTTGACGCTCCAGCACCAACAACCCGAAGGCCATTAACAGGGCAACGGCCCCAACGATACTGCCCATGGGGCCTAGCGCCGAACCGACGAGGCTGAGGTTCCATGCCCACTTAACGACCAACAGTGATAGCAATGCCCAGCCACCAAGCCAAACAGTCGGCAGCCCGATGTGGGTCAATAGCGATACGCTGCTGCCGCTGACACGACCTAACATTCGGTCATACCAACCGGGCGGTTGATCAGGATCGAGGGGACCGTCTACCGTTAGCGGTTCGATAATCACCGAGCCGTGAGAAACCGCCAGGGCGTGCGCACGCCAGCGGGCTATCCAATACGCGGACTGCATTCCCGCGACCAACACCCACAGCGCGGCAGCGTTGTTCATCAGAACCGCAGACCATAAGCTTGCGGGCGAAAACAGCATCGCAAACATCGCCAGGACCAAGCCCAACAGTCCCAATCCCGCCAGACCGCAGCCCAGCCGAAGCAACCGACGAGTATGAAACGCGGCCCTTTGAAAACGCGGCAAGCCATCAAGCCCAGCGTTTTCGCCATCCAGATCAACCCGCATCGACACTCCAGACCTTACTCATAATGAAGACACCCGTGGGGCATGGCCCAACGAGCGTTATGATATAACAAAGGACGTGAAATTTTTGTTCAGATGTTGCTAAAAATTTCAGCATGGACCTGTATTGATGAAATAGCGGCAGATTTTCTGATTATTAACTTCAATTTCACCGCAGGTGTACCGCAGAATATTTGCCGAAATATTAACCTTCTATCCAAATTTCAGTTTAAGGCTATTACAGATCGAACATGCGTTAGCACTTCAAGCAGGAAGTCTAATGCTTAGGTCTTTTTTTAACGTAACAAGTCCTACAACAAACTCAGAAAACTCCTAGGCGTTGAAATTGTATTTGGTTACAGCACACTATGCGCCGTTACAAATCAGTTTCTAAGTGCCTTGCTGCTACAAGTCCGAATGATTACATTCACCGCCTCTATCCAATATACGGCGCCACCAATATGAATAACCATTTGGATTTCCGCGTACCCGTATGCGCGTCAGAAATGAGTAACACGAGCTGCCTGACCATCAATGAGCCTGGCTCGAGCCTTGGATTGTGCAATCTGCTGGACGTTGTCAGCCACGAAATAAGCCAAGAGGGCGGCAAGCAAATCCATCGCCTTACATTTAAAAGTGGCCAAACGCTATATGTCAAAGCCGATCCTTGCGCAATTACCATCCGGGGTTCTCGCATCAACTTCAATTCCAACAGCAAGTTTCCATCGACCACTTTCCTCAGCGACCCCGCAATACCTGGCAGCGTAGAAAGCTGCGATAAGGTCGGCATCAAATCGCAATAGCTGGCCCAAGACAGAACCGGTGGGGCTAATTTATTCGCGAAGGCCTTTGCCGGGCCGAGGTGACTCAGGCAGACCGAGTGATCTTCTTCGCGAATAAGTGCGCACCGGATCGGTGTATCGCAGCAGGTTATGCATTGTTTGAGAGAGGCTCACCTGCTGGCGACTTGACCAAGCCTCTATCGGCCGATCATATTACGTACATAATTTTATGTGCAGACGGCTGTCCGAACCTTTTTCCAGACCGTCTACGCTTCCCTCCACTGTCGATTCTTTATTCTGGAGTTAACCCATGAGTAACTATGACGTTGTCATCATTGGTGGTGGCCCTGGTGGGTACAACGCCGCCATCCGTGCCGGTCAGCTGGGATTGAAAGTCGCTTGCGTTGAAGGTGGCGTAACCTTGGGCGGCACCTGCCTGAATGTGGGCTGCATGCCCTCCAAAGCGCTGCTGCATGCGTCGGAAATGTACGAAGCCGCGGTCGGATCCGAATTTGCAAATCTGGGTATTGAAGTCAAACCCACCCTTAATCTTGCACAAATGATGAAGCAGAAAGACGAGAGCGTGACGGCCTTAACCAAGGGCATCGAGTTCCTGTTCCGCAAGAACAAGGCTGACTGGATTAAGGGCTGGGGCCGAATCGCCGGGCCGGGAAAAGTGATTGTCACCAACAACGAGGGTGTTGAAACCGAACTTCAGGCCAAAGACATCATTATCGCCACAGGATCGGAGCCCATGCCGCTGCCGGGTGTCGAAATCGATAACAAGCGCATCCTTGACTCCACGGGGGCCTTGTCACTGCCCGAAGTGCCTAAGCACCTGGTAGTGATTGGCGCCGGGGTCATCGGCCTGGAACTGGGTTCGGTCTGGCGTCGGCTGGGCAGCCAAGTGACGGTGGTGGAATACCTCGACCGAATTTGCCCCGGTGCCGATTTGGAAGCAGGTAAAACCTTGCAGCGCTCCCTGGCCAAACAAGGCATCACTTTCAAGCTTGGCTGCAAAGTCGTGCAGGCCACGTCTTCGGGCACTGGCGTGCAGCTTAGTGTCGAGCCCGCCGCGGGCGGTGAAGCCGAATTGATCGAAGCTGATTACGTACTGGTCAGTATCGGTCGTCGGCCTTTCACCAAAGGGCTAGGGTTGGAGAGTGTCGGCCTGGCGACCGATAATCGCGGCATGCTGGAAAACAAACAGCATCGCACCTCAGCCGCAGGCATATGGGTGATCGGTGATGTTACCTCCGGGCCGATGTTGGCGCATAAAGCGGAAGACGAAGCAATCGCTTGCCTCGAGCAAATCGTTGGCAAGGCCAGCGAGGTCAATTACAACCTGATCCCCAGCGTGATCTACACCCGCCCGGAGCTGGCGAGCGTCGGTCAGACCGAAGAGCAATTAAAGAGCGCAGGACGGGCCTACAAGGTCGGGAAATTCCCGTTTAGCGCCAACAGCCGCGCCAGGATCAACCATGAAACCGAAGGCTTCGCCAAAGTACTGGCCGACGAACGCACCGATGAAATCCTGGGGGTTCACTTGGTTGGCCCGAGCGTCAGCGAAATGATTGGCGAATATTGCGTTGCGATGGAGTTCTCGGCATCGGCCGAAGACATAGCGATGACCTGCCATCCCCACCCGACTCGCTCCGAAGCGTTGCGCCAAGCGGCGATGAACGTCGCGGGCATGGCCATGCAAGCCTGACCCTGCAGCCACACCGCAGAGGCCAAATAGCGGTTTTCCCCACAGCCCACTGTCATTTTTTTTACGCCCCGTAGCGAACGGGTCATCAACTTTGTTATCTAGTGGTGGGTAGTTGTATGCGCCTGGGGCTTGATCGGGCGCATTCCCCACGCTCATGTGCAGGGCAGCACGGTATTAATTTTGAGGCTTCACCGTTATGAATCGCAGGAATCTACTGAAAGCATCGTTAGCGCTCGCGGCCTACACTGGCTTGCCCGCATCCGGACTATTCGCAACTCGGGCTTTCGCAGCCACGGCTGATGGCGACGTCGAGCATTTCGATTTTACAGGCCTGCAAGCCAACGCCAAACAACTGGCCAGTACGCCCTTCGTTGATACCAATGAACAGCTGCCGCCAACGCTGGCGAATTTAGAGCCGCTAAAATTCAACGCCATTCAGTACGACCCGGCCCATTCACTGTGGGGCGACAATAAGGGTCAACTGGACGTGCAGTTTTTCCATGTCGGTATGGGCTTTAAACAACCTATCCGTATGTACAGCGTCGACCCACAGAGCGGTCAGTCGCGCGAAGTGCACTTCCGGCCCGATCTGTATAACTATGACAAAAGCGGCGTAGATAAATCCCAGCTCAAAGGCGACTTGGGCTTCGCCGGGTTCAAGTTGTTTAAAGCACCGGAAATCGCCACTCACGACATCCTGTCCTTTCTGGGCGCCAGCTACTTCCGGGCCGTCGACAGTTCCGGGCAATACGGCCTCTCTGCACGGGGCCTGGCGATCGACACCTATGCCAAGGGCCGGGAAGAGTTTCCCAATTTCACCAAGTTCTGGTTTGAAGCGCCGACCAAAGACAACACGCGCTTCGTCGTGTATGCCTTGCTCGATTCTCCCAGCGCGACCGGCGCGTACCGTTTCGATATCGACTGTCAGGCCAATCAAGTGGTCATGGCCATCGACGCCCACATCAATGCCCGCAAAGACATTGAGCAACTGGGCATATCGACCATGACCAGCATGTTCAGCTGCGGCACTTACGAGCGGCGTATGTGTGACACCATTCACCCGGAGATTCACGACTCCGACCGTTTGGCCATGTGGCGCGGTAATGGTGAGTGGATCTGTCGCCCGCTGAATAACCCGGCCAAGCTGCAATTCAACGCCTTCGCTGACAAAGATCCCAAGGGGTTTGGTCTGGTCCAGACCGACCATGATTTTTCCAGCTATCAGGACACGGTCGATTGGTATAACCAGCGCCCGAGCTTGTGGGTCGAGCCCACCACGCCGTGGGGCGAAGGTTCGGTCAACCTGCTGGAGCTGTCCACTACCGGCGAGACCCTGGATAACATCGTTGCGTTCTGGACACCCAAAGCGCCGGTCACTGCGGGCACTTCACTGAACTTTGGCTACAAACTGTACTGGAGTGCACAACCCCCGGTTGGAACGCCGCTGGCCCGCGTGCACGCTACTCGCTCAGGCATGGGCGGGTTTCTCGAGGGCTGGGCGCCAGGCGAACATTACCCGGAAGTCTGGGCTCGTCGCTTTGCCGTAGATTTCACTGGTGGGGGCCTCGATCGGCTACCAGACGGCACCGTTATCGAACCGGTGGTGACTGTCTCTGGCGGCACGGTGAAAGATTTCAACGTATTGGTGATTTCAGACATCAAAGGCTGTCGCGTAACTTTTGACTGGTACCCCAACAGCGACTCGGTCGACCCCGTAGAACTGCGTCTGTTCATTCGCACCCAGGACAGAACATTGAGTGAAACCTGGCTGTTCCAGTACTTCCCGCCAGCACCCGAAAAACGCCGTTATAGCTGAAAACTACTGCGGTTATTTGATCGGCTGACGCCTCAAACGTCAGCCGATTTTACATATGTGTAACGTCCACGAGTCATAGGTTGAATGCATTAGCAGCCCAAAGATGTACAAATAATTCGCGTCAATTTTATGTCTGTCGTTAACTATCAACCACTTAAGACGAGCGAATTGGTCCGCTCGGGCATCAGCGCTAAAAAATTGACGATTTAATTTGACAGCGCCTTCAAGTGACGTTGATATATCCATATCGACTCCTCCAAAGCACCTCGTTTAATGCGCTCGCAGATTCCCTCGACTCTACGACGTGCGGTAGCTATGCCTACGCTTCGTTGGTCAGCGCCGCCTACTTCCTTACTGATAGTTCTTACTTCCTACGCCTGAGAGGCTGCAAACATAATGTCCAAATCCGCTCTCAGTTCGACTGAACGGCCGTCGATCCTGACGTTTAATAAATCGACCTTAATCGTGTGGGTAGCAATCAGCGTGATCGTCAGCGAGACCTTCGCCGGCGCCTTACGCTACTACTTCGATCAAGTGGGGGTTTCGCCGCTGTTGTACCTGCCAAAATTCGCCTGCTTGCTGTTCTTTACCCTGGAGCTGCTCCGGTACAAGGCGACTCGTATTCTCTGGATGAGCTTGCTGCTGCTCATGCTCTCAATCGCTCTGGCCATGCTGCACGGCGCCAGTGTGACCAACGTTGCGTTTAGTCTGTATAACTTCAGCCCACTGTTGTTCGGCGCGGTGTGCAGCGAACACATTCTGTATCGCAAACAGCTGTTAGGTCGGGTCATCGTTGTGTGCATGGCCGCTTCCGTGATGGGATTGTTGCTGGACAAATTCACCACCGTTCCCTGGAAAGGCTACAGCTACATGCTGGGGAACACTGAGCTGGCGGGCAACACCGCCTGGGCCGCTGACGAATTCGACCGGCTCGCCGGCTTTACCCGCGTTTCCAACGCGCTGTCTACTTTGCTTGCGGTCTACAGCCTGTACATGGCGATGTTTACCCGCTCACGAGTCATGATTTGCATCATTGCCGCCGTGGGTTTCTGCACCATTGTGCTAACCACCAGTAAAGCACCGGCCGCCGCCTTTGCCATCACACTCGGCGTCATGGCGCTCTCGCGTCTGCGCTGGACCAGTTCCTCGGTGTTCGTTGTAATCGTTGCGATTGGGTTGTTGCTGCCCATCATTGGCGTGTCGTTCGACTTCGACCCCGCCAAGATCACCAGCGGCGAGTCCTCGCTGATGTCGCTCTACGACCGCTTGATCAATACTTGGCCGAACGTTGCGCAGTTCCTGTATCACCAGGGCTGGAGCCTGACGGGGGCCGGTGTGGGCATGTTCGGCAGCAGCCAAATCATGTTCCCCGTCCCAGGTGCAGCGATATTGTCCGGCTCGGACAGCAGCGTCATGTACCTATGGGGAACGTTCGGCATCATCGGAATCGGACTGTACATCCTGCAAATTCCTATGTTTTTCATATTGCGCGACCGTCCCTCGCGCATGGATAACGCGTTGCTCGCTATTAGCGTGTTCATCTGTGTGACCAGTTGGACCACCGACATGTTCGAAATCACTCTCTCGAACCTGTTAATGGGCATCGCCATCGGGCGAGCGCTTGCAGGCTCCCCCAGCGCCGCCGCAGTGACGACAAAAGCCCAGGGATTGGGTGAACTTTCTGTACTGCCCGAACTGCGGTGAGACTATGCATATGCCTTCGAAAATCCGCATTTCTGCCTGTGCTTTGTCGCTCTCTCTGGCTTTGTGCTGTACCGCGTCCCACGCTGAGGATGTTTTTATCGTCGGGATCGCCACACACTTGATGAACTACGAAACATCACCGGCCAAAGCCCTGCAGATGGTTTCTGACGCTGGCATTACCGCCGTCAAAGACGACGCGTATTGGTCCACGGCAGAATGGGCCGCTAATCAACTACGCATCGTGGCGCCATGGCGCACTTTTCTGAACACCACTAAAGACAAGAAACTGACCACACTGACAATTCTCGACTACAGCACCCAATTCCACGGCAACCTCAAACCCCGGACGCCAGAGGTCAAGACGGCTTATCTTAAATACGTCGACTACGTGACCCGCCAGTTACCCGGCAAAACCGACTACTGGGAAATCTGGAATGAGTGGGACTTGGAAGGGCCCAAAGACCCCAAGCTGTCCGCCGACTACGCCACGTTGGTCAAAGAAGCGGTGCCGTTGATTCGTAAAAACGATCCGAAGGCGAAAATTCTCGCGGGCTCCGTCACCCCTGAAGGCATGAACTTCGGTTTTGCCGATCGCTTGATCGACGCCGGCATACTGGACCACATCGACGGCCTGTCGGTTCACCCCTATGTGCATTGCGCCGGCAGGGGTCAAAACACCCCCGAAGCCTGGGCCAAATGGGTCCGTGATTACGTCCGACACGTAAACGAAAAAGCCGGTAAGGAGATTCCGATTTACCTGACGGAAGTCAGCTGGCCCAGCCACACCGGCAACTGTGGCAACACGCCGGAAACTGTCGCTTCCTACATCGCGCGGACGTTTTTCCTGGCCCGGACCATCCCGAGCCTAAGAGGCATGTGGTGGTACGACCTGGTCAACGATGGCCAA
Organism: Pseudomonas sp.; assembly: GCF_028293835.1. Lineage (GTDB taxonomy): Bacteria > Pseudomonadota > Gammaproteobacteria > Pseudomonadales > Pseudomonadaceae > Aquipseudomonas. Next base: position 41,359 of record NZ_JAQGNX010000156.1, read on the forward strand.
GACAAGACCGATCAAGAACACAACTTCGGCCTGCTCTACCCGAACCTGGACCCTAAACCTGGCTATGACGTGCTCAAAGCCGTCAGCCCGTTCGTTCGTGATTACACCTATGACCCCGGCCCCAGCACCCTGGCCAACGACGTTTACCTGCTTTATTTCAATAAAGGCTCGGAACACGTGGTTGTCGGCTGGGCTGACGGGCGCTCCCAAGACAAACAAGTGGTCGGCAACGCCCAGCTCTCAGGCAGGTTGCAACTCATCGACACGGCACACCCGACGAAAGGACAGATCAACACCGATACGTCGTGGACCTGCAGCGCCGGGCAATGTGCAGCGACCGTGACCCTCACCGGCTTTCCCAAAATCATCAGCCTGAACGCCCCAAACGAGATGGTTAAACGCTGAGTATTTGCCGCCTCTGGATAGAATCGCCATGGACTTTCGAAAAGACATCAACGGACTACGCGCGATTGCGGTTATCGCCGTCGTCCTGTTCCACTTCAACCCGGCATGGCTGCCCGGTGGTTACGCGGGCGTCGATATATTCTTCGTGATCTCCGGCTACCTGATCACGGGGATTATTTTCCGAGGCCTGCAAAAAAACAGCTTCAGCCTGATCGCTTTTTACAAATCCCGAGCAAAACGGATCATCCCGGCGTTGGCGGTCATGTGCTGCGCGCTGTTGGTCTTCGGCTGGTTCTACCTGCTGCCACTGGAATACAGCGAGCTGGGCAAACACGTCGCCAGCAGCCTGGGGTTCTTTTCCAACTTCGTGTACTGGTCCGAAGCGGGTTACTTTACCGCTGGCGCCCACGAGAAGTGGTTGCTACACACGTGGTCACTCTCGGTGGAGTGGCAGTTTTATATGATCTACCCGATTGTCTTGCTGCTACTCAGCCGAATGATTTCATTGCACCTGCTGCGCTGGATTGTTTTGGCCGGGAGCGTTGTCGGTTTCCTCGCCTGCGTGTACGTGTCGTTCAACTGGCCAGAACCTGCGTTCTACTTGCTGCCTGCCCGCGCCTGGGAATTACTGGCCGGCGGCATCGCCTGCCTGTTCCCGATCAAGCTCAAAAGCCTGCCCCAACGCGCGCTTGAAGCCTTGGGTATTGGCTTGATGCTGGTGAGCTTTTTCATCCTGTCCGAAAAAGACGTCTGGCCGGGTTACCTGGCGCTGTTGCCTGTCATGGGAACACTGTTGGTGATCGTCTCGGCGCGGCAAGATTCGGTCATGACCAACAACCCTTTCTCACAATGGACCGGCAAACTGTCCTATTCGCTATACCTCTGGCACTGGCCAGTGGTGGTGTTCATGAGCTACGCCGGGTACCTGAGCGACACTCGCAGCGCCATGATGGGAATTGCCGCTTCATTCGCCTTGGGTTTCGCCTCGTTCTCGCTGATCGAGAGCACCTCCAAGGTAAAACGCGAACGCCCCTGGAAGTTCGCCACTGTCAGCAGCCTGATTGTATTGGTGTTTGCCGCTGGCGCCGCCGTCAGAGCAACCCAGGGCGCCGTTACGCCACTGCGCGCCATCAGCATCTCCGATAAAGCACGTTTCGTTCAGGACTACGCCGACCGGCAAAACAACCTGTACGAAACCTACTGGCTCAAGTGCGATGCGTTTTCCGCCTTCACCCAGCGCGGGCAGAAAGCGATCGACCCGTCCTGCACGGCAAAACACGGCGAAGGCGGCGTCTTCCTGTGGGGCGATTCCCACGCCCAGGCACTGTCCCTGGGCTTAAGAACATTGCTGCCCAAAGACACGCCGTTCTACCAAGTCACCTCGGCCGCCTGCAAACCCAGCCTGACCGACGAAGGGGGCCTGCAAATCCCTCCGCGCATCGCCTGCAACTACTCCAACAGAACCGCGCTGGAAAGCATCCAGGCCGACAAACCAGACGTTGTGGTCATCGCGCAAAAAGACGAGCACGACAAAACCCACTGGGACCAAATCGCCGCACGGCTCAAAAGCTACGGCGTCAAACACGTCGTACTCATGGGCCCGCTGCCACAATGGAGCCCCTCCCTGCCCAGCGTCATCGCCAACCGCCACTGGGGCGCCAACGACTCCCACATCACCGACGCTGCCCTCGACCGCAGCGTCATGATCTCCGACCGCGCCACCCAAAGCTCAATCGACCACAACGCCGTGGATTTCGTGTCGTTGATCGACAAACTATGCGTCGAGGATTCTTGCCTGGTGAGGCTGCAAGGGGATAACACGCTGCTGCAGATCGACTCGGGGCATTTGAGTGAAAAAGGGTCGATATACATCGTCAAGAATTTTGTGATGCCGGAGATTGAAAAGTTGAATTGAGGGGGTTTGCACGTCCTACTTACGACCAAATGTAGGAGCGGGCTTGCTCGGAGACGAGTAATTCGCAGCAGCTAACCCTCGCCGATAAAGCGGAATCTGCAAATTGGTAAAAATATAGATAATTCTGATGTTTGATAAAAGCGAAGCCCGCCAGATTGATGATCTGTGCGGGCTTTTTTTTGTTTTAAATCTGCGCCTCCGTCACCTGCTACGCCACTGCCCAACAACTTAATAGTCCAAGTTTCAAGTCACGTTGAGTGCTGGCAGATGTGAGTCCGACACTAAGGGCTAATATCAACTAATAAACTCTAAAAACGATGTAATAATATTTGACCTATACATTAAAACCCAATGCTTCCGCGTCTGAAGTCTTTGTATTGCGCACCTTTAGGAAACGCCCTCCCCTATTAGGTAACAAATCCTACATACAGCATGGTTCCGTCTGCGCAACCCTATCCACCACTGAATTTTAAGTTTACAAAACAGGGTTGCCCATGCCGATTTTAAACAATCAGAACAGATTCACCCTGACCGTCGCTCACCTGAAAAGGGATTACAACCCGCAGGTTTTTCAGTTCTCCGGACAGGAA
>NZ_JAQGNX010000158.1 GCF_028293835.1 Pseudomonas sp.
TTCCTGTCCGGAGAACTGAAAAACCTGCGGGTTGTAATCCCTTTTCAGGTGAGCGACGGTCAGGGTGAATCTGTTCTGATTGTTTAAAATCGGCATGGGCAACCCTGTTTTGTAAACTTAAAATTCAATGGCGGATAGGGTTGCGCAGATGGAACCATGCTGTATGTAGGATTTGTTACCTAATAGGGGAGGGCGTTTCCTAAAGGTGCGCAATACAAAGATTTCAGACGCGGAAACATTGGTTTTAATTAAAAAACTCAATTTTTTTACATTATTTTTAGAATGTATAAATAGCGCTTAGTTAGTATTTACACGGATATTCTTCAGCTTTTCGAATGATTGATATCCAGGTTGTAAAACGTCGCTTTTCCGCCTTCGCTGGTGTACCCCGTGTTGTCTTGGGTATACACCCCGGCCTTGAAGTACAGCGGTTTGTCGCGCCAGGTTGCGCTGATGGGGCTGCTCCAGTTTGCATCCCGTGCACTCACGCCCAGTTGTCCGGTTCGGCTGAGGTGGATGATGTATTTGAACGGCTGATTGAGAGGGACATCCTCGGCGATGATGATCGTACGGGCTTCTTTATCGTCAAAGCGATTGCGGACTTTGGCGACAATGGTGCCGCTTTTGGTGCTCTCCTTGTATTGATATTCCATCTTCAGAAGGGGTTCGGTGCTGTCATAGGCATGAATCTGACCAATAACGATTCGGCCAGAAGAGGGCACTTGAGTGACTGCCAAGGTGGCTCGTAAAAGGTTGTCGCTGGTGGGGTACAGCCAGTTGCGCAAGCTGCCGTCGGCGTTTGTTTCTCTAAGTTCACTGCGTGGGTAGATGGCGTTTGCGGTGCGGGAGCCAGTAACGGGGGACCAGAAAAAGAGCGCCCCGTTTTCAGACTGAAAATATTTGCCGTTATAGCCGGCAACCAATTTCGCGGTGTCGATAGTTGCAGGCGGCGAGCCCACCGGGATGCTCAGGTTCCACGTTGCCAAATCAATCATTTTTAAGCCTTCATGTGTCTCAATGCCAGCATCGAGGTGTCTGGCGCAAGGGTTTCCGGCTACCTTTATAACGCCTTGGCACTGAATTGTTAACGGAAGTTCGTCGAACGGACGGTGGCAAAAGACCAAGAAAGTGATGGCACCTCATCGACGGGCACGGAACGGCTACCTACCGTTAGTCGGGTTGACGGGCAATTTGCCATTAGTTATGGGTCGCTCGCTTTTGCTTTTGCTTTCTCAGGACTAGAGTGAGTCGCTAGTGAAAGTCTGGCCTTGCTCGACGCCTTGGCGGACGCGCTCAGAAAGAGAAGCAGCATGGAATGCGCGCAATCAAAACCACCGGAAGGCAGCTCGGTTCTCTTAGTCGTCGATGACTACCCGGAAAACCTGGTGACTATGCAGGCGGTCTTGCAACGGCAAGACTGGCATGTCGTCACGGCGTGTTCCGGCGTAGAAGCCTTGAACATTCTGTTGGAACTGGACATTGACCTTGTGTTGCTCGACGTCCAGATGCCCGGCATGGACGGCTTCGAAGTCGCGCGCTTGATGCGCGGCAGTCAACGCACTCGTTTGACCCCAATCATTTTCCTGACCGCCAATGAAAAGTCCCAAGCCTCGGTGCACGAAGGCTATGCCAGCGGCGCTGTGGATTATTTATTCAAACCTTTTGATCCTCAGGTTCTAAAGCCCAAGGTGCAGGCGTTGCTGGAACACCAGCGTAACCGTCGTGCCTTGCAAACCCTGACCCATGAATTGGAAGCGGCACGCGCTTTTAACGCATCAGTCTTATCCAATGTTGCCGAAGGCATCTTGGTGGTCGATGAGTCGGGAATTATCGGTTTTGCTAACCCCGCGATTTGCCGGCTGCTCAACGCGACCTTCGAAGAGTTGCGTGGCACGGAGTTGGTCGATTACCTGTTCAAGCCGCACATCGTGCAGTGGTCTGAGTCGGATTTCTATCGCAGCTATCGCAATGCTGGCACCTACCGCATGCACGATGCGGTGTTGCGCACGGTTGAGGGTCAACAGGTACCGGTCGCCTTGTCTTGCGCGCCATTACCGGCCGAGCAGCGCTCAATGGTGCTGAGTATTCTCGACATGTCGGTGGTCCGTGACCTGTGCCAGCAGCTTGAACAGCAAGCCGTTACCGATGCCCTGACCGGGCTGCTCAACCGGCGCGGATTTTATCAAGCGGTGGGAACTGCGCTGATACGCCCCGACCGTGCCGACAAGTGCCTCGTTGTGCTGTACCTGGACCTTGATGGATTCAAGCGCATCAATGATTCCCTGGGTCATGATGCCGGGGACCGCTTGTTGCTCTGGGTTGCTGAGCAACTGAAGCAGTGCTTGCGACCCTATGACATTGTGGCGCGCATGGGCGGCGACGAGTTCACTGCCGTTATCGATGGGCTGGATTACCCGGAGCAAGCGGCGATCATCGCTGAAAAGTTGATTGAGCGCGTCTCGGTTCGCCAACAGATCGACGGGTTGGACATTACCCTGGGCGTCAGTATTGGCATCGCCACTTACCCCGATTGCGGTGCGGACCTGGACGGTTTGTTACGGGCTGCCGATATAGCCATGTACGAAGCCAAGCGCGCGGGCCGTCAGCAATACCGCTTTTTTGACCATAAGATGAATGGCCGCGCACGCTCTCGGCTAATGCTCGAAGACAGCGTGCGCACGGCTATCGAAGGTAACGACTTCTCGCTGGTGTATCAGCCTCAAGTGTATATCGATGGCGGGCGGCTACGTGGTTTTGAGGCGTTGTTGCGCTGGCAGCATCCTGATGTCGGGGACGTGCCTCCGGGGTTGTTTATTCCGTTGTTGGAAGAAACCCGATTGATCAACCAGCTAGGCAGTTGGATTTTCGATCAGGGTGCCGCACAGCGCCAAGTCTGGACTACCGTTTTTTCGCCAGATCTGGTCCTGGCGGTGAGCATCAGCACGGCCCAGTTCAGCATGCCAAACCTCGCTTCAGAGCTACGCCGCGCCATCCTTCATTACGGCTTGCACCCGCACCAGCTAGAAGTCGAATTAACCGAAGATTCGTTGGCGCAGAATCTGACCCATTCACGCAAACAGCTACAGGCCCTTCGCGACATAGGCGTGCGCATCGCCCTGGACGATTTTGGTGCTGGTGAGTGTTCGCTGACGCTGCTGCGCAACGTCGAATTGGACACGGTCAAGCTTGACCGTCACTTTGTGGCGCATGCACTCGAATCGCCCCGCGATGCAATGGTTGCACGTAGCGTAATCGAGCTTTGTCGGGGCTTGGGCATTGTGGTAATTGCCGAAGGTGTCGAGCAAGTCGAACAGTATGAGTGGCTGAAAGCTAACGGCTGTCTTTTGATTCAAGGCGCCCTGGTTGCGCAGCCGTTGACCGCAGCAGACGCCTGCCTGTTTGTGCAGCCGGTCGATTGGAGCGGGCTCAACTTGATTTGAATTCGGTACACTGGCGTCTTCCAAATTTCTGTAGTTCTTATGACCTTGCCAGCCATTGCGCCGTTGAAATACCTGCAAGCCTATCCGCCAGCCCTTCAGGAGCAGGTGCAGCAGTTGATTGTGCATAATCGACTTGAGGCCTATTTGAAGCAGCGTTACCCCGAACGGCACGCGGTACAGAGTGACAAAGCGCTGTACGCCTACGCGCTGGCGCTAAAGCAGGAGTACCTGCGTAATGCGCCTGGTATCGACAAGGTATTGTTCGATAACCGTCTGGACCTGACTCATCGTGCGCTAGGGCTGCATACGACCATTTCTCGCGTGCAGGGTGGCAAACTTAAATCGAAGAAAGAAATTCGGATTGCGTCGCTGTTCAAGGACGCTGCACCGGAGTTTCTGAAAATGATCGTGGTGCACGAGCTGGCACATTTCAAAGAATCAGACCACAACAAAGCGTTCTATCAGTTGTGCGAGCACATGCAGCCCGGCTATCACCAGTTGGAATTCGATCTGCGCATTTATCTGACCTACCGCGACCTGCAAGGCAACGCCGCCGAATGAACACCGACAAGGCCTCGACCATGGACGTCAGCAAGACCAAAAGCAGTTTTTATCGCCGCTTGTACGTGGCATATCTGATTGATAGCGGAATCGCCAGCAGCGTTCCGGCGTTGTGTGAAGTGACCGGGATGCCCCGTCGCACGGCGCAGGACACCATTGCCGCGTTGGCCGATCTCGATATCATGTGTGAGTTCAAGCAGGAGGCGGGTGCTCGCAATCATGCCGGCCGCTACCACATCAAAGCGTGGGGTGCCATTGATGCGGCCTGGATTGCCGGGCATTTACCGCAGATGAAGGCCGTATTAGGTTACCCGTGAGCGCTTTCAATACAATTAGCGATTAATCCAGGTCACGACGCATGCCGACGTGTGGTATCTCGTCCTCAAGATAGATTTCTCCAACCGCCTTGAACCCATAGCGCCCGTAGTAGCCCTGCAAGTGCGCCTGGGCAGACAGATAGATCGGTTGGTCAGGCCATTTCTTTTCGGCCTGTTCAAGTGCTTGCACCATCAACGAGTGCCCCATGCCTCGGTTGCGTACTTCGGGCGCGGTGACGACTCTGCCGATGACCACGTCGCCGCCCTGCTGGATCGGGTCAAGCAAACGCAGATAAGCGACCAGTTGATCGTTTTCCCAAGCCATTAGATGGCACGTATCACCATCCAGGTCTTGTCCATCGACGTCTAGATACCAACATTTTTGCTCGACCACGAATACTTCAGCGCGCAGGCGCAATATCGCGTAAAGCTGTTCCTTGTTGAGATCGGTGTGGTGCTTGCATACCCATTTGATAGACATGTGGCGGACCTGAAGAAGAATTCTGGGGCGAATACTAAAGCCAGCGTCCGGCTGGATGCCACCTAGAACTGTAGCGCGTTAATTCAAAAACCCTTTCTGGTTGGCATAAATGAAAAAAAAGCGCCTCAATCAAGGCGAATGGCCATTAGTGCTGTTGGTCATAAGGTCATGAGTGTGTAATCTGAATGCCATTCTGGATTTCGGTTTTTTACCTTTCGGTTTTTACCATGAGTATTAATCCGGGCCGTGCTTCATCGCGTCCCTCGTACGCGGGCGATCTGCCCGCTCAGGATCTTGAGCATGCCGCGATTGCTTCGAGCTTTAGGTTTGCTGGGGTTATTGCTAGTGGCGCAGGATGCCGCGGCGACAAAGTTGCGTTTGGTGGGTGACACATGGCCTCCGTTTACCGACATCAACCTGGTTAATGGTGGGCTGGCTACCGATATTGTCAGCACGGCTTTGACGCGCGCCGGTTATACCACTGAGTTTGAGCAGGTCCCGTGGGCCCGTGCGCTATTGGGCATAGGAGAGGGGCGTTATGACGTATTGGTCGACACCTGGTTCAACCATGAGCGCACCTTGATCGGTGAGTTTTCCAATGAGTACCTGGTCAATCGGGTTCGCTTCCTTAAGCGCAAAGACTCGCCCATTGTGTTCGATAATTTGCATGCACTGCACGCTTACCCGATAGCGGTGGTGAGGGGCTATGCCTATTCAGCTGCATTCGATAACGATCCCGACCTGCAAAAAATACAGGTGAACACGTTTTCCATGGCCCTGCAGATGCTTGACGCAGGGCGCGTGCCGTTGGTTGTGGAAGATGAATACGTGGCCCGCTACAACTTGAGTCGCGAGAAGCAACAGGTGCGCGACAGCGTTGAATTCCTGCCTAAATCACTGACTGAGAACAGCCTGCACATTTTGGTCAGCTTGAAGAATCCCGACCACGCGAAAATCGTCGCCAGTTTTGATCGGGAGATTGCAGCGATGAAAGCCGATGGCAGCTACGATCGGCTGTTTCGCGAGCACGGTCTGTAACCCGGTTAGCCTGCTCGTGCAACATGCGTTTGTATCTTCTGTAGGCTGCCGGTTTATGGGGTATTTCCAGAATCCGGCGCCACCTCAAGCCGCGACGGGCGCTTTGATCAAGTGCGCGGCCAGGGTTCGCAACGGCCCCAACTGACGACCAATCAACGCGAGCTGGGTTTGCACCAGCCGTTGACTTTCGTCCACTTCGTCCGGAATCTGCTCAAGATCAGTGGCTAGCGCTTCTTCGGCGTCGCTCTGAATCGCCACCGGTTGCTTGTTGGACAGGCTCTGGGCAATTTCATCAATACTTGCCGCCAGACTGGCGCCGGCACCGTCGATCAAGTATTCACGCACCTCGGCGGGCAATTGTGTTTCGCGGTGAGCGCCCAACCCCGACAAATAGCTGAGCAATGTGTGTGACAGCACCAGAAAACGGAAGCCAACATCGGCATCCTTACGGAAGTGTCCGGGCTCCATCAGCATGTTAGCCAAGGTGGTCGACAGCGCGGCGTCTGCGTTATGTGCGTTGCGTCGAGCCAGGCGATAAGCCAGGTCGTCATTTTTGCCAACCGCGTATTGCTGCATGATCTGCCGCAAATAAATGCTATTGCAGGTCAGGGTATTCGCCAGCACCTTATTCAGCCGCCGCCCTTGCCAGTCTGGCAAGAACAGGAACACCGCCAGGCCGGCGATCAGGCTGCCGAGTAAGGTGTCGAACAGTCGTGGCAGGAACAGCCCGTAGCTGTCGCCCACTTGATTGAAGCAGAACAGGATCATCAAGGTCATCGCCGCGGTTGCCAGCGTGTAGCGGGTGGTCCGGTTAACGAAGAACACCATGCCAGCGATAACGGCGAATGATGATTGAATCAACGGGCCAGGAAACAGATCGAATAGCGCCCATCCCGCTGTCAGGCCAATGGCCGTACCGCTGATGCGCTGTACCAGTTTGCGTCGCGTTGCGCCGTAGTTGGGTTGGCAGACGAACAGCGTGGTCAGCAAAATCCAGTAACCCTGCGACGGATGCACCAGGTGCACCATGCCGTAGCCGACGCTCAGTGCCAACGGCAGGCGCAAGGCATGGCGGAACAGCAACGACGTTGGGGTTAGCTGCAATCGGACCCGGTTCCACATGTCTTTGAGGTTGCGCGGCGAACGATCGAGCAGGCTGCTGTCAGTGGCGTCCGTCAGGCTATCGGGGTTGCTGGCATCCTTCAACAACCGGTCAAGGGTGCCCAGGTTCGCTGCCAGTGCACGCAGCGAGCGCAGCAGTCCGCGCCACGCCGGGTTGCTTTGGATGCGCAAATGCTCCAGCGAGGCATGGAGGTCTTCCAGCGCGTGGGCAAAGCTCTCGTCATAGACAAAAGGCTGACGCAATTGAATGGTTTCAGACAGTCGTCGGCACGCGGTTCCTTGCTGACGCAGCAGGCGCAGGCATCGAAACAGCACGTCGCTGTGGAAGAAGGCTTCGGTCAGCGCGTTATAGGGGTAGTGCGACGAACTGGCGCGTTCGTGGATGTCCTGGGCAAGAAAGTACAGCTTCAGGTAGCGATTAACCTTAGCCCCGGGCCGACTATCACCGACGCGGTTGAGGATAATTTCTTTCGCGGCATTGAGTGCGGCAACCACTCGGCCGTTCTGTTGGGCCAAGGCCAGGCGACGGCTTTCGAGGTCCAGTTGGCGGATCGGTTCGAACAGTGTCGATTTAAGCTCCATGTAGCGGCCCAGCTCGCTAAACAGCTTGGCCAGGCTTTGTTGTACCGGTTGATTGGAGAACAGCATTTGCCACAGCACCGACAACAAGCCGTACCAGGCAGCACCCGCCACCAGCAGCATGGGTTCGTGCCAAAAGTCGGTGACCTCACCGCCACGCTGATCGACCCCGATCATGGTGTACACCGACAAGATCAACGTCGCCGAGGCAATGGCCCCGTAGCGTCCGCCCAAGGCACCCAGCATCGTCAGGCAAAACGCCGCGATGGCCAGTGCACAGCCAAAAATGATCGGATAGGGAAACAGTAACTCGACTGAAAGTGACGCAACGCTGAAGCAGACCAATGTCACCGCCAGTGCGTTCAATCGGCCTTGCCAACTGTCATCGGTCTCAGCCAGTGCGCTGGCGATAATCCCGAGGAACACCGGAATCAACAGGGCCAATTCGTTCTGGTACCAACACAACGCCATGGTTCCGGTCAGCGCAATAAACACGCGCACGCTGTAGCTGAATTTATCCAGCGCCCACAAACGACGGAGCGTATGACGAAAGGTAGGTGATGACATAAGTAAGCTAACGGCCTTGTTCGCTATTGGTTCAGATACAACTAAGTATCTACAGCGCTAAGTGTCGGCTGTACATAAGGTTTAGCAAAAATCTTTCAGCTCGCGCCGGGTTTGCCACCTGTAGGAGCCAACAAGTTGGCTCCTACAGGTGATCTGGCGGTTTTATCAAACAAACTGCGCAGCCGCGTATGCCGAAGCCCAGGCCCATTGGAAATTGAAACCGCCCAAATGACCGCTGACGTCCAGCACCTCACCGATGAAATACAGCCCCGGTGATTTCAGCGATTCCATGGTTTTGGACGAGACTTCTCGGGTGTCGATGCCGCCCAGGGTGACTTCCGCGGTGCGATAGCCTTCGGTGCCAGCGGGCACCACTTGCCAGCAAGCAAGCTTTTCGGCGACGTCGGTAAGTTCTGCCGGGGTGTATTGCTTCATCGGCTTTGAGACGAACCAATGTTCGGCAATCAAGTTAGCCATCTTCTTGGTGAAGATTTCGCCGAGCAGGGTCTTCAGTTCGCTGTTGGGGCGTTCGGCTTGCTGTTGCAGTAGCCATTCAGGTACATCGTGATCCGGCATGAGATTAATCTCGACCGCTTCGCCGGGATGCCAGAACGATGAAATCTGCAAAATCGCCGGGCCGCTCAAGCCACGGTGAGTGAACAAAATGTTTTCGCGAAAGCTGATGTCGTTACAGCTGACCAGGCAATCCACTGATGTTCCGGACAGTTCAGTGCACAACTCTTTGAGCTGATCGGTAATGGTGAATGGCACCAGCCCGGCCCGGGTCGGCAGCAGCGTGTGGCCGAATTGCTTGCCAACCTGATAGCCGAAGCCGGTGGCGCCCAGGGTGGGGATAGAAAGCCCGCCCGTGGCGATTACCAATGACTGGCAATCCAAGGCGCCCAGGGTCGTGCCGAGGCTGTAGCCGTCGTCAGTTTTTTCGATGTTTTGCACCGATGTGTCCAAGTGCAGGCTAACACCGGCTTGTTCGCATTCGCTGAGCAGCAGCTCGAGGATGTCGCTGGATTTGTTGTCGCAAAACAGCTGTCCGAGTTTTTTCTCGTGGTACGCCACGCCATGCTTGGCGACCAAAGCGATGAAGTCCCATTGGGTGTAACGCGCCAGCGCGGATTTGCAAAAATGCGGGTTTTGCGAGAGGAAGTTGCCAGGCCCGGTGTACATATTGGTGAAGTTGCAGCGTCCACCACCGGACATGAGGATTTTTTTGCCGGCCTTGTTCGCGTGATCAATCAACATCACCTTGCGTCCGCGATTGGCGGCCGTGAGGGCGCACATCAAACCTGCGGCGCCAGCGCCGATGATCACAACGTCAGTAACGGGCAAAACGGAATCCTCGGGTAACGGTTAAATCTTCAGCAGAGGGGTGGAAACGAAACTCACCTGTAGGAGCCAATGTGTTGGCGAGGCGGCCTGACAAATCACATCGAGCTCTCGCCAACACGTTGGCTCCTACAGGCGCCTACAAAATCCGAACCCGCAGTGAGCGGCCTTTGATTTTGCCGTTGTTCAAACGCTCCAGGGCTTGCATGGCCACGACGCTTTCGACGGCAACATAGGCCTGGAAATCGAAAATGGCGATTTTGCCGACCTGGGTGCCGGGAATGCCAGCGTCACCGGTCAATGCGCCAAGAATATCGCCAGGGCGAACCTTGTCTTTACGGCCCGCGCCAATCACCAGCGTGGTCATGGTCGGCTGCAGCGGTGCACCGCCTTTGCTTTTCAGTTCGTCCAGTTGTTCCCACTTCAGCGGCGTTTTCTGAACCTCTTCGATGGCCCGGGCGCGGTGCGCTTCGGACGGCGCAACCAGGCTGATCGCCAGACCCTTCTCACCGGCACGACCGGTACGGCCTACACGGTGAATGTGCATTTCCGAATCACGCGCCAGTTCGACGTTAAGCACCATGTCCAAGGCATCAATGTCCAAACCGCGAGCCGCGACATCGGTGGCAACCAATACCGAGGTGCTGCGGTTGGAGAACATCGCCAGCACTTGATCGCGGTCGCGCTGTTCCAGATCGCCATGCAGGCCGACCGCGGAAATGCCCTTGGCGGTCAGGTGATCGACCACTTCCTGGCACTGCTGCTTGGTGAAGCAGAACGCAACGCACGACTGCGGACGGAAATGGCCAAGCACTTTAACCACGGCGCTAAGGCGATCTTCCGGGGTGATTTCATAGAAGTGCTGCTCGATCTGGCTGTCGGCGTGCAGGGCCTCGACCTTGACGGTTTGCGGGTCACGCATGAACTTCGACGACAGCTGCTTGATACCGGTTGGGTAGGTCGCCGAAAACAGCAAGGTCTGACGCTTTTTCGGCGTCTGCTCAATGATGTTTTCAATGGAGTCGTAGAAACCCATGTCCAGCATGCGGTCGGCTTCATCGAGGATCAGCGTGTTCAGGCCGTCCAATACCAGCGAGCCTTTGCGCAAATGCTGCTGAATGCGCCCCGGCGTGCCGACGATGATGTGCGCGCCGTGCTCCAGCGAGCCGATCTGCGGGCCGAACGAGACGCCGCCGCACAAGGTCAGGACCTTGATGTTGTCTTCAGAGCGGGCCAGGCGACGAATTTCCTTGGCCACCTGGTCAGCCAGCTCACGGGTCGGACACAGCACCAATGCCTGGCAACCGAAGAAGCGCGGGTTGATCGGGTTGAGCAAGCCAATGCCGAACGCAGCGGTCTTGCCACTGCCGGTCTTGGCCTGGGCAATCAGGTCCATCCCCTTGAGAATCACCGGCAGGCTCTGCGCCTGAATCGGCGTCATTTCGGCGTAACCAAGGGACTCCAGGTTAGCCAACATGGGTGCGGAAAGAGGCAGTGAGTTAAAAGCGGTGCTAGTCACGGGACGGGCCTGCAAAACAAAATGTCGCGCAGTGTATCAGGTCGCAGCCCCGCCTTAGTGTTGGATATCGGGTTCCGGACGAGGAACACTGCGCTTTTCCTTGGGTGATAATTGCAGGAAAATCCCGGCCGCCAGCATCGACAGCACGCCCACGCTGAGAAACGTCAGCTGAAATGCAGCCAATACGCCGCTTACTTCGCCGGTATTTACGTCATCGGTGAAGCCGCCAAGCAATGCCGCAGCGCACGCCACACCAAGGCTCAAGGACAATTGCGCCACCACCGACAACAGGCTGTTACCGCTGGCCGCGCTGTCGTCATCGAGATCGATCAGGGTCACGGCGTTCATAGCTGTGAACTGCAACGAGTTGACCGCGCCCATCAGGCCAAGATGGATCAGCAGCAACCAATATGGCGTTCCACCGTCCACCAGGGACAGGCTGGCGAGGAGGATGCCAAGCAATAGCGTGTTGCTGGTCAGTACGACCCGATAACCCAGGCGTTCGATCAGCGGCCGCGCCAATGACTTGGAAATCATTGCCGCCACTGCCAACGGGATCATGCTCATCCCCGCTTTGGACGGTGAATAACCTAATGCCACTTGCAACAATAACGGCACCAAAAAGGGCAGGGCGCCGCTGCCCAGACGTGCGAACAGGTTGCCAAATATCCCCACCGCAAACGATCGGATGCGAAATAGCGACGGCCCGAACAGCGGATAACCGATATTCCCTGCCCGCAGCCAATAAGCCGCCAGACAGGCCAACCCGCCAAACAGCAGCAACACCACGCGCATGTGCGGAAGGTGCAATTCGCCCAGCCCTTCGAGCGCAATAGTGATCAGCACCATGGAAGCACCAAACAGCACAAAACCTACGCCGTCGAAACGCGTTCGGGCGCCGCCGGGCAAGTCCGGCACCAGTGCATTGACTGCATAGCAACCAATCAAACCCACGGGAATATTGATCAAAAAAATCCAGTGCCAGCTCAGGTACTCCACCATCCAGCCGCCAACCGTCGGGCCCATCAACGGCCCGAGTAAACCCGGCACGGTGATGAAACTCATAATTCGCACCAGCTCCGACCGCGGGTAAGCGCGCAGCACTATCAAGCGCCCAATGGGCACCATCAATGCGCCGCCCAGCCCCTGAATCACCCGCGCTGCGACTAGAACCCCCAACGACCCGGACAGCGCGCACAGCAACGAACCGATGCTGAACAGTAAAATTGCGCCGAAGAAAATCCGCTTGATGCCGAACCGATCGGCGATCCAGCCCGAAGCCGGTATCAATAACGCCACCGTCAGCATGTACGCGATCACCACCGACTGCATGCGCAACGGGTCTTCATTCAACGACCGCGCCATGGCTGGCAAGGCGGTGTTGAGGATCGTGCCATCAAGGCTTTGCATGAAAAACGCGATGGCTACCACCCACGGCAACCAGCGCAAGGTTCGGGCATCCAGATTCTGAGTACTGGTCGGCATAAGGTCCTTAAAGCGTGAGGGTCAAGCGGCTGATCAACGCACCCGGCAACAGATTAGAAGCTGTTTGACGTTGACTATAGGTGCTGGCAGACAGAATCAGTTCCCTTTCGCTGGTCAGTGCTTCAAGCGCATTGCCGAGCAGGCTGTAGGCGCTGTCGTCGAAACGCATGGTGCTGACCGGAGCCTGAATTTCGCCGTCCTCGACCCAGAACGTGGCGAAGCGGGTCATTCCGGTCAGGCGTGCGGCCGATTGGTCAGAGAAGTTCAAATACCACAGGTTGCTGATGTACAGGCCGGTGCCCAACTGTTTGAGGATGTCTTTGAGCGCCAGAGTGCCGGCTGCCATGCTCAGTGCACTGGGCGATTCACCGCCGCCGGCGCCGTTGGCAGTCAAGCCGTATTCGGCGGCACTGCGCGAGCCGACCATTCGTTGGTGGGCGCGGCCTTTGCTGACCAGTGAGAGGTCCCGGCGCGGATAACCCTCGCCAGAAAAAGCTGGCGATAACGACCCTGTGATTTGCTCATTCAGGTTCACCAGCGGGCTGAGTTCCGCGTCGCCGTTGTACAGGCGTTGCAAGGGGCTGGTTTTGCTGGCGATTGAGTCAGCGGAGAAACCGCCCCAGCACAGCAAGCCGAGCACCTCTTCAAGCGCGGCAGGGGCCAGGTAGGCGCGGTATTGGCCAGGCGCCAATGCGTGCAAGGGGCGGCCGAGAAATTCCAATTGCTCCCGGGCTTGCTGGAAACGGTGGGCGAACGCTTCATCGCTCCAGTCATGTCCGGCATAGCTCGCTTTTACTGCCTCGCCATTAGCGTGAAACAGGCTCCAGTCGAAGTTGAAGCTGTTGGCCTGATGCCAACCCAGCGCACCCCAGGAACTGGCAAAGCCCCGGTACAGCGGGCCAGCGGCATAAAACCCCACCAAATCCAGACCGTCGGCCAACTGGCTGATCTGTGCCAGTACGTGTGCGCTGTCCGGCAATGGCTGGTCTTGAATATTGCTGATCTGCCAGTTTTCAGTGTTTGGCAGCAAATACGGGTCTTGTGGCAGCAACACCAGTATTTCGCGCAATTGCTGCAGCGCTGCGCCCAAACGGGCTTGATCGACCTCGGCATCGCCAGACAACGTCAGATGCAAGTCAGCATGACGGCCGTCGTTGATCAGTTTGAAGTTGAGGCTGGCTTGCTGCACCTGGCCGGCCTGGCGCACTTTGGCGTGGTTGAAACGGATGAATTCCGACGCCTCGGCGTTGTAGGCCAAGGAGAACGCTTCCGGGACGACAATCGCAACCCGCAGCCATTCCACCAGTGCTGCGAACTGTTGTTGCTGGGTGAGGTGTTCCATCAAGCGTCCCCTCCGAATACATCGACCTGCGAAAACACGCAGGCGGGTGAGGCGTGACCC
This sequence comes from Pseudomonas sp., assembly GCF_028293835.1. Taxonomy (GTDB): domain Bacteria; phylum Pseudomonadota; class Gammaproteobacteria; order Pseudomonadales; family Pseudomonadaceae; genus Aquipseudomonas. Next base: position 13,853 of record NZ_JAQGNX010000158.1, read on the forward strand.
ACGCGTACTACCTGGTTGGGTTCGCCTTTACCGCAATTGGGGGTGCCGAGCACCTTGAAGGTACTGGCATCGCCCACGGCACTGAGGTTGCGCCAGAACTGCGCTGAGATAGCCCGATAGTTCGGGTTCTTTACCACGCCTTTGAGTTCGCCGTTCTCGATCAATTGTCCCCATTCGCAGCCGAACTGGAATTTATTGCGCGCATCATCGATGGACCATGAACGGTTGGTTGACATCATGATGCCGTGCTCGATATTGCCGATCAGGTGCTCCAGAGTCCGGTCGCCAGGTTCGATATTCAAATTGGCCATGCGGTCGATGGGCGGGCGGTTCCAGCTGCACGCGCGGCTGTTGGCGACGCCATCCATACCCGCTCGGTATTGCGACAGCGCGCCGCCCAGTGGGCGTTCCAGGATCCCGTCACGGATCAAAAACTGCTTGCTGGCGGGCGTGCCATCGTCGTCATGGCTGTAGCTCGCCAACTGTTCCGGGATCGACGGATCGAAGGTTACGTTAAGCAATCTGGAGCCGTACTGCAGGCTGCCGAAATCAGTGGTTTTGACGAAACTGGTGCCAGCATAATTGCGCTCGTCACCGAGAATCCGGTCCAGCTCCAGCGGGTGGCCGATGGATTCGTGAATTTGCAGGACCATTTGATCCGGGGTCAGCAACAGGTCCAATGGACCCGATGGGGTGTTCGGCGCCATGATCAATTGCAGCGCCTGATCAGCGACTTGAGTGGCTGCACCGATCAAACCGCAGTTGCTGATGACTTCCACGCCGCCTTGCTGGCCGAAGTTGTCGCGACCCAGGCTTCGGGTCTGGCTGTCGGTGCCGTCGTACGCGGTGACGCTCATGCCCGGATAGACATAGCGCTGCGACTGACGAATCTCGGCGCCAGCGGTGTTCAGGTAAATCTGTTCGACGTTTTCCAGGCCAAGGCTGACTTGCCAGCTCGACAGGCGTTTGTCGCGGGGTACCGCTGACGACTCGCTGGACAGCAGTTGGTAGCAATCGCCCAGCGAAGGGAACGCTTGCTCCAGATTCGGCGACAGGTAATCGGCGCGGCTGGTGGAGACCGGCTGATCGCGCAGGTCCAGCAGGGCGTAAGGCGCTAGACGCCGGGCATGCTGCTCGGCTTGTTCGAGGGCCGCTTGCAGCCCGCGTTGCGAGAGGTCGTTGGTGGCGGCATAGGCTTCGACGCCGTTGATGCGAACGGTCAGCATCGCGCCTTCATCAGTGCTCAAGTGCGGCGGTTCGGCAACGTTCTTGCGCACGGACAAGTGTTGGCTGGTTTGTCGGACGTAACGCAGGGAGAAAAAATCGGCAGGGCTGCGCAGAGCGCTAAACCGCTGCTTGAGCTGAGCAGAGAAATCGAACATGCACAATGGCTCCATCGAGTGGGCGGCGTTTCCGCGGAACATAATCCCCTTGCAGGAGCCAACTTGTCGGCCAGGCAAGCGATGCGGTCTGTCTGACCGCCTCGCCAACAAGTTGTCTCCTACGGAAATCCGGGATTAAACCGGGCAACCCTTGCTGCGCAGAATCGCATCAAAACGATCCGGGTCTAATGTGCCGGCTTCGATGGCCGCCAACGTCGCTTGTTCACGGGCCAGCAAATCATTGCAGCGAATCAGTAGCTCTGGCAGTTCGGCGCGGGCGGCGGCGACTACGCCATCGCCGTCGCCAATCATCAGGTCACCGGGCATTACCAACATGCCTGCGCAGGAAATCGGTACGTTGATTTCGCCGCCGCCGTCAGTGCTAGGTCCGCGATGTACGCCGCCAATGGCATACGCTGGAAGTTCGCCGGTCAGCCATTCATCAAGATCGCGCAACGCGCCGTTGATCACCACACCAACGATGCCAGCCTTGAGGGCCATGGCACGCATGATGCCGCCGAACACTGCGCGAGTCAGGTCGGCGCTGCCGTCGATGACCAGTACGTCGCCAGGGCGGGCCATTTGCATGGCCTTGAGAATCATCAGGTTGTCGCCAGGACGAACCCGAACGGTCAGGGCGCTGCCGAGCATTGGCGCATTACCGTGAAAGGCTTTGAGTCCCAGGCCGCCCACGTTGCGGCCCAGACAATCGCTGACCGCTGCGGCGGGAATTTTGCTAAAGGCGTGAAGCCATTTCGGGTCGAGGGGTTCAGCGTTTGGATTGATCAAATAGCCGGTGGGCCATGTGCTCGAAGACACTACATCAAACATGAGAAAGCCTCGTGGCCAGTCATTGCCGGCTTGTCGGTTAGAGCGGGGGTGATCGTTTGCGTCGCAATAGAGTAGGCCTGCGCCCAAGTGGGATCAAGCGCGGTCAGGTGAGGCAATAGTCTATGAGGTGTGTGGGATACACCAATCCTGTTGATACCGTCTTGTTGGCGATGGGTTTAGCACGGTGTGTCTGGTATATCGCCTCGCCAACAAGTTGGATCCTACAGAGTGAGGGCATGTGTAGTTATTGAGCTGTACAACTCACTGCCCGCAACGGCTTGCCGCGCGCTGGCTTGTCGCCAGCCACGTAGTAATCAGCGGTGCTGCGCGGCAATGGTGCGCGGCCACGGATCTTGTCGGCGATTTTCTCGGCGATCATGATGGTTGGCGCATTCAGATTGCCCGTAGTAATCAGCGGCATGATCGAAGCGTCGACCACACGCAAACCCTGCAGCCCATGTACGCGACCTTCGCCATCGACCACGGCCATGTCGTCAGTGCCCATTTTGCATGAGCAGGACGGGTGAAACGCAGTCTCGGCGTGTTCACGCACAAACTGATCAAGTTGCTCGTCAGTCTGTATTTCAATGCCAGGGCTGATCTCGCGGCCACGGTACGGATCAAGTGCAGGCTGCTGCATGATTTCCCGAGTCAGGCGGATGCCATCGCGAAATTCCTGCCAGTCTTGTTCGGTGGACATGTAATTGAACAGGATGCTCGGGTACTCCCGTGGATTCTTGGACTTCACTTGAACCCGTCCACGGCTTGGCGAGCGCATGGAACCCACGTGCGCTTGAAAGCCGTGCTCTTTCACGCCATTGCTGCCGTTGTAGTTAATCGCCACCGGCAAGAAGTGGTACTGAATATTCGGCCACTCGAACTCATCGCTGGAACGAATGAAGCCCCCCGCTTCGAACTGGTTGCTGGCGCCGATGCCCTTGCCGAGGAACATCCATTCAGCGCCGATGGCAGGCTGGTTCCAAAGCAACAGCGACGGATACAGCGACACCGGTTGGGTGCAGGCGTATTGCAAATACATTTCCAGATGGTCCTGGAGGTTTTGACCTACGCCAGGAAGGTCATGAACCACCGGAATATCCAGTTTGCTCAACAACTCGGCCGGGCCTACACCCGAGCGTTGCAGGATTTGTGGCGACGCAATTGCGCCGCTGCACAGCAACACTTCTTTGCGCGCTGTGGCTTCGATACGCGCGTCGCTGTCACCGACCAGGTAAGCCACGCCGACTGCGCGTTTACCCTCGAACAGAATCCGGTCGGTCAATGCGTGGGTAACGATGGTCAGCGTCGCTCGTTGTTTGGCCTGATCAAGATAGCCGCGAGCGGTGCTGGCACGACGGCCGTCTGGCGTCACCGTGCGGTCCATGGGACCAAAGCCTTCTTGCTGATACCCATTGAGATCGTCAGTGCGCGGGTAGCCGGCTTGTACGCCTGCTTCAACCATGGCGTGGAACAGCGGGTTGTTGCCCGCCTTGGGTGTCGTCACGCTGATCGGGCCATCGCCACCGTGGAAGTCGTTCGGGCCGATGTCACGGGTTTCGGCTTTACGAAAGTAAGGCAGGCAATCGAGGTAACTCCAGTTTTCCAGACCTGGATTTTTTGCCCAGCCGTCGTAGTCCATGGCGTTACCACGGATATAGCACATGCCATTGATCAACGAAGAGCCGCCAAGGCCCTTGCCACGACCACACTCCATGCGACGGTTATCCATGTGCGGTTCCGGGTCGGTTTCGTAGGCCCAATTGTAGCGACGGCCTTGTAGCGGAAACGCCAGTGCCGCCGGCATTTGCGTACGGAAATCGAGACGATAATCCGGGCCGCCTGCTTCCAGCAGCAGAACGGTGACGCCTGGGTCTTCAGTCAGACGGGTCGCCAGAGTGTTACCAGCAGAACCGGCACCGATGATGATGTAGTCAAATTCTTGGGACATTAAATGCACCCTCAATGAATGGGTGGGGGTGAAAATCCTATTTTTCTGTAGGCGTCGGTACGGGTCAAAAAACCGAGGTGTACTCACCCAATTCAACCTGCACCGACTTGATCCTTGTGTACTGCGCCAATGAGCTGATTCCGTTTTCACGGCCTACGCCCGACTGCTTGTAGCCGCCGACCGGCATCTCAGCCGCCGACTCGCCCCAGGCGTTGATCCAGCAGATACCGGCCTCAAGCTGGTGAATCACCCGATGGGCGCGGTTCAGGTCTTTGGTGACGACGCCAGCGGCCAGGCCGAATTCGGTATCGTTGGCGCGGCGGATGACTTCTTCTTCAGTCTCGTAGCTGAGGATGCTCATCACCGGGCCGAAAATTTCTTCGCGAACGATGGTCATGTCGTCGGTGCAATCGGTAAAAACAGTGGCCGAGACGAACGCGCCCTTGGCGAACTCACCGTCAGTCAAGCGTTCGCCGCCGCACAGCAAGCGAGCACCTTCTGCTTTACCTTTGGCGATATAACCCAACACGCTTTCCATGTGGGCGAAGCTCACCAGTGGACCGAAATTGGTGTTCTCGTCCTGGGGGCTGCCGACCCGAATGCGCTTGACACGCTCAACGATTTTGGCCTCGAACGCGGCTTTCAGTGAACTCGGTACAAACACCCGGGTGCCGTTGGTGCAGACCTGACCCGAGCTGTAGAAGTTGGCCATCATCGCGGTATCGGCGGCGCGGTCGAGGTCGGCGTCGTCGAAAATGATCAGCGGTGATTTACCGCCCAATTCCATGGTCACGTCTTTCAGCGAAGAACTCGACGCGCTGGCCATGACCTTTTTGCCGGTGTCGGTGCCGCCGGTAAACGAGATTTTTTCGATGCGTGGGTGTTCGGTTAGCCAAGTGCCGACTTCGCGGCCACTGCCGGTCAGCACGTTGAATACGCCATCCGGAACGCCGGCTGCGGTGTAGATTTCAGCCAGTTTCAACGTGGTCAGCGACGTGACTTCGCTCGGCTTGAAAATCATCGCGTTGCCGGCGGCCAGCGCCGGGGCGGATTTCCACAAAGCGATCTGAATCGGGTAGTTCCACGCGCCGATACCGGCAACCACACCCAACGGCTCGCGGCGGGTGTATACAAAAGAGGTGCTGCGCAGCGGGATCTGTTCGCCTTCGATCGCGGGCACCAGGCCTGCGTAGTATTCCAGCACGTCAGCGCCGGTCACGATGTCGACGTAACGGGTTTCGGACACCGCCTTGCCGGTGTCGAGGGTTTCCAGGTCCGCCAGTTCGTCGTTGCGCTCACGCAGGATGTCCACGGCGCGACGCAAGATGCGTGAGCGCTGCATGGCGGTCATGGCGGCCCAGATTTTTTGGCCTTTTTCAGCGCTGGCCACCGCACGTTCGACGTCGTCTTTACCCGCACGCTGTACCAGCGCAAGGACTTCGCCGTTAGCCGGATTGATGGCCTCGAAGGTAGCGTCGCTACTGGAATCGACGTAGCCGCCGTCGATGTAGAGTTTTTGCAATTCGAATCGGGCCATGGTGTCCTCGCAAGTACAGGTTGTCTGGGTTTCAGCGCTAATGTGCTGGTGCGTCTGGACGCGCTAGCTCGCCTGTTTCGCCAGTTGTAAGTCCATATATTCGTAAGCGATCTGTTGCGCCTGCTCGGTGTCGAAAGCGTCTCCCGACAGCGCGCCGCGCAACCACAGACCGTCGATCAACGCCGCCAGGCCGCGCGCGGCATTGCGTGCATCGTCCAGGGAAAGTACCCGGCGAAATTGGCAGCACAGGTTGGAATACAGGCGGTGATCGTTGATCCGCTGCAGCCTGTGCAAAGACGGCTGGTGCATGCTGGTGGCCCAGAAGGCCAGCCAGGTTTTCATTGCCGGGCCATTCACCTGGCTGGCGTCGAAGTTACCTTCGATGATCGCTTGCAGATGAGCGCGTGGGCTGTCATCGCTGAGCGCCAGGCGGCGGTCGAAAACGCTCTCGCTCAGGGCCGCCATCAAATGACGCATGGTCGCTGCGATCAAGCCATTCTTGTCCTGAAAGTAGTGACTGATAATTCCGTTCGACACACCCGCCAGGCGAGCAATCAGCGCAATGCTGGCGTCTCCCATGCCGACCTGATCGACAGCCTCCAACGTGGCGTGAATCAACTGTTGACGGCGAATGGGTTGCATACCGACCTTGGGCATATCAAGCGTCTCCTTCTGATCGCCGGGTAGTCGTTTAGTGATGGTTTCGGCGAGAGCCAGTCTATTTACTATTGATTGAACGTTCAATCAATAAAAAGGCACGGGCGGATATTTGAGCTGCGTTTGCGGTGAAATGTCAGGGAAGTAAACGAGGGGCAAAGCATGGGCGCAAACGCCCCTGTAGGAGCCAACTTGTTGGCGAGGCGGTGTGTCAGAGACACCGCCTAAAGCCTTTCGCCAACAAGTTGGCTCATACAGAGAATTTACTATTAACCTAAATTCTTGCCCAACAGCGCGTGGTACAGCTCGCTGTCGCCAAGGATCCCGACTACTTTGTTGTCTTCTTGCAGGACCAGTTTGTTACCGGTCTGGTAGCGGATTTGCAGCGCGTCGCGCATGCCGATGTCGGAATGAACAAGGGTCGGAAGACGGCCCAAGGTGTCCATGGCCTGGCCCGGCGCCCAGTTTTGCAGATCGAAGGTCGCAGCGCCTTGGCGCGCACCATTGATGATGTTGCCTTCGCCCAGACCGATCCACGAGTCACCGCCCGGATCGAGGCACACTTCGCCGTTGACGCGGGTGCAGTTGTCCAGCGTTCGCATCAAGCTGCGGCCGCACAACACGTTCAGCGGGTTGGTGTGAGCGACGAAAGTCCGGACGTAATCGTCGGCCGGATTCAGGACGATTTCTTCTGGCTTGCTGTACTGGATGATCCGACCGTCTTTCATGATCGCGATCCGGCTGCCGAGCTTGAGGGCCTCATCAAGATCGTGGCTCACGAAAACGATGGTCTTGTTCAGCTTGCGTTGCAGTTCCAGCAGTTCGTCTTGCAGGCCTTGGCGGATCAATGGGTCCAGGGCCGAAAACGGTTCGTCCATCAATAGAATGTCGGCATCCATCGCCAGGGCGCGAGCCAGGCCGACCCGCTGTTGCATGCCCCCGGACAATTCGTCGGGCTTCTTGTTACGCCATTGGGTCAGGCCCACCAGCTCAAGCTTTTCATCCACCAGCTTGCGCCGTTCTTCAGGCGGACGGTGCTGCATTTCCAAGCCGAAACTGATGTTCTCGCGAACCGTCAACCAAGGCATCAGCGCAAACTTTTGAAAGACCATGGCGATACGCTTGGTGCGCATCAATTTCAGTTCAGCCGGGGTGCACGATGCGATGTTGATTTGCGTGCCTTCGTGCTCAACGAACAGCTTGCCGCGGCTGACCGTGTTCAGGCCATTGATGCAGCGCAACAGGCTGGATTTGCCGGAGCCGGAAAGTCCCATCAGGACGCAAATTTCGCCTTTCTCGATGTCCAGGCTGGCGTTTTCAACACCAACGATTTGCCCGGTTTGTTTCAGGATCTGGTCGCGTGTCATGCCCTTGTCGAGCAGTTTCAATGCCTCGCGAGGGTCTTTGGAAAAGACGACGTCTACGTTCTCAAAGCGGATTATGCTCATGCGTCACCCCCTATTTTAGCGTCAGGTTGTTTGCAGATACGGTCGAGCATGATCGCCAGCAATACGATTGCCAGGCCGGCTTCGAAGCCCAAAGCGATGTCCGCCGTGTTCAGTGCATTGACCACGGGTTTGCCCAGGCCATCGGCGCCCACCAGTGCTGCGATCACCACCATTGACAGCGACAGCATGATGCACTGGGTGATGCCCGCCGCGATGCTTGGCATGGCGTGGGGCAATTCGATGCGCGAGAGCAATTGACCCCGTGAGCAGCCGAAAGCTTTACCAGCGTCGAGCAATTCCTGGGGTACATCGCGAATACCGAGGTAGGTCAGGCGAATCGGCGCGGCAATCGCAAACACCACCGTCGAGATCAGTCCTGGCACTACGCCAAGGCCAAACAGAGTCAGGGTTGGAATCAGGTAAACGAACGTCGGAACCGTCTGCATCAGGTCGAGGACCGGGCGCATGATGGTGTAAAACATCGGTTTATGTGCCGCGACAATACCCAGCGGTACGCCAATAATCACGCAGACAAAGGTCGCGAACAGCACCTGTGCCAGGGTTTCCATGGTTTCTTGCCAATAGCCCAGGTTCAGGATCAGCAGAAAAGAAATGATGACGAACGCGGTCAGGCCCCATTTGCGCTGAATGTAATGCGCGAGCAGCGCGATCAAGCCAATCAATGCCAGCGGATTAAACCAGGTCAGTGCGAAAGTCACGCCGTGAATCATTGTTTCCAGGGTCGAGGCAATTAAGTCGAAATAGTTGGCGCCGTGTTTCGTCAGCCATTCAACGAATGCGGCGATGTACTGGCCCAGAGGGATTTTGTGATCAGTCAGCATGGTATTGAATGTCCGCATGCGGGGAAAATAATACAACAGCAGACGGGCGAACCCGTCTGCACACGAGTTACTTAGCCAGCTTGGCTTTAACGGCCTCCAGGCCTGGTTTACCGTCTACAGTGGTCACGCCAGCCAACCAGGTATCAAGTACTTTTGGGTTTTGTTTCAGCCATGCAGTCGCAGCTGCTTCCGGCTTCATCTTGTCGTCCAGGACGTTGCCCATCAGCGAGCTTTCCATGTCCACGTTGAATTCCAGGTTTTTCAGCAACTGGCCAACGTTGCTGCATTCCTGGGTGTAGCCCTTGCGGGTGTTGGTCAGGACGGTGGCCGCACCGAAATCGGGACCGAAATAGTCATCGCCGCCGGTCAGGTACTGAATCTTGAAACGCTTGTTCATCGGGTGCGGTGCCCAGCCGAGGAACACCACGGCGGTATCGCGTTTCTGGGAACGATCAACCTGCGACAGCATGCCCGCTTCGCTGGACTCAACCACCTTGAAGCCCGCGTCTTTGAGGCCGAAGGCATTTTTGTCGATCATGCTCTGGATCAGACGGTTGCCGTCGTTACCCGGTTCGATACCGTAGATTTTGCCGTCGAGTTCTTTCTTGAATTTCGCGATGTCGGCGAAGTCATGAAGCCCTTTGTCATACAGCGCTTGCGGTACGGCCAGGGTGTACTTGGCGCCCTTGAGGTTGACGCGAACGGTGTCCACAGTGCCCGCGTCGCGGTAGGCCTTGATGTCGTTCTCCATCGTCGGCATCCAGTTGCCCAGGAACACGTCCATGTTTTTGCCATCGGCCAATGACTTGTAGGTCACTGGAACGGAAATCATCGTGGTCTTGGTTTTATAGCCCAGAGCGTCAAGGATTACGCTGGTGGTCGCGGTGGTGACCGTAATGTCCGTCCAGCCGACATCTGAAAAGTTGACGGTTTTGCACTGTGCCGGTTCTGCAGCTTGCGCCAGCAGTGGGAGACTCAGTGCAGCGGCCAACAGCAACGTTTGAGAACCTTTCATCGATGCACTCCTGAGTGTTTTCTTCTCGTCATCAGCCTGTAATCGCTGACGCGGTTTATAGGGTTTAGCGCGTTGCAGCTGAACGGCGAGGCGTTTCACACAACAGTTTTACCACTGCGCCTGGCGATCGAGTCGAGACTGATCATGTAGCAGGGGAAAACAAACGCCTACAGGGGTAGTCGCATCCAGTACATAGTGGGTCGTATCCAGTGTTGGCAACGTCGCTTACAGATTTTTTAACAGGCGAAAAGGCACCTTTCACCTGTCACTGCGGCATCCGAGTGGGCGAAACAGTCGCAAAACCTCCTGTCCCGGCTCTCTGGGTCAATACGACGTTGGTGGATACGGGTGCGTCGGTGTCAGACGCCGTGCATCAGGGCAAAAGCCCGATGATGCGCCCATCTCGGCGGATAGCAGCTTTAGCGTAGCAGCTCCGTCACCAGGCGCTTTGGGCGCCAGGCGTCTCGATTACAGAGGGTTTGCGGCAATGGCTATCAGCGTGTTCGACCTGTTCAAGATCGGTATCGGACCTTCCAGCTCTCACACCGTAGGACCCATGCGCGCCGCAGCACTGTTCACCCAAGGCTTGCGTGAACGTGGAGAGTTAGACCGGGTGCGTCGTATCGAGGTTCGCTTGTACGGCTCGTTGTCGGCCACCGGCATCGGCCACGGCAGCGACAACGCCGTGATCATGGGCCTGATGAACCAATGGCCAGACTCGATTGATCCGTCGCAGATCGGCTTGAGCATCGAGACTCTGAAAGAAACCCATACCTTGTTGCTCGATGGCCGTTTACCGATTGCGTTTGAGTGGCAGCGGGACATGCTGCTCATTGATGAAAACCTGCCGTTCCACCCCAACGCCATGACGTTGATCGCCGAGGGCGAGGGGGGCGAACTGCACCGCGATACGTATTATTCGGTCGGGGGCGGTTTCGTCGTTGACGAGGCCCAGGCCGCCAGCGGCGTGCTGGACATGGATCGTACCGAATTGCCGTACGACTTTTCCAGCGCGGACGAACTGCTTCGGCTGTGTAATCAGCACGGTTTGCGCGTTTCGCAGTTGATGATGGCCAACGAGAAGGTCTGGCGCAGCGAGGAAGAAATTCGCAGCAGCCTGATGCGGTTGTGGCGAGCCATGCAAGATTGCGTTGAGCAGGGCCTCAAACACGAAGGCATCTTGCCTGGCGGATTGAATGTTCGTCGTCGTGCTGCGCGCTTGCACCGCAGCTTGCAGGAATTGGGCAAGCCGAACGTGATTGGTTCAACCCTCAGCGCTATGGAATGGGTGAACCTGTTCGCCTTGGCGGTCAACGAAGAGAACGCGGCGGGCGGTCGTATGGTCACTGCGCCGACCAATGGCGCGGCGGGCATTATTCCGGCGGTGTTGCATTACTTCGTTAAGTTCAGCGAAGAAGTCAGCGAGGCCAATGTGGTCGATTACCTGCTGGCAGCTGCCGCGATTGGCATTCTGTGCAAAAAGAACGCATCGATTTCAGGGGCTGAGGTGGGCTGTCAGGGCGAAGTAGGCTCGGCCTGCGCCATGGCGGCAGCAGGCCTGGCCGATATTTTGGGCGCCACGCCCGAGCAGTTGTGCAACGCCGCGGAAATCGGTCTTGAGCACAACCTCGGACTGACCTGCGACCCGGTAGGCGGCCTGGTTCAAGTGCCATGCATCGAGCGCAACGCGATTGCCGCAGTGAAAGCGATCAACGCTGCACAGATGGCCTTGCGTGGCGACGGACAGCATTTCATCTCGCTGGATCGGGTAATCCGCACCATGCGCGACACCGGCGCGGACATGCACGATAAGTACAAGGAAACCTCCCGCGGTGGTTTGGCGGTCAGTGCGGTGGAATGCTGATATCTGCTTGAACCGGTAGGAGCTGCCGAAGGCTGCGATTCGACTGGGCACCGGTCGCCTGCGACCCAATCGCAGCCTTCGGCAGCTCCTACAGTTCAATGTGTCTGCCCGGTTATTGCTCACTGCCCAAGCTCGCCGCCACCTTTTGGCGCGTCGTCGTATCGGGGCACTTGAACGACACGAACACCACTGACCGTTGGTCTGTTCGTGCACCGCAGTGACACTCCTTTAGTCCGATGCAGTTGAACCTTCACACATGTGCTACCGAAGTGCTCAATCGTCCGGACCCCTTGTATTACCCGGCGTCCGCGTCGTATAGCCGTGAACGTCGAACCTCCTTATATAGACGCATCACGACGTCGTTTTCAGGTTTTATTGAATGCCCATTCAACTTAGGCATGGCAATTGCGTTGTGTAACTCAAAACCCTCCCGCCCATGAGGGAATAACAAGAGCCTCCGCCTGAGGCCATCAACCGCCTAGTGTGAGGAGATACCGCGATGACTTCGTTCAACTCTGGTGCCCAGTCCCAGCCCCAGAACCGCACGCCTCAATCCATCGGCTTTTTGCTGCTGGACAATTTCACGCTGATCTCGCTGGCTTCCGCCGTAGAGCCGCTGCGGATGGCTAATCAGCTGTCAGGCCGCGAGCTGTATCGCTGGTCCACATTGAGCGCTGATGGTAACCAGGTCTGGGCCAGTGATGGCTTGCAGATCACCCCCGATGCCTCCATGCATAAAGCCCCGGTCCTAGACACCGTGATTGTTTGCGGCGGCGTGGGCATCCAACGCACCGTGACCCGTGAGCATGTGAGCTGGCTGCAAAGCCAGGCGCGTCAATCGCGTCGCCTCGGCGCGGTGTGCACCGGCAGTTGGGCGCTGGCGTGCGCCGGCCTGCTGGACGGTTTCGATTGCAGCGTGCATTGGGAATGCCTGGCGTCGATGCAGGAAGCTTTTCCGCGTGTGGCCATGAGCACGCGCTTGTTCACCCTCGACCGCAATCGCTTCACCAGTTCGGGCGGCACCGCGCCGCTGGACATGATGCTGCACTTGATCAGCCGTGATCACGGTCGCGAGCTGTCGGCGGCTATTTCTGAAATGTTCGTCTACGAGCGTATTCGTAACGAGCAAGATCACCAGCGCGTGCCGCTCAAGCACATGCTCGGCACTAATCAGCCGAAGCTGCAAGAAATCGTCGCGCTGATGGAGGCTAACCTCGAAGAGCCCATCGACCTGGATGAACTGGCGGTGTATGTAGCGGTGTCCCGGCGTCAGTTGGAGCGGCTGTTCCAGAAATACCTGCATTGTTCACCGTCGCGCTATTACTTGAAGCTGCGCTTGATCCGCGCACGGCAACTGCTTAAGCAGACGCCCATGTCGATCATCGAAGTGGCCTCGGTGTGTGGCTTCGTCTCCACGCCACACTTCTCCAAGTGCTACCGCGAATACTTCGGCATCCCACCGCGCGACGAACGCGTAGGTTCCAACACCGCGCAGCAAGTGGCGATGATGCCAATCCCGCAGTCATTGGTAATGACACCGCTTTCAGGGCCATTGTCGGCGCTAAGCCAGGCGCGTAATGAATCGACGTTTGCGAGTGTCAGGTTGTAAGTCATTGCGCGTGTTGTCCAAGATCAGGTGTGAATTGCACACCGAATCTGTAGGAGGGTCCGTCACGTCTTCGACGCCGCGCTGTCGCGCAGCTCCTACAGATTATTTTTAAGTCATTAAGTTAAGCGTTGTTTGATAAAAGTGAACGTGTTCGCGAGGTGGCGTAACAGACTCGCCGCGTTCAGCCTCTCGCCAACAAGTTGCCTCAGGGAAGTTCGGTCCTATCCGCGATTGTGTTTATAGGTCGCCAACGCTGGCAGCAACTGCTGATCAATTGCCTGGCGCACTGCCGGCAAGATCGTGGCGCTGCCGGTCAGCATTTGTTCGATCATTCGCCGCAGCGCTGTGGCCCGGGCTTCGGTCAGGCCGCATACCGCCTGGGCGCAGGCTTGTTCGGCGGTGGCGCCGGCAGACGTGTCGAAACCCAGTGACCTGAGTTGGCCGAGCAGGTCTTCCTGGTCAATCAAATCCGCGTGCATCATGTCGTCGGTTCCTTTTATTCAGTATTGGTTGATTCTCGTTGTGCTATCGCATGTCGGCAATACCCTGCGCGCGCAATGGCCGATATACCTATGAGCAGGTCGTTTTCAGCTGACTCGCCGCTTCTGCGTTTTTTCGTCCGGTGCAAACTCATGTAAACTTCGTGGCCTTCCAGGAGCAGCCATGAATTACCGTCACGCTTTCCACGCCGGCAACCACGCCGATGTGTTCAAACACTTGACCCTGACTCGCTTGATCGCCCTTATGGCGCGCAAGGAGCAGCCGTTCGCCTATATCGACAGCCACGCCGGGATTGGTCTGTATGACCTGAAGGGCGATCAGGCCAGCCGCACCGGCGAATGGCTCGAAGGCATCGGTCGTTTGTGGGGCGCTTCGGACTTGCCTGCGCTCACGGCCGATTACCTGCAAGTGCTGCACGACATGAACCCGGATGGCGAACTGCGTTATTACCCTGGTTCGCCGGAGATTGCCCGTCGCCTGACCCGCGAGCGCGAACGCATCCTGCTCAACGAAAAACACCCCGAAGATGGGCGTCTGCTCAAAGAGAACATGCGCGGTGACCGACGTGTCGCCGTGCACTTGGGCGAAGGCTGGCATGTGCCGCGTGCGCTACTGCCCGTTGCGGAAAAGCGAGGTTTGTTGCTGATCGATCCGCCGTTCGAGCAATTGGACGAAATGAAACGCTGCGCCGTGGCGTTGAAAGAAACCATCGGTCGCATGCGTCAGACCGTGGCTGCCATCTGGTACCCGATCAAGGACACACGTCAGCTACGCAGCTTTTACCAGGATTTGGCCGCTACCGGCGCGCCGAAGTTGTTGCGGGTTGAGTTGTTCGTGCATCCACTGAACACCCCGCAGAGCCTTAACGGATCGGGCCTGGTCATCGCCAATCCGCCTTGGGGCCTGGAAGAAGAGTTGCGCGAACTGATGCCGTGGCTGGCTAAAACCTTGGGGCAGACCCAGGGCGGTTGGCAGATGGATTGGTTGATTGCGGAATAAACGGCGTCGCTAACACGTTGGCTACAGGATCGGCGTAAACCTGTAGAGCCGACGTATTAGCGAGAACAATTTCAAGCCGGCAAACAAACCCCAGTTCCACCCAACCCGCAATACCCAGCCGGGTTCTTCGCCAGGTATTGTTGGTGATACGCCTCGGCGTAGTAAAACGTCGGCGCCTCTTCGATTTCGGTGGTTATCTGGCCCATGCCTGCTTTATCCAGTTCGGCCTGGAATGCTGCTTTACTGGCGATGGCCGCTTCTAACTGCGCTTCGTTAGTGCAGTAGATGACAGAGCGATACTGCGTGCCGAGATCGTTGCCCTGACGCATGCCCTGCGTCGGGTTATGCGACTCCCAAAACACCTTTAGCAGTGCTTCGTAGGTGGTGTGCTCGGTGTCATACACCACCAATACCACTTCGCTGTGGCCAGTCAGCCCGGAGCAGACTTCTTCGTAGGTCGGGTTCGGCGTGAAGCCGCCAGCGTAACCCACGGAGGTGCTGTGTACGCCCTCTTGCTGCCACAGGCGACGTTCGGCGCCCCAGAAGCAGCCCAAGCCGAAAATCGCGAAATCGACGCTGCCCGGAAATGGACCCAGCAGCGGGTTGCCGTTGACGAAATGTTTCTCCGGCACGGTCATGGGTGTTTCACGGCCTGGCAACGCTTGCTGGGCAGTGGGCAATTCGTTCTTGTTCACGAGTATCTCCGAGCGCAAAGCCATGATTCATGTCCTCTCGGTAGCAGGAGGTAACTGAATGGGGGTGGTCAATGAGGTCTTAAAGAGGTGATTGAGGAAGGTCGACAGTTTGCCCGACAGTTCAGGCTTGAGGGAAGGGGCGACGGCAGCATCGGGACGAACGTAGTTTACAGAGTGGCGACACTGTCAGCTCGGTTGCGGATCAGGCAACGGACCACGCGGGTATCGTCGAAGCTTGTCGATGAGGTCCTGGCCAGGAATGGGCCGGTCGAACAGGTAGCCCTGGCCAACATCGCAACGGTGCCGACGCAAGAAAGCCAATTGCTCGGCGGTTTCGATGCCCTCGGCCACGACTTGGAGTTTCAAATTGTGCGCCATGGCAATCACCGCCGAGGTAATTTCCATATCGTCCTGGTTGTCCGGGATGTCACGAATGAAGCTGCGATCGATCTTGATCACGTCGATGGGAAATTTCTTCAAATAGCTAAGCGATGAGTAGCCGGTTCCGAAGTCATCCATGGCCAAGGACAGCCCAAGCTGTTTCAGGAAGTCCAGTTGTTGACGAGTATCATTGGTCGCTTCCAGCAGCAGCCCTTCAGTGAGCTCCAGTTCAAGCATGGTAGCCGGCAGGTGTTCTTCTTTGAGGATGTTGGCAATCGACGTCACCAAGTCCGGATCAGAAAATTGCTTGGGCGAGACGTTGATCGCCACCTGCAAACGGCCCATTCCAGCGGCGGTCAATTCTTTGCTCATGCGGCATGCCTGACGGGCAACCCACTTGCCGATGGGAATGATCAAGCCGGTTTCTTCGGCGACGCTGATGAATTGATCCGGGCGGATCATGCCTTTTTCCGGGTGATTCCAGCGCAGCAGTGCTTCCATGCCCAGCAGCCGGCCACTGCGCAGACACAGTTTGGGTTGATAGAACACTTCCAGTTCGTTTTGAGTCAGCGCGCGGCGCAGGTTGTTTTCGACGAACAGTTTATAGCTGGCTTCGGCGTTCAACGCTTCGGTGAACACCTGCACCTGATGTTTGCCGTTGGCTTTGGCTTTGTGCAGCGCCAAGCCTGCGTTCTTCATTAAGGTTTGCGGGTCGCGACCGTGAAGCGGCGCGCAGGCGAGGCCGACTGATCCAGTCACACTGATCAGTTGGTTGTCGACGAACATTGGCTTGTCCAGAGTCTTCAACACCTGGACGGCAATCTGCATCCCGGCCTCGACATCGGTTTCATCCAGCAACACCGCGAATTCGTTACTGGCGAAACGCGCAAGGCTGCCGCTGGGGCTCAGGCTGTTGCGCAAGCGCCGCGCAAGACTGATCAGTAGCTTGTCGCCGGTCTGATGGCCAAGGCTGTCGTTGATGCGTTTAAAGTTGTCGATGTCCACCAGCAGCAGGCTGATCGGCGTATCGCTGTCTCGGGCAAAACGCTCGTCGAGGTTGCGAATGAACGCCGGGCGGTTGCCCAGGCTAGTGAGGTTGTCGGTGTACGCCAGGCGCTCAATGCGTTGCTGGGCAGCCTTGGTTTGGGTGATGTCTTCGTAGATGCCGATGTAGTGGGTCAACTCGCGGTGGTCGCCATACACTTTGGAAATCGACAGCTGGCCCCAGTAAGGCTCAAGGTTTTTACGGCGGCTTTTGAATTCGCCCTGCCAGCTGTTGCTTTTAACCAGGCTGGAGTTGGCGTCAAGCAGCAGTTCGTTGAGATTCTCCAGTGCGGGCAGTTCCGACAGCCGATGCCCATGCACTTCTTCGGTGGTGTACTGGGTGATTGCGGTGAAGCTCGGGTTTACGTATTCCACCACGCCATCGCAATTGACCAGCAGGAAGGCGTTGGCGCTTTGCTCCACCGCTCGTTGGAATAAATGCAAGGCATTGGTGGCGGTGCGTCGATTGTGGTTGTTGATGACCTGGGCGAACTGGTCGGCCAGTTCACCGGCAAAGGCGATTTCATCGGACTGCCACGGACGCGCAATACCCGTTTGCTCCAGGCATAACACACCCACCACCAGCCCATCGATGCGGACACTGGCGTCGAGTATCGCATTGATGTCCCTGGGTCTCAGCTTCTCAGCCATCTCACTGGTGCGCGGATCATGCTGAACATCGTTCGCATCAATGGCACGGCTGGTATGCAGCGCCTCCAGGTAGGTCGGGAAGGTGCTGAGGTCGATGGCCTTGGGCCGCAAGAACTCGCCAGTGTCACGGCAGAACGCAGCAATGGGTTCCAGATGGCTGCCGCTAAGGTCCCAGATGCTCGCGTTGGAGATGTCGTAGATGTCACACGCGCTTTGGGTGATCAACTGAGCCGCTTCCTGCACGGAGTTATGCGTGCTGTAGCGATGACGAGCGAGGCGCAAAATCAGGTCTTGCTGAGCGCGAACGCGTTCCAGGTGCAGCAGTTGTTCCTGCTGGGCACGTTGGTTGAGTTCAAGCGCAATTTGCAGGCGACTGTTCTGAGTTTCCAGGTCGGGCGACGATACCGGGTCGTTTTGCGCGAACAGCCCTTCGACCACCATCAAATAACCACGGAGTAGATCGCGGTTATGCTGCCGATAGCCTTCGCCCAGTTCGAGGACGCTCAGCGGACCTTTAGAGGTGTGTAGCGTGTAGCGGATCAGGTAAAAAGGACCGCTGGCCAATTGCGACTGCACAGCGTCATGCATTTGATAGCGCGCTTCGGGCTCCATCAGGCTGGCATACGGCGAGCCGATTAATGCACACAGGTCTACTGCGGGTTGGCCAAACTGTTTTTCGCAGTTGGGGTCAAGGTACAAAAGCGCCCAATTAGCTTCGTTCAGCCGTTCGAAACGCAGCATACCGAGCCGCGAGGGCACCGGTAATTGCGTTACTACCTCGGCCGCGGTTCGACCGGCGGCATCGGGTTGGCTTTTCATTAAGAAACTCACTTTCAAAATGCTGATCGCGCATGGGCTAATGCCCTCATTTATACCGCGTGTCGCAAGGTTGCATCATGCAGCTCGGGCTGACAAGTGAGCACGGTGGCTTAGTGCTATAAATATCGGCAGAAGTGAGACTAGCTGGAGTGCAGCTGGTCGGTTTAGATAAATATCAGCATTTTCGGAAGTAAAAAGGAAGACAAAAAAAGCCCCGCCAAGTTGGCGGGGTTGAGGTACGAGCGTGGCAGCTCGAAAAATCGGTAATTCTCGGACAGCTCCGGGATTTTTTTGAACACCCAGACTCTGTAGGAGCCAACTTGTTGGCGAGGACCAATGCGGTCTTTACGGAAATACCGCCTCGCCAACAAGTAGGCTCCTACAGGTTTTGCATTACAGCAGCATCGTGCGGATATCCGCCAGCAGCTCGCTTAAGCGTTTGGTGAAGCGTGCAGCCGCCGCGCCGTTGATTACGCGGTGATCGTAGGACAGCGACAAAGGCAGCATCAGTTTCGGCTGGAAGGCTTTACCGTCCCAGACTGGCTGAATAGTTGCCTTGGACACGCCAAGGATCGCTACTTCCGGTGCGTTGACGATTGGCGTGAAGCCAGTGCCGCCAATGTGCCCGAGGCTGGAAATAGTGAAGCAGGCGCCTTGCATATCGTCAGCCGACAGCTTCTTCGAACGGGCTTTCTCAGCCAGTTCAGCCGCTTCTGCCGCCAATTGCAGCAGGCTTTTCTGATCGACGTTCTTGATGACCGGGACCAGCAGACCTTCTGGCGTGTCCACGGCAAAGCCGATGTTCACGTATTTCTTGCGGATGATCGCTTTGCCGCTTGGCGCCAACGAGCTGTTGAAGTCCGGCAGTTCCTTGAGCAGAAAAGCGCTGGCTTTGAGCAGCAATGGCAGGACGGTCAGCTTGACGCCGGCCTTCTCTGCAACCGCTTTTTGCGCGATACGGAAAGCTTCCAGCTCGGTGATGTCAGCCTGGTCGAACTGAGTCACGTGAGGGATGTTCAACCAGCTGCGGTGCAGGCTGGCCGCGCCAAGTTGCATCAAGCGCGTCATCGGTACTTCTTCGGTTTCGCCATAGCGGCTGAAATCGACAACCGGAATCGGCGGAATGCCCGCGCCACCGGTAGCACCGGCAGCCGGAGCGGCCTTGGCTTTCTGCATCATGGCCTGGACGTAAACCTGCACGTCTTCCTTGAGCACGCGGCCGTGTGGGCCGGTTGCGCCGACTGCGTTCAGCTCGACACCGAATTCACGGGCCAGTTGGCGGACAGCCGGGCCAGCATGAACCTTGGCGCCGTCTTTAGCCGGTGCTGGTGCTGGAGCAGCAGGCGCCGCCTCGGCTTTTGCAGCAGGTGCGGAAGCGGGTGCCGCTTCAGCCGGGGCCGGAGCAGCGGTTTGAGCAGGAGCTGCCGGTGCAGCAGCGCCGGCCACTTTCAATTTTAGAATCAGGTCGCCAGTACCGACTTCATCGTCCAGCTTGATGATGATGGTTTCCACCACGCCAGCGGACGGCGAAGGAATTTCCATACTGGCTTTGTCGGATTCGAGGGTGATCAGCGATTGATCAGCCTCGATGGTGTCACCGACCTTGACCATCACTTCAATGATTTTAGCTTTGCCCGACGAGCCGATATCAGGAACGTGAATGTCCTGGACGGTTTCACTGGCGGCAGCGGCTGGAACAGCGGCGGCTGCTTCAGTTGCAACCGGTGCAGGCGCTGCTTTTTCCGGAGCAGCGGCAGCGGCCGGTGCAGCAGGAGCGGCCTCGGCAGGCGCAGCCGCTTCACCTTCAACTTCCAGCTCAAACAGTTCGTCGCCTTCTTTCAGGCGGTCGCCCAGCTTCACTTTCATGCTTTTGATGACGCCGGCTTTGGGAGCAGGAATTTCCATGCTCGCCTTGTCCGATTCCAGCGTCAGGATGCTCTGTTCGGCTTCGATGCGATCGCCGACCTTGACCATCAATTCAATGACTTCACCTTCACCGTTGCCGATGTCGGGTACTCGAATTAGCTCACTCACAATGTCTCTCCTTCGGAGAACCTGTTCACTCTCGACTGCGCTGTGTCGGGTTGCGGCGAAAACAGCTTCGGATGCTCATTTACCAAGGTAAATTCCGCATCGTCTGCTGTTACGCGCTTCTTTTCAGCGCCCTTTGCGATCTTGAGACAGACTCTTAACAGTCCAGTGGGTTACGTTTTTCAGGATCGATGCCGAACTTGGCAATGGCCTCAGCCACTACTTTAGGTTCGATATCGCCACGATCGGCCAAGGCTTCCAGAGCTGCCAGCACCACGAAGTGACGGTCGACTTCAAAGAAGTTACGCAGCTTCTTGCGGCTGTCACTGCGGCCGAAACCGTCAGTGCCCAAGACTTTGTATTCCTTGGACGGTACCCACTGACGAATTTGGTCAGCGAACAGTTTCATGTAGTCGGTCGACGCGATCACTGGGCCCTTACGGCCAGCGAGGCATTCTTCCACGTAGCTCAGGGCAGGTTTCTGACCTGGGTGCAGACGGTTGCTGCGCTCTACTGCCAAGCCGTCGCGACGCAGTTCGTTGAAGCTGGTAACGCTCCAGACGTCGGCACCGACGTTGAACTGCTCGCGCAGAATCTTCGCCGCTTCGCGTACTTCGCGCAGGATAGTGCCCGAACCCATAAGCTGAACGTGGTGAGCCGCTTCCTTGGTGTCTTCTTCGAGCAAGTACATGCCCTTGACGATGCCAGCCTCGGAACCCGCCGGCATGGCCGGGTGCGCATAGGACTCGTTCATCACGGTCAGGTAGTAGAAAACGTCCTGTTGCTCTTCGAACATCAGGCGCATGCCTTCACGGATGATCACCGCGAGTTCATAGCCGTAAGTCGGGTCGAATGTACGGCAGTTCGGGATGGTCGAAGCCAGGATATGGCTGTGACCATCTTCGTGCTGCAGGCCTTCGCCGTTGAGCGTGGTACGACCCGCCGTGCCACCGATCAGGAAGCCCCGGGTGCGGCTGTCGCCAGCGGCCCAGGCCAAGTCACCAATCCGTTGGAAACCGAACATCGAGTAGAAGATGTAGAACGGAATCATCGGTTGGTTGTGGCTACTGTACGACGTACCGGCAGCGATGAAGGAGGACATGGCGCCTGCTTCGTTGATGCCTTCTTCGAGAATCTGACCTTTCTTGTCTTCGCGGTAGAACATCACTTGTTCTTTATCGACTGGCTCGTAGAGCTGGCCGACGGACGAGTAGATGCCCAACTGACGGAACATGCCTTCCATACCGAAGGTACGGGCTTCGTCCGGAATAATCGGAACGATGCGCGGGCCAATCTCTTTGTCCTTGACCAGTTGCGACAGAATTCGCACGAAGGCCATGGTGGTGGAGATTTCACGGTCGCCGGTACCGTCAAGCAGAGCCTTGAGGGTTTCCAGCGGCGGCGTTGGCAAGCTGAAGCTTTTGGCGCGACGCTGAGGCACGAAACCGCCCAGTGCTGCGCGGCGCTCGCTCAAGTAACGGGCTTCGGCACTGCCTTCTTCAGGTTTGAAGAACGGCAGGGAATCCAGTTGGTCGTCTTTGACCGGAATGTCGAAACGGTCGCGGAAGCTTTTCAGGCTGTCCACATCGACTTTCTTGGTGTTGTGCGCCGTGTTTTTCGCTTCACCGGCGCCGGTGCCATAACCTTTGATGGTCTTGGCCAATACCACGGTCGGTTGACCCTTGTGGTTGACGGCTTCGTGGTAGGCCGCATACATCTTGTACGGGTCGTGGCCGCCGCGGTTGAGCTTCCAGATTTCGTCGTCGGACAGGTCAGCAACCATGGCCTTGAGTTCAGGCGTGTTGAAGAAGTGTTCACGAACGAACGCGCCGTCTTTGGCTTTGTAGTTCTGATACTCGCCGTCGATGACTGCGTCCATGCGGCGTTGCAGGATACCGTCGACGTCTTTGGCCAGCAGTGGGTCCCAGAAACGGCCCCAAACGACTTTAGTCACGTTCCATTGCGCGCCACGGAACACGCCTTCGAGTTCCTGGATGATCTTGCCGTTGCCGCGAACCGGACCGTCGAGACGTTGCAGGTTGCAGTTGACGACGAAGATCAGGTTATCAAGCTTTTCACGGCCGGCCAGGGAGATGGCGCCTAGGGATTCCGGCTCGTCAGTCTCGCCATCGCCGAGGAAGCACCAGACTTTTTGCTTGCCTTCAGGGATGTAGCCGCGGTGCTCCAGGTACTTCATGAAGCGTGCCTGGTAGATCGCCTGGATCGGGCCAAGGCCCATGGACACAGTCGGGAACTGCCAGAAGTCTTTCATCAACCACGGGTGCGGGTAGGACGACAGACCTTTGCCATCAACTTCCTGACGGAAATTGTTCATCTGGTCTTCGGTGATCCGGCCTTCCATGAACGCACGCGCGTAAACGCCCGGCGAAGCGTGACCCTGGAAGTAGATGAGGTCGCCGCCGTGTTCGTCGGTCGGTGCCTGGAAGAAGTAGTTGAAGCCTATGTCATACAGCGTCGCGCTGGAGGCGAAGCTGGAGATGTGACCGCCCAGGTCGGGGTCGTTCAGGTTGGTTTTGACCACCATGGCCAGTGCGTTCCATCGCACCAACGAGCGAATGCGGCGTTCCATGAACAGGTCGCCAGGCATGCGTGCTTCGTGGGTAACGGGAATCGTGTTGCGATACGGCGTAGTGATGGCGTATGGCAGCTGTGAGCCACTTCTGGTGGCCAGCTCTCCCATACGGGTCATCAAATAGTGAGCGCGGTCTTCGCCTTCTTTGTCGAGAACCGATTCCAGGGCGTCCAGCCATTCCTGGGTTTCGACGGGATCGAGGTCTTGCATGGCTTGCTCCAGGGCGGAAAGGCTTCCAGAATCGGTTGCCTGAGTTT
>NZ_JAQGNX010000078.1 GCF_028293835.1 Pseudomonas sp.
TTCTTGTGCGTATTCGATGGCTTGGCGCGTTGCCCCACCTACACCGGCCAAAATAGGCACGCTGTTCGCGCAGCTATCGACGGCGGTTTTGATGACTTGGGAATATTCGCTAGCTGCCAGGGAAAAGAACTCACCGGTACCGCCTGCAGCAAACAACGCACTGGCGCCGTACGGAGCGAGCCATTCAAGACGCTTGATATAGCCAGCCTTATGGAAGTCGCCCTGAGCATTGAAATCGGTAACAGGAAAAGAGAGCAAACCGGACGAAACTGTAGCTTTGAGTTCTTCTGGAGTCATTTTGAATTCACTTTCTTATGGTTGTTATGATGATGACAGTCTCTGACACGACGTACGTTATCGTACATCTATATTAAAACAAGCGGTTTTCGCAAAGACTCTGGTCGATGCCCTCTCAATTTCTTGGCATTGATTCCCTGTAATAGCAGTGAATTGTCATTAAAACCTTAGGAATCAATGGCGTTTTTTACAATCTCTGGTCTGTCCGACGGCGCGCGATGTCATAGGACATCAGATGACTGGACGGGATTTGCACTGTAAATGTCATTCCGTTCATTGTGATGCTCCAGTCGTAGGGAAATCGTCCACGCTTAAAACTGAACAACACCCAAGCGCGGCGTGTCACACCTCCAATAATAGAAATGCCGTCCTTTCACCGTTTAAACAGGAACTGCCAATGATCATTGTCCATCACCTGAACAACTCACGTTCCCAGAGGATCCTTTGGTTGCTGGAAGAACTGGCGATACCTTACGAACTCAAGTGCTATCAGCGGGACCCGAAAACCAATTTGGCACCTCCTGAGTTGAAGGCAATCAATCCATTGGGGAAATCACCGATCATCGAAGACGGACCCATCACGCTGATCGAATCTGGGGCGATTGTTGATTACCTCATCCGACGCCACGGGCAAGGACGCCTGCAACCTGACTCGTCGACCCCCGCGTACGACAAATACGTGCAATGGCTTCACTTCGCGGAAGGTTCCGCCATGCTGCCGCTGCTGTTGAACTTGTACGTAGGTCGTTTGGGCGAAGCGGGCAAACCATTGCAACCGCGGATTGACTCTGAAGTGACCAACTATTTGAGCTATATCGACGAAGCTTTGAGCCATTGCGACTATCTGTTGGGCGATGAACTGAGCGGCGCAGATATCCAGCTGAGCTTTGTCGGCGACGTAGCCAGACAGTTTGGCAAACTGGGCCCTTACCCCCACTTCGCCGCTTGGGTAGACCGCACTCAAGCGCGCCCCGCCTATCAGGCGGCGCTGGCGAAAGGTGGCGAATACGCATTCGCCCGGCGCTGATTATTCGCCGTCGATTATTCATTTACCCCTCTTCGAGGCCAGCATCGGCCGACCGTGCTGCGCCCCGGGCTGATGATCTTGGCTACGCCCTTCCCAGATATCCGGATTTGACGTGGATGGCCGGATTCCCCAAGCTAATGCCCTCGAATTGCTCCTCAGGAACCCATCGCGTGATTGATTTTTGCTACCGCTGGCGCCGTTTTTTGTTTTGCGCCGTTCCGCTTTTTGCGCTTCTGGCTGCCTGTGATTACGGCAAACCGAAGCCCACTCCTCCGGTGGACACTTACGTCAGCGTCAAGTGGGAGGACCTGCCCGCCACCAGTGACGAAGACCTGCTCGCGGGCTTCAACAGCTGGTATTCCGCCTGTGCGCGGATGGCTAACGACAAGATTTGGAAGGGCTCTTGCAGCGCCGCCGCCCAGGTGCAACCGAACGCTGCCGCCGTTCGTGACTTCTTGAAATCAAACCTGCAGGTATACAGCCTGCGCTCGGCCGACAAAGGGACCAAGGGACTGATTACCGGTTATTTCGAGCCGATCTACAAAGGCAGCCTTGAGCGTACCGATACGACCACCGTGCCGATTTATGGCGTACCTGACGATTTGGTAGTGGTGGCACTGGACAGCATCTACCCTGAACTCAAAGGCAAACGCCTACGCGGCCGACTTGAAGGCCGGACGCTGAAGCCGTATGACGACGCCGCAACCATCGGGCGCCAAGGCGCAAACGCGCCGGTGCTAGCGTGGTTGAGCAACCCGATGGACCTGCAGTTTCTGCAGATCCAGGGTTCCGGCCGTGTTCAACTGGATACCGGTCGGCAGATGCGAATCGCCTATGCGGATCAGAATGGCCATCCTTACCGGCCTGTGGGGCGTTGGCTGGTGGACCATGATCAGTTGAAAAAGGAAGAGCTGAGCATGAGCCGGATTCGTGACTGGGCAACGGCCAATCCGGATCAGGTTCCAGAATTGCTGGCGAGCAACCCAAGCTATGTGTTTTTTGGCGTTCGGCCTGACAGTAACGAGGGTCCACGAGGTTCGCTGAACGTGCCGTTGACGCCCGGCTTCAGCGTGGCGATCGATCGCAAGGTCATTCCGTTGGGCAGCCTGCTGTGGCTTTCCACCACCCGCCCGAACGGCAGCGCAATGATACGTCCGGTTGCCGCGCAAGACACCGGCGGCGCAATCGCCGGAGAAGTCCGCGCCGACTTGTTTACGGGTACGGGTGTGGAAGCTGGTGAACTGGCGGGCAACATGAAACAGGCAGGGCAGATTTGGTTGCTGTGGCCCAAAGACGCGGCGATGCCGACGGCTCATTGAAGCTGTGGGACCGAGTTATTCGGGAAGCAGGCGGCGCGGTCTGTCTGAGATACCGCGCATTGACCCCTTCGCGAACAGGTTCGCTCCCACCGGGATTGGTTACCTACAGGTGTTTGTACCAGCCCTCGCCCTCACTGCCCTTCTGGAAAGTCCGCGCCCACGGTGGTGCTTTCCCATGTATCGAAATCATGACGCAGTGTTTCAATCTTTTTCCGCGCCAGCTCCAATGCTGCTTTGCCCAGCAACAATCGCAACGGTGGGTTCTTGGCGCTGGCGGCGTCGATGATGGCTTGGGCGGCCCGTACCGGATCACCCGCCTGATTACCGCTGCGCTGGGAAGTCTGACGCCGACGTTCACCGGCGGTGGCGTCATAGTCATCGATCACAATGGCCGAGGCTTTGATTGATGGGCCCGCCCAGTTCGTCCGGAACGGTCCTGGTTCGACGATCAACACATCAATTCCCAACGGTTTGACTTCGATGGCCAGCGACTCGGAAATCCCTTCCACTGCATATTTGGTGCCGTGGTAGTAACCGGTAGCGCCAAAGCTGGCGATGCCGCCGATGGAAGAGACGTTGATAATGATCCCGCTGCGCTGCTCACGCATGACCGGCAATACCGCCTTGGTCATGTCGACCAAGCCAAACACGTTGGCTTCGAACATCGCCCGAACCGCCTCGTCTTCACCCTCCTCAATTGCTGCCAGATAGCCGTAGCCGGCGTTGTTGACCAACGCATCGATGCGGCCAAAACGGGCCTTGGCTTGGCTAACGGCATCATTTATCTGCTGACGATTGGTGACATCGAGTGGCAGGGCCAGTGCCGACGCTTCATGACCTTTGACAATATCGGTCAGCGTTGAGGGGTCACGGGCGGTCACCACGGCTCGCCAGCCACGGGCCAATACCAACTTCGCCAGTTCGCGGCCAAAGCCGGTGGAGCAACCGGTGATCAGCCATACGGGTTTGTCTTGAGTCATCATAAATCAGGGTCCTTTGGGATTTTCCGTGGCGCTCAAAAATGAAACGCTGGGCGGTTATCGACCTGCGGCGACGCCCGCAAAGGCATCGACACCGTAAAGTAGCTTGATAACCGAAAACCCTACAAGTTCCCTGAATGCCGTCTTCCATTGCGCCTTCGGGAGGCGCGCATCGAAGGTGCATTCCGAGGAATCTGTACATCGCGGAAATACGCCGGCTTGGACTGCGGCCGTCCAGCCTAACCGTTACTTCTTGCGCAATACATACACACGCCACATGGCGTACAGCGGCAGAAAATCCAAGCGCTCCTGAATCTCGAAACCTGCTTCGATAAATTCTGCTTCTGCCGTAGCAGCCGGAACGACGAAGCGATTTTGATAACCGCTTTCTTTTCCGTCGTTGATGCGTTGACGCTCCTGGCGCTTGCGCTTCCAGGCTTTAAAATTGCCGTCCACCCACAATGAAATGATGACTGTTTCACGGGTGACACGGTTAAGTTGTTTCAGCAGCGCTACACGGTGTTGCGCATCGCCTATATGATGTAACAGTCGCATGCAAAAAATGCTGTCGACCGAGTTGTCCTCCATGTTGATGTCGAAGGCTGATGTTTGCAAAGTTCGTACGCGCTTAACGATTTCCGGCGGTTGCGATTGACGTGCTGTTTGCAACATCCCTTCCGAGTTGTCTGCTGCAACAATCACCCGATCAGCCTTCTCCGCCAGCAACGGCCAGAACCGACCCGCACCACAGGGCAGGTCAAGCACAACGGTTGGGTGACCCGCCAGCGCCAAGGCTTTACGAGCCATTTGCTCATCCCGCCAATGGGAAAGTCGCCGTGAGGGACCCTCCTGATGCTTGCGCAAATAGCGCTGAGCGTGGGCCTCGTCATACTTCTCGGAAAACTTGAGTTTGATGGGACTAGTCATGCCGTACCTCCATGGGTCAATAGCGATAAGTTGACTAATCGAGTGTCACAACTCAGTTAACCTAATGTGAAAAATTCGTTAATCTCCTTGCCAATCATTACAAGAGATTACACCAAACCCCCAACTAGGCAGAGGTATGAATTCTGTAACCCACCCCGTGGTAGTTATGCAACAACGGAATGTCAAACCCCTTGTCCAGCACTTTACGCAGTAAATAGATATTGCTTCTCAGGCTGTCGCTGTCGGGCAAATCGGTGCCCCATACGGCCTCTTCCAATTCTTGCCGACGAACAATGGCCGGACTTCTAAGCATCAACACGGCCAATAGCGTCAGGTTGATCGGATTGAGTTTCAACGGTTTTCCGGCACGAGTGACCTCAAGGGAGTCCAGGTCATATACCAGATCATGAATCTGGATGATGCGTTTTTGCAGGCCCTTTTTTCGACGTGCGATGGCTTCGATTCGCGCCAATAATTCTGAAAGCGCAAACGGTTTGACAATGTAGTCGTCAGCGCCCGACTTGAAACCCTTCAAGCGGTCTGGCAAATCGTCCCGTGCAGTCAACATCAAAATAGGCGTATCCAGTCGTGCGTGTTCCCGAAGGTTTTTACACAACTGATTGCCATCCATCCCCGGCAACATGACGTCAAGAATGATCGCATCAAAGGTCTCCGTCGCCGCGAGGTGCAAACCAGTCAAACCGTCCGCCGCACCGACTACTTCACAGCCCTTAAGCACCATGTACTCGGAAATACTATCTAAAATATCTTTATGGTCTTCGACAACAAGAATACGCATGGTTTTTTCCTACATCGCGCGTTATGCACGCCACCTTGACGCTTAGTGTTCATGGTGGCTGATGAAAAAAGCGTTAAAACCTTCCGTATTTTTCGGAGCATGACGGTTGAGAACCCAGTGCTCATGCGTTCTAAATCAGGAACTTATCCAACAGTGGCGAGCTCGGCGGCAATATCACGGCGACTGCGGAACCGATCGAACCATAAATAAACAACCGGTGTGGTGTAAAGCGTCAGTACTTGGGAAACCAATAGCCCGCCGACGATGGCGATACCCAACGGCTGACGCAACTCTGAACCGGCACCATGCCCGAACGCCAAGGGCACAGCGCCAAGTAGTGCCGCCAGTGATGTCATTAGAATAGGCCTTAAACGCAACAGACACCCTTCACGAACCGCATCGGCCGGGGCCATGCCTTGTAGCTCGGCGGCGAGGGTAAAATCGACGATCATGATCGCGTTCTTCTTGACGATGCCGATCAGCAGGATGATTCCGATCATGCCTAATACCGATAGGTCCTGGCCGCAAATTATCAGCGCCAGCAGTGCCCCGAAACCGGCTGATGGCAGCGTCGAGATGATCGTAAGGGGGTGAATAGCGCTCTCATATAGCACGCCCAAGACAATGTAGACGGTCAAAATGGCCGCCAGAATCAGCCAGGGTTGCGACTTCAGCGAATCCTGGAACGCTTGTGCCGTGCCTTGGAAACCGCCGCGCACGTTGTCCGGCACTGCCACTTCCAATGATGCTTGCTGAATCGCGTCGACCGCTTCACTCAGTGCATGCCCGGGCGCCAGATCGAATGACAAGGTTACCGCCGGGAAGATGCCTTGGTGGTTGATGATGATCGGCACCAATTCATTCTTGAGGTTGGCCAGCAGGTTCAACGGCACGAGCGCACCGCTGTTGGAGCGCACGTACAAATGGCCCAGGGTTTCCAGGGACAACTGCCACTTTGGATCAAGCTCGAGGATCACGTGGTTCTGATCCAGTGCAGTGAACATCGTTGCGATTTGGCGCTGGCCAAAGGCGTCATATAGCACGTCGTCGATAGCTTGCACCGTGACGCCCATCCGCGAGGCGGTTGCGCGGTCGATGACCAACGTCGCCTGCGGTGTGGCGCGCTGTTGGTCGGTGGTTACGTGTTGCAGCTGGGGCAAGGTCTTGAGCTTTGCCAGCAAGACGCCGCTCCAATGGTCCAGTTCGGCGCTGTCAGGGTCTTGGAGGGTGTACTGATATTGAGTCTTGCTCGCCCGGCCACCGATTTGAATATCCTGGTTGGCCTGCATGTACATTTTGATGCCGGAGACTTTGTCCAGTTGCGGCTGTAACCGAGCAATCACCTGTTGCGCTGACGCCGTACGGTCGGCGAACGGCTTGAGGTTGATAACCACCTTGCCTTGACTGATGGTCGGGTTCGGCCCGATCCAGGAGTACACCTTGGCCACTGCCGGGTCGGCACCCACAATGGCCGACAGCAACGCAACCTGTTTACGCATGGCGATCGGCGAAATATCCGGTGCCGCTTCGGCAATTCCCTGGATCAGGCCGTTATCTTGCTGCGGAAAGAAGCCCTTGGGGATGTAAATGTACAGCGCGGCGGTGGCAACGAACGTCGCCATCGCCACGGCCAAGGTCAGGCGTTGGTGAGCAAGCACCCAGTCCAGGCTGCGACTGTAGCCGTCGTGAATATGGTTGAAAGCGTTTTCGCAGGCGCGGGAAAAACGCCCGGTATCTGCCTCGCGGTCCTCATGTTTGAGCAACCAGGCGCAGAGCATTGGCGTGATGGTCAGCGATACAACGCATGACATCAGGATCGCGACACTGACGGTCACCGCAAACTCGCGCATTAGCCGGCCAACGATACCGCCCATTAACAGAATCGGCAGGAATACCGCGATCAGCGAGATGGTCATCGAGATAATCGTGAAGCCCACCTCTTGCAGCCCTTCCACCGCCGCCTGGATTTTGGTTTTGCCCATCTCCAGATGGCGGACGATGTTTTCCATGACCACGATGGCATCGTCCACCACGAAGCCAACGGCAATTGCCAGGCCCATGATCGACAAGTTATCAAGGCTGTACCCAAGTAAATACATCACGGCAAACGTCGCCACCAGCGACAACGGAATTGTCATCGCTGGAATCAAGGTTGCCGTGGCTTTGCGCAGGAATACAAATATCACGATGACCACCAGGCCGATCGACAGCAGCAACGTGAACTGCACATCATTGACCGAGGCTTCGATGGTTTGCGTGTGGTCGCCTACCACCTGAACGCTGACGTCCTTGGGCAGTTGAGAGGTCAACGACGGCAGTCTTGCTTTGATCGCGGCGATGGTCGACAGCACGTTGAAACCGGGCTGCTTGTGGATGTCGACGATGATTCCCGGCTCATCCTCCAGTGCCGCCGCCTGCTGCGTGTCTTCTGCGCCGTCGATGACTTTGCCTAAATCGCCCAGCTTGATCGGGACGCCGTTTTTGTAGGCGACGACTTGCTCGCGATAGCCTTTGGGATCAAGCAACTGGTCGGTCGCGCCCAGGGTGATCGAGCGGTACTGCCCATCCAGGCTACCCTTGGGCTGATCGAGGGTGCTGACACCGATAATGCTGCGGACGTCTTCCAGGGTAAGACCACGGGCGGCCAATGCGTCCGGATCAATCTGTACCCGCACCGCTGGCTTTTGTTCGCCGTGGAAATCAATCAAGCCAACCCCTGGCATTTGCGACAGCTGCTGAGCCATGTAGTTATCAGCGTACAGATCCAACTGATGCAGCGTTTTCGTTGGTGAAGTCAGGGCCAGGGAAAGCACCGTGAATTCAGCCGGGTTGACCTTTCTGAAAGTCGGCGTGCTGGTCATGGTTTTCGGCAAGTTGGGACTGGCCGTGCTGATCGCCGTCTGCACGTCCTCCGCAGCGCCATCGATGTTGCGATTCAGATCGAACTGCAAGACGATCTGGGTTTTTCCCGCAGCGCTGGTGGAGGTCATGGAACTGACCTGCGGCACCGCCGAAAAGGCCCGCTCTAGTGGCGTCGCCACCGAGGAGGCCATGGTATCGGCGCTGGCCCCAGACAAGGTTGCGGTGACTTGAATCGTTGGAAAATCCACGGTGGGCAGCGGCGCAACCGGCAACTGGAAATAAGCAAAGCCGCCGAGCAGCATGACCCCGATGGCTAACAAGCACAGGCCCACGCGGTGTTGAATCAAACCGGCTAATGCGTTCATCGACTGGCCTCCGCATTGACCGGTGGCTGGGTGCTTGCCACGTCAGTCTTGACCGCGGTTACATGGGTGCCCGAGGCAATTCTGGACTGGCCTTGTACCACCACGGTTTCACCCGGCGCCAGACCGTTGCGAATCCATTGCTGCCCATCGACTACCGACGAAGTATCGACCAGGCGCGGCTCGACCCGCTGATCGGCATTGACCACATAAACAAACGAGCCTTTCTGCCCCTGTTGGACCGCATTAACTGAGACGACCGTTGCATCACGCTGGGTATGCAGTAACAGCCGTGCACTCACCAATTGACCCGGCCACAACTGCGATTTTTCATTGTTGAACTGCGCCTTGAGCTGGATTTGACCACTGCCCGCAGCGACCTGGCTGTCGATGAAACTGAGTGTGCCGGTGGCGATTTGTTGCTTGCCGTCGCGGCTCATGGCGACCACCTGCAACGGCTGACGGGCATTTTCCTCAAGGATTTGCCCGAGGCTATCCTGGTTTACCGAAAACGCTACGGTGATTGGGTTCATTTGGGTGATGGTCACCAACCCGGTGGCTTCGGCGCCATGGGCAATGGAACCAACGTCCAACAAGCGCTGCCCGGTACGCCCGGTCAGCGGCGCCGTGATCTGAGTGAAACTAAGCTGCAGACGAGCGTTGTCCAGCGCTGCCTGGTCGGCCTGGACCGTGGCTTGCTGCGCTGCCAGTTGGGCACGGAAGGTGTCGACATCCTGAGTCGGACCCGCCTTGGCCGCCGCCAGTTTGCTGGCCCGGTCCAGATTAACCCGCAGATTGGCAAGCTGCGCCTGGTCTTTGGCGACCATTGCCTGGGCTTGCGCTACCTGCGCCTGATAGACCCGAGGATCGATCTGCGCCAGCTGCGCACCGGCGTTAACCATCTGTCCCTCGGTGAACAGTACTTTTTGCAATTCTCCGTCGACCCGCACCCGTACGTTGACGGTATTGAGCGCCTGGACATTACCAATTGCATCGAGCCAGATCGGCAAGTCCTGCTGTTGCACCTGCTGCAAGGTGACCGGAACCGCGGCGTCAGCGGCCACACTTGGCGCGGCGTGCACGCGGCCCGGCCAGAATTGACGAACCCCAACCGCGATGATCACAGCAATGACCAGTGCAATAAGTCGAAAACGACGACGAGAGGAAACGGGTTGCACCGAAGTCATGGGCGGATGGCCTGAGCAGAAGAAGAATTGGATGGCACGGCGTTGCTGGCAACGCTGGTGGGGCTGAAATCACCGCCCAGTGCCCGGAACAAGCCGACGGCGGCTTGCAGGTGTTGCAGTCGTACTTGCAGCAGCGTGTCTTCGGCCTGGTACTGGGTGCGCTCGACAATCAACAGCGTCTGGAAATCCGTTGAACCCAGCCGATAGCGAACCTGCGCCAATCGCGCGGCTTCCCGGGCCGAGGTCACGGCCGCCTGGTTCAGCGTGTAGGTTTGGTCGAGTTGGCGCGCAGCACTCAGTTGCGTCTGCACATCCTGCAACGCCTCAATCACCGACTCACGGTAGCTGGAGGTCAGCTCTTGGACATGGGCCTGGTCCAATCGCAGTTGGCCTTTGAGTTGTCCGCCGGCAAATACGGGTTGGCCAAGGCTTCCGAGCAGGCTCCAAATATTGCCACCGGCCAAGGTGTCGATCCCGCCTTGAAGGTCCAGCGACAGGTTTGGCAGAAATGCCGCACGTGCTACGCCGACATCGAAGTTGGCTGACTTCAGACGCGCTTCCGCTGCTTGAATATCCGGACGCTGACGCAATAGGCCAACCGGCAAGCCGACGCTCGGGTTCGGCACGGCGAGGTCGTTCAAGCCAACCTGGTTGACCTTGAATCCCTGGGGTGCAACGCCGACTAACACCGCGAGTTGGTACAGCGCCATGTCACGTTGTTGGCGCAGCGGCGGCATCGCGGCCTGGAAGGTTTGTAACGCATTGCGCTGCTGCTCCACTTCAAGGTTCGACACCGCACCTTGAGAGGCCTGAACGTTAACCAGATCAAGCACCTGTTGTGCGTCATCAGCGATTGATTGAGCCAGCCGCAAGCGGTCATCCAGTGACAGCACTTGGAAATAGGTCGTGGCGATGGTCGCGCCCAGGGTCATGCGCAAGGTCTGGGCATCGAATGCCGTGGCGTTGGCCAATGCGCTGGAAGAGTCGGCCGCGGCACGTTGCTTGCCCCAGAAATCGACCTCGTAGGTGGCATCGGCAAACACACTGCGCTTTTCGGTGGTGCCGTAATTGTTCTGCCGTTGAAAGCTGCCTCCCAACGACAGCAACGGGTATTGCGCGGCCCCGGTAACCTGCGCCAACGCTTGCGCTTCGTCGATGCGGCTGACGGCGGCCTTGAGCGTGTAATTGGCCGTAAGACCTTTGGCTACCAGTCCATTAAGCTCCTCACTGTGAAACTCTTCCCACCAGGGGCCACCGGCTGCAATCGAGGCCGTCTGCCCATCATCCCAGGCGGGCGCAATGGGTACGTGCGGCTGGCTATAAGAAGGCACCAGCGAACAGCCACTCAGCAGCAATCCTGCGACCAACGCCATGGATCTGCAGGCTCGCCCCGGCGCTAAACACGTTACAACTGTCGACGGTATCGTTGCGCCTGACATCTGCTGCCATTCCCCATAACCAGTGGTAACTCCCACGAATGGTTGAAAGATAACGACCAGCGACTGTCACTGCGTTCCTCTGTACTTAAACAATTATTTAACAACGCCCAAGCAGAGGCGGCCTGAATCAGTAGGAGACTGCGCGCTGCCCCCCGCAGCAAGCACAGAGCCCGTTCCTACAATTTAACCGTCATCGACTGACCTATGCACACAACCTGACACTTGCGGTCATCATTTAAATTGATCATCTAAATCGTTAAACGGAATTATTTATTCCGTCTCGCCTGACCGAAGATAACGTCCATTGAAATCCAACGGACGAAACGTACATGTACCTCAATCTTGCCATTGCCTGGACGATCGTTATTTCCTTCTCCATCGCGCTGCTGCATCTTTGATTTATTGCTGCCATTGGATAGCTTATTGGCTGACTAATAGAGCCGGCCAACGCTACTGAAGCCGCACGGGGAAGACTAATCCTAACCGTTACGCTTCACGCCCCCACATTTCAATCGCGTATTCGACAAAGCTCCTGAGCTTCGGCAGCCGATAGCGATCTTGCGCATAAACCAGATGCATCGGCCGGCGCGGCAATTGGTAGTCCTGCAGAACGGCTACCAGCCTGCCGTCCTGCAGGTCTTGGCGCACCAGCAAATCCGGCATCATCACCACGCCCATTCCGGCAATCGCCGCCTGGCGCAGACCCGGTGTGCTGTTGATGGTCATCGGCCCGGAGACAGGAACCACCACCTCACCTTCCGGGCCTTTGAGGCTCCACTGCTTCACGGTAGAGCGCCACTCATCACCCGCCGGATAGGCAAATGCCAGACAGTCATGCTGCTGCAGGTCCTGCGGCTTGATGGGTATGCCCCGGCGTTGAAGATAATCGGCAGAGGCGCACATCGTCAGGGTGTAGTCCTGCAAAGGCCGAGCAATAAGGCCGGACGATTCCAGGGTGCCCAAGCGGATGGCCGCGTCAAAACCACCGTCGATAAGGTCAAGCACCTGATTGGTCAGCTCCACGTCCAGCTTGACCGATGGAAAGCGCTGCACAAATCCGCTCATGGCTGGCGCCAGGCACTCAACGCCGAATGCGGGCGGCGCGGTAATGCGCAATAAACCGCTCGGTACGCCTTGGGCGTGCTCAGCCATGCGGTCAGAGTCCGCCACCAACCCAAGCACTTCGAGACAGCGTTGATAATATGCCGAGCCGAATTCAGTCAAGCTCTGACGCCGAGTGCTGCGCTTGAGCAAGCTGACCCCTAAGCGTTGCTCTAACGCCCGCAGGTGATTGCCCACCATGGTGGTAGACATTGAACACCGTTGCGCCGCAGCCGTCATGCTGCCCGTCTCCACCACTTTCACGTACACCGTCATCGATTGGAACAGGTCCATTATCAAGCCCAGCTTTAAATAGATTGAAATAAGCGCGCGTTTATCCAACTTACGTTGTTAACGATACTGCAGATATCAACGAAGAAGGAGCTCGAATCATGACTGCCGCTTGCCTGATGCCCACCTATCAACCACTGCCCCTCAGCTTTGCCCGAGGGCTTGGCACGCGTCTGTGGGATCAGGACGGGCGTGAATACCTGGACGCAACGGCAGGCGTGGCGGTGACCAATGTCGGTCACTCCCACCCAAGAATCGTTGC
Organism: Pseudomonas sp.; assembly: GCF_028293835.1. GTDB lineage: Bacteria > Pseudomonadota > Gammaproteobacteria > Pseudomonadales > Pseudomonadaceae > Aquipseudomonas. The sequence continues at coordinate 12,854 of NZ_JAQGNX010000078.1, forward strand.
GGCCATCAGCGAACAAGCCGGCTTGCTGCTGCACACCTCGAACCTGTACACCATCGATTGGCAGCAGCGTTTGGCGCAACGGCTGACACGGTTGTCTGGACTCGATCAGGC
>NZ_JAQGNX010000161.1 GCF_028293835.1 Pseudomonas sp.
CCGTGTCTCCTGCCGAGCTGCACGGCCTGTTGTTGGGCCGCAGTTGCGCGGGGGCCGGCTTCGAAGTCGACGGCTGGATGGTCGATGCCAGCGAAGTGCTGGGCGCACCGCCTGAAGACAACGTCCGCCAAGCATTGATCGGCTTGCAGGAGATGGTCAAAGGCGAGCTGAGCGGTGAGGACATGACGGTGGTCTTGTTGCTACCCAGTGATGACGAACCGCTCGTTGAGCGCGCCGCCGCGCTGGGCCAATGGTGCCAGGGCTTTCTCGCCGGGTTTGGCCTGAGCTTCCGCGACGGCACGCTCAGCGACGAAGCCAAGGAAGTGTTGCAAGATCTGGCGGCCATCGCCCAGGTGCAGGACGCGCTGGAAGAGTCCGAAGACGGCGAAAGCGATTACATGGAAGTGATGGAATACCTGCGCGTTGCGCCACTGTTGCTGTTCACCGAGTGCAACAAGCCCGCTGCGCCTGAGCCGAAACCTTCGTTGCATTGATCGCTCATCATCGGCGCTAGCGGCGCTCGAAAGGGGACTTCACCTGCTTATGATCCAGATCCCGAAGTCGGAATACGCCCGTCGCCGCAAAGCGCTGATGGCGCAAATGGTCCCCAACAGCATCGCGATTCTGCCAGCGGCTGCGGTGGCTATTCGCAACCGTGACGTCGAACATGTTTATCGTCAAGACAGTGACTTTCAGTACCTCAGCGGCTTTCCGGAACCGGAAGCGGTGATCGTTCTGATACCGGGACGTGAGTACGGCGAGTACGTGTTGTTCTGTCGCGAGCGCAACCCTGCGCGGGAGCTGTGGGACGGTCTGCGTGCTGGCCAGGAAGGCGCGATGCGCGATTTCGGCGCCGATGACGCGTTCCCTATCAGTGATATCGACGACATTCTTCCCGGCCTCATTGAAGGTCGTGATCGGGTGTACTCGGCTATGGGCAGCAACCCTGAATTTGATCGGCATGTGATGGATTGGATCAACGTGATCCGCTCCAAGGCGCATCTGGGCGCTCAGCCGCCGAACGAATTTGTTGCGCTGGATCATCTGCTACACGACATGCGTCTGTATAAATCAGCGGCAGAGGTGAAAGTCATGCGCAGCGCTGCCGAGATTTCTGCACGCGCGCACGTACGGGCGATGCAGGCCAGCCGTGCCGGGTTGCATGAGTTCAGCCTTGAAGCCGAACTGGATTACGAATTTCGCAAGGGTGGGGCGAAGATGGCGGCCTATGGTTCCATCGTCGCGTCAGGCCGCAATGCCTGCATTCTGCATTATCAGGAGAACGACGCCGTGCTCAAGGACGGCGACCTGGTGTTGATCGACGCAGGCTGTGAGATTGATTGCTATGCCAGCGACATCACCCGAACGTTCCCGGTCAGCGGCAAGTTTTCACCTGAGCAAAAAGCGATCTACGAATTGGTCCTCGATTCTCAGGAGGCTGCGTTTGCGCTCATCGGTCCAGGCAAGCACTGGAACCAGGCGCACGAGGCCACGGTGCGAGTGATTACCACGGGGCTGGTTGACTTGGGCTTGTTGCAGGGCGACGTCGACGCACTGATCGTCGGCGAGGCCTATAAAGCATTTTATATGCACCGTGCCGGCCATTGGCTCGGGATGGATGTGCATGATGTCGGTGATTACAAAGTGGGCGGCGAATGGCGCGTGCTGGAGGTCGGCATGACCCTGACCGTGGAGCCGGGTATTTATATCGCCCCGGACAATCAGAGCGTCGCGAAGAAATGGCGAGGGATTGGTGTGCGGATCGAGGATGACGTCGTGGTGACCAAACAAGGGTGTGAAGTGCTTTCAGGTGGCGTGCCGAAAACCGTCGCGGCCATCGAGGCCTTAATGGCCGCTGCCCGCGCCGAGGCTGCATGAGCCGGGTCAATATCGCAATCGTGGGTGGCGGACTGGTCGGCGCAAGCCTGGCCCTTGCGCTGCAAGCCGGAGCCAAGGGGCGAGGCTGGAAGATCGTTTTGATCGAGCCCTTCGCCCCCGGCGGTTCTTACCAGCCTGACTCTTATCACCCTAGCTACGACGCTCGCTCGTCCGCACTGTCGTTCGGTGCGCGTAAAATTTATGAACGTCTCGGCCTGTGGCAGCAGATCAGTCGCCGTGCTGAGCCTATCCTGCAGATTCAGGTGTCTGACCGTGGGCGCTTCGGTGCGGCACGCTTGTCGGCCCTGGAAGAAGGCGTGCCGGCATTGGGCTACGTGGTTGAAAACGCTTGGCTGGGTCAGTGCCTGTGGCAAGGTTTGGACAAGGAAGTGATCAGCTGGCGCTGCCCGGCCGAGGTCAAGCGCATGCAGGCTTTGGGCGATGGGTATCGGCTGACGCTGGATGACGAAACCGAGCTTGAATGTGACCTGGCGATTCTTGCAGATGGCGGCCGCTCCGGATTGCGTGAGCAATTGGGGATTGGTGTGACCGAACGCCCTTACAACCAAAGTGCGCTGATTGCCAATATCACCCCGAGCGAAGCGCATTGCGGGCAAGCCTTCGAGCGCTTCACCGATGAAGGGCCGATGGCGTTGTTACCCTTGCCGGAAAATCGTTGCGCCTTGGTCTGGACCCGCACCGGTATGGACGCCGAGCGTCTGGCCGCGTTGGATGAGCGTAGTTTTCTCAGTGAGTTGCAGGGTGTGTTCGGTTATCGCCTGGGGGCATTACGTCAGGTCGGTGCGCGACATCTTTATCCGCTCAAACTGATCGAGGCTGAAGAGCAGGTACGGCCGCATTTGGCGGTGCTAGGGAATGCCGCCCATAGCCTGCACCCGATTGCCGGGCAGGGTTTCAACCTGTCATTGCGCGACGCTAATGCGTTGGCCGAAGCACTGCTGGCAAGCAACAGTCTGCCGGGCGACTTTCCCACGTTAGAAGGCTATCGCGAGCGCCAACGGATGGATCAACAGATGACCGTGGGCTTCTCCGATAAAGTGACGCGTTTGTTTGGCAGCCATCAGCCGTTGGTTGGCGTTGGACGCAACCTTGGATTGTTGGGTCTGGATCTGTTGCCGCCTGCCAAGCGCTGGTTCGCCCGTCAAGCCATGGGTCTGGGAACTCGATCCGATGTGTGATGCCTCTTTATTTACACCACTGGCGGGAATGATTTAAAGCATGGAAACGCGCGCAGATCTGCTGATTGTCGGGGCCGGAATGGTCGGTAGCGCCCTGGCGCTGGCGTTGCAAGACAGCGGGCTGGATATATTGCTGCTCGATGGCGGCCCTATGAGCGTCATGCCGTTCGATTCGCAGTCGGCATTTGAGCCACGGGTCAGCGCGTTATCCGCTGCAAGCCAGCGGATTCTTGAGCGCTTGAATATATGGGACGCCATGGTCGCGCGGCGGGTCAGCCCATATGGCGAGATGCAGGTGTGGGACGGCAGCGGGACCGGGCAGATTCATTTCTCCGCAGCCTGCGTGCACGCGGATGTGCTGGGTCATATCGTGGAAAATCGTGTGGTCCAGGACGCATTGCTGGAGCGCTTGCACGACAGCGATATTGGCCTGCTGGCCAACGCGAGATTGGAGCAGATGCGTCGATCCGGTGATGATTGGTTGCTGACCCTGGCTGACGGCCGTACCTTGCGTGCGCCCTTGGTAATCGCTGCCGATGGCGCCAATTCCGCCGTGCGTCGTCTGACAGGCTGTGCCACCCGGGAATGGGACTATCTGCATCACGCCATCGTTACCAGCGTACGCACTGCGGACGACCATCAAAACACCGCCTGGCAGCGCTTCACCGATGAGGGGCCGCTGGCCTTTCTGCCGTTGGAACGAGAGGGCGAACATTGGTGCTCCATCGTTTGGTCGGTGACCCCAACCGAAGCCGCGCGCCTGATGGCGCTCAGTGATGAATTATTCTGTCGCGCCTTGGAAAAAGCCTTCGAAGGCCGTCTTGGTGAAGTATTAAGTGCTGACCCTCGGTTGTGCGTGCCGTTGCGTCAGCGACACGCCAAACGTTATGTCGCTGAAGGCCTGGCACTGATCGGTGATGCCGCGCACACGATCCACCCGCTGGCGGGGCAGGGCGTCAACCTGGGCTTTCTGGATGCCGCCGTGTTGGCCGAAGTCCTGCAACACGCCTACGTTCGCGGTGAGCGCCTCGCCGATGTGCGTGTGCTTAGCCGCTACGAGCGCCGGCGCATGCCGCACAACCTGGCGCTGATGGCTGCGATGGAAGGGCTGGAGCGCCTGTTTCAGGCCGATCCGCTGCCGGTACGCTGGTTACGCAACACCGGCCTGAAATGGGTTGATCAATTGCCAGAGGCCAAAGCGCTGTTTGTGCGTCAGGCCTTGGGTTTATCTGGGGATTTGCCAGCGCTGGCGCAAGTTTAGAAATCGATAACGCCCTCTCCTGTAGGAGCCAACGTGTTGGCGAGGCGGGTGATCACCGGGGTGTCGCAACATCCCGTAACGCCTCCGTTGTGAGTTTGGTTGAGATTGGAAATGGGATTCACTACCATTTCGCCTCAATTTTCTGACACAGGGCCATGTCCATGCAGGTAAGCAAGCGTCTTCTGACGGTCTTGACCTTGACCGTGCTTGCCAGCGGCGCTCAAGCCGCCGACGAAGTCGTGGTGTATTCATCGCGTATCGATGAACTGATCAAGCCGGTGTTCGACGCCTATACCGCTGAAACCGGGGTAAAGATCAAATTCATCACGGACAAGGAAGCGCCGTTGATGCAGCGGATCAAAGCCGAAGGCGAGAACGCCACGGCTGACTTGCTGCTGACGGTGGATGCCGGCAACCTCTGGCAAGCCGAGGAGATGGGCATTCTTCAGCCGTTTACCTCCCCACTGATCGACGCGAACATTCCTAAGCAGTACCGCTCATCCACCCACAGCTGGACGGGCCTCAGTCTGCGCGCGCGAACCGTTGCTTACTCGACTGACCGGGTCAAACCCGAAGACCTATCGACCTATGAAGCACTGGCGGGCAAAGAATGGGAAGGTCGCTTGTGCCTGCGCACGGCGAAAAAAGTCTATAACCAATCGCTGACTGCAACCTTGATCGAAACCCACGGCCCCGAGGCGACTGAGACGATCCTCAAGGGCTGGGTCAACAACCTTTCAACCGATGTGTTCTCGGACGACATCGCCGTGCTGGAAGCGATCAATGCCGGGCAATGCGATGTCGGTATCGTCAATACCTACTATTACGGCCGCCTGCACCAGCAAAACCCGACACTGGCCGTGAAGCTGTTTTGGCCGAATCAGTCCGATCGCGGGGTGCATGTCAATTTGTCGGGGGTTGGTCTGACCAGACATGCGCCACATCCAGAAGCCGCGAAGGCGCTGGTGGAGTGGATGACCGAACCTGCAGCGCAAAAAATCTTCGCCGACATTAACCAGGAATTTCCCGCCAATCCCACCGTCGCGCCCTCGGACGAGGTGGCCAGCTGGGGCACATTCAAGGCCGACACCCTTGGGGTCGAAGTGGCCGGCAAACGCCAGGCTGAAGCGATCCGCATGATGGATCGGGTGGGTTGGAATTGATCCAGCGTTAAACCAGTTATCTGTAGGAGCCAACGTGTTGGCGAGCGCTTGACGCGCAAAGCCTGACCCGCGGCCTCGCCAACACGTTGGCTCCTACAGTTTCGTGCTTTTCTGAACAGAGAACCCCTTGGCCCATCCCGCCCCACGCCGTTGGTACCCGCCTGTCTTCGCCATCGCGGCATTGGTGCTATTGCCCCTCAGCGTCTTGCTGTTGTCGTGGCAAACCATCGACACACACATCTGGGCGCACCTGTGGCAAACCCAGATGCTGCGCTTGCTGGGTAATACGCTGCAGCTGGTGATCGGCGTAGGAATCGGCGTTACCGTGTTGGGGGTTAGCCTTGCCTGGTTGACCAGTTTGTGTGAATTCCCCGGCCGACGGTGGCTCGACTGGGCGCTGATGCTGCCATTCGCGATCCCAGCGTACGTGCTGGCGTTTGTTTTCGTCGGATTGCTGGATTTTGCCGGTCCCGTACAAACACTGCTGCGTGAATGGTTCGGCAGCGGTCTGCGTCTGCCGCGAGTGCGCTCCACCGGAGGCGTGATCATCGTACTGGTGCTGGTGTTTTACCCGTACGTGTACCTGCTGGCGCGTACGGCATTTCTCGCCCAGGGCAGAGGCTTGATGGAAGCTGCGCGAATTCTGGGGCAAACACCATGGCAAGCCTTCTGGCGGGTCGCACTGCCCATGGCGCGGCCCGCGATTGGTGCCGGTGTGGCGCTGGCATTAATGGAAACCCTGGCCGACTTCGGTGCGGTGGCCGTGTTCAACTTCGACACCTTCACGACCGCCATCTACAAAACCTGGTACGGCTTCTTCAGCCTGTCCAGTGCGGCGCAACTGGCGAGTCTGCTGCTGCTGGCCGTCATGCTGATCTTATATGGCGAGCACCGTGCTCGCGGTGCTCATCGGCCTGGTAACGAACGGCCCAGGGTCAAAGCGCTATACCACCTGCGCGGTTGGAAAGCGTTGGCGGCCAGTGGCTGGTGTGCGTTGGTTTTCTCCTGTGCGTTCGCAATCCCGCTGCTGCAGTTAATCCTGTGGTGCTGGCAGCGTGGACGGTTCGATCTGGATGATCGTTATGTCGCCCTTATCCTCCACACACTTTATCTGGGCCTGATGGCGGCGCTGATCATCGTCAGCGTCGCTCTGATGCTTGCCTTCGCCCGGCGGTTGTCGCCGACCCCCGCCATCCGTTCGGCAGTGAGCCTGGCCAACCTCGGTTATGCGCTGCCGGGGTCGGTATTGGCCGTGTCGATCATGTTGGCCTTCAGCTATTTGGATCGCGCGTGGGTCATCCCGCTGTCGACGTGGTTTGGCGGCACCGGTAAACCGCTGTTGCTGGGCAGCCTGGCCGCACTGCTGTTGGCGTATCTGGTGCGTTTCATCGCGGTGGCCTACGGACCGCTGGAAAGCAGCCTGGCGCATATCCGGCCTTCCCTGCCTGAAGCAGGTCGCAGTTTGGGCGTCAGCGGCCCGCGGCTGTTTCTCACCATTTACGTGCCGTTGTTGCTGCCGGGGGCGCTGAGCGCCGCGTTACTGGTGTTTGTCGATGTACTCAAAGAGATGCCGGCTACATTGCTTATGCGTCCATTCGGGTGGGATACATTGGCAGTCAGAATTTTCGAAATGACCAGTGAAGGCGAGTGGGCGAGGGCCGCATTGCCCGCATTAACGCTGGTGATAGTGAGCCTTCTACCGGTCATCGGTTTGATCCGACGTTCAGCCCGTCAGACACGCTAGGTGCGGGTCTACCCCCATGCGGCTACAATGCGCCGCAATCGGTGCGGTCTGTCGGACAATTCCGGTCGTTGAAATCTGCCGTAAGCCTTTATTCATCGGGCTTTGCTCCAGTGTCGCGACTCTCCGCATCTTCGCCACGCCCGGAAGGAGAAACCCATGGGACAGCGTACGCCGCTCTTTGACCTGCACCTCGCCCTCGGTGCCAAAATGGTCGATTTTGGTGGTTGGGATATGCCATTGCATTACGGCTCACAAGTCGATGAGCACCATCAAGTGCGCCGCGACTGTGGGGTGTTTGACGTCTCTCACATGACCGTAATCGATATCGCCGGAAGTCAGGCCAAGGCTTGGCTTCAACAGCTGCTTGCAAATGACGTCGGTCGTTTGACCCAGTTGGGTCGAGCGCTTTATAGCGCAATGCTCAACCGCGACGGCGGGGTGATCGACGACATGATCGTCTATCTCACTGAAAGCGGTTATCGGTTGGTCGTCAACGCCGCGACCGGCGCCAAGGACTTGGCCTGGATGCGCACGCACCTGGCCGACTTCGACGTGCAACTGACCGAGCGCGATGATTTAGCAATGCTGGCCATTCAGGGGCCCCATGCGCGGCCCAAAGTAGCCGAGTTAGTGACCGGCGAACGCGGTGCGCTGATCCAACAGCTGAAGCCCTTTGAAGGCCGTAATGAAGGCGATTGGTTCATTGCCCGTACCGGCTACACCGGGGAGGACGGTCTGGAAATTATTCTTCCGGTCGACCAGGCCTGTGGTTTTTTCAACGATTTGGTCGGTGCGGGCATTTCACCCATCGGTTTGGGAGCCCGTGACACATTACGGCTTGAAGCCGGTATGAACTTGTACGGTCAGGACATCGATGAGCAGGTGTCGCCCTTGGTGGCCAACATGGCCTGGACCATCGCCTGGGAGCCTGCCAGTCGTGACTTTATCGGCCGCAGCGCGCTGGAAAGTGAGCGTGTGGCCGGGGTCAAATCCAAACTGGTCGGCCTGGTGTTGGAAGAGCGCGGCGTTTTGCGTGCGCATCAGGTCGTCCGGATTACAAAAATTGGCGAAGGGGAGATCACCAGTGGTAGTTTCTCGCCTACGCTAAGCAAGTCGATTGCTTTGGCACGCGTGCCGATGGCAACTGCTGACCGGGCCGAAGTGGAAATCCGCGGCAAGTGGTATCCGGTTCGCGTGGTACAACCTAATTTCGTACGTCATGGCAAAGCCCTGATTTAACTTCTCTGGCGGGTTTTCCGCTGACCTGATGTAGAGGATGGATAAATGAGCAATATTCCTGCTGAGCTGCGTTTCGCCGAGAGTCATGAATGGGCTCGTCTTGAAGCTGATGGAACAGTTACCGTCGGGATCTCCGACCATGCGCAAGAGGCACTAGGCGACGTTGTGTTCGTGGAGCTGCCAGAAATCGGTAAAGTCTTCGCTGCAGGCGATGCCGCTGGCGTGGTTGAGTCGGTTAAAGCTGCTTCGGACATTTATTCGCCAATCTCTGGCGAAGTGTTTGAAGTTAACGAAAGCTTGGGCGGCGAGCCTGAGCTTCTGAACAGCGCTCCCTACACATCCTGGATTTTCAAGCTCAAGCCGAGCGACAAAGCTGAGCTGGACAAACTGTTGGATTCAGCCGCTTATCAAAGCGCGATTGGCGAATAATCAGTTTCCGGCTGCAAAAAAAAAGCCTCGATTAATCGAGGCTTTTTACTTGAAACTTGAAGCTCAATAGCTATTTATCAGCTACCAGGTTTTTATCCAGGATCGCATTGGCCAGTTCCATATCCGTTGCTTTCAGGCCTGGATTGTCTGTACGCACTTGTTGCATGGCTGCTTCCAGGAACGGGCC